>JAIELD010000011.1 GCA_019753285.1 Beijerinckiaceae bacterium | reverse complement strand
GTGGCGCTCGGCCTCGACCTGGAGGCGGACGCTTCCGATATCGAGAAGCGCGTAGCGGAAGGCGTCGATCTGTTTCTTAAGGCCCATTGCCGAGCGATAGATCAGGTTGGCAAGGTCTTGCTGTTACAAAACTCAAGCCCTCGAACCGGGACAGATGGCAGCTTTTGGGAAGGACAACCCAACTCGTGAACGCCCGAGATGAGGGCGCTAAGCAGTCGTTAGCCAGCCCTAAAATTGTTGTGGCTTTCTTCTAGTTCGCGAAACGGGGTTTCAAGCTCAATTTTCCTCGCCAACAACTCCCTCATCGAACAGCAGCCGCCAGGGCGGCAGGTCGAGCCCATCGGCGAGGCGCTGCAATGTGTCTAGCGTCACTGACTTTTTAGCGGTCTCGATCGCCGACATATAAGTTCGGGACAGTCCAATCTGAAGCGCAAAAGCTTCCTGTGCAATATGACGCCGGGCCCGCTCAGCTCGAAGATTACGAGCGAGCAGAAGTCGCAAAGCATGGTCCGTGAGTGATTTGTTCACCTTACGAGTGAACGCGCACCTCGACTATCGATCCACAAACTAAAGTAGGGATTTTCTTAACGATCGAGCTTTATTCGTAAATGCAGCTGATCAATCGCACGGGCACGTGATGGAAGTTCCGACGGCGGATTTTTCGATCAAGCGCTGGGCGGCGGTCCTTTGGGTCCGAGCATAAAGAACGACGAGTGGAGCAGTGCGGCATGCGAGGGCGAGATCAATTAGTTGCAGGCGTTGTCTTGGCATTTTTCGGGCTGAGCATAGTCACGTCGCTGCCAGCCCATGCCGCACCACACACGATTGTTGGCCGTTGGGCTGCTGATCAGGCGGCCTGTCGCTTGCCGGCGGGCGGTGTCGTCGAGGTCGGTCCTCTCTCGCTGACCTCCGATGAGATGAGCTGCTCGTTTTCGAGCGTCGAGCGGCATGGTTCGGCAGTGAGCTGGGCAGGGCGATGCGACGAGGGCAGCGGCGACAAGCGCATGCGGGTCATCGCGACCGAAAGCGCGGGCAGGCTTGTCATTCAGTTCAAACCGGGCGGGACCTGGTCTCCGCTCATCAGATGCGGAGGTCGATCATGAGCAAGACGAAACAGGAACTGGTTGTCGAGGGCGTGCGCTATACGCTTCTCGGAGGCCGTATCGAAGATGTTCAGAACCGTTCGGAGACGGCGGTGTGGGGCGGAGGGGGCGGCGGGCGTGTTCATAACGGCACCGGCCACGTGAACGAGGTCACCATCAAATCCTCGACCACCCATTGGAAAGACGTGCGCCTGCGATGGAACGACGGCACGCGCGACACCATCGTTCTGCCCGGTCACGTCAATGCGGTCATTGGTGACGAAGTTGAGGTGCTGTTCGCCGATGTCGGAGCCAAATTCGATCTTGGCGCTGTCGCCTACCGCAACAAGACGGAAGGAAAGCTTTGGTGGTGGAACCGCGTCGATGAGAAAGTCATGACCGACGGTGCTCTACGAGCGCATATGATGCCGGGCTACGGCACGGCTAAATTTTTCGGGACTGTTTTAATCTATATCGGCTTGTTGCCTTTTATCTTTGCAGTGATCGGCGCGTTCGTCAGCGGTCAGGTGATGGTAGCGCTTCTTGTGTCGACCCCGTTCATTCTTGGCTGCTTTATTGGTGGCGCTGCCACATCGCAGGTCACCAACCTGAAGGCGAGGATGGACGCAACGGCAGAACGCCTCATCACCGATTTCCGGGCTGATGAGCCAAATAAAGCTTCCGTCATGACCGTGTCGGCTGAAACCGTCCCTACGTGATTTTCGGCTGAATCTGCGACAGGCTTTCGACTGTCCAGTCAATGGCCGCCGCTTCCCATAGTCATCGACGATCGCGAGCCTCGCAGTTGCAAGGTTGCATCTCGAGCGAAGGCGGTTTCAGCTTTCTCCATAGCCCTTGCGACCGCAACACAGAGACGACCATGACCCCTTCGTCGTCACCATCATCAAAAACGATCGCGCGAACGCTTGCCAGAGCGATCGCCGGTGGCTTCCTCATCGCTCTCGCGCTGATGGCTGACGCACGTGCCGGTGAGGGGACTGGTCCAGCCCAGGCCGTTCGTCACTTGCTGGAGCGCATGGTCGCAACCAACGGCGTCGAGACCGAGATCATGCCGGAGCATGCCGCCAGAGGCTTCTACACCGATGACTTTCGACGCTTGATCAATCGCGGCTGGCGGGTCGCCATGCAGCGCCGCATCAATCTCTGGGACGGGGAATTCATCACCGGCTCTCAGGGCGTCGAGCATATGGCGTTCAAGAGCGTCGTGCTCACGAAAGAGGCTGCGAACGAAGCGACCGTCGAGGCTGAGATCGGATTGGTTGATGACGACCAGCCGATCAAAATCTCCCGGCAATTTCGCTTTCCCCTGAAGCGGCAGGGCGAGGCCTGGCTCGTCGACGACATCATCGAGCTGCACGTTCCGAACGTTCGCAAACTGGGCTTTCACGATCTCTCGCATCGTGACTGGTTCGGCCATCCGGAGTTGCGCGGATGATCCGGCATCGCCACTATACCGGTCAAGGTGGCGATCCAGGCGGCCGCCGAGGATGGTGGCGGCAGCCATCGATGGTGTTGGTAATCATGGTCGCACAGTTTACGCTGCCGCTACTCGCCGCGCGCTCGGCTCACGCGCAAGAGACGCCTCGCGAGGTCTGGACGTCCGTCCATGGACCCGCCGCATCGGCCGTCCACGATTATGCAAAACATAGAAGCGTCGAGTGTGAGCAGCGCGGCCGTCCGGCGCGATGCAGCCTCGCAAGCCTTCCGACCCGCGTCTCGCTGTTTCATTTTGCCGGTCCACGGCCCTTTGCCCTGGCGACAATGGTCTATACGCCGACCTCTGGCAGCGCCTTTCAGCAGGATGTGACGATCTTCGACGATGACGGGCAGGGTCACTATGCAGCAGGGCGCAGGGTGACAGGTGTCATCGGCACCATCACAGGTGCATCATTCGCAGATGACAATTTGACCGTCGAAACGGCGACGCTCCGACAAAACGATCCGCGTTGCTGCCCAACGGGACATGCAATCTGGCGCGTCGATCGGGCTTCCGGAAAAGCCGCGTTCATTGCCGGCGACCGGCCGTGATCGACGTTCGATGGTCGGACCATGCTAACTGGAAGTCATTTGCCCTACGGTCTGCCGAGTAAGGGATGCGGTGACGCTTGAATCATTCCTGCAGATTGTAGCAAGGACTAACTGGCCGGCCGCATGAGGATAGGCTGGTCGGCGCATCCCTTTCCATCACGACGGGGAACAGGCATTGCCACGCTGTTTTTGCCATGCTGCAACCTAATGGACAGAGAGCAAGCGGACATGCGATTCGGTCTCGATTGACGACCACAAGAGCAGAAAGCTGGCGGCAAGATTGTCGAGTCTTGCAAGATGCCGATTCGGATTGATCCCGCCCCATCTTCCATGCCTCCGATCTCGCGGCGCCGGTAGGGAGAATGCAAGCTCTGTCCCGCCGTTGTGCCCCCAGCCGGAAGTAGCGGGCTGACCCTGGCATTGCGTATGAGTGTTCGTGACGAGGCAGCGCCGCCGCGTCTTCTTCCCCGTTGCGAACGATCGCCGGATGCGTCCTCAAAGTTGGAGCCAAACCGCTCGATACGTCCTCGTTGTCATGGCGGTTATCGCCGGCTGGCTGTCCCGCCCGCAACGGCGCGCCCTTTCGTATTTTCCCCGCCGCTGCCGCGGCTCCTCGCGGGACAAAATACTTCTGGTCTTGCCGTTCTCCACTTCCGTTGCGACCCGTCGGGTGCGCGCGTCACATGCCGCCGTCGTCATATCCGCCATCGAGGCCGCATCGGGCGGTCCGACCAAACCTTTTAAAGGAACATCATCATGGCGACCATCGGCACCTTCAAGAAGACCAATGACGGCTTTACCGGACTCATCAGCACCCTCACCCTCAACGCAAAAGCCAAGTTCGTCGCGGTTTCCGCGGGTGACAACGACAAGGCTCCGGCCTTCCGCATCCTTGCCGGCGCCGTCGAGTTCGGAGCAGCCTGGAGGAAAACCTCGCAGACGAACAATCGCGAGTACCTCTCCTGCAAGATCGACGATCCGAGCCTCGCCGCTCCTATCTACGCCTCACTGGTCGAGGTCGAGAACGAGCCCGGCGCCTACGCGCTCCTCTGGTCCCGCCGCCAGGGCGAATGACAAAAAGGGCTCCGGCGAACGCCGGAGCCCCTTTCCGCAATTGATGCAGTAGCGAACTGCCAGGTCCGACTAGCAGAACTGCACGGTCAGCAACGGATAGTGCGGGTTGGCGGAAATGTAGATGCAGCAGTACCCGAACACGAACCCGCGCAATGCAAAGTTCGCATTCTGAGGATTTGCCTCGGTTCTGTCGAAACCGATCTCTCCATTCTCCAATGCGGCGCGAGCGCGACTAAGGATGTCGCGTCCTCCGACGATGACCTCGACGAGGCAGGTCGTCCCGCCGACGCTCTTCACGTCGAGGAGCGTTCCCTGGTTGATGTCGCTCTCGGCTGCCTTGTCGGCAACATCCTTCGCCAAAACGATAGCGTCACTGATCGTTTCGTTGAGATGACGCAATGCGTTGTACTTCGTCCGGTTCTTCATGACGTGTTCCTAATCGATGATGGATGATGTGCGATCGGTACGGGGCGCAGCGAGGCGGCCCGCGACAGCGAAGGGCTATTTCCCCGCCCCGCGTTCCAAGAACGGCATCGAGCACCTTCTTGAGATAGGTCTCGAGGACGTCGATCTCGCGGGGCGCGATTGCGACCAAGTCTTGCCAGTTGTCTTGAACGTCAGGCGCTTTTGCCGAAACTGTTTCTTTGGCGAGGCCGACTGTTCTGTCGGGTTCAGACGATGTTTGTCGGGCAGCGGCCAAACGATCGTCCGCGTGCCCCACGTCCTGTTGCGTATCGCTGCGCTCGGTGTCCGCAGCGCTTTCACTCACATGCTGTTGTGATCGGATTTTCATGGATTGGTCTCCCGTGTTGAGAGACCGATCATGCCGAGCTGGCGAACCTGCTTATTTCATCTGCAACGCAAGCGTTTGTGACGGTTAATGTTCTCTTAATGGTCCATTTCGACGATTGGTCGAAGTGACACGCGAGACGTCTAGATCACAAACGATCAAGCTGCCGATCGATCGACGCCCGACCCTCTTTCACGCTCAAATCTTACGATGGAAACTGAGCACCGGCATTGTTTTAACGCACTAAATCGGGTTCTGTTAACACTCGCTGCAAGGAGCTCATGCTTTCCCGTTGCACTCTTTTTCCACGCCGACGAAAATTCACCAAGATCGCATCATACTGGTGATGGCTGATCTCGAAAGAAAGAATATCGGCAATATGGCCTCTAAATTTTAAGGCGTTCTCATCAATTGACTCTGTCGTTACCCTAAGTCCTTTTCTTAATAGATCGTAAATGATATAGAGATCTTCTCGATACTGCACACGAATTTCGACAGCAGTCGTAAATTCTGTTTCCTCATAAGCATCGAGAACAAGGTTCACGCCTTCTTTGGTTGGATTGAAGAATGCTGCAAAGAAACAATCGAAAACAAAGTCTTGGATCGAGTCTTTGTTCGCTTTCAAATCATTGAGGTGTCTTTGCGCGTTGGTCATTGCGTCATGCCTCCGTTCGTCAGAAGGCCGCATCATCTCAAATGCCAGAGCCCGCTTATTTGAATTGCAAGACGAACGTTCGGCATCGTTAACGTCCTGGTAACGGCCCGCTTTCGCCGTTAACCATGGCCGCGGATTGCTTTGCGGTCGAAATAACCGCCTCGCATAAGTGCCTATTGATCTGCCTCTTTCCTGGAGGCAGCCATGGTCGCAACCATCGCCGCGGGCACCACCGCGCGATATTATCTCAGTCTCACCGACTACTATACCGCCGGCATCGAGAACCAAGGTGTATGGTCGAAGCTTGGTGTTCCGATCGATGCCTTTTTGGGCTCGGCGATCGAACGGGCCGATTTCGAGCGTCTGCATGGGGCGCTCGGCGCGAACGGCCGCTCGCTCCTCAGCAATCAGCGTGAGCGGACGGAACGGGTCGGCGGCTACGACCTCACCTTCTCGGCCCCGAAATCCATTTCGATCCTCTGGGGCCTCGGCAGCGACGAGCTTCGCCATCAGATCGAAGCCGCGCAGGCGCGAGCAGTCCAACACGCGCTCGACGTCGTCGAGGCGCATGCCGCCTTCTGCCGAACTGGAAAGAATGGTGTCAATCGGGAGAGCGTGAAACTGACGGCCGCGACCTTTCAGCATGGAGAGGCGCGACCTGCCCTTCATCAGGACGGTCATTTCTTCGCCGATCCCAACCTCCATACACATGCCGTTATTCTAAATCTTGGGCTTCGCCGTGACGGACTTGTCGGAGCGCTTGATGGCAAAGCGCTCTTTCAATGGAAGATGGCGGCCGGCGCTGTCTACCACGCCGAACTCTCGCGTGGCCTTCGGCAGCTCGGCTTCAATATCGAAAGCGTCGGCAAAAACGGCATCTTCGAGGTTTCCGGCGTCAATTCGAAACTAAAAACTTACTTCTCAGCACGTCGCCAAACGATCGCCGACGAACTGTCGGAGCTTGGTCTTGCGAGCGGCGATGCGCCGGCTCTTGCAGCCGATATCGCCAAGGCATCGCGCAGCGTCAAAAAGCTTCCCAACGAAATCGACCGGTTTGAAATGTGGCGCCAGCGCGCGACCAATCTCGGCTTCGAGCTGCCCAACTTCGATTTGTCAGCGGATCGATGCGCACAATCGCTTCATGACGACCGCGAGCGCGAACAAGACCCCGTGGCAGCTGCCCTCACGGTCTGCCGTGACCTCACCGAACACGAGAGCACCTTCGAGTTTCGGCAGCTCTATGCCGCCCTTGCTGCGGCGAAGGCTGGAACGGACCGCTCAACAACGACGATCGATAACGAGATCGAAAGCTTGATGGCGCGCGGCGAGGTCGTCACCATCGCTAGCGATGGCTTCGGGTATCCGATCTTCAGCACGCCTGAAATTCTTCAGATCGAGCAAAACATCGTCAATCTCACGAAGACGCTCGTCCAGCGGAAGGGAAAGCCCGCCACGGACGACATCGCTCATCATATCTCGCGCGTCGTGCTCAGCGCCGAACAGATGGATGCCGTCGCGACCGCCACGTCCGGCGCGCCGATCACGGTCATCGAGGGCGCGCCAGGGTCCGGCAAGACCACCGTCCTCGAACCGATTAAACGAATTTGGGAAGCGGCCGGGTATCGCGTGATCGGATCGGCGACAGCCTGGAAGATTGCCACCGTGCTGGCTGACGATCTCGGCATCGAGTCAAGAGCGACGAATTCGTGGTTGGCGCGGTTGGCAGCCGGCTCTCCCTTTATCGATGGCAAGACCGTGCTCATCGTCGATGAGGCGGGCTTGCTGTCGAGCCGTCAGATGCATGTCATTTTGAACGCTTTCGCGGCCGCCAGCGACGATCTTAACGCTTCCCCCAAGCTCATCCTCGTTGGCGACCGCAACCAGCTGCAAAGCGTTGGAGCAGGATCGGGCTTGAGGCTCGTAACAGAAGCGCTACCGGTCGTTTCCGTCGACACAATTCGTCGTCAGCAAAACGCATGGCATCGCGATGCGGTGACGGCTTTTGGCCATGGTGAAGCTGAAGCTGCCTTCAAAGCATTCAAGGAGCGAGACTTGGTCAGCGCCTGCCAAGGCGCGAAGCAGACGATCTCAACCCTGGTCGATGCCTGGCAGGACGCGCAAAAGGCAGAGCCGAGCGCCAACAGCCTCATCATTGCTCAAACCAATGCCGAGGTCAGGGCGATCTCGGCAGAGGTCAGGGCGCGTCTACGGCAGGCAGGTCAGTTAAAGGGCAACGATACGATCATCGACGTGCTCGACCGTCGTGGCCACCGGCAGAGATTGCCTGTTGCGGTCGGTGATCGCGTGCGGTTTTTGGAGCGCATGACGATCGATGGCCGCGAGGTCATCAATGGCACCGAAGCGACCATCTCGTCATTGCGCGGTCATACGAACGGCAAGACGACGCTCAACCTCAAAATCGGGAAAGAGCGGGTGACCGTCGATTTGGGCGCAGCGGCGACACCACCGATCAAATTGAGTCACGCATATGCAACGACCATTTATGGTTCGCAGGGTCTGACGACGGACAAGGCCTTTGTTCTTGTGTCCCCTGGCATGGATCGTCATGCCGCTTATGTGGCGTCGAGCCGGTCGCGCGCCGAAACGAGGCTGTTTCTCGATGCCGCGGCGCTTGAGGCAAAGGCAAGAGCGGATCTGCCGCTTGCTCAACGTTCGTCCGACATCAGCGAAGCGGCATCGGAGGCTTATCTCATTAAACAGCTTTCCCGTTCGTCGCTGAAGCGGACCACACTCGACGTGATCAATGAGAAAATGACAAGGGTGCCAGATCGCGAGACGATGGCCGATCTTGGTGCAACCTGGCAACGACGCCGTTTAAGAGAACTTTCACTATGATCGAAGGCACCTTCGTTGATCGCCAAAAAATTTTGCATATCAAAAAAGCGACCGGCCGATCCGGTGCAGAACATCGGTGCTGACCAATCAGCCCCGGCGGCCAATTTTGGTGCCGGAAGTTCTGAAGAGCGTAAACATCATGACCATCGAAATTATTCGTGAGAACTGCAAGCAAGTCGGTAACGATCTCAGGCGCGATCTTGCAACACTGTACGGCTTGCGACCGTTGGACAGCGAGGCTCCCTCTGCGGGCAAGCCCATTGGGGAAACAAACGACGAAGTTTCAGACAGACGCTTCTTCGCTCAAATGGCCTGCATGAAAACCTTTGGCGTTCTGCCCTACGGCAACGGACTCGATCACCTCACCGAGAACGATCTCCTTGCACTCTGGCCTCGCATTACAGCGGCGCAATACATCGTCATGCTCGTCGTCATGGTGTTCGATCCCGCTTGACGATGCATCAGGTGTCAATGGAATGGGGGCTTCGTCGTTATGACGAAGCCTTTCATTCTGGTTCAATCTGCGGGCCTGCCGCGAAATCAGTCCGCTCGCAAAGCAAAATGCCAGCGACGATCCTCACCCCTAATTTTGGATGGGTTCGACTGCCGAACGAACTATTCATTAACTGAGAATTTCGATCTCATCGCATCGTACCAAAAATCTTTGCAGATGAAATAACCGCCTCCTGAAGATCGCTAACCTGCTCCCATCGCTCGAACCGAGCAGCCTTCAGGAGCAGGACATGACCAAGAGACCCCGTACCGACCAGCCGATCAAGACACCGCTCGTCGCAATCTTTGCCAGCCAGAAAAGCGCCGGCAAGACGCACGCCGCGACGTTCCTCTGCGACGTGTTCGCAGTGAACAACTTTGCTTTTCAAGCATTTCAGATCGACGATCAGAAGCGCCTCGCGCACATGATCGGCGACGTCGTCACCGATCTTCGACCCGATCCCGATCTGCTGATCGAGGACCCGACGCTCGCGATGCGAGCCATCGGTCCCTTTTATGAGGCAGCCCGCGAGGCGATCCCGAACAATCGGTCGGTCATTCTCGACACCGGCGCCAACATGGTCGAGACGCTGACGAACTTCCTCCGTGAGGTCGATTTCGGCGAGGATCTGGCTGCGTGGAATTTGCCAGCCATCGCCTTCGTTCCGTTTCTGCCGCTTGACCCCGAGTCGACCTCGCAAGCTGCGTTCACCGTCGGGCGCTTGAGAGGCTCACTTCCAACGCTTCGCATCGTGCTGGTTGAGAACCGCTTCGGCGGCTCCGCCGATCGGATCGTCGCGGGCTCCATCGCGGAAACCAATTATCGCCGCCTCTGCGACGTTGCCAGCGGGACAAAGCAGATCATCATGCCTGGGATCCCGCGCGAGTATTGGGCCCCGTTTGAAGGCGCCGGCATCCGTTTCGTCAAAGCTTTGGCTATGGACCCTGCTGAGACGAGCGTGCTCCTCGGCCGCTCCATCGCTGAGGTCAAGGTGATGCGCAGCAGCATCCTCCGCTTCTGGACGAGCATGCACGGCCAGTTTGCCGAGCTGATCGACTTGCCCAAGGGAGGGCGGTCATGACCGACGCTCAGCCACCCAGACCTCGCCGCAGGGTTGATTTCGATGAGATCGAGCGTGAAGGAAAAGCGGCAGCAAAGCATCTCGCTGAGGAAGCCTTTGCAGAAATGGAGGCGAATGGTGGCAGGATCGATCTTGCGCGTATGACGCGGCTCGGTCCCGCTGTCCACGCGGCATTCGTCAAGCTTCTTATCGAACACTCTGGCGAACCAACGACGAGCGCTGTCGCCGAGAAGCCTGTCGCCAAGACGTCTGTCGCCAAGACGCCTGCTGTCAAGACGCCTGTCGCCACGGCAACTGCCACGCAGGATCATGCCGTGAAGCAGCGCTCGGCATCCCGCTCGCCAAAAGGCGGCGCAAACGGCAAAGGCGCCAAGCCTTCTCCAGCCGTGCTCGCCGCGGGCTCGCCGACACCGGCCGAAGAGCCAGGCAAGCCTCCTCTGACCTGGAAGACGCAGCGCATTCGACGTGCCTCCTACCTCAATCGCGCGCTCGTGTTCGGCATCGCGTTCGGTGCCGTCCTGTGCGTCCTCGCCGTCGCGGCAATGACGCTGCATCGACATTTCAATCCTTAAAGTCGGAGCAATCCATGTTTCTCGCAAAATTTCGGCTCGGCGACGCACCGCGTAAAGATCCGGGCGTGGCGATCGCTACCGCTGTGATGGCTTTCGTATTGATCGGCATCGTCTCGTTTGCCGCCCTCATCATCCTGACACCAATCCGTCCGGAGGGGATCGACATCGATTTCCGCCTGACCTTCACCTTTTGGTACTGGGAAAAGGCTCGGGACGAGATCGTCCGGCGAGCGATGATTGCCGTGGCACTCGGCGCAATCTCGAGCATTGCGACCTTCCTCCATGCCTGGATCAACACGCCCGTTTCAGAGCCATTCCTCTATACGAGAGACGGCGACCCGAGACTCTACTATCACGACAATGCGCGTATCCATTTGCTACGCAGGCTCGTCGCGGAGTCAGGCGTGAGGGCGAAAACAGGCCTCTACCTCGCCCCTCACCTGCCTCTGCCCTTTCCGGCGGAAACGAAGAACGTTCTCGTCGTCGGTTCGCCCAACAGCGGCAAGTCCAACATCCTGCGCGCCCTCGCCGAACAGTCGATCGATCGCGGCGATCGCGTGCTCATGTTGTGCACCAAAGGCGAGGTCACGGCCTGCTTTAACGAGAAAGACGCTGTCCTCATCGCGCCGCACCATCGCGACGGCTATGCGCTCGATCTTGGCGCGGACGTGGTCGGTCCGGCGCACGCACACCAGCTCGCTGCCGACATCGTACCACAAAGCAGCCCGCCTTTCTGGTCCAACTCGGCTCGTATCGTTCTCGAGGACATCATTATCAGCCAGCAAAAGAAGCGTGGGCAGAACTGGAACGCTCGATCGATCCTCGAGGTCGCGCTTCTGGACACTGACGGCATCATGCAAGCGATCAAAAAGATCGATCTCAACGCCAGCCCGTTTTTGACGAGCGAAAGCGAGGAAGGAGATGACAGAACGATCCGCGGCATTATCATCACCATGCAGTCGGCAGCCTTCACTGCCTTGCGGCCGCTCGTCTGGGCTTGGGATAGTCATCCAAAGGAACGTCGATTTTCTGTAACACGCTGGCTCGACGGAACGCAGCCCGGGCCCAGGACCGTGTTGCTTCAGTATTCCGCCGACTATTCTGCCCTATCGAGCCTCGTTGGAGGCATTCTATTCCGCACCACCGCAACGCGCGTCGCCGACCCGCGCTTCAAAGTCAGCGCAAAGCGCCGCGTCGTTTTCGTGCTCGACGAGTTTCATGTTCTCGATCGCATCGAGGGCCTGAAAAAGACGCTCGCACTCGGTCGGGAGAAAGGCCTCGTGGTCTTCATGGGCGTGCAAAATCCTTTGCAGCTCAAGGCGACGTATGGAGACGACGCCCAGCTCCTTCTCGACCTGTTCCAGATCAAAATCTATGGTCGACAGACGCTTGGAGAAGCCTCTAAGACCATCTCCAAGGGCTTGGGCGAGCGCGAGGTCAGCGTGCTCGAGGTCAACACCGCCCACCGGGAGGAAACCGACCCTCGTTATGTCAGAAGGATTACGACGTTGCCAGTCTGCAGCGAATCGAAGCTGGCGTCGGCTCTAGGGATCTTCGAGGCGGATACGAAATCGGTCCGCGCTCTCGTGCAATGCTTCGGCGACAGCTATATTCTCGACTGGCCGATCACTGCTTGGAAGCCAAAGCGGGAAGGTTTTATCCCCGCCGCCTGGCTCGACCCGACTCGACAAACCAAAAAAACAGCATGATCGGGCTCCGGAGTGGAAGTCAGGCGGCAGCTGGCTGCCGCTGCTGCCCGACTTTCACGATGCCGCCGTCGGCTACGATGTTCGCGGCAAGCTCGTTCCAGCGCGCTGCCGCGCTCAACGGGAAGTCAAGAAGAGGTCCACGAATGACGAGCTTGCCATCTTGCATGCCGATCGACCTTGCGCGATCCGGGTCGGCCGTCCAGCGGTAGCGAACATTGATCGAGCTGCCGTCTTCCAGGCATTGCCTTGCCAGCTGCGTCAGCTCTCTGCGGATTTCGACTCCAAGGCGATTGTCAAAGAATGGCCGGAACGGTGCCAGAGACATATCCTCGGTCCAATTCTCATCGTCTGTCGGATCGGGCTCGTCGAGCTTAACGAGGCGATAAGCGATTGACCGGTCCAGAACAGCTCGGCCATCCCGCCTCAGGCTCCCCATCCAGGCAGCGAGCGGAGAAAGGATGACGATGGGCTGATTAGCTTCTCTCTCATCCCGGTAATCGTATCTCGGCTCATAGGTTGCGCCATGCGCCGCTCCGATCAGCAATTCACGGACACTGAAACCCCAGCTGAATTGATCATGGGCAGGCAGCCAGGCTGGGTCGATGAGACCTTGAGCCAGAAGGCGCTCACGATACTCGTCCAACTCCGAGTTGACCGCCCGCAAGTAGATCGGATCGCATTCGAGCATTTTCCGCGCCTTGTTGAATTTGACGCCATCCGTCGCCTTCTCGATGTCGTAACCACGCAAGTCCTTTTGTTTACTCAGAAGGTGGTTCCGCCTGTCTTTCAAAGCATTAAGAAGCGCCGGAGAATTGTTGAAATTGACGATCCACGCAATCTTTCGAAGAAATGCCAAAATTTGCGTCTGCCAGAGAATTAGGGCATCAGGCGTCGCGCCGTCGAAGAGCTGTCCAGCGTGGCGCAGTTCGAAGACCAACTGGTCCGCAATGCGTTCCAGTGCTGCAGGACGCTCCCTTCTCGCAAAGTTTTGGCGGCAAACCCGTCCTTCGAGAGCCATGTGGACTGTTGCATTCTTAGGAAACGCGACGAACGGTCGGTAAACATGATCATGCTGGATGAGCGGCACGCTCAGCCTTGAACTGTCATCGCGCTGACCAGGGTCGCGTGGCCCTAGGCCCACGAGCGAGTTGATCGTTTCAACCGTCGCGTGCATGCCGCAAAGTACATCGCTTTCGGTAAGCAGAGCAAGAACCACGTCACGTTGCGCATCGACCGTCTCACGATGATGGACATCACTCAGCGTTCGCGGGTCTCGTTCGCCTTGCCCGAAACCTACGACATCGAGATTAGAAACATATCCGTCTTTCAAGAATCGTCGCTCAAATTCCGGGTAGGGCGCATAATTGTATTTAGCTAGAGCATCAGGGGTGATCGACATGATGTTCAAATGGCGACCAGGATACTTTTTATTATAACTGGTGATGATCTGGTCCATCTCACTTTCAGAAGTGATGGTTTCGGAATTGAAGAAAATATTTGGTTCGACGAACTCGAGATGGTCTTCGTTTAGCGTCTCGACCGCGCCATCGAGATCGTAAAACAAATCCCAGATCGGATCGACGAACTGATCTTGATCGCTAGGTCTGTCTTCGCAATAAATCTTATGGTTCGCACGGTTTAAATCGCTAAGTTTCATTGAGTCCCCCTGCTAGGCTTGCCCAAACGCGCCAACACGCCTTCGATATCGCTTGTCGTCACGTTCTTCGACGAACTCGCGTTGGCTCGTTGTTCGATGGAATGACCGCCCGAAGTGGCGCCGCCCGTTTCCGGATCGGTCGCCGAAGCCGAAGACGGCTTCGATGCTCGGTCGGGTGAAAGAGGCGCGCCGCAGCTTGCCGTCGCGCGGCGCACGCGCGAAATCGTCGCCCGGATCATGTCTGAGTTGACCGGGCGTCCATCGGCTATCCGCGCGCCGGCTCTGGTCAGGAGAGCAGCGATCGCCGACCAGGTAAGGCCTGTCGCTCTTAGCATCTCGATGTCAGATAAATGTGTTAGGATCGCGCGGCTGAAAGGAACTCGTTCCCCTCCTGCCACCATCGATCCGGCGATGTTCGCTGCTAGTCGCTCAATCCGCTGATCGTCCATAGCCCGTGATTAGCAGAAACAGCTTGAATCATTACGAAACAGACCGAAACGATTTGAATCAAAGTTTTGATGCTCGGACCAGCGAAAGAGCTGTCTCTGAGTTCAGAAGGGCAATGATCGGATAGCCTCTCAAAGACAGGGATGTTTCATTTTGTTTCGTCCACACCTGTGCATCTGGCAAAATTTTGCGAAAATGGGAAGCTATTCTAATTTAACAGAAAATAAATGTAAATTATCCTATTCTGATTGTATGAGGAAACAACGGAATGGCGGGTTTGCGCCCCATCTCAGACCTTCGAATACGCTTTCCAGCTTCCTGAAGCGGACATTTCCAGATTATTCTGCGGCAAGTTGAACAAAGATCACTTCAGACCTTAACGCTTCTCAACCTGAGCGCATTGCCGATGACACTGATAGAGGACAGCCCCATGGCCGCCGCTGCGATGATCGGCGATACGAGAATGCCGAAAAACGGATACAAAAGCCCGGCGGTAATGGGCACGCCCGCAAAGTTGTAGATGAAGGCGAAGAACAGGTTCTGGCGGATATTGCTCATGGTTGCTATTGAAAGTCCCCGCGCCTGGACGATGCCGTTGAGATCGCCGCGCAGAAGAGCGATGGATGCGCTCTCCAGGGCCACATCCGTGCCGTTGCCCATCGCGATCCCGACATCGGCGGCGGCCAACGCCGGCGCATCGTTGACGCCATCGCCTGCCATCGCGACGACACGGCCCTTTACACGAAGCGACTTGACGAGATCATGCTTACGCTCAGGCGTCACCTCCGCCTCGATCTCGTCAATGCCAAGGCGTTTTGCGACGACTGCTGCAGTTACCTTGGCGTCGCCGGTCATCATGATCACATGGATTCCGGCCTGCTTCAGCGCCTTCAGAGCGTCTGGCGTCGTCGCCTTCACCGGGTCTTCAATGCGGATGACGCCAGCAACGACGCCGCCAATAGCAACGAGAATGGCGGTGGCACCATCATTACGTGCCGCCGTAGCAGCTTTCATGGCTGAAGCCGTATCGATGCCAAGCTCTGCCAGATAGCGTTCCTGCCCGATCACCACGGTCTGACCTGCAACGGTGCCGCGGGCGCCTTTCCCGGTCGGTGAATCGAAATCGGACGCAGCATCCTTCGCGAGCCCGCGATCATCGGCAGCTTTTACGACTGCCGCTGCCAGCGGATGCTCGCTCAGTCGCTCGATCCCGGCAGCGTTACGCAGGATGTCATCTTCGGAGGATGTGCCGACCGGAATGACGCCCGTCACTCTCGGGCGGCCTTCCGTCAAGGTTCCGGTCTTGTCGACGACCAGCGTATCGACCTTTTCCATCCTCTCCAGCGCTTCTGCATTCTTGACGAGGACGCCGATGCCAGCACCCCGCCCAACGCCGACCATGATCGACATAGGTGTCGCGAGACCCAGCGCGCAGGGGCAGGCGATAATCAGCACGGAAAGAGCTGCGATCAGCGCATAGGAGAATTGCGGAGCGGGACCGAAAAAATACCAGGCGGCAAAGGCCAGGATTGCCGCCAAGATGACCAGCGGCACGAACCAGCCGGAAACTGTGTCCGCCAGTCTCTGGATCGGCGCGCGCGAGCGTTGCGCGGTCGAGACCATCTGCACGATACGAGAGAGGACCGTATCGCGCCCGACGCTGGTCGCCTCGATCACCAGCGAACCGGTCGCGTTGATTGTACCGCCGATGACTCGTCCACCGACCGTCTTTGAAACGGGAACGGGTTCGCCGGTGACCATCGCCTCATCGATATTGGATTGTCCATCGGTCACTGTTCCATCCACCGGCACTTTCTCGCCGGGACGGACGCGAAGATGATTGCCGACGATGACCTGATCGAGCGGGATGTCGGTCTCGGTCCCATTCGCTGCGATGAGGCGGGCTGTTTTGGGCGCAAGCCCCAGCAGCGCCTTGATCGCTCCCGAGGTTTGGTCTCGTGCCTTCAGTTCGAGCACTTGGCCGAGCAGAACCAGAACGGTGATGACGGCAGCCGCCTCGAAATAGACAGCCACCGCCCCGTCCATGCCCCTGAAGGCGGGGGGAAAGAGTTGCGGTGCGAGGGTGCCGACGATGCTGAATATCCACGACGCACCCGTGCCGAGCGCGATCAACGTGAACATGTTCAGCTTGAGGGTGACGAGCGAGACCCAGGCTCGCTGGAAGAATGGAAAGCCGGCCCAGAGTACGACAGGTGTCGCGAGCCCCAACTGAATCCAGTTGGAGGTTTGCCCCGCGACGAACATGGGCATGCCTGTGATATGGCTACCCATTTCGAGGATGAACACCGGCAACGTCAGGGCGAGCGCAATCCAGAACCGCCGTGTCATATCGGCAAGCTCAGCGTTTGGCGCGGCATCGAGAGTTACCGTTTCTGGCTCGAGCGCCATGCCGCAGATCGGGCAGGAACCGGGGGCATTCTGCCGGATTTGCGGATGCATCGGACAGGTGAAGATCGTGCCCTCTGCGATCGGCTCGTCACTAGGCTTGTGAGGCGGGGCCTTTTCGCCAAGATAATGCCCAGGGTCCTTCTGAAATTTGGTCAGGCAGCCATTCGAGCAAAAATGGTAGGAATGCCCGGCATGGTCGGCGTGGTATTTCGATGTCGCGGGATCGACCTGCATGCCGCAGACAGGGTCGACGATAACTTTTGCTGGTGCGGAACCGGCGGGCGCGCCTGCACCAGTCTTCCCTACGCTGCGTGGCTGGTCGTTCATTTTGCTATCACTTCCGATACGGGCCTTGGAGATTTATTGGGTAGCGTATCGTCATGACCAAAGCGCATGACGAGGTCCGGACAGCGACCTGAAAGCCCGAGAAAACCCGACAGTTCAGGCCGCAGCGCTGATCTGCCGCTATGCAGAATAATCGTCTGCCGCTCCCGCGACAGCCAAGCCGCCACCCGCCCCGAGCATGTTTCGTCTGTTGACCAGAACTCGTTATATCCGTTTTCGACCGAACCTTTTGCCAGCCCGTTGGACAAAGCCTATAGGGCGCAGCCGCGCTGCACCAGGGTCGGAAACTATTCAGTCCTCCCGTCAAAGCGGGTCGTTCCGTAGGTTTAAAGCGGATTGGCCTGCAACAATCACGGTTCCGGCCTCGCCGGTTGCTACTGCCAGCGCATCCTCAAGCCGTCCGATCGCAGCAGGACGACCAGTTGCGGTGGTAAAGATTTCGGCGGCCTCCAGCTTTGGTCGCATGGAGCCGGCGGCGAATTGGTCCGCGTCAAGTGCCTGAGCGCCGATGCTTGCAATTCGCTTGGCGGCTGGCTGCCCGAAATCCTGATAGACAGCATCGACATCGGTCAGCAGGAGCAACATGTCCGCGCCGAGACGCCGGGCGACGAGCGCGCTGGCAAGGTCCTTGTCGATCACCGCCTCCATGCCCGTCAGCACGCCGTATGTGTCTCTCACCACCGGCACACCGCCGCCACCTGCGCAGATGACCGTGACGTTGCGCCCGACCAGCATCTCGATGATGTTCATCTGGATTATCTCTTTTGGCCGGGGCGAGGCCACCACGCGCCGCCAGTGATCGCCGTCCTTCGCGATTGTCCAGCCGCGCTCTTTCTCGAATTTCCGGGCAGTCGGCTCGTCGTAAATCGGCCCGACCGGCTTCGTTGGATGCAAAAACGCAACGTCTGCCGCATCGACCAGTGTCTGCGTCAGCAACGTAGTAAGAAGTGCGTGCGGGGGCAGCACGTTCCTGAGTTCCTGCTCGATGATGTAGCCAATCAGGCCTTCGCTCTCGGCTCCCAGAACATCGAGCGGGTAATTCCCATCGCTCGGTCCCGCCTGCGCCTGCAGGCCGAGCATGCCGACCTGCGGGCCGTTTCCATGCGTGATAACGATCTGGTGGCCGGCTTTTATTAACTCGATCAGCGCAGTAGCAGCCTTTCGGGCATTGCCGCGCTGCAGTTCAGCCGTCATCGGCTTACCGCGTTTCGATAGGGCGTTGCCGCCAAGAGCCACGACGATGCGCATGGTGCCTACCCTGCCATCGTGGCGACGAGGATCGCCTTGATTGAATGCATCCTGTTTTCCGCCTCGGCGAAGACGATCGAGGCGGCAGACTCAAAGACCTCTTCCGTTACCTCCATGCAATCGATGCCGAAGCGTTTCTTGATATCGGCGCCGACCTGCGTATCGGCATTGTGGAAGGCAGGCAGGCAGTGCATGAATTTGGTGAATGGATTGCCTGTTGCGGCCATGACCGCGCCCGTCACTTGGTAGGGTGAAAGCAGCTTTATGCGATCGCCCCATGACTTTTCGTCCTCGCCCATGGATAGCCAGACATCGGTGTAGATGAAGTCGGCATCCTTGACGGCATCCTTGACTGTTTCGGTAATCGTCAACTTGCCGCCGGTCGACTGCGCGATCGCGTGAAACTGGTCGATGAAGGCTTGATCGGGCCAGAGCGCCTTGGGCGACGCAATACGCATGTCGATTCCTACTTTTGCGGCTCCGATCGCCAGAGAAAGCGCCACATTGTCCGTTCCGTCGCCAAGAAAGGCGAGTATCATGTCGGAGAGATGCTTGTGTGTGTCCTGGGACCAGCATTCACTTTGCACACGTCCGAATGACATTCGACTGTCAGAATCTTATGCGATGTCGAGAAGCAATTGGCTTCATAAACGATCGTATCGAGCTTGCTGTAAACAACCCGCAGTTTCGCAGATGGGCAGCCTGAAGCGTCGAGAACACGCTGAATATCGCCATCGTTTGCCAAAGCTGGACCAGATGACCCAATCGACGAAACAATGGCCAGTAAAGTCAGGACTACAATTTTTATCGGCGTATTGGACGCCATGAGACTCACCTTTCCTAGATAAGGTTCAGCGCCAGATAAAGGGCGCTGAACCTTAACGGGCGTTTTTACTTCTTAATGCTGGTGACGGTGAGCGCGCCATCGACGCGGTCGGCCGTGAACTTGACCTTGTCACCAGCCTTCAGGCCTTTCAGCATCTCGGGATCTTTTACCTTCCACACCATGCTCATCGCATCCATGTCGAGATTGGGGATTTTCGCGTGGTCGATCGTGACCTTGCCCTGTTCGGCATCGACCTTCTTGATCGTACCCGCGACCGTCGGGGTGGCTGGCGCGCCTTGCGCCGATGCGGACACCGCACCGACCACAATGGCAAGCGAGGCGATTGCGGCGACTGTGAGATTTTTCATATAGTGATCCTTTTGTAGGGTTGGCTGAGCTTACTTGACCACGATCTTGCCGGTCATGCCGGCCTCGCGATGGCCGGGGATGAGGCAGGAAAAATCGAACTCGCCTGCTTTGGTGAACTTCCAGACGATCTCGCCGGCCTTCTTAGGCGCAAGACGCTTGGCGTTCGGATCGTCGTGCTCCATGTCCGGGTTCTTCATCATCTCCTTGGCGTGTTCGAGGTTCATCTCGAGCGTGGCGAGAATGATCTCGTGATCGAGTTCGCCGTTGTTGCTCAGGGTGAACTTCACCTGCTCGCCCTTTTTGATCTCGATGCGGTTGGGGATGAACTGCATCTTGCCATCACCCTCGCTCATCACGATCGAGATCGGGCGGGACGGTTTCTTCGGATCCCCGGCTTCACCGAAAGGCAATTCATCGCCGTGACCGCCATGCGAATGCCCGGCGGGTCCTGCACCGGCATAGGCGAGCGCCGGAGGCGTGGCGATTAGCAGCGCGAGGCAAAGGGCGCTTTTCGTCAATCTCATCAACTGTTCTCCTGTAAGTGATTTTCAGTGTTTCATGTTTTTCATGTCGGGTTTGACGACGTTCACCTCGACGACTGTCGGCGCGCCGCTATCGATCTGCCCCGTCTGGCGCGGGGCTTCTGCGAGTCGCCCTTTGTACTCGTAGGCAATCGTTCCCTCCGGGTTCTTATAAGGACCTGGGTCCTTGTAATCATGTGCGGCAAGGCCCTCGCGGACTTTCACGACCGAGAACATGCCTCCCATCTCCATCGGGCCGAACTGGCCGCTGCCGGTCATCATCGGCAGCGTATTGTCCGGCAACTCCATCTCCATTTCGCCCATATCGGCCATGCCGCTGCCGCCCATCGGCATGAAGCCTGGCGCGGTCTTGCGGATTTTTTGGGTGATCTGCTTCATGTCGACCCCGATATAGGTCTTCACCGTGTGGCCCATCGCGTTCATCGTGTGATGCGACTTGTGGCAGTGGATCGCCCAGTCTCCGGGTTCCGTCGCCTTGAACTCGAAAGCCCGCATTTGCCCGACCGCACAATCGACCGAGACTTCCGGCCATTGCGCACTCTCCGGCACCCATCCGCCATCGGTGCAGGTGACCTTGAAATCATAGCCATGCATGTGGATCGGGTGATTGGTCATGGTGAGATTGCCGAAACGCACCCGCACCCTGTCGTCCTTGGCGACGACAAGCGGATCGATCCCCGGAAAGGCACGGCTATTCCAAGTCCAGAGGTTGAAGTCGAGCATGGTGTTGACCTTCGGCACGTAGGAGCCAGGGCCGATGTCATAGGCGTTCAGGAGGAAGACGAAATCGCGGTCGACGCGCCTCTCTTGCGGGTCGCGTGGGTGGACCACGAAGAAGCCCATCATGCCCATCGCCATCTGGACCATCTCGTCCGCATGCGGGTGATACATGAAGGTGCCGCTCTTCTTCAGCAAGAACTCGTAGACGAAGGTCTTGCCAGGCTTGATCTGCGGCTGCGTGAGGCCGCCGACGCCATCCATGCCGTTCGGCAGCACCATGCCGTGCCAATGGACGGTCGTATGTTCGGGCAGCTTGTTGGTGACGAAGATGCGGACCTTGTCGCCCTCGACAGCCTCGATCGTCGGACCTGGCGATTGGCCGTTATAGCCCCACAGATTGGCCTTCATGCCGGGCGCAATCTCACGAACGACTGGTTCGGCGACGAGATGAAATTCCTTCCAGTCGCCGTTCATGCGCCAGGGCATCGTCCAGCCGTTGAGCGTCACGACTGGGTTATAGTCCGGCCCCGTATGCGGAAACAGCGGCGGCTGCATCTTCGGCGAGGCCTGCGTCGCCGCCTCGGGGATGCCGGCGGCCTGCACCCTGCCGGAAATAGCGGCGACGCCGGCCAACGCCAATCCGCCCGCGCCGACGAAGCCCCGGCGGGACAAAGTCGGTCTCGATACTGTCTTGCTGTCTGTGTGTTCGGTCATGTCACTCTCCTCGAATGGAAGGGTATCTCGATCAATCTGAACCGGCGCTGCTGGCAGTGTTGGCGACGGCTTCTGGTTTATTGGTGGACGTGCCGCCGCCGATGATGGCGGCTTTCAAATCGGCGTCGGCGAGCCAGAAATCGCGTCTCGCATCAATCGCTCCGGCATTGGCCTGTATGCGCAAACGCGCATCGGCCAGGAGCTTGGTGACGTCGAACAACATGCCGTTAAACTGAAGCTGGGATTCGTTGTAGATGCCCTGCCAGAGCGGCAGAATCTCGCCCTGATAGTGCCGCGCGATATCGTAAGTTCCGCGATATTTCTGATACGCTTCTCGGGCTTCAGAACGAACGGTGACAGCCTTGTCAGCAAGCAGATTGACAGATTGCAGATAGCTTTCCCTGGCTTCGCGGATTTTCGTCTCGCCGAAATCATAGATTGGGATCTGAAGCTCGGCTTCGATCCCGAACCTGTTCAAGCGTTCACGCTCGGCGACGCCGTTATTGATCTTGGTCGTCCTCTCCAGTCGATTATAACCGGTCAGACTGAAGAGGTTGACGAATTGCGTGGTAGAGGCTGCACCAAGCGCTTTTCCAGTCGTTTCCAGCTCGACCCGCGCCATCTGCAGATCGACCCGGCGCTTTACGGCCTCCATTTCGATCGAAGCTGACGCCAACGGGCGCCTGGGCAATGAGGGCAAAGCTGATGGCACCGTAAAGGCGATGCTCTCGCCCCAAAGGCCCATCAGGCGTGTCAAACGTTCCCGCTCCTGGGCTTGCCTCAGTCTTGCTTTCGCCAATTGGCCGAGAACCTCAGCCGTGAAGGCGTGCTCGCGGCCCTGTTCGATCTTGTTGACCGCGCCAGTCTCTCCGAGCTTCTTGAAGAGTTCGGAGGTGGTTCCGGCCGCGGCCTGCGCCTGGACGAGATAGCCAACGAGTTGATTCGATGCGACGAGATCGTAATAGGCCCGGCGCGTCTGGACAGCGAGCGAGAGCGTCTCATAGGCCGCCTTCAACTGCGCCTGCCTGAAACGCCCGGCGGCAATCTCGCTTCGCGCGGGCAGCGTTGCGAGCGCCAGTATGTCACCAACCAGCCGCCGTTCGAGTTCGAGAGCGCGGTCCCCGCTAATGCTGCTGAAGGATATCGTCGGGCTCGGCGGCAAGGTCGCCGCGACATATGCAGCCTCCGAGATCCCGAGCTGGTTGTAAGCTGCCTGAAGGCCGCGATTGTTCAACAACGCGATTTGGACGGCCCTGTCGGCGGAAAGAGGCTTTTTCAGCAGGGTCTTCACCCGGACATCGACGCTTGCGGCATCGGCATCCGTGTTGATCTTCACCACATCCTGACCGAGTTCGGTCCTGACGACGTTCTGAGCGACCGAAATGCCGCCATCGGGCGTGAATGACGCACATCCGGCGAGAAGCGAGGCAGACAGGATCGCAGGAACCGACAACGCATGTCGCCTCGTTCGACGAGGAGGAATATCCGCAGACAGCCTCATCAGCGGGCACCTGGCGTTACGAAGCGATTCGTCTTCATCCAGTCATTCGGGCCTACGGGCCGATGCGACTCGTACCCAGCCCCGACGCTTCTATAGGCGATGGGCCGAACGCGGATTGACGCATCGGATGGATCGTAGAGACCAAGGGTCGATGAAGGTGGCTTCGCACAACTGGACACGACGGCCGCGAGCGCGGCGACGGCAAGAATTCGCATATTATAAGATTCCGGAAGATCAACAGGTGTCGGAGGAACCGCCAACAGTCTCGATCAAGCCAAGCTCGCAGTTCAGACGTACGAACGTCGGATATCTGCCAGCCTGGTCAACGATCGTAGAACCGTAGCGCGGTTCGGCGGCGGCGCTAGGCGGCTAGCCGGGGAGGCCTGTCGAGCCCGTTCATCGCATCGCCGGAGGGAAGGAAAACAGGAAGAGGCGTCAAAACAGCTCTCACTCCTTCTCCGGGATGAAGATCAGCAACGGCGGGAAGTGTCGACATGGGGCAGTCGGCATTGCAGCACGACCCGCCCGACGGGCAGGCCGCATGGCCCTTCGTCTTCGATAAGTCGAGTGAAGACGGCATACCGTGAGCATGCCGCATCAGATGTGCAGGCGGGACTTCAGCGGCGGCGGTTGCCTGTGGTTTTGATATCGCTGACGCCTGTGCGTTCGGGCTTGCCCCACCTTCATGCGCCGACGAGGCGCCCGCGCTCGCAAACACGATCGCGATGGCAAGACATGCCATGACGACCGCGTTCATGAGAGTGCGAGAGACCATTCGTCCGATCCTTAAAGTCAAAATCTAAATAGCTGATTTGCTGCGCTGCGGTCAAACCTTTCATATGGAATTACGTCAATTTGACGAGGAATTGAAAGCATTTCCGACCGTGGCAGAGGCATTTTAGGTACAACTAAAAGAAAGTTCGTCGGAGTGTGTCCGCCGATGTAACGCCTCGCCTTCGGCTACCGAATTAGGATCTGATAGATTGTTCGAAAGGTGACCCCATTTCACATGGCGGCGAGGGAAGAGACGTTGAAACCGCTCATGATCGCGAGTCAGGCCGGGGACGAAGCGGCGTACCGCGCCCTTCTCTTGGCGCTCGCGGCCCATCTGCGGGCATATTATAAAAGACGCCTCAAACTGTTTGGAAAGCGCGACGCAGAAGTCGAGGACCTCGTCCAGACCACGCTGATGGCGATACACATGAAGCGGAACACCTATAGTCCGACCGAGCTTTTGACACCTTGGGTCTACGCGATTGCGCATTACAAGCTGATCGATCACCTGCGGCAGACCCGCGCAACGCTGAGCGATTCCATCGACGACGTCGACGAATTGGTGGCCAGGGACGACGCGTTGGAGGTCGAAAGCAATCTCGACGTCGCAAAATTGCTGGCACAGCTCCCAACGAGGACAGGACGCGTGGTTCAATCCGTCAAGATAGAGGGACTGAGCACACGCGAGGCTGCGCTGAAATTTGGCATGAAAGAGTCCGCTGTCAAAGTGCTCGTCCACCGGGCACTTCGGCGGCTCTCCAACATCGTCTTGAAGGATAATTTGCGATGAAGACAAGTGAACTCGTCGACGTGCTCGCCTGCGACCTCGATCGTGTCGATCACCGAGCAGTAGATCGAGCATTGATTATCGCGATTTTTACGAATGTCGTGGTGGCAAGCGTCTCGGGCCTCCTGTTCCTCGGCGCTCGGCAAGACGCCGTCGATAGAGACTCGATCATCTTCCTCTGCGGCAAGATCGTCTTCGCATCGATACTTACCGCAGTGGCGGCCTTCTACCTGTTTCGATATGCCCGTCCGGGCAGGCTTGGAAAGGTGCCCGCGATCAAGATCGCCTGGCCGCTACTCGTCATCGTCGGTCTTGCGGTCGCGACGCTCGCCATGACGCCGAGCCCGCTCTGGCATCGCGAAATCCTTGGTGACCATTGGCTGGAATGCCTGATCGCCATCCCCGCCTTTGCGATCGTGCCGTTCGCGATCATCAATCTGGCTTTGAAGAAAGCCGCTCCAACCGATCTGAATGGAACCGGCGCCCTCGCCGGTCTGGTCGCGGGAGGGTTCGGCGCGATCGGCTACTCGCTGCATTGCGTCGATGACACCGTACCCTTCATCGCCCTCTGGTATGGCCTGGCGATCGTGGCGTGTGGGCTGGGCGGTGCAGCGCTGGGTCCCCGCCTCCTGCGATGGTGAGTCGAAATCATTGCCTCGATCTTTTCTCAAGCATGTAACTGAAACCATCACGATCCCGAACTTCTAAATGAGGCGCAGTCACGCGCACACACCGAGGTTCGACACATGAAACGCACCGCTATCGCAGCTTTCGCCCTTCTGGCGGCAATCACGGCATCCGAGG
This sequence comes from Beijerinckiaceae bacterium, assembly GCA_019753285.1. Taxonomy (GTDB): domain Bacteria; phylum Pseudomonadota; class Alphaproteobacteria; order Rhizobiales; family Beijerinckiaceae; genus JAIELD01. The sequence goes on along the minus strand of JAIELD010000011.1, from coordinate 99,519 downwards.
CGCGCGGAGGCGGCTCTTCCGACAAGGACAGACTATCGATCCGGAACGCTGCTTCCACGGAGGCGACTGGTTCGGTTCTCTCATCACCCGAACAGAGCCGACGCGCGCAAGAAGACGCTCGAATTCGACAGACGCCTCGCGAGCACGGTCGAGGCGGAAACCGTTGAGGCGAATACGATGGAGGCGATTGATGGCAACGCCTCTTGATAGGACCTGCGGTAAACACGCTTGATCCCTTCGACTGCCTGATTATCGGTGATAGCCCGGCCGGACTTGCCGCCGGTATCTATCTCGGACGCTTTCACCTCGCCGCGCAGGTCGTTTCTCGCCCGGGCCGAGGCCGGCAGCCGGGTCGGCGAGATCGGCGAGGATCGGACAATCCGGGCGCTCGTCGCCATGGCAGGTGCTGGCCAGATGCTGCAGCGTCCGCGACATGGCTTGCAATTCGGCGATCTTCGCCTCTAGATCTGCAATTTGTTTCAGGGCGAAGCGCTTGACGTCGGCGCTTGCTCGGCTCTTGTCGCGCCAGAGGGCGACGAGTTCCCGCGCCTCGTCAAGCGAGAAGCCGAGCGCCCGCGCCCGCTTGATGAACCGCAGCGTATGTATGTCGTCGTGCGAATAGACGCGATAGCCGGCTTCCGTGCGCGGCGCCGCGTCGATCAACCCGATCGTCTCGTAGTAGCGCAGCATCTTGGTGGTGATGCCGGATGCGGCAGCGACTTCGCCGATATTCATGGTCGACCTCCCAGAATTTGCTATTCCGCGGCGGCGAGGCGCGGCTGCTCCCTCACCGGGGCAGCATCCGGCAGTCCGCCTCCGAAGCGCTTCAGCCGGAGCGCATTCGACAGCACGCTGATGCTGGAGAGAGCCATGGCGAGCCCAGCGAACATCGGCGACATCTGGATGCCGAACGCCGGATAAAGGGCTCCGGCCGCAACTGGGATCAGCACCACGTTGTAGCCGAAAGCCCATATGAGGTTCTGCCGGATATCGGCGATCGTCGCCTGAGACAGCGCTATCGCCCTGGCGACCCCGTTGAGGTCGCCGGCCATCAGGACGACATCGGCGCTCTCGATGGCGATGTCCGTGCCGGTGCCGATGGCGATGCCGACATCGGCCTGCGCCAAAGCCGGCGCATCGTTGATGCCGTCGCCGACGAAGGCGATCTTGGCGCCGCCGACCTGAAGGGATTTAATCACGTCGGCCTTGCCCGTCGGCAGAACCTCGGCAACAACCTCATCGATGCCGAGCGTGTACGCGATCGCATGCGCGGTCCTCCGGTTGTCACCGGTGATCATAACCACCTTGAGACCGAGTCCCCGCAACGCCGCGATGGCCGCCGGCGTCGTATCCTTGAGAGGATCGGCCACCGCCATCATCGCCGCGAGCTTGCCGTCAATCGCGGCGTAGAGCGGGGTCTTGCCGGCGTCTCCGAGGTCTGCCGCGCCGATCTCGAAGCGCTCGAGATCGAGCCCGAGCCGCCGCATCAGCCGGTCCGCTCCCACCTCGACCACCCTGCCGTCGACGGTCGCCCTGATGCCAAACCCGGGTTCCGCCTCGAACGCATCGGCATCGACGAGCCTAAGCCCGCGTCGGTCGGCCGCCTCGACGATAGCCTCCGCCACAGGGTGTTCGGAGCGGCGTTCCGCCGACGCGACCAAAGCGAGCACGTCCGCTTCCGTCCAGCCCTCCGCGACGACGATGTCGGTTAGTTCCGGGCGACCCTCGGTCAGCGTGCCGGTCTTGTCGAATGCGATCGTCTTCGCGTCACGCAAGGTTTGCAGTGCCTCGCCCTTGCGAAAGAGAATGCCGAGTTCGGCGCCCTTGCCGGTGCCGACCATGATTGAGGTCGGCGTCGCGAGGCCCATCGCGCAGGGGCACGCGATGATGAGGACCGCAACCGCGTTGACGAGCGCGTATGAGAGCTTGGGGCTAGGTCCGAACGAGAGCCACAGACCGAACGTCAGAAGCGCCAGCGCTATCACCGCCGGCACGAACCACATCGTCACCTTGTCGACGATAGCCTGAATCGGCAGCTTCGATCCTTGCGCCTGCTCGACCGTCCGCACGATCTGCGCCAGGAGGGTATCGGCTCCGACCTTCCGGGCGGTGAAGCGGAAGGCTCCCGTGCCGTTGACCGTTCCGCCTGTGACCGATGCGCCGAGTTCTTTCCGGGCGGGCGCGGGTTCGCCAGTGATCATCGCCTCGTCGACGTAGGACACGCCCTCGATGACGTCTCCGTCGACGGGGATACGCTCGCCGGGGCGAACGACCACGACGTCACCGGCGACGACGAGGTCGATGCCGACATCCGTCTCGATGCCATCGCGCCGGACGCGAGCCATCTTCGGCTGCAGCGACATCAACCGGCGGATCGCTTCGCTGGTCCGCCCCTTCGCGCGCGCCTCGAACCAGCGACCGCCGAGGATCAGCGTGACGATGACGGCGCCAGCCTCGAAATAGGTGTAGTCGCTCCCTTCGGGCAAGACGGCCGGCACGAAGGTCGCGACGACCGAATAGAGATAGGCCGCGCTCGTTCCCAGCATGACGAGAGAGTTCATGTCCGGCGCGCCGCGCAGCAGCGCCGGCCACCCCTTGCGGATGAAGCGGAAGCCGGGACCGAAGAGGACGAACGTCGCGAGCAGGAAAGACAGCACGCGGATGTTCGGGTCCCCGATCCAGCCCGCGAGAAAACGGTGCAGCGTCTCCGACAGGTGCATGCCCATCTCGAAGACGAGGAGCGGAGCGGTCGCAAGCGCGGCGACGATCACGGAGCGCTTCAGCGCCTCCTGGTCGGCATCACGCTGGTCCTGGCCTTGCGCAGTCGCAATGCCCCCCGTCTCGACGAGTTTGGCCTGGTATCCGGCCGTCCTCACCGCATCGGTCAGGCGCGCCGAGAAGTCTGCGCCAGCCAAGCCCCGAACTGTGGCGCGCTCGGTTGCAAGGTTGACGCTGGCCTCGCTGACGCCGGGAACAGCCTTCAACGCCTTTTCGACGCGGCCGACGCAGGACGCACATGTCATGCCGGTGACGGCAAGATCGACCGATGCCTCGGCAGGTTCATAGCCGGCCTTGCGGATCGCGGCGAGGATGTCGGCCGGCCTGGCGGTGTCGCGAATGCCGACATGCGCTCGTTCGGTCGCGAGGTTCACGGAGACACGCTCGACGCCCTCGACGGCGGCGACGGCTTTCTCGACGCGCCCGACACAGGACACGCAGCTCATGCCGGCGATGCCGATATCCAGCTCCGACGAGCGATCTCTTCCTTTCGTGGAAGCGTTTTCGATGCGCACTGCATTCTCCTGATGTAGATGCGCACCTGTATGCACCTTCCCATCGTGGGAAGGTCAAGCGGCTTTCGCAAGGGCTTTGGATAGCATCGCTCGATATCGCCCAACTCATCCAAATCGGTTTCTATCAGCCCTCCTTAAAAAAGCTCTTGACCTTACCATGGTGGGAAGCCGCAGCGTCAGGCCATCTCTTTAAACCAAGGAAACTTCGGCCATGTGCTCTTGTGAAAAACACTCCAATACGGCGTCCGAGACGACCGGCGCCCGAGCGACAGCCTCGAGTTCCGTGTCGAGGACATGACTTGCGGCCATTGTGCGGGCACCATCAAGACAGCCATCGAAAGCAGCGTGCCGCATGCGGTCGTCGAGGCCGATCCGGTGACGAAGATCGTTCGCGTGTCAGGCAGCGCCGACCGCGCGGCGATCGAGTCGATGATCGTGCAGGCCGGGTATACGCCCGCCGTGATTTCTCGTTCCCTATAAGGCGCCAAAGAGCCGAAGCATCATTTTGTGTCGTACATCCTGACGAACAACAACGTCGGGCAGGAAGGCGGCGGCGGCCTCATGATGGTGATCGACGTGACGTAAGCCTACGGAACCCGTTCCCGCTCGAAAGGGTTACCAGTCTGAGCAACAGATCGGTGCCATGAGACTGAAATCCGCCCTTGCAACTCTATTGATCTTTTTGGCCCTTATAGCGCCGATGCGCGTTTCAGCGTCTTTCATCGATGCGCGGGAGCCCGGACGATCTCGGGTGGTCAACTCTGTGCGCCCGTCCGAAATTTCGCCGACGGAAAATTGCGAACGACGGCACGGCGCGTCTAGCTGCTGTAATGCAGATATCTGCTGTGAGGCGCTGTTAGGCGTAACAAATGGCCTGCTGGCCTATCGAACCACTTCGACCCCCTGGCCGCGGATGCAGATCGGAGTTGCCTCCGGACTCGGCTATCCGGCGCCCGACAGGCCGCCGCGGGCTTAACTGCGGACCATCCTTTCAGCAACCTTCCCACTCGGAAACCGCCGACCTGTTGGCGTCGGCAATCATCAAAAAATCCTGGAGAACCATCATGAAGCTCACCATTAAGCATATCCTTCTATCCGCCGTGATTGCGGGCTCCGCCACCGTCGCCTTCGCACAGGACGCCATGAAGGGCATGGACATGAAGGGAATGGACATGGGCAAGGGGCCCGCCGACGAAGGGTACATGAAGGCCATGACGACCATGCATCAGGGCATGATGTCGATGAAGCTGACCGGCGATGCCGATAAGGACTTCGTCATGATGATGATCCCGCATCATCAGGCGGCGATCGACATGGCAAAGGTCGAACTGCAATATGGGAAAGATCCCGAGATTAAGAAGCTGGCTGAGGAAATCGTTGGGGCGCAGGACAGGGAGATCGCCACGATGAAGGCTTGGCAGATGAAGCATGGCAGCTAGGGAGCTGCATCATGACACATGACGATTTGATGCAGAAATGCATCGATAAATGTCTGAAATGCTACCAGACTTGCCTTGGCGCCGCGATGGGCCATTGTCTCGAAACGGGCGGCAAGCATGTCGCGCCCGATCATTTCAGGCTCATGATGGCGTGTGCCGAAATCTGTCGGACTTCGGCGCATTTCATGCTCATGAAATCGGAGCATCACCGGCATGTTTGCCGGGAATGCGCCGAGATCTGCTTGGAATGCGCCAAGGACTGCGAGAAGATCGGCGGCATGCAGATTTGCGTCGATGCTTGCAAGCACTGCGCCGAGAGCTGTCTAAAGATGGCGGCCTGAAATAAGGAGGGGGAGGCTTCAACAGCCTCTCCCTATCTGTTGAGCGCCGCGCGCATCGAAATCAGTGATGATGGCCCTCTGGCTCTAGCATTCGGAACGGCAGGGTCTCGTGCTGATTGCCCGCGGTCAGTTCGAGCATTGCGTCGAACTCGTGAGGTTCGGCCGGCGCGATCGTGCTCATGTGGGTTGCCGGATTGTCGGAGGGCGACAGCCCAATCACTTCCGGCGAGTCCGGACGGTTTATGATCACCCGGGCGGTCAGGTGTAAAGCCTGCCGCGAAAGCGTCAACCGCATGCGTTCGCCTTGTGGCGTGTCGACGATATCGAGAACGCCCTTGGCAAGACGCCCCTCGAAGTTGAACGGCGCGGGCGCATGGTGATGCGTGGCGTCAGCACCGATGGTCGCCATCGAAGCGAATCGCTCCACCCCAAAACAGATGGTCACGGCGGCGAGCGCCGGTAGATGGGACCTGAGTTCCGCCTCGACACGGGCGGCGATCTGGTCGGCCTCTGTCACGGGAAGTGTTTCGTCGACCGCGATGGTGAGCGCAGCATGCAGTTCGTGGCCAAGCCAGCGACCCTTGACGTCGATGATCTGCCGGACGCCGGCGACATGCCCTGCCGCGTGGCGGATTTCCGCGACAACGCCAGGCTCCACTCCGTCCAGCATCCGGGTGACGACGGCGCGCGACGATTGCCAGACGATGCCGAGGATCGCGACCGTAATAAGCAGCCCGATGATCGGATCGGCCAGTGGAAACCCGAAATAGACGCCGACAGCGCCGAGGACGACGGCAAGGCTGGTGAGGCCGTCCGTCCTCGCGTGATAGCCATCGGCGATCAGGGCGGCGCTGTTCATTTCCCGCCCGACCCGAATGCGGAACACCGCCACGATCTCGTTGCCGAGGAAGCCAACGATGCCCGCCGCAGCCAGCCACCCAAGCTCCGTCACGGGTTGAGGGTGGATCAGACGGGAAATAGCCTCGTAGCCCGCGACAATCGCGCTGAAGAGGATGATGAAGACGATCAGCAGGCCAGCCAGATCCTCGACCCGACCGAGCCCATAAGTAAAGGTCGTCGACGGTTTCCGACGCGCCAGCCTGAAGGCGATCCAAAGCGGGATTGCGGTTGTGGCGTCGCCGATATTGTGGATTGTGTCGGCCAGCAGCGCGACGCTGCCGGAGATATAGACTACGGCCAGCTGCAACGCGGCAGTGATGGCGAGGATGACGAAAGACCATTTGATCGCCCATACGCCGCGATCGGTCGCCGCGATCCCTGGATCGATCACGCCATGCGTGTGGCCATGTCCGCCCGCCCCATCGTGACCGTGGCCGTGATCTCCATGATGGGCCGTCTCGAACCCGCCGAAACCGAACCAGTCGCGTATCTTTTCAAACATCTCGATCCTTAAAGATATTTGGCCAAAGCCTTGAATTCGGTCAGCGCATTCTTGGCGTTGCCATTCAGCTCCGTGGCATCGAACAGGCAGTGCTCCATGTGGTCCTGTATGAGTTCTCGCTTGGCGTTGCCTATGGCGTTTTCGACGGCATGGAGCTGTTGTGCGAGATCGACGCATGACCGGCCCGCCTCCATCATGGCCATGACCGACGCAAGATGGCCATGCGCTCGCTGGAGACGCTTGAGGATGTCAGGATGAGATTCGTGAAGCATAGATTTGCATATCATATCCCCCAGGATAGGATCAAGCATCGTCATCCGACGATATCAAGAGCCTCCTAGCCATCGGTTTGTCACGGTTAAGGTCGATGAGGACATCATGAAAAAAATGAAAGGAACTATCGCGTTTGCAGCATCTTTGCTTGGTGCAGCCGCGGCGTGCGAAGCTGCCTCTCCGCTCGCATTCTTCAATAGTGCCGACTCCGATAAGGCGTATCCAATCGCTGAAAGCGGTCCGACACCCATCGCGAGCGTCGAATCTGATATCTCAGCCTTCAAACGTTCTTTTTCAATTCTCAAGCGGCGCGACAGCGGAGAAGGCAACTGGCTGTCCTTGCTCGATCAGAGCTTTCCTTCGCATGGATGGCGGCACGCTGATGCCGGTCAAACGCATTAACATCGGGTCGCTGAGAGTGGTCGATCAATTCAAATACGAGCATGATCGATAGAGTATAGAAGGATCGCTTGTCTTTCAGGCAGAGCCAGGAAAACACAAGTTTGAGTTGCTCATCCAGCAGGTGGACGGCAAGAGCAAAGATCTTGAAATTTACTACCCGAATATGCAGGCGATTGCGTTCTCGAAATGAACTGGATCGGCCGGCAATATGTCGGCCGATTTCCAGTTGAGTCTCATTGCGAGAGATACGCCTCTTCAACCCGTAAAATGAGCGGAAAGGTCCATCGAGCGATCAGGCACCAGACGGTTGAACACCGGTTGGGCTGGTTCTCATTGATGCGGATTGTCGCCGCGCGCAATCATCATGTGATGGCTTTGGTGATGCATACCGCGGGTCATGACGCCGATAAATCCGAGACCCTTGAGCTTCAGTCTGTCGTGTGCCGGTACGACCACAACAAGTTCGGCTCCTGTATCGGTGGATATAGCAGTGAATTTCCATTCTCCGATGCGGGTCATGGTAGCCGCATGAGCGAAAAGCATTCGCCGGATCGACTCTTTCGCATCCCCGACGCCAGCTACCTCAAACCTCATGCCATTATCGACGGGCACGCTCGTTACGCGCGCCCGCATGGTGACATTGTCCATATCGATGAGGTGCATCCTGAGCCCCTCTATGTCGACCTTGCTCCAGTCGGTCTGTGGATCAGACTCGAGAATCGCGACGATCTCTTGGATCGCCGCAAAAGCCGACTGGCCGGGCTGCTCGGGCGATTTCGACATCGTCACATTTGATGCGCCGCTGGGTTTGGTCGCCGCGTGGTGTTCGTGAGCGGACTGAGCCAACGCCGAAACTGGTAACAAGCAGGTTATGACAACAACAAAGCGCAGCATGATGAGCCTCCTTTAAAGGAAGCTGCTTGCCACGACCCGATCCGTACGCACATGATAACTATCATGAAAGGGCTACTCGAACGATTTCTTCGGCAACTCGTAGGACAAGCTTGTCATTTCGAGGCAGGCGAAATGGTCTTCCATATCGACGACGCTGTACACAGCATCCATCTGATCGAGACAGGAACCATTCACCTCGTTCGCTATCAAAGAGATGGCGCGGCACTGATCCTTCAAAGAGCCAAGCCAGGTTCGATACTGGCAGAAGCGTCACTTTACTCAGATGTCTATCATTGCGACGCCGGGGCGGCCATTCCGACCAGAACCTGTGCAATCGACAAAGCTAAACTCAGGGCCAGATTGGTCTTGGACAAGGATTTTCAGGAAGCATGGTCTCGTCATCTGGCAAGCGAGCTTCAGGCATCGCGCTCGCAGGTCGAATTGCTCTCGCTGAAAACCGTTTCCGAACGACTGGACGCGTGGGTTGCCGCCAATGGCGGAACGCTGCCCGGAAAGGGAAGCTGGAAATCGATCGCCAGCGAGATTGGAGTTAGTGAAGAAGCGCTTTATCGAGAATTCGCGAGACGTCGGCGGCTGAGCATCAACCGCTGAACCCTGAACTCGATGCTGACTTCAAGCCGATTTGGTCCCGAGCAACCGCAATGCATTGAGCGTCACCAGAACCGTCGCGCCGGTATCGGCCAGTATGGCGGGCCAGAGACCTGTGAGGCCGATGATGGTGGTGACTAGAAATACAGCCTTCATACCGAGCGCAAGGCCAATATTCTGTCTTATGTTGCCCATCGTGCGCTTGGACAGGTCGATCATGGCGGCGACATCGCCGACGCGGCCATGAAGGGCCGCCGCATCCGCCGTTTCAAGCGCCACATCCGTGCCGCCACCCATCGCGATGCCTACATCTGCTGCCGCCAAGGCAGGCGCGTCATTGATGCCGTCGCCAACCTGCGCGACGATGAACCCTTGCTTCTGGAGTTTGGAAACGATTTGGAGTTTGGCTTCTGGAAGCAGTTCGGCGCGAACATCGATGCCGAGCGTTTTGCCGATGGCATTCGCCGTCCGCGTGTTATCGCCCGTCAGCATCACGGTCTTGATTCCAGCATCGGTGAGGGCTTTCAGGCCTTCAATGGCATCCGCACGCGGTTCGTCGCGCATGGCGATTGCCCCAGCGACAGCATCACCCACGAGCAGAACGGACACCGTTTTTCCTTCATCATTGAGGTCGGCGATCCGTTTGTGCTGGTCTGGCATTAGATTGACGAGGTCGTTTGCAGCTTGGGGCGAACCTAGAAACACATGCTGCCCTTCAACCGTCGCGGTAATCCCCTTACCGCCGATCGCCTTGCCGTTCGTCATGGCAGGAATATCGATATTGCTTTCCTTCGCTTTCGCCAGAATGGCTGTAGCCAATGGATGGCTGGAGCCGGTTTCCAGCGCCGCAGCAATTTTCAGGATGTCCGTTTCAGGATGGTCGAAGGTGAGGACGTCGGTCACCTTCGGCTTGCTTTCGGTTAAAGTCCCGGTCTTATCGAATGCGACGGCGGTGATCTTGCCCAGGTTTTCGAGGACCGCACCGCCCTTGAGCAGCAGCCCACGCCGCGCGCCCGACGATAGGGAAGCAGCAATAGCAGCGGGCGTTGAAATGACGAGCGCGCAGGGACAGCCGATCAGCAGGATCGCAAGGCCCTTATAGACCCATTCCGACCATGCCGCGCCGAGCAGAACTGGCGGAATGATTGCGACCAGAGCCGCGACTACAACCACGCCCGGCGTATAGTAGCGCGAGAAACGGTCGATGAAGCGCTCTGTCGGCGCTTTCGATTCCTGCGCTTCCTCGACCAGTTTGACGACCCTCGCGATCGTATTGTCGGCCGCCGTCGCTGTGACGCGAATGCGCAAGGCGGCATCGCTGTTGACAGTGCCTGCAAAGACCTTCGCGTCGACCCCTTTTCGGACAGGCGTACTTTCACCGGTTACCGGAGCTTCGTCGATGTCGCTTTCGCCGGAGACGATGATCCCGTCCGCTGGAATGCGATCGCCGGGGCGTACCAATATAACTGCATTGACGGTCAGGCTTTCTGCCGGGACCTCTCGCGTCTTGCCGTTTTCCTCGAGCAGCGCGGTTTTCGGCACCAAGGCCGTCAGCGACTGGATGCTCGCACGCGCTTTTCCTGCAGCAACACCTTCCAGCAACTCACCGATCAGGAAAAGGAAGACGACCGTTGCCGCTTCCTCCCCGGCTCCGATGAAGATAGCGCCGACAGCTCCAATGGTCATCAACATCTCGATAGAGAAAGGCGTGCCAGCCAAAGCCGCCATTATCGCCCGTTTGGCGATCGGCACCAGACCGACGAGCATCGCCGCGAGGAAGGCATAGGCTTCGATGGCCGGAAATAGCTTGCCGACGCCATAGGCGACCACGAGAGCCGCGCCGCTCGCGATAGTAAGCTGGCCCTTCTTGCTTTTCCACCAAGGACCCGTGCTCGGACTATGATCGTGACCGTGCAGACCCTCGATTTCCTCATGCTTGGCAGCGCTATGATCGTGTCCCGCATGGTCGTGCTTCGCGTGATCATGACCTGCATGATCACCTCGCGAATGATCATCATCGTCATGATCGTGCGGATGGGATTCGGGACGCGTCTGTTCATTGGTATTGGCGGCAAGAGCGGTGGCGCTGTAACCCAGCCCTCCAACTTTTTTCGCGATCGCGGTGAGATCGCTTGTGTCGTCATGATGAACGGTCATCGTTCCCGCCGTCACAGACACGGACACATCCGCAACGCCGGGCATGCGGCGCACGGCCGTATCGATCTTGGTCGCGCAACTCGCACAATCCATTCCCTCGACCCGGTAACGTGTCTGCTGTGCTGCCTGCGCCATAACGGCTCCTTCACCAATTGATCCGCCTTTGGGCTTGCTACATCCTCTAGCCGCTAGAGGAGCAAGGAGATTTTTATGAATGTGACGTGGCGATACGCTCGCACCGTTGGTTTGGCGGGTGTCGAAGAGACTTCAACCCATGGCTTGCTCAAGCGCCAGGAGCACCAGAAAGCCGATAAAGAACATAGCAGTCACCCAGGGCCGGTCGGGCGTTTCATGCGCTTCAACCAGTAGTTCCTCCGTCACGAGATAGAGCAGCGCGATCAATCCGAAAGCAAAAAAGCCGGTTACGACATGCGGTGGAAGGGTCGCGATCGGCGTGGCCAGCAGGGCACCAAGCGGCAATAAAACAACGAGAGTGGCCGTCACACCAATAATCTTTATCTTGGATCGAAGGCTTTCTCCCAGTTCCGCTGCAACGGTCAGGCCCAGAAAAAGCACTTCGATGGTCAGCGCGATGGTCAATAACAACCCGGCCTTGGCTCCGGCGGAGAAGCCGATGCCAAGGACAAGGCCGTCGATGAGAATGTCGATGCCAATCATCGACAGCAGTCCCACAGGGCCTTTTACGAATGTCTCGATCTGCTTGACGGAGAGCATGACCACCACACCAAGAAAACCGCCTATCATCGTCGCCAGCGGCGATCCGCCATGCATGACGTCCGGAAGGATTTCGCCGGCGGCAGCAGCGAACACCACGCCGGCCGCAAAATGCTGAATGGCACTGACCAGGGTGGGACTGAGCCGGACATTGACCGCAATGGCCGCGCCGATGATCGCTGCAGTAGCCGGTATCAACGTGTATACCCAGGCTGAACTCATCCTAATCTCTCTCTCCCTGAACCGATCAAATCGGGACTTGCAAAATCGTTATCGGATTTACATTCTCTAGCCGCTGGAGGAGCAACAAAAATATGACGAATGGTATCTATATCGGCGATGCCGCCCGACAGAGCGGCGTCAAGGTTCCGACCATTCGTTATTACGAGCAGATCGGATTGCTGCGTTCGCCGCTGCGAAGCGATTCAAACCGGCGATTTTACGATACTGCCGATCTTCGCCGCCTCGCCTTCATTCGCCATGCTCGCGAACTTGGGTTCGACATCGAGGCCATCCGGGCGCTGCTCACCCTCCAAGACAATCCCAGCCAATCCTGTGCGACAGCAGACGGGATTGCCAAGGCCAGGCTGATCGAGGTGGATCAGCGCATTCGAAGCCTACTGGCCCTTAAAGCCGAGTTGGAAGTCATGATCGAGGAATGCAGGCATGGGCGTGTGGCAGACTGCAAAGTGATCGAGGTGCTGGCCGATCATGGAGAATGTCAGCATCATCACAAGTGACAGTCGAGATGCAGGCCGCATCCACGGGTAACAAATCCGTCAGAGCGTAAGAAAGCGTTGTCATTGGCCTGCTGGATATGAGATTGTTGGTTCGTGAAGAGTACTATCGCCATCAGCTTCGTGCTCCGATGTCTCATCGTAATCGGCCTTTTGACGGGCGGCGTCAGCGCGCCTGCGATGGCGAAAAGCGGCTCGCCCGAGTGCATGACCGCAATGCAGGCTCAACCGAGCGACGCGCCGCAGAAGGGCGCGGACAATCATAAGCTTTGTCCGTTTGCCGACGTCTGCGCCGTCTCCGGGTATTATGTCGGTCCCCTCACAATTCGCGTCGAGACGGTCCGGCACGCCGTCCTGCTTTCTGGTGTGATCGTCGACGACGTCTCGCACGACATGTTCGCGGCTTCTCCGCCCCTACGGCCTCCCCAATCCTGATCCCATGACTGGCTAAACGCCTGCGCGTCGCGTGGCTTTGCCATGCGCGTCACCTTGATCCATCGCTTTGTCGCGACATGTGCCGCGACAAAGCGCACCGATCTTTCATGGAATTGGAGAAATCATGTCGAACTCTATCTCGAAGTGCGCCTGCATGGCCGCACTGACGACGCTTGTCTTGCTTGGTACGGGCTCTTACGCCTACGCGGACGTCAAGGACTACGAATTTCAGCTCGTGCAAAAGGACTTCAAGAAAGGCGAAGCTGTCGTCGCCGTTCGCCTCATCCACAAACCCGATGGCAAGCCGGTGACGGATGCCGTCATTTTCGCGAAACGGATCGACATGGCGCCTGACGGCATGCCGACCATGACGACGATGGTGGACGACCTTCCTTCGACGGAACCCGGCGTCTACCGCTTCAAGGCCGACCTCATGATGGCTGGCTCCTGGCAATTGTCGCTCGGCGCCAAGGTTCAGGGCGAGACCGGAACCGTCGAGAGCAAACTGACCTTCACGGCGGCGCCGTGAACCGCGCGGGCCATTCTGCTTGGCTCGCTCTGATCGGAGCAACCGCGGCGCTGCTGTGGTTGTCTCCCCTCAAGGCGAAGGAACCGGCGCTTCCGGGCGCAACAGTCGAGAGCGTCGTCACACTCGCGCGGCGGCTCAACCCCGATCTGGCTGCAGCCGCGCTAGACGCCGAAGCTGCTATCTATAAGGTCGGTACGGCAGGCGTTCTCGCGGATCCAACCTTTGAATTCGAGGCCTGGGACGTCAACCGCCGGGGCGTCGGACAACGAAGGTTCGCCGTATCGCAGGAATTTAAGCTCTGGGGCAAGCGCGACCTGGAGCGCGACGTTGCACGATCGGATGCGAGCGCAGCGCGCTATCAGAGCGCGGCGGCGACCGTCAACCTGATCGCACGCGTGAAGGCAGTCCATGCCGAATATAATGCGGCGCATGAGGCATTGGCGCTCTCGCTGGACCTGAAGCGCAGGGTCGATGAGATTTCGGGCCTGTTGCGCACCCGCTATGGCACCACCTCGGTCGAGCAGCAGGACGTAATCAAGGCCGACATCGAATCCGCGACGGCGGAGGTCGATGTCGCGCGACGGCGGGGCGACCTCAAGGCTGCAGCGGCCCGGCTCAACACGCTGATCGGACGCCGGCCGCTCGAAGCGCTCGCCGCTCCCACGGGCTTCAGGCCGATCAAGGCCAATCTCACGATCGCAGGCATCCAGGCGCGCGCCCATGCCGCCAATCCGGCTCTAGCGGCGTCCGCAGCCCTGGTCGGTTCGGCAAAGAGCACCAAATCACTGACCGATCTCAACGGCTATCCGGATGTAACGCTCGGCGCACGCTACGTGCAGCGCCCGGTCGGCTCGGACACCGGCGAATTCCTCGTCGGGATAAAGCTTCCGCTCCAAGTCGACGCGAAGGACGCCGCGCAGCGAGCCGCCAGCAGCAATCTCGGCGCGTCTCAGGCAAGGCTCGACGCGCTTCGGCTGAAGCTCGACGGGGCGATCGCCGATGCCTGGATCGGCTACGATACCGTCGAGCAAGCGATCCGCATCCATACGGCGCGCCTCCTGCCGCCGAGCGAACTATCGGTCAAGACCGCCCGCAGCGGCTTTGAAGCCGGCACCACCGATCTTTCGATCGTCTTCGAGGCGGAGCGCCGGCTTCGCACAATCCACCTCGATCTTCTGAAGCTCCGGGTCGAGCAGCAGTCGAGATATGCCGAGATGGAACGGCTGGCGGGAGGATCGCTGTGACACGGCTATGGAAGACGATTCTCATTATCGCGGTCGTCGCCGGCGCCGGCACGCTCGGTTGGGTCGCGGGTCGCTCCGACTGGCGGACGCCCTCCTGGCTGACGGCGGCGCTTTCGGCGCAGACAGCCGCAAAGTCCGAACCGTCATCTGCGGGAGGATCGATCATCTACTATCGCGATCCCGATCGGCCCGCCTATTCGGCGACGCCCGCAAAATCCGCGTCCGGCAAGGATTACGTCGCTGTGCGTAGCGGCGAGGATGTCAGCTTCGAGGAGAAGCCAAATCCCGCGCAGGCCGCGTCCGCATCATCCGGGGCCGACCCGAAGCGCGTTCGCTTCTACCGCAACCCGATGGGTCTGCCCGACACATCGAAAACGCCGAAGAAGGACTCGATGGGGATGGATTATCTCCCCGTCTACGAGGGCGAGGATAGCGACGATGGCATTGTCACGGTCAGCGCCGGCAAGATCCAGAAATCTGGCGCGCGCTCGGAGCCGGCAGAGCGCCGGGTTCTCAGCATGCCGCTGCGCGCGCCCGGCACCATCCAGCTGGACGAGCGCCGCGTCTCTGTCGTCGCTCTCCGGTTCGAGGGCTTCATCGAGTCCGTTGCCGACGTGACGACAGGTTCGCCCGTTCGCAAGGGCCAGCCGTTAATGCGGGTCTATGGTCCGAACCTATCCAATGCTGCCGCCGAATACCTTTCAGCGCTTGGCGCGCGAGATCAGGGAGCGACGGCAAACCAGAACATGAAAGGCGCCAAGCGTCGGCTCGACAATCTCGGTATGCCCGAAAGTGCCACAGTCGCGCTCGAAAAGACGCGCGAAGTGCCCGTTTCCATTGCCTGGCCCGCACCGCAGGACGGAATCATCCTGGAACGTGCTGCCATCGACGGCATGCGGGCAGCGGCTGGCGACGTTCTGTTTCGGATCGCCGACATTTCTAGAATTTGGGCGCTCATCGATCTCGCTGAACGCGATCTTGCGATGGTGTCTGTAGGATTGCCCATTACGATCAGCCCTCGCGGAATGCCAGGCAAGACTTTCGCGGGCAGAATTGCGCTCGTATACCCACAGATCAACAAGGAAACGCGCACAGGGCGCGTGCGCGTAGAACTCGACAATCCCGATGGCGCGCTGATGCCTGACATGTATGTCGATGCCAATATCGCGATGGGCGGCGATGAGGCGGTCGTCACGGTGCCCGAAAGCGCCGTGATCGACAGCGGCGTGAAACAGCTTGTCCTGATCGACAAGGGGAAGGGCCGGTTCGAGCCGAGGCCGGTGAAGCTCGGCCGGCGCGGCGATGGTCGGATCGAGATCCGCGAAGGCGTGTCGGAAGGCGACAAGGTCGTCGTCTCAGCCAATTTCCTGATCGACGCAGAAAGCAATCTGAAGGCCGCGCTGCAGGGACTCGATACAGGAGATAATCGGCAATGATCGCGCGCCTTATCGGATGGTCCTCCCGCAACCTCATGCTGGTCCTGATAGGCACCGTCTCTGCCGTCGCGTCCGGCGTCTATGCGCTTCAGCATTTGCCGCTCGATGCGATCCCCGACCTCTCAGACACGCAGGTGATTGTTTATACCGAGTATAAGGGACAAGCGCCGCAGGTCGTGGAGGACCAGGTCACCTATCCGCTGACCACCGCCATGCTCACGGTGCCGAAGTCGAAGGTCGTGCGCGGCTTTTCCTTCTTCGGCGTTTCTTTCGTTTACATCATCTTCGAGGACGGCACGGACATCTACTGGGCGCGCTCTCGCGTTCTCGAGTTTCTCAATGGCGCGGCCCGAAAGCTGCCTGCCGGCATCACGCCCACGCTCGGCCCGGACGCGACTGGTGTTGGCTGGGTCTACCAATACGCGCTGAAATCGAAGGACAAGTCGTTGGCAGACCTGCGTTCCCTGCAGGATTGGAGCATCCGCTACGGCATTGCCAAGGCGGAAGGCGTGGCGGAAGTCGCGAGCGTGGGCGGCTTCGTCAAGCAGTATAACGTCATCGTCGACCCCAACCGGATGCGCGCGCTCGACATTCCGCTCTCCAAGATTCGCGACGTCATTCGCGGCAGCAACGCAGATGTGGGCGGCAGAACCGTCGAACTCTCCGAATTCGAATTCATCGTGCGTGGGCGCGGCTATGTGAAATCCGCCGCCGATATCGCCAATGTCGTCATAAAGGTCAGCGGTGGCACGCCTGTGCTCCTTAAGGATGTCGCCTGGATCGAGATGGGGCCGGACGAGCGGCGCGGCATTACCGAACTTGATGGAGAGGGCGAGGTCGCCAGCGGCATCGCCCTGCAGCGGTTCGGACAGAACGCGCTCGACGTGATCAACAACGTCAAGGCGAAGCTAGCCGACATGGCGGCGAGCCTGCCGAAAGGCACGGAGATCGTGCCGGTCTATGATCGCTCAACCCTCATTCACGATGCCATCGAGACATTGAAAAAAACGCTTATTGAAGAGAGCATCGTCGTTGCTCTGGTGTGCTTCGTGTTCCTGCTGCATCTGCGCAGCGCGCTCGTCGCGATCCTGATGCTGCCGGTCGGCATCCTCATGGCCTTCGGCGCCATGAAGCTGCTAGGCATCGGCTCCAATATCATGTCGCTCGGCGGGATCGCTATCGCGATCGGCGCAATGATCGATGCGGCCATTGTGATGATCGAAAACGCCCACAAGCATCTGGAGCGCGCCCCGCCCGGCAAGCCCCGCATTGAGACGCTGATCGACGCCGCGAGCGAGGTCGGCCCAGCGCTGTTCTTCAGTCTACTGATCATTACAGTGTCATTTCTGCCGATTTTTACGATGGAATCGCAGGAAGGGCGTCTGTTCAGCCCGCTGGCCTTCACCAAGACCTTTGCGATGGCGGCCGCAGCCATCCTGTCGGTGACGCTTGTTCCTGCGCTAATGGTGATCTTCGTGCGTGGCAAGATCGTACCCGAGCATCGCAATCCGATGAACCGGCTGCTGATCTTCCTCTATCGGCCTCTGATCAGCCTCGTGCTGAAAGCCAAGACGGTCACGATCCTGCTGGCGATTGCGGCGCTGGCAGTCTCCGTCTTGCCGGCGCGGCAACTTGGCACCGAATTCATGCCAAGCCTCAACGAAGGCACGCTGATGTACATGCCGACGACCTTGCCGGGTTTGTCCGTCACCAAGGCAGCCGAGTTGCTCCAGACGCAGGATCGCATCATCAAGACCTTTCCCGAGGTGACGTCAGTCTATGGCAAGGCGGGGCGAGCCGAGACCGCGACCGATCCGGCGCCAACCGAGATGTTCGAGACTGTGATCAACCTGAAGCCGAAGGCTGAATGGCGCGCGGGACTGACGACAGACACGCTGATTGCCGAACTCGACAAGGCCCTGCAGTTTCCCGGCATCTCGAACGCCTGGACCATGCCCATCAAGGCGCGCACCGACATGCTGGCGACCGGCATTAGGACGCCGATCGGCATCAAGGTTCTCGGCACCGACCTCGTCGAGATGGAAAAGCTCGCCCGCCAGATCGAGACCGTGGTGAAGGCGGTGCCCGGAACCTCCAGCGCCTATGCCGAGCGGGTCATCGGCGGCTATTATCTCGATGTAACGCCGGATCGCTCTGCCCTTGCGAGGTATGGGCTGATGGTCGGCGATGTGCAGGATACGATTGCGAGCGCCATCGGTGGCGAAACCGTCACGACCACCGTCGAGGGTCGCGAGCGCTACGGCGTCAACATCCGCTATCCCCGCGATCTGCGCAGCGATCCTCAGTCGATCGCTCGCGAAGTGCTGGTGGCGATGCCCGGCGGCGGCACCGTGCCGCTCGGCGAGGTTGCCTCGATCAAACTCGAGCGCGGGCCGACAACGATCCGCACCGAGAATGGCCAGCTCGCAGTCTATATCTATGTCGATATTCGTGACCGGGATCTTGGCGGCTATGTTGCGGACGCCAAGGCGGCAGTTGCCGCCAGCATCACGTTTCCGCAGGGCTCTTACATCGTCTGGAGCGGGCAGTTCGAATATCTCGAACGCGCGACCGCGAAGCTGAAGATCGTCGTGCCGGTCACGCTGACGATCATCTTCCTGCTGCTCTATCTGAATTTCAGGCGGCTGACCGAAACCCTGATCGTCATGCTCTCGCTGCCCTTCGCGCTCGTCGGCGGGCTCTGGCTCATGTGGTGGCTCGGCTTCAACATGTCGGTCGCCGTCGCCGTCGGCTTCATCGCGCTCGCCGGCGTCGCCGCCGAAACGGGCGTGATCATGCTGATCTATCTCGATCACGCCATGTTGGAGATCAAGGCCAAACGAGCGGCTGAGGACAAGCCCTTCACGCGGGCCGATCTTCATGAGGCGATCATGCTCGGCGCAGTGGAACGTGTGCGCCCGAAAATGATGACCGTCGTCGCCATCATGGCCGGCCTGCTGCCGATCCTCTGGAGCACCGGCACGGGATCGGAAGTCATGCAGCGCATCGCGGTGCCGATGATCGGCGGCATGGTCTCGTCGACAGTGTTGACCTTGGTCGTCATCCCGGCCGTTTATGCATTGATCAAAGGGTTTGGTCTACCCAAAGCAAACTCCGAGGTGCGTGTCACGAATGCTGAGGAACCGACCCGACGACAGGCGTTGCAGCAAGCAGCGGAGTGACGGCTTCAGCGTCAGCTTTTGTATTTCCATGTCCAAATCCGGACTGGCCCCTCACGGCCCAAATTGGTCGTTCCGTCCTGAGGCCGGTGTTTGCCAGACTCTACCGATCTTCGGCCTGTAACGAACAGATTTATCTCTTTCAAAGACACAGCCTCAACGTAGGTTTAAAAACTACACTATGATTTCAATGACAAACGTGTTCGCAGTTTCATTCGGAGTGGCGCGCCATTTATCTCACTGTTGTGATCGAAGGTTGCTGGTCAAGCCCCGGCCGAAGGATGGCTTGATGCCTGCGTTTGAAGAGCAGTCGCCCCATTCATTGGTGCCACATCGACCTGCAAACAGACGCATCGAACTTCGCACTGTGAATCGATCGATCATCTGAGCCTTGAGGTGAATTGCAGCGCGGGTTTGGCTCGCCCCCTCACTCTCAAAATTGATCGTGAACCCTGCCTGCGAGGCATTGAGCCGCCCACTTTGCTTGTCAAAGTGGAGGGCATAGGGCATAAGCGGCTCACTCATAATCCGCCCAAGCACAGGAGAAGCGGTTGGAGACGTTCCAGTTCAACAACGATGGATTTTCATTCAAGCAGTTGAAATTCATACAGGAATATGGATCCAACATTGCCACGGCCACGGCGGCGTATCCAGAATTCATTCTCATGAAGTCGAAGCCGATGCTATCGGCCTATTCGGACCGTCTCCAAGACCGAACCGTCACCAACCTGCTCGAACTCGGCATCATGAAGGGTGGCTCCACCGCCTTGTTCAATGCGATGGCGACGCCGCAGAACCACATGGCCGTCGATGTCTACAAGCACGAGAGCGGCCTCGATGTCCTTGCCGAAATTGTGGCCAACGAGGGACGCAAGCTTCTGGCTCGCTACGACATCAGCCAGTCGGACACAAAGCTGATCGTCAAGACGTTCGAGGAGCATTTCGGCGTCGCAGCCGAGTTCGACGTGATCATCGACGACGCCTCGCACAATTACGATCTCAGCCTCGCCTCCTTCAACGGATTGTTCGGGAGGGTGAAGCCCGGCGGCTTCTACGCCATCGAGGATTGGGGATGGGCCCATTGGGGCGGCGCGTTCCAGCAGAGCGATCATCCGGAGTTCGGCAATACCTCACTTTCGACGCTGATCCTGCAATGTGTGATGGCCTGCACGGCGGGCATGGCCGGCATCAGCCGGGTGGATGTGACGCCCGACACCGTGTTCATCCATCGCAATCAGTCGGTGCTTCCCGATGACTTCGCGCTTGAACGCTCTTTCCCGACCCGCGGACGCGTCTTTACAGGAGCGTGAGGTCAGCGAGCCTCATGGGCTCGGGCCGATTTCTTCCAGCTTGCGGGCGCAGCACCGATCCGACGACACCACCACGCGACAGGGCAAATGAACCCGTTAGAACAATTTCATGCCGAGCCCTACCAAGCGCACAACGCTGCGCGCCTTGCTCATGTGAAGCGCCTGCTGGGCGTTCTTTCGCTCGATCCCAAACACAAATCCGTGCTCGACCTTGGCGCTGGCGTCGGGGATCATTCCGCTTTCTGGCAGTCTCTCGGCGCAGAGGTGACAGCCGTGGAAGCGCGCCCTGAAAACGTGCTTGAGCTCGAACGGCTGGTTCCTGGAGTGAAAACCATCACCGCCGACCTGGAAAGCGCGCAAGCCCTTGATCTCGGCGTTTTTGACATCGTCTACGCCTACGGCCTCATTTATCACCTTGCTGATCCGCGTTCGTCTCTCGATCTCATGGCGCGCAGTTGCGGCGGCGTTCTCCTGCTCGAGACCTGCGTCTCCTATGGAGAGAGAGCCGAGCTCAACCCCTTGAACGAGCCGGCCGAAAGCGTTTCGCAGGCCTTTTCCGGGACAGGCTGCCGGCCAACGCGGCATTGGGTGTTCGAAGCGCTGAGCCAACGGTTCGCCCATGTCTATCAGCCGACGTTCCAGCCCGACCATCCGGAATTCGCGACCGACTGGTCGGTGCCGACACCCGGCAGCGGCCCGCTCTGGCGCACGACGTTTGTCGCGAGCCACAAACCGATTGAAGCGGATCGTCTCGAGCCCCGCGTCCTCATGGTGCAGACGACGGGTTGATCGGCCGGTGCTATGCCGCTCGTGAAAAGACCACGTCGCCATGCCAGGGAATTTCGGTCACCGGCTTGAAACCGGCCCGAGCGAGGCGCGCGACGACGTCATCCGCCAGCGGCCCGCCGGCATAGATGCTTTCCAGTGAGACCTCCGCCTCGACATAGGAGGCGCTTTCGAGAAACGCGCCGCAGCCATCGAGGGCCAGGATCTCCGCACCCTGCACATCGAGCACGATGACATCGATATCGGCCGGATCGAAGCCCGCAGCCGTCAGCGCCGTATCGAGTCTCGACGTGCGGATTTCGACAGTCTCGCCCGTTTCGACGATGCCCGGCCAGCGTGCATGCAGGATGTCAGTGGCTCTGAAGATGCTCGATGATTCCCCGTCATTGGAGAACCGGTGCAAGTTCCGGACATCGCCATCCCGGTCGGTGATCAACGCCTCGATGACACGCTGCCGCGAGGAGAGGGAACTCGACGCCACGATCTGCCGAAGTCGGGCCGCAGTCGAGGGGTCTGCCTCGACCCAGACAAGATTGTCGACGCCGAGATCGAAATAGGCCTGCATCTCCTGGCCACAATGGCCGCCGACATGGACAAGGCCGCGCGGTTTGAAGCCGATCTTCTGAAGGTATTCGGCAATAATCATTTCAGCATCGCAAAGGTTCGGGCACGCATGATCATTTGCGCTCCATACGCGGCAATCTCGCGACGTCGCTCACGAATTCGCGCTCGCGTTCGGGTGTTGTTCCGCCTGTGACGAAATCGACGACGCCGTGTGTCATCGCGGTTTGGGTCACTTCAAGAAGCGCATGGCCGTAAGCAAGATCAGGCTCCAGATAGGTGCCCTCGGCCCATTCGTTCCAGGCATTGATGAAGACCATCGGCTGGACCTGATCCTGCCGGACCATCGCTTCATGGACCAGAAAACGGAGCCATTGGGCGTAAGCCTTGGGACTGTCGTTGACGAAGATATGCGCCCGTTTGCCTCGCCTTGCGGTGTTGTCCCACATCGGGAAGCAGCCTCTATATCGAGCGTAATCGGTCGGCGGCGCATTGATCGATTGCGCCGCGACACCGACATAGTCCTCGAGATAGCCCGCAAAATCCTCGTTGACGCCCTCTACTCTCGAAGGGTCGACAAGAAGCCTGTTGGTATGCGGCGGGGAAAACTCGACGGCGGCGTCGAAGCCGTAGGGTCGAGGATCGTTCAGTCCAAAGGACTGGATCATGACGAGATGCAATTCGGGAATGCCGTGCCTTGCGGCCGCCTCGCGAAACGCCCGTGCGCTCGCCGGCGGATCGGGAAATTCGCTGACGCGATAGACGGACAGCATCGGCGCGCCGTTCACTCTTATGTATCTCGGATCCTTCAGAATGGGCAGCATATCGACGATGAAGCGCTCCTCGAAACCGGGCGCATAGTCCTGCGACATCAAAATGTCCGTCTCGGACCCATCCCAACGACGGCTCCAGTTCTCGTTCGCCCAGCAGATGCAGAAGGGAAAGTCAGGCCCCTTCTCGATCCAGAGATCAACCGGCTTTTCGAGCAGTCGACGCCCTTCGAACCAATAGACGTAAAAGCAGAATCCGCCGACGCCATACCGGGAAGCAAGCTTTGCCTGCTCATGCATCGTTTCGACGACACGAAGATCGTAATAGCCAAGATCGGCCGGAATGCGAGGCTGGCGGTGCTTCTCCATTTGAGGCCCGGCGCGCGAGACATTCGTCCATTCGGTGAAGCCCTTGCCCCACCATTTGTCGTTTTCGGGAATGGGATGGAATTGCGGAAGGTAGAACGCGACGAGTTGAACCGGGTGTTGCCCCGTCATCCCGGAGACGGGGCCGGCCTGTGGACGTTCGGACGGCTTGGAAGAACCGGTTCGTGTTTTCGCGACGATCGATTTGTAAAGTGCGTCGACTTTGGCCGCGGCCTTCTCCCAGCGCAATTCGCTGAGCGCGAAGGCACGCGACTCGCGTCCAAGCCGGGCGCTGAGGGCTGGGTCATCGAGAAGCGTTTTGATCTTGCCTATGAGTTCCGACAGCGTCCCATCGTGCAGCTTGAGAACATGACGGCCCTCGTCGAGCGCATGGCCGATATTGCTGGCCGGAAGGATGACCGGTTTGCCGGAGACGAGGTATTCGGTCAGCTTCGATGGGAACCGATAATCGTTGAAGGCGTCGCTCTTGCCCGGCTGAACCAGAATGTCGGACAAGCCGAGAAGAACCGGCACCTCCGAGCGATCGACGAACCCGAGCTCGATGAAGTCCGCCGCCTTGGCGATCTGGGAAAGGGCTTCGTTGATGCCGCTTTGGTTCCAGCCCGTGCGCAGCAGCCTGATCGGAACGCCGCGCCTTCGATGCGCTGCCACGGCCAGATACAGATTACGAACGTCGGCCTCGATCGACCGGTGAACGTTGCCGCTGTAAAAAACGATGATGTCGTCCGGGGCGATGCCGTATTTTTCGCGGGCACCCTCGGGTTTGGGCAAGACCTCAAACTCATCATCGAACCCTGGCCAAAAGACGACCCCCGGCACTGACGGCGGCTTGAATTCCAGCAGCCTGTCCATGAGGCACGTATATCCGGCAGCCTTTTCGGCAAAATCGCGATATCGCGTTGGATGTGCCCGGTAAGGTGAGGTCAGGGCATTCTGGTATTGCGGGGCAAGGGTTTTGAGTTTGTCGAAGTTTAAGGGATGCAACTCGTCGGATACGATCTGCTCCTCATTATCCTCCATATGGAGGACATAGGGACAGTTTTTGAGGCGAGCGACGTCCTCGGCGATCTTGCGCACATGTTCGCGCGGGGTCCAGGCATGTACGATGTCGACAACCCCATCCTCACGGAAGGGCAGAAACCCACGCCTTGCATCGTCGTAAAGCGCGACCTTGATGCTCGTCGTGCGGTGCCGTTTCAACGTCTCCAGGCTGTCTGGAATGAGAATGACGACGTTGTTGCCGAGCGCCTCCAGCTTTTCCGCAATGCTGAGAACGTGCATCGCGCTGTTTCCAAGAAAATTGCAGTGCGAAATCAGGACGATTTTCATGGATGCTTCACCCAACTTTGAAATCGGCGCGGCCCGGCGCATAATTGGAATTGTAATATTGATCGCCAGCGGCAAATCGGGCGCCGTTCATTTCGATGAAAATCTGCCTGTCGATTGCCGTCCCGATCGGGTCCGGATCGGCAGCATCGCGTATCTCGATGAGCCAGGTCGAAACGGCAATGTTCTTGAGGCCACGCTCCGTGGCGCGCAGCGAGGCTTCGTTGACGGCAGCCTCTATCCCCGAAAATTCGCTGCGAAAGCCACCGATGTGGGAAAGCGTGCCCCGCTCGATCAAGGCGCATGTCGCGCCGACGACCGAGACTTCGCGATCGCATATCAGCGATCCGGCTTCCCCATCCTGCCCCTCGCGCGCGCCTGCATGGGCCTTGAGAAGCTTGCCCGATCGGCAGATGACGAGGCCGGCGGACTCGACCGTCCGGTCCGGGCGATAGACATGCGGCGCGACGAACGCGACATCGCTCCGCTCTCCATGCATGACGAGATAATCGATCCAGCCCGTCTTGCGGAATTCAAGATCGGCATCGAGAAACAAGACCCATGGCGAATTGCCAGCCGCGATGGCGGTGTTGGGAGACTCCTCGAACGTCACGATCCGCAAGGATGCCACTTCAACGCCGCTCTTGGAAAGCCGGCTCATTACATCGTCGCGGCGCTTGATGTCCAACGGACCCTGCATCACGACATCCACTGATGGCCTGGCGCGTTGCTTCCCGGGAACGATCCGCAGACGATGCGGCACCCTCTGCTCGATCTCCGGCACGCCGTTGAAGCCGATGCGTTGGAAATGGGCTGCGACCGCCTTTGCCTGCTTGGGCTCTATCTTGCCCTTCGCATCGGAATTGGCAGCGACGCTGCCTTCCGCGCGCCGCCAATAGTAGAGTATCTCGGGCACGTGCAGGATCTTGTCCGTTCGCTCCGAGACACGAAGCATGAATTCGTAATCCTGACAGCCGTCAAACTCCGGGTCGAACAGGCCGGCTGCGATCGCAACCTGCCTGCGAACGACGAGAAGATGCCCGACATACATGACGCCGGAGAACAGCGTCGGCGACCAGTTCGGCTTCAGGAAGACCGAGTCGACCTGACCGTCCGCAGTGAGATACGCTTGATCAGAATAGGCCGCATCGGCATCCTCAGCCACGATCCGTGCCATCATCACGGCAAGCGCATTGGTCGTCAACACATCGTCATGATCGACCAATGCGAGGTATTCGCCTGACGCATGGTCGATGGCAGCATTGGTCGCGCGCGATATTCCGACATTGTTTTCAAGATGGACGGCCTTTATGCGGGCGTCCTTCGCCGCCAGCGCTTGCAAAGCAGGCCAGGTCGACCGATCGGGCGAGCCATCATCAGCGAGGATGAGTTCCCAATTCTCGTATCGCTGCAGAAGCACGCTGCTGATGCAGGCATCGAGGTACTCGATATTGGATTTGTAGCAGGGAATGATGACCGATACTTTTGGCTGGCGATCCGCAGGCAGGGAAGCCGACGACGATGCCTTTGCAATGCGTGCGCGCTGGGGCACCGGGATGGACGTGGCGGCTCGAGCGACGTCGAACGGGTTGAGATGCGATCGGTGCCGCACATACTCCATCAGGGGGCAACCCTCGCTTTGCGCGCCACCAGCGGATAAAAGCTGATATCCCCCATCGATCAGCGGATGGAAATGGAATCGCGTCGCGGCATCGGCAAGCAGGTATTGCTTCAACGGCTCGATCTGCTCATGCGGGTAGATCGTCGCGTAATGTCGAGCATCGAAAGCCGGACAGGGGCTGCGGCCTTGCTTCGAGCCGATTTCGGCATAATGCGCGAAATCCGGCATATCTTGGTAGGCCGGACCGTTCGCGCGGTAGAAGGCCGGGTCGTAAAGCACGTGGGCCGACCGGCCTTCCCCGTCGCCTGACATAATGAAGTGCAAATACGGATCGATGCCGGCAGCCCGGACGTCCGCATTGCCCATGCGATAATAGTCGAGGTCGATGAGGTAGTGGGGCTGGCGCCCCTCGCCCGCTCCCGAGGCGATGAAATGGGCAAGCGGCTCAAGATCCGCCTCGGCCACATCGGTATAATGGCAGAGATACCAGTCAGGGCTGAAATAGGGGCTCGGCATCCGCCCTTCGCGCCAACCGGACTTGAGATAATGCGTGAACGGATCGACGCCTGCCGCAACGAGATCGGGATTCACGCGCAGATAGAAGTCAAGGTCGAAGTAGGGCGTGGGCGAGACGAAATCGGCACCGCTGCGCAGTCTCGCAGTGTAATGCCTGACCGTTTCCTCGCTCCTCGGACAGCCGGTCGCAGCGCGGTAATGGTCGGCACTGAACAGCGGATGCGGATCGAACCCTCGCGCCGCTCCCTCGGATAGGTAGTGATCGAGGGCGAGTGCGATCGGCAAGCCCTGTTTGGCGGCGTACCATTCGGACTTGAACAGGGGATGCGGACTGCGTCCGAGCGCCATGCCGATCTCGACGTAATGGCAAAAGGCAGGGATATCGGCGGGCGTCGGCCCCTGCGCTCTGGAGAAGCCTGCATCGAACAGCGGGTGGGGCGAACGCCCCTCGCTGTCACCGGTCGAAACGAAGTGGCGGTAGGTCTCGGCACCGTCAAGCTCGACATCCGGATTGGCGTCCGCATACCATTCGAGGTCGATGAGATAGTGAGGCTTACGGCCCTCGCTCGCGCCCGAGGCGATGAAGTGGGCAAGAGGCTCGAGCCCGGCTTCGGCGACATCTGGATAATGCGCCAGATACCAGCGCGGGCTGAAATAGGGGCTCGGCATCCGCCCTTCGCGCCAACCCGACTCGAGATAGTGCGTGAACGGATCGACGCCGGCTTTCTCGACGTCCTCGTTCGTTCGCAGATAAAAATCGAGGTCGAAATAGGGAGTAGGCGAAACGAACGGCCGCCCCTCCCGGATGCGATTGGCATAATGGGCAATCGGATCCTGACCGACCGGGCAGTCTGTCGTCAGGCGGTAATGATGCACTGAAAACAGCGGGTGCGGATCGCTTTGCTGCAGAACGCCGATGGTGAGGAAGTGCAGAAGCGAGTCCTCGCTCGTCGTGCTGCTGCGGTTGACCTGCCGGTCGTACCAAACCGGGTGAAAGAACGGGCGCGGGCTTCGGAGTTCCTTATTGCCGAACGTCCAGAAATGTTGCCTGCCGTCGCCATCGCCGACGTCCGGATTGGCCTTATGGTAATATGTTTCGTCGAATAAACCATCGACGACGGCATTTGGACGAGATTGGCCAGTTCTCTTGGAAAAGGGAAATCGAATGCTCATACGATCATCTGACCAAATTCATTTCAGTTCTATCGAACGCAAAGCATTACGACATGAGGATATCTACAGCACGACGACTTGACTGATCCAAGGTCCGGACATTCTGGATGATCGACATCGGCGGCAGGATCGGCACAGTCTACGCGGACCCTGTCCGGGCGAGCACGGCATCGACATGTTCGGCGGGCGCCGCAATCATGTTGCCGTAGGAATACGAAGACTCAAGCAGATGCTCATGCCGTGCGAGCCGGCAGTCGGACAATGTCAAAAGAGCGTAGTTATGCGCGATCAGTTTCTCCAGTGTCGCGCGCGTCGAGTTGGCTCCGGATTGATCCGTGACGGCATCGAAATCGCCCACTTCCAGCACCATGATCGGCCGCTTGGTGGCAAAGAGTTCGGCCATTCCATCGATGACCGCGCTCTCGGCACTTTCGACGTCGATCTTGACCACGTCCGGCGCGCGAGCCGTGCTTTTGACGAACGCATCGATCGAGGTGGCCGGCACGCTCAATCGATTGGGCTCCGGAAGATACGTCCCTGAAGCGACGCGCGCCGGCGCAATGCCGTTGAAAGCGCTGAGCGCATGACCCCAATCGTTGAGCGTGATCACTTCCGATCGACTCCAGAGAGCCAATGGGTGCGTGTGAATATGCTTCATTCCCGAATTGGTGACGTTCGTGTCAAGATGAGTCTTGGTGGACGCAACGGGTTCGAAAGCATCGACATGTCCGCTCGGACCGACGAGATGGGCCAGCGCCAACGTAAAAAATCCAATATGCGCGCCGCCATCAAGTGCGATCATGCCCGGATCGACGATACAGGATAAAAACCACAATATGTCCGGCTCGAAGGCGCCGGTGAGAAAAATCTCCTGCGCAACGCGTTCACGCAGGTCCAGCTGCATGTAGCTGCCATACCCAGTCGGATGCCAAACGATCGCTGGCTGGTAAGGATTGTTCTTGCAA
The DNA here is from genome assembly GCA_019753285.1 of Beijerinckiaceae bacterium. Classification (GTDB taxonomy): domain Bacteria; phylum Pseudomonadota; class Alphaproteobacteria; order Rhizobiales; family Beijerinckiaceae; genus JAIELD01. The sequence continues at coordinate 70,999 of JAIELD010000011.1, read as the reverse complement.
GCCTCGATCGCATTGGTCTTGGCAAACAGCGCCAATTCCGACGCCTGATTGACGACGCCGGATACCTGCGCCGAGCGGACCGCCATGTCGCGAATAGTGTCCCTCAGGATCTCACTCATGGGGCACCTGCGAGCCGGCGCGGGCCAAGCCTTCATAGCTCGTGATCGGCACCCATTTCTCCCAGGCAAATGATTCCGTTTCCCAAGGGCGGAGCCTTGGATTTGCCCGCCTCAATCGATCGGACACGAACACGAGATCGGCTTGGGAGAATACCCCGGCATAGTAGCATGTTTCAATGATATCAAAGAGGTGGAAGCCATGCTTGGCCACTTCCTGAAAGCGCTCCAGAAACGTGTCGGCGGTGGCCTCGATGATTACACAGTCGATTCTGTCCCAGATGCCTTCAGCGCCTCTCAGAATAGGCACTTCATACCCATCGACATCGATTTTCAGCAGATAGGGCTGCGGGTCCGTACGGTGTTTCATGAATGTATCGAGGCGGATCGTTTTGATATCCGACCGGCCAAGTGTCTTTACGGGCGAGGCTGCATCCGCTTCAGGATTCTCCGGCGAAAAATCCAACATCGAATGGGAAATCTCATTGTCCGAGATCGCGACCTTGCGAAGCCGTCCGACCCCATCGACGTCGGATACGGCCACCGGCACGAGTTCGAAGTTCAGCCCCGAGTAATTTGCGGCGATCCGGGGAAAGAATTCCTCCGCTGGCTCGAACAGGATGTGGCGTTTGGTCGGGAATGCTGCACGAAGCTCCGGCGTCTCCGCATGCGTTCCAACATCCAGAATAGATCCGAATTCAACTCCAATGCTGTTTAAAAAGGCAAGTGCATTGGTTTTTGAAGGAAATCGAAACATCAATTCTCCAAATTTTTCACATGTGACAATTCGCGTATCCGGTCACGCAGTTGGTCTATGTCAACTGCGGGCGAAACACAATTGCCGGCGTAAAGACGGGTTCTTTCGCCAAGCCGGCCAGTGCTGAATGGCAAGGGTCAACAGCGCAGTCGACGACCGCAGAGCGCAAAAAAATCCGGTTTGCGATCGGTATACCGGGCGATGCGGGAGGACGGCAAAGTGTTCAAGCCAACGCTTCAGGCAATCCGATGATGTAGGACCGGCGACGCGAGGCCGTGCCAGGCCGGGCGCATGGACCGACACATTGCAACTTCAGCTTGGGCCATGCAGCCCACGCTCGGATGGAGACGAACGCACCTCGAGCACGTCGGCAACCTGCGATCGCGGACGGTCGCGCATCAACTGCGGTTCCGCGACATGTCCCGTCGAGCCCGTTCCATATCAGCCGATACCATTTCTTCGACGAGACGAGGGAACGTGACCGTGTGCGTCCATCCAAGCTTGCGTCGAGCCTTGCTGGCGTCGCCGAGCAGCAGATCGACTTCCGTAGGGCGAAAATAGACAGGGTCGATCCGGATCAGGACCTGCCCGGACTTGGCGTCGACGCCGATCTCGTCGACCCCTTCGCCGGACCATTCGATGGTGCGGCCGACGGCCGAAAACGCGAGCTCGACAAATTCACGGACCGTATGCGTCTCTCCCGTCGCCAGCACGTAATCATCTGGCTGCTCCTGCTGCACGATCCGCCACATGCCTTCTACATAGTCGCGGGCATGGCCCCAGTCCCGCTTGGCGTCGATGTTTCCGAGGTAGAGCGTTTCCTGCAGACCGTGTTGGATCGCCGCGACAGCGCGGGTGATCTTGCGCGTCACGAAGGTTTCGCCGCGTGTCGGGCTCTCGTGATTGAACAGAATGCCGTTGGAGGCGTGAATGCCGTACGCCTCCCGGTAGTTCACCGTGATCCAGTAGGCGTAGATCTTGGCCGCCGCATAAGGGCTGCGCGGATAAAAGGGCGTCGTTTCCGTCTGCGGCGTTTCCTGGACCTTGCCGTAAAGCTCTGACGTGGACGCCTGGTAGAACCGCGTCTTGTGCGTCAGCCCAAGTATCCGAATGGCTTCCAGAACGCGCAACGTGCCGACAGCATCCGAGTTTGCGGTGTATTCGGGCGTTTCGAAACTCACCTGGACATGGCTTTGCGCACCGAGGTTGTAAATTTCGTCGGGCATCGTCTGCTGTATGACGCTGATGATATTCATCGAGTCGGTCAGATCGCCGAAATGCATCTTGAAATCCGCTCCGTCGATATGCGGATCATGATAGAAATGCTCGATGCGGCCGGTATTGAACGACGAAGAGCGGCGCTTGATGCCATGAACGCGGTAGCCCTTGCTCAGGAGAAGCTCGGCGAGATACGCACCGTCCTGGCCGGTGACGCCGGTGATAAGAGCAACTTTTTTTGTCATGAAACCAAACGCCTTTGACTAACGATGATCTGGCAAGCTCAGAGCCTTGCCATTTCGAGATTGTCCTGAAACCAGCGATACGTGGACTGAATGCCGTCGCGAAGTTCGATCCTGGCTGTCCAGCCGCGACTGGAAAGCTTGGACGTGTCGAGGAGCTTGCGTGGCGATCCGTCCTGCTTGGACGCATCGAACGTGAAGCCGCCTTCGAAGCCGACGATCTCGGCGATGAGCGTTGCCAGGCCCTTGATGCTGATCTCCCTCCCGGCACCGACATTGACGTGCTCGCTCTCGGAATAGGTCTTCAAAAGAAAGATGCACGCATCCGCCAGATCATCCACGTGCAGGAATTCGCGCATCGGCGTGCCCGATCCCCAGAGTTCTATTGAAGGGCTGGAGTTGACTTTGCCGTCATGCGCTTTGCGCAGCAGCGCAGGCAGCACATGGCTGTTGGCGAGATCGAAATTATCTCCCGGGCCATAGAGATTGGTCGGCATCGCCGTGATGAAGTCATCGCCGTACTGCTTGCGATACGCCTCGCACAGCTTGAGGCCCGCAATCTTGGCAAGCGCGTACCATTCATTCGTCGGTTCGAGCGCGCCGGTCAGCAAGGCCGACTCTGTCATCGGTTGTTCGGCGAATTTCGGATAGATGCAGGATGACCCGAGAAAAAGAAGCTTTTCGACACCGATGTCGTGCGCCGTCTTGATGATGTTCGTTTCGATCATCAGATTATTGTAGAGAAAGTCGGCGGGATAGGTGTTGTTCGCGTGGATACCGCCCACCTTCGCCGCCGCTATGACGACGACATCGGGAGCGTTCGACCGCATCCATTCCGCCGTCGCGGCTTGCGAAAGAAGGTCCAGTTCGCTTCTGTCGGCGGTCAGCACGCGGCAGTTTTCGGATTGAAGTCGCCTGACGATGGCCGACCCGGCCATCCCGCGATGACCAGCGACCCAGATGGTTTTGCCCGACAGATCGAACGGTTTGAGCATGATGTCCTCGAGGGCCAGCCAAGGGCCGCAGACGCGATGATTGCCGATGTTGCAAGCGGAGTATGATCGACGTGAAGTCGGCGAGCCAGAGGCACAAAGACATCGAGTCCCGATGTCTTGAACGGCCCAGAGCCTGCAGTTTCGCGCTTTTAGGCAACCGGCGTGGATACGGCAAGCCTGCTTTTCAAAGCGAGCTTGATGCAACCCGCCGCGCCCTCCACCTGCCAGCGATCCATGGGGCTGCGCTCCTGCGGCGCATCCGGCACATCGACAGGCTCGACAACGAACTCCGCTTCGCCCTGGTCATCGCAAGGAAAGCGGCAAGCCTGCGGCGCTCCAGACGGTCCCGGCCGCGACGCAACTGCTTTCGCTCCAAAGCGTCTCTCCGCCTCAACGCGGGATTAACGACGTTGCGAAGCAGAGGGCGCAACGCCCGATTGCGTGGAAAACGTACATAACCTCGTAAGCTGTTTCTGTGAGCCTGAACGCCTTTCAAACGCGGCGGCTTCATGTATCGCACGATAGTCTGTCTCACCGAACAGCACCTCTGGTGGGTGCTCCCGCTGGCCGGGCTGCTGTGCTGGGCCTCGTGGCAGACGGCATTTCAGCTTCTGCGCCACTCGCTAGCCAATCACGGCGCGAAGCGCTTCGCATGGCTCCTCGCCGCCAGTCTCGTCGGCGGCGCGGCCATCTGGAGCACGCATTTCATCAGCATGCTCGGCTACGATCCGGGCGTGATCGTCGGCTTCGGGCCCGATCTCACGGTCGCTTCGCTCGGCGTCGCGATCCTCGGCGTGCTCGCCGTCTTTTTACTGATCGACGTCGATGCCGGGCCACTGCGTCTTGCAGCGGCGGGTTTCGTCTTCGCGCTCGGCGTCGCCTCGATGCATTTCACTGGCTTTGCGGCGGTGGAGCTTCCGGCGAAAGTCGGCTGGGACCAGCCGACCTTCGCCGCCGCCGTTTTTGCAGGCGGCGGTCTCTCCATGATCGGCATGGCATTGCCACAGTTCGTCCGCGGGCGCGTCGTGGTGTTTCTTCAGCCGGCGCTGCTGACCCTCGCGATCCTTGCGCTCCATTTCATGTTCATGGCGGCCGTCGTCTTTCAGCCGGATGTGGCGCAACTTCCGCAAACGCCGGGGCTGGCCCCTGCCGCCATCGCGGCCGGAATCGCCATCACCATGATGGTGACGCTGGCGCTCGCCGGCCTGAGCCTGGCGATCGATCGGTTGCAAGCCGCGAACGCTAACCTCAAGCAGCAGGAGCACGAACTCAGCCTGCGGACTGAGCTGCTCGACAGCACCCTCGAGACCATGGACGAAGGGCTGATGCTGATCGAGCCCGACGGCACGGTGAGCCTCTGCAACAGCCGGGCGATGACGCTGCTTGACCTGCCCCCCGACCTGATGCGCTCGCGGCCGTCCTTCGAGGCCATTCGCCAATGGCAGGTCGACCATGACGAATTCGCCCGCTCGGGCGAGACCTTCCATGCCTGGGCACCGTTGAGCGGCGTCGAGCGCAGCGCGCATGTCTATGAGCGCGAAAGGCCGAACGGCACCGTGCTCGAGATCAGGACCGTGCCGAGGCCGGATGGCGGCGCGGTTCGGACCTATACCGACATCTCGGCGCGCCGGGCTGCCGAACGCGCCAAGCGCACCGCTGAGGCCGAATACCGCGCTCTCTTCGAGAACGCCGTGATCGGCCTCTATCGCGCCTCGATCGATGGCCAGCACATCCGGGCAAACCCGGCACTGGCGCAGATCAACGGCTACCAGGCCGGTGCGGAGCAACGTGCCTGGGTCGAGGATTTCGCCCGCGACTGGTATGTCGATCCGGCCCGCAGGGCGGAATTCCAGGCCATCATGGAGCGAGACGGGCGCGTCACGGACTTCGTGTCACAGGTTTTCCGCCATGCCACCGGCGAACGCATCTGGGTCTCGGAATCGGCCTGGCCGGTCCATGACGAAAGCGGGGCGATCGTGGCCTATGAGGGCACCATCCTCGAGGCGACCGCCCGCATCGAGGCGGCGGTGGCGCTTGCCGAAAGCGAAAGCCGCTATCGCGTGCTCGCCAACGGCCTGCCGCAGATGGTCTGGGTGGTCAGGGCGGAAGATGGCGAGGCCATCTACTGCAATGACGGTTTCAAGGCCTATTACGGCGAGATCGGCTCGGCGCGCGCTGCCCGCGTCGCCCGCAACCATCCCGACGACGCCGAGAGGACGGCGGCGATCTGGGCGCGCAGCATGGCGGACAATACCTCTTTCGAGGTCGAGCTGCGCATCTGCCGCACGGACGGTGTCTATCGCTGGCACAAGCTCGTCATGAACCCGATCGAGCGGGACGGACGCACGGTGGAATGGCTCGGCACCGCGCTTGACATCGACGAGATCGTTACGGCCCGCGAGGCGCTGCGCATCAGCGAGGATCGGCTGGCGCGCGCGCTCGAAGCCGGCAGCGACGGGCTCTGGGACTGGGACATCGGCACGGGCGCGATCTGGCTTTCGGAACGCTGGTTCGAGATGCTCGGCTACCGCGCCGGCGAGATCGAGCACAATATTCGCGTATGGTTCAAGCTCATTCATCCCGATGACGAGGAACGCTCGCTGCGCAGCCTCAACGATCATTGCGATGGCCTGACGCCACTGTTCAACTGCGAATATCGCCTGAAGCGAGCCGATGGTGAATGGGGCTGGGTTCTGGCGCGCGGCAAGGTCGTCTCGCGCGACGAAAAAGGACGGCCGCTGCGCATCGTCGGCACCCATATCGACATCTCGAAGCGCAAGGCGGCAGAGATGCGGATCGCGCACCTTGCCGGCCATGACCCGCTGACCGATCTCGCCAACCGCGCGCTCTTCAACGAGGCGATCGACGAGGCGCTTGCAGCGATGCGGCGCGGCGGGACGGCGTTCGCGCTGCTGTACCTCGATCTCGACCGCTTCAAGGCGGTCAACGATTCGCTCGGCCACAAGGCCGGCGACGTGCTCCTCCAGGAGGTGGCGCGGCGTTTCCGGACCGCCCTTGCGCCCGGTGACCGGATCGCAAGGCTCGGCGGCGACGAATTCGCCGTGCTGAAGCACGGCGTCACCGACGCGGCGGATGCCGAAAGGCTGGCCAGACGGCTCATCGCCGCCGTCAGCGACTGCACGATCCTCGACAACCAGACGATCGAGGTCGGGCTTTCGGTCGGCATCGCGCTCGCGCCGGAGCATGGAGAGACGCCGGACCGGCTGCTGAAGCGTGCCGACCTTGCGCTATACCGGGCAAAATCCGAAGGGCGCAACACGCATCGCCTGTTCGAACCCGCCATGGACGAGGAGGCAGCATCGCGCCGCATCCTCGAGCGCGAGCTGCGCAAGGCGATCGCCAATGGCGAGTTGCTGCTGCATTATCAACCGCAGGTGAAGCCGCGCTCCGGAACGGTCCTCGGCTTCGAGGCGCTGGTGCGCTGGCGCCATCCTCAACGCGGCCTCGTGCCGCCGCAGGATTTCATCTCGGTCGCGGAGGAAACGGGCCTCATCGGGCAGCTCGGCGAATGGGTGCTGCGTGAAGCGTGCCGCGAGGCAGCGAGTTGGAAGCAGTCCCTGCGCATCGCGGTCAATCTGTCTCCGGGCCAGTTTCTCGATTCGCGCCTGCCTGACATCGTGCTCGGGATCCTCGCCGAAACCGGCCTCTCGCCGAGCCGGCTCGAGCTCGAGATCACGGAGACGCTGATGATGCGGGACGTGACGCGGACGCTCGCCGTTCTGCGTCGCCTCAAGGCGCTCGGCATCACCATTGCCATGGACGATTTCGGCACCGGATATTCGTCGCTCTCGACGCTTCACGCCTTCCCGTTCGACCGCATCAAGGTCGACCGCTCCTTCGTCGCCGAACTATCGACGAGCCCTCATGCCGCGGCGATCATCAAGGCCGTGATGCTGCTGGGGCGCAATCTTGGCGTCGAGGTGGTGGTGGAGGGGGTCGAAACCGTCGAGCAGCTCGATTTCCTGATCGCGCGCCGCTGCGCCAAGGTGCAGGGTTTCATTTTTGGCCGGCCAGGCCCTGCCGAGACCTTTCAGGCGATCACCAGCGGCGAGCGGCTGCACGTCGTTGCCGGCGCATCGGAACCGGCCCGGACAATCGCGCTGGCGAGCTGATCAAAGGTCAGACATAGGCCGCAAGCCCATTGCCGAACGACCAGTTCTCGCGTCCGGTCTCGACGAGGTTGATGATGATGTCCTCGCGCCTCAGGCCGACGCTCTGCGAGATACGATCGCAGATCGCTTTGTAGAGGGCCTTCTTCGTATCGACCGACCGCCCGAACGAGCAGGTGATCTGGATCATCACGAGATCGTCCGAATAGCTGACGCCGAGATAGCTTGCCGGATGCACGATCTCGGCAGCGGCGGCGTGTTCGGTAAGGATCTGAAACCTGTCGTCGACCGGAACATCGAACGTATCGATCATGGCCTCGTGAACGCTCTCGGACAGCGCTGCACGATAGTTTGCCGGCTTACCGGATGGATGGCTGATGCGGACGAAGGGCATGCTGGTGTCTCCGTTTTGAGTGATGAGCGGCGACGGCGTATCGGTCGTCGCCGATGGCAAGCCTCGCTGCCTGCCTAGCGCGGAAGCTTGCCGAGGAAAGCCATGATCGCGGCAGCGATCTCGGCGTTATGCGTTTCCAGGGCAAAATGTCCTGTGTCGAAGAAGCGGACCTCGGCGTTGGGGTTGTCGCGCTTGAAGGCCTCGGCCCCGGCCGGCAGGAAGAACGGGTCGTTCTTGCCCCATACCGCAAGCAGCGGCGGCTTGCGTTCGCGAAAATACGCCTGGAATTTTGGATAGAGCGCGACATTGGATTTGTAGTCGCCGAAGAGATCAAGCTGGATGTCGAGGTTGCCGGGCTTGTCGAACCCCGCCTGACTCGACAGATACGCCTCCGGCTCGATCAGGCTTTTGTCAGGCACGCCCTCTTCATATTGCCATTTGTTGGTCTGCAGCGTCATGAAGCCGCGCAGCGCGTTCCGGTTCTCGTCGCTCGGATCGGACCAGTATTTTCGGATCGGAGTCCAACCCGTGCTCAGCCCCTCTTCATAGGCGTTGCCGTTCTGGCTGATGATGGCCGTGATCCGCTCCGGATGACGCAGCGCAAGGCGGAGGCCGGTCGGCGCACCATAATCGAAAATATAGACCGCGTAGCGATCGAATCCCTTCGCTTCGGTGAAGCTGTCGATCACATCGGCAAGATGATCGAAATCATATTTGAAGCTGCCGCGCGGCGGCGCTTCGGTGAGGCCGAAGCCGGGCAGATCGGGCGCGACGACATGATACGTCTTCGCGAGCTCGGGGATGAGGTTGCGGAACATGAAGGAGGACGCGCCCCAACCATGCAGCAACAGCACTTTCGGTGCGCCCTTCTGGCCCGCCTCGCGATAGAAAACCTTTACACCGCCGACCTCGGCAGTGCGGTAATGGGTCCTCTCGTCAGCCCGCGCCGCCGGGGCGGCCAGCATCAGGCCGGCCGCCAGCGCGGCGGCCGCTAAAGCAAAAATACGCATGATATGATCCTCTTGTGTTGGCTCGGGCCGCGCAGAAGCAGCGCGCCGGACTTGTTTCAAAACACGAGCTCGAACGTCTCGGGCTCATCGTACGGCCCTGCTTCGGCCGCTTCGGCTTTGGCCGGATGGATTATGCTGAAGGCTTCGATCGCGCCGACGGTCGCAATGCTGGCGGCGATCGCGAAAACGGTGAGCAGGGTCGCTTCGCGCCCGCTGATGGGTTGGGTGATCCTGGAAGGGAGCATCTGTCCGACCAACGCCCTACGTCGACTGAGTGGTGATGGGCATGCTGGATATCCTCGTTATGAGCGGACGCCCGGCGGCTCGCGGATGAGCGTGTCGAGATCGAGCGCCGGATAGTCGGCAAAGCGGATGGCGAGCTGCAGTTCTGAAAACGAAAGCCTTGGCCATGGCGGCCTCCTCGGGATTGAAATCGCCGTCCTTGCGTGGACGTGACGCTCGTCATATAACGATCGTTATGGAAAGACTTACATAACGATCGTTATAAATATTCTGGAATCAGCCATGTCGAACGTCTCACCACGCAAGGAGGAAAGCCGGTCCCGCATCCTGGAAGGAGCCGGCCGCGGGTTCCGCAGCCATGGTTATGGCGGCGTCGGGGTCGATGCGCTGGCAAAGGAGGCGGGCGTCACCTCGGGCGCGTTCTACGCGCATTTCAAGTCGAAGGCGGCCGTGTTTCGCGAGGCGGTGATCACCGGCCTGCAAGGTGTCCGTCGGCACATTGAGACGATGACGGCCACACATGGCGCGGCGTGGCGCGAGATGTTCATCGATTTCTATCTCGGTGACCGGCGAACGGTCGACATGGCCGGAAGCTGCACGCTGCAGAGCCTGACGGGCGAGGTCGCCCGCTCGGATGCGGAGGTGCGCGCCGCCTATGAGCGGGAGCTTGGCGACATCATCACCGCGACGGCGGCAGGGCTCGAGGGGAGCGAAGAGGAGCGCCGCGTCAAAGCGATCGCGCTGCTGGCGCTGTTGACCGGCGCGGTCACGATGGCGCGCGCAGTGAACGACCCGGCGACGAGCGAGGAGATCGCCGATGCGGCGCGGCTCGTCGCCAAGGGCATCAGATAAGCTCCGCGCCCGCTAGCGCAGTGGCGGCTATCGGCGCTGCGGGAGGATGCGGGCGGCGCGGCTCAAGCCGGCCGCCCGACATCGGCAGGTGCGTCAGGCGAGGTCGAACCGGTCGAGGTTCATCACCTTCGTCCAGGCCGCCACGAAATCCTGCACGAACTGGCTCTGCGACCCGTCGCAGGCATGCACCTCGGCGAGAGCCCGGAGCTGAGAGTTTGAACCGAACACGAGATCGACGCGCGTGCCGGTCCACTTGACCTCGCCGGTCTTGCGGTCACGCCCTTCGAAGACGTCTTCACTCTCGTCGGCAGCCTTCCAGACCGTGCCCATGTCGAGCAGGTTCACGAAGAAATCCGTTGTCAGCGCCCCGGGGCGCTTGGTGAAGACGCCGTGCTGCGCCTGGCCGGCATTGGCGTCGAGCACGCGAAGCCCGCCGACGAGCACGGTCATTTCCGGTGCGGTGAGCGTCATCAACTGCGCCTTGTCGACCAGCAGTTCTTCGGGAGACAGGGTGTAGTCCTTCTTGAGGTAGTTGCGGAAGCCATCGGCTATCGGCTCCAGAACCGCGAAGGAATGCACGTCCGTCTGCGCCTGCGAAGCGTCGGCGCGCCCCGGCGTGAACGGAACCTCGACCGCATGGCCTGCAACATGCGCGGCCTTCTCGACCGCAGCGCAGCCCGCGAGAACGATGAGGTCCGCGAGGGAGACCTGCTTGCCATCGGTGCGGCCGGCATTGAACCTACTCTGGATGCCTTCGAGCGTCTCCAGAACCTTTGCGAGACGCGCCGGGTCGTTCGCCTCCCAATCCTTCTGCGGCGCAAGGCGGATGCGCGCGCCATTGGCGCCGCCCCGCTTGTCGGAGCCGCGGAAGGTCGAGGCGGACGCCCATGCCGTGAAGACGAGATCGGAGACCGCGAGGCCCGACGCCAGAATGTCTGCCTTCAGCGCCGAGATGTCCTGCGCGTCGATCAGCGGATGAGCGGCATCGGGAATGGGATCCTGCCAGAGCAGTTCCTCGGCCGGCACGAGCGGGCCAAGATAGCGCGAGCGCGGACCCATGTCGCGATGGGTGAGCTTGTACCAGGCGCGGGCAAAGGCGTCGGCGAACTGTTCCGGATTGTCGAGGAAGCGCTTGGAGATCGGCGCGTAATTGGGATCGACCTTGAGCGCGAGGTCGGTCGTCGCCATCATCGGCGCGTGGCGGCGCGATGGGTCGTGCGCATCAGGCACCGTGCCCTGCGCCGCCGCATCCTTCGGCGTCCACTGCCAGGCGCCGGCCGGGCTTTTCACAAGTTCCCAGTCATAGCCGAGCAGATTCTCGAAGTAGTTGTTGTCCCAGCGGATGGGGTTGGTCGTCCACGCCCCCTCGAGCCCGCTGGTGATGGTGTCGACGCCCTTGCCGATGCCGAACGCGTTCTTCCAGCCGAGGCCCTGCTCCTCGATGCCCGCGCCTTCCGGCTCCTTGCCGACGAGCTTGGTGTCGCCTGCGCCATGCACCTTGCCGAAGGTGTGGCCGCCCGCGATGAGCGCAACCGTCTCCTCATCGTTCATCGCCATGCGCGCGAATGTCTCGCGGATGTCGCGTGCAGAGGCCAGCGGATCAGGCTTCGAGTTCGGCCCTTCCGGGTTGACGTAGATGAGGCCCATCTGAACCGCGGCAAGCGGGTTTTCGAGCTGGCGGTCGCCGGTGTAGCGCTTGTCGTCGAGCCATTTGCCTTCAGGGCCCCAATAGATGTCCTCTTCAGGCTCCCATACATCCGCGCGACCGCCGGCAAAGCCGAAGGTCTTGAAGCCCATGGATTCCAGCGCGACGTTGCCGGCGAGGATCATGAGGTCGGCCCAGGAGATGGCGTTGCCGTATTTCTGCTTGATCGGCCAGAGCAGGCGGCGCGCCTTGTCGAGATTGGCGTTGTCCGGCCAGCTATTCAGAGGCGCGAAGCGCTGCGTGCCGGCGCCCGCGCCGCCACGGCCGTCGCCCGTGCGGTAGGTGCCGGCGCTGTGCCAGGCCATGCGGATGAAGAGCGGGCCGTAATGGCCGTAATCGGCCGGCCACCATTCCTGCGAATCCGTCATCAACGCATGAAGGTCGGCGGTAAGCGCATCCAGATCGAGCGTCTTGAACGCTTCCGCATAGCTGAACGCCTTGCCCATCGGGTTCGACAGGGCCGAATGCTGATGCAGGATCTTGAGATTGAGCTGGTTCGGCCACCAATCGCGGTTGGACCGGGCCACGAAGCCCATCAGCCTGCCGGGTCCGCCCGCAACCGGGCATTTGGCGGCGTTATCGGTCACGTTCACGTTCATGTCTGTCTCCGCATGTCTTTTTCGAGTGTGGCGGCGCGAGCCGACGTGTTCTGTCGCCCGCCGCGACGATAGCCGGGGTCGATTGCGTTGCCGCAGCGACCGCACCACAAGCCTGTCCGATCCAAATCATAAACTTGGCGTGTGACGGTTTTCGCGGGCGTTGCATTATCTCTAGCACAAAGTTCCATTACCTTAATTTGTATTTTCTGATTGTTGCGATAGTTTAAGGTTATGACAAACCTGACGCTGAAACAGCTTCGCTATTTCGAGGCGCTGGCCAGGCACGGACATTTCGGCCGCGCCGCCGATGCGTGCTCCATTTCGCAGCCGGCGCTGTCCGTCCAGATCAGGGAAATGGAGGAGGCGCTCGGCACGAGCTTGTTCGAACGCGGCCCGAAACAGGTGCGCCTCACCAGCTTCGGCGAGGATTTCGCACTCCGCTGCCGTGATATCCTCCGTTCCGTCGATGAACTCTTCGACATGGCCCGCGCCTCACGGGAAGGCCTCAGCGGCCGGCTCGGCATCGGCGTGATCCCGACGATCGCGCCCTATCTGCTGCCGACGATTCTCGGCGAGCTCTCGCGGCTTCACGACGGTCTCGATATTCATGTCCGCGAGGCGATGACGCCCCGCCTCATCGAGGAGGTGCGCGAGGGCAGGTTGGAGACGGCGATCGTCGCCCTGCCGGTCTCCGAACCGTCCCTTACCGAGATCGCGCTCTTTTCCGAAGAGTTCGTGCTGGTGCGGCCGGCGGAGGATGCAGGCAAGCCGGTGCCGAGCGGCGAGGCGCTGCGCGCCATGCGCCTCCTGCTGCTGGAAGAGGGCCATTGCTTTCGCGATCAGGCTCTGGCGTTCTGCAACATGAGCCCCAGCCCGCCGCGCGAGTTGATGCATGGCAGCTCCCTCACCACGCTGGTCCAGATGGTGAGCGCCGGCATCGGCGTGACGCTCATCCCCGAGATGGCTGTAGCCGTCGAAACGCGCTCGGCGGCCGTCTCGCTCGCGCGTTTCCGGACGCCCAAGCCGTCGCGAACGATCGGCATGGTCTGGCGCAGGACGAGCCCGCTCGCAAAGCAGTTGCTCGCCATCTCAGAAGTCGTGCGCCGCTCGGCGGACACGCTGCGCCAGTCGCACCAGGAGGCCGCGCATGAGCGGGCATCGTCTTTCAGTGCTCGGGAGCCGGTTTGAGGCCGAGCAGAATGGTCGGAATGAGTTCCGATACGGTCGGGTGGATCGGCACCGCCCAGCGAAGCGCATCAAGCGAAGCGCCGACATTCATCATGTCCAGCACGCCGTGGATCGCCTCGTCACCTCCGGTGCCGAGAAAGGCGGCGCCGAGAATGCGACGCGTGTCGCCATCGGCCACGATCTTCATGAAGCCCTTGGTCTCGCCCTTCTCGACCGCGCGACCGACGCGCGTCATCGGGCGGACCGAGACGAGAGGGTTCCGGACCCTCGCCCTCGCATGTGCCTCGGTGAGGCCGACACGCCCGAGCGGCGGATCGATGTAAAGCGCATAGCCGGCAATGCGCTCGCTCACCTTGCGGTTCTCACCGTCGAGCAGGTTGGCGGCGACGATCTCGAAATCATTGTAGGCCGTGTGCGTGAACGCACCGCGCCCGTTGCAGTCGCCGAGCGCATAGACACCCTCGACATTGGTCTCCAGCCGGTCGTCCACCGTGATGTAGCCGCGCGCATCGGTCTTGATGCCGGCAGCGTCGAGCCCGAGGTCGTCGGTGTTGGGCCGGCGGCCGACCGCCAGCAGCACATGGCTGCCGATGATGGCGGGTTCGCCGGCTGCACAATTGACCGAGACCGCCACGCCGCGTTCATGGCGGGCAAAGCCGATGCAGTCCGCGCCGGTCCTGATCGCGATGCCCTCATCCTCAAGGATCTGGCGCACGGCATCCGAGATGTCGGGATCCTCGCGGGCGATCAGCCTCTCGCCACGCTCGACCACCGTCACCTCCGCGCCGAAGCGGCGATACATCTGCGCGAATTCAAGACCGATATAGCTGCCGCCGACAACGACGAGGTGCTCCGGCACCACGTCGAGCGCGACGATGTCCGTGTTGTCGAGATAGGGAATGTCCTTCACTCCCGGCATGTCGGGTACGCTTGCGCGGCCGCCGACATTGAGGAAGATGCGCGGCGCGCAGAGCGTTTCGCCATTGACCGTGATGGAGCGCGGGCCGGTGAAACGGGCATGGCCGCGCATGAAGGTCATGCCCTTCATACCGGCGAGCCAGGTTTCATTGCCGGTGCGCGCTTTCATCGTCACGGCATGGGCGCGGGCCGTAACCGCCTTCATGTCGATGCCGACCGCGCCCGTACTCACGCCGAAGTCGGCTGCGCGGCGAGCGAGATGCGCTGCGTAGGCGCTGGCGACGAGCGCCTTCGTCGGCATGCAGCCGGTGTTGACGCAGGTGCCGCCGACGAGCTTGCGCTCGATGAGCGCGACCTGCATACCGGCAGCAGTCAGCCGGCCGGCAAGCGCCGGCCCTGCCTGCCCCGCGCCCACGATGATGGCGTCGAACGACCGGCTCACAGCAACACCACGATGACGATCGCGCCGATGATGGCCACGGCGTCCTCGATGAAGGCGGCGGGGCGGTCATTGCCGAACGCCGCAGCCATCCGACCGCGTGCGGCGGAGCCGGCGAACGTGCCGACCAGCGCCCCGGCGACGCCGAGCGCAAGGCCGCTCCAGAGCGAGCCTGCGGACAACCCGATCGCCGCGCCGGACAGCCCGCCGCTGACGAGCCGCGCCGCGAATTGTACCGGCACCTTTCGGCTCGGCGTCGTCGGCAGCTTGTCAGTGTAA
Organism: Beijerinckiaceae bacterium; assembly: GCA_019753285.1. Taxonomy (GTDB): domain Bacteria; phylum Pseudomonadota; class Alphaproteobacteria; order Rhizobiales; family Beijerinckiaceae; genus JAIELD01. Next base: position 55,914 of record JAIELD010000011.1, on the reverse strand, counting down.
AGTTCGCCCAGCGCCAAGAACGTCGCGATCCACGGCGTGTAGCGCGAGGCAAAGAACGCAAGCCAGCTTCCGTCGAGCTGGAGCTTTCCAAGCGTCGCGGCAAAGGCGATGGCGGTTGGTGCCATCAAGGTCCGCATGCCGGCGACCACGCCGATCAGGAAGGCAAGAACGAGCATCGCGGTCTCCTCGACGGTTGGCGGCAATGGAGTCTTAACGGCGCGAGCTCACGATTGCATGACCATGTGCCCGCCGCCAAGGTCTCGCCACTCGCGCACCGGGTGAACATAGTCAGCCGGGCGCATCGCGGTCGGAAGCTCCGTCACCGACAGGCCGCGCCGCGCCGAGCGGCGCGAGGGGTCCGGCACCGGCACGGCGGCGAGCAGCTTCCTCGTATAGTCATGGGCCGGGGCGTTGATGATGGCATCGCGCGGGCCGATCTCGACGATCTCGCCAAGATACATCACCGCGATGCGGTGGCTGACCCGCTCGACCACTGCCATGTCGTGCGAGATGAAGAGATAGGAAAGACCCATCTCGGCCTGCAGCTCCATAAGCAGGTTAACGACCTGCGCCTTGATCGAGACATCGAGCGCCGAGACCGCCTCGTCGGCGACGATCAGCTTCGGGTTCAGCGCCAGCGCGCGGGCAATGCAGACGCGCTGCCGTTGACCGCCGGAAAACTCATGCGGAAAACGCTGCGCCATTTCCGGCAGCAGGCCGACGCGGCGCAGCAGTTCGGCGACGCGATGCTCCGCCTCGGACGGGCTCGCAAGCCCATGCACGACGATCGGCTCGGCGATGGCGCGGCCGACCGTCTTGCGCGGATTGAGGCTGGCGAACGGGTCCTGGAAGATCATCTGCATGCGGTGGCGCATCTGGCGCAGCGCATCCTTGCCCATCGCACGGATGTCCTCGCCCTCGAAGCGGACGACGCCTTCGAGCGGCTCCAGCAGCCTGAGAATGGAGCGGCCGGTCGTCGACTTGCCGCAGCCGGATTCGCCGACCAGCGCCAGGGTCTCGCCAGGCTGCAAATCGAATGAAACGTTCTCGACCGCATGGACGCGGGCGATGACCTTGGAGAACAATCCGGCGCGGACCTCGAAGCGCGTCACCAGATTGGAGACCTGAAGAAGCGGCGGCGCGCTGGCGTCGACCGAGAGATTGATCATGGGCTGAGGCTCAGGCTCCCCCGACGCCGGGTCAACGATCGCGAACGGTTCCGGCAGCGGCTTGCCGCGCATCGCGCCGAGCCGGGGCACGGCGGCCAGGAGCGCGCGGGTGTAGGGTGCGGCCGGAACGTGGAAAATCTCTTCCGTTCGCCCCTCTTCGATCTTGCGGCCCTTCAGCATCACGATCACGCGGTCGGCGGTTTCCGCAACCACGCCCATATCGTGCGTGATGAAGACGACCGACATGCCCTCCTCTTCCTGCAGCAGCTTGATGAGCTCGAGCACCTCGGCCTGAATGGTCACGTCGAGCGCGGTGGTCGGCTCGTCGGCAATGAGAAGCTGCGGCCTGCAGGCAAGGCTCATCGCGATCATCACCCGCTGGCGCATGCCGCCGGACATCTGGTGCGGAAATTGATCGATGCGCGAGGCGGCGCTCGGGATGCGCACACGATCGAGGATGCGCAGCGTCTCGGCGCGGGCTGCCTCGCGTTTCAGGCCGCGATGGTAGCGAAGCGTTTCTGCGAGCTGGAAGCCGATGGTGAGCACCGGGTTGAGGCTTGTCATCGGCTCCTGGAAGATCATCGCCATGCGGTTGCCGCGCAGACTCCGCATCTCGTCTTCCGGCAGCGCGAGGAGGTTGCGCCCCTCGAACAGGATCTCGCCCTCGGTCCGGCTGTTGGCGGCAGGCAGCAGCCGCATGGCGGAAAGCGCGGTCACACTCTTGCCCGAGCCCGATTCGCCGACGATCGCCACCGTCTCGTGCCGGCCGACATCGAAGGAGAGTTTCTGGACGACACTGCGCCACTGGCCGTCGACCCTGAACGAGGTCGTCAGGTCGCGGACTGAAAGGACGCTCTCCACGCTCATCCCTCGCCCTTCAGCTTGGGGTCGATCGCGTCGCGCAGCCCGTCGCCGAGCAGGTTGAGCGCAAACACGACGATGAGGATCGCGGCGCTCGGCGCAAGCACCAGCCAGGAGCTGTCGAGGATGTTCTCGAAACCCTCGCGGATCATGCCGCCCCAGGTCGGCGTCGGCGGCTTGACCCCAAGACCGATGAAGGCGAGCGAGGCCTCGGTGCGGATGGCGTTCGCCATCCAGAGCGAGCCCATCACCAGGATCTCCGGCAATATGTTTGGCAGGATGTGGCCGGCGAGGATGCGCAGATCTGAGAAGCCGAGCGCCCGGCAGGCATCCACGAACTCCCTCTCCTTCATAGCTATGGTCGGCGCTCTCGCGATGCGGGCGAAGGGCGGAATCGAGGTCAGTGCGATGGCGACGATGATGTTGAGCAGCGACGGCCCCAGCATCGCAACGATGATGAGGCCGAGGATGAGCGAGGGAAAGGCGAGCAGGATGTCCATCACCTGCATGATGATCGTGTCGATTCTCCCGCCGCGCCAGCCTGCGAACATGCCGATGATCGAGCCGCCGATCATGGCGAGCAGGGTGGAGGCGATGCCGATGACGAGCGAGATGCGCGCACCCACCAGCAGACGCGAGAGGATATCGCGGCCGAAATTGTCGGTGCCAAACCAGAACTCGGCCGAAGGCGGCTTCAGCCGCTCGAGCACGTTCTGCTCCAGTGGGTCTTGCGGCGCGATGAGGGGCGCGAGGATCGCAAGCACCACGACGATGAGAAAGATGACGAGCCCGACCCAGGACGTCTTGTTGGCGTTGAAGGCGCTCAGCACCGAACGCCAGAGATAGAGCGCCGGCGAGCGGCGTGGCGGTGATGGGCCGGGCGATGTGGCGAGCGTGTCCGTCATTGGAACTTCACCCTCGGATCGGCGATGCCATAGGCGATGTCGGTTGCAAGATTCACCACGACGACGACGAGCGTGTAGATGACCATCATGCCCTGCAGCATCGGGTAATCGCGCTGGTTGAGCGCGCCGATGATCAGCTTGCCGAGGCCCGGCCGGCTGAACACGATCTCGGTCAGCACCGAATTGCCGATGAGAATGCCGAGATAGAGCCCGATGATCGTAATGACCGGGATGAGCGCATTGCGCAGCGCATGTCGCCACACGACCACGACCCAGGGCACGCCCTTTGCCCGCGCGGTGCGGACATAATCCTCCTGCAGCACCTCCAGCATCGCCGAGCGCGTCACGCGGGTGATGTAGGCGGCGCTGATGATGCCGAGATTGATCGCAGGCAGGGTGATCGACTGGTACCAGGCATCAAAACTGCCGCGCCCGCCGCTGATGACCGGAAACCATCTGAGCCCGATCGCGAAGGCGAGCAACAGCAGCAGCGCCGAGACGAAGGGCGGGAAGGATAGACCCAGCAGCGAGCCGATGCGGGCCGCATAATCGGTGAAGCGGTTGCGGCGCACGGCCGCCGCCACCCCGAGCGGCACGCCGACCGCGATGCCCATGACGAGCGAGAGCAGCGTCAGCTCGATCGTCCAGGGGAGCACATTCAGCACCTCCTGGATCACCGGGCGCCCGCTGATCATCGACACGCCCCAATCGCCCTTGAGCGCGCCCCAGAGGAAGACGGCGTATTGCTGGTGCAGCGGCAGGTTGAGGCCGAGCCGCTCGCGCAGGGCCTCGATCGCCTCGCGGCTCGCCTGATCGCCGAGAATGACCTGCGCCGGGTCGCCGGGCACGATCCGCACCAGCACGAAGACGAGCGTCAGCACGGCAAAAAGCGTGATGAGCGCAAAGCCCAGGCGTCTGATCAGGAATGCGGTCATTCAGGGGCGGCGGTCATGGAGCCTCACGAAAGCCGGCCGGCAGAGCCGGCCAGCCAGGTGTCATTTCGTGAAACGGGTCTTTTCGGTGATTGCCGGCGAGAGGTTCAACGAGCCGTGCAGCTCGTAGCCGAGATCGAGATTGTCCTTCCAGGCCCAGAGCTGGAGCTGCTCGTAGACCGGCACCGCGCAGACTTCCTTGACGAGTTTCTCCTGCGCCGTCTTCCAGAGCGCCTTCTGTTTCGCCGGATCGGTTTCGATGCGCGCAGCGCGGATTTCGGCATCCGCCACGTTGCAGTTCGTGAAGTTCGTCACCGCCGTCGGCGTGCCGACGATCGAGGCGGAATCGAAGAACTGCGTCAGGTAAACGTCGGCGACGGGAAAGCGGGCCGCTTGATAATGCACCACCTGCGACAGGCCCTTGCGGATCTGCGAATGATAGGTCGCATGCTCGACGAGCTCGATGTCGAGCGTGATGCCAGCCTTTTTAAGCTGCGCCTGCACCGCCTCGATCAACGTCTGCATGCCGGTGAGCGTGGTGTGGATCGTCTTGATCGTCACGCCGTTGGGGTAGCCCGCATCGGCGAGGAGCTTCTTAGACTTGGCGAGATCGAACTCGTAGAGCGGAGCCTTCTCATCCGTGCCGAGATAGCCGGACGGCACGACCGAGACCGCCTCGCGCGAGGAGCCGGCGCCCTTGAACTGCACGATCGATTTGCGGTCGATCGCATGCGCGATCGCCTGACGGACGCGGATGTCGTCGAGCGGCTTGCTCTGGATGTTGAGATAGAGCGAGGACAATTCGCCCGGCTCCATCGCCTTCACCTTGACGCCCGGAAGCTTGGAGGTGCGATCGACCCAGGACTGGTCCTGCTTGCCGTAGATCATGTCGAGCTCGCCCGACTGGAAGGCGAGGTCGCGGCTGGAATCAGCCGGAATGTAGCGGAAGGTGATATCCTCGAGCTGCGGCGCGCCGCGGAAATACTTCTTGTTGGCGACGAGCTTCACATATTGCTGCGGCTGATATTCGGCGAACTCGAACGGCCCGGTGCCGATCGGCTTCTTGCCGAAATTCTCGCCCATCTCCTCGGCGGCCTTCTTGCAGACCATGTTGCCGCCATTGATGTTGGCGACATAGCCGAGGAAGCCGGCGACGGGGTTCTTGAGCGTGATCTTGAGCGTCGTCGGATCCACCGCCTCGACATTGCTCACGGAGGCGAAGTCGCCCGAATAGGACGATGTCGTCTTGGTCGCGGCCCGCTTCAGCGAGAAAGCGGCATCCTCCGCCGTGAATGGCCCGTAATTATGGTGGCACTGGACGCCGGCGCGGATCTTGAAGGTCCATTCGGTGCCGTTGGCATTGGAGGTCCAGCTTTCGGCAAGGTCCGGCTCGATGAAGTCGGGGCTCGCCTCGCCGGGCTTGATACGGACGAGACCGTTGAAGACATAGTTGAGCAGGCCTTTATCCGGCGTCGTCGAGGCTAGATGCGGGTCGAGCTTGCCGGCATCGGCTGAGCCCATGCCGATCACCAGCGACTTCTTCTGCGCCATGACCGGCGAGGCCAGCAGCAGCGACGATGCGACGAGCGCGCCGAACAATTTGATCTTCATCGATTGCTTTCCCCATTCAACAAAACTGAGGCGTGGATAGTGCTGGCATTTGCGCCCGACATGCAAGAGGGCGGGGAATAATCCTTCCAGCCGCTAGACCATATCCTCCAGCCGGCAGTTGACCAGAAGTTCTGCGACGGAGGCGGTGTTCGGCAGGGCCATCACCGTCGCCACGAGTTCGGCGATATCTGCGGGCGAGGACATCTCGGAGGCGGCGATCTTCGCCGACCCCGCCGTCATGTCGGTCGCAACGAAGCTCGGGCAGAGCGCCGTCGCCCTGACGCCATGCTCCCAGCCGATGCGCCGCACCGCATGCGTCAGCGCCACAACCGCGAATTTCGACATGGCATAGGCGACGTTGTCGTTCTTCACGCGCTTGCCCGAGAGCGAAGCGACGTTGACGATGCGCCCGCTGCCGCTTTTTTCCAGATACGGCAGGGTCTCGCGGATCATGTTGAGCGGTGCCTTGCAGTTGACCGCCCAGACGGTGTCCAGCGCCGCCTCGTCAGCCGTGCGCAGCGTCATGGCGCTGCTGATGCCGGCATTGTTGACGAGCCCGTCGATCTGGCCGAAGCGGTCGACCGCATCCGCAACCCAATCCTTGTGCGAAGCCCAGCTTTCGGCATCGTAATGGCCGACATGGAGACGGCTTTCGTCCTTGCCACCGCTGAAATCGTCGAGTCTGGCGGCGTCGCGCACGCCGAGGCTGAGCCTGCAGCCGCGCGCGTAAAGCGCCTCCGCGATCGCCCGGCCTATGCCACGGCTCGCGCCCGAGATGAGGATGACGCGGTTCGAGAGGTCGAGCATCGCTGAATATCCGCTAAAAAAGTCTGGCCCTCCGGCAGCGGGGCGGGCCAATATGCATGCGGGGCCAATATGGCCGCGCTTTTCAGCCGGGGTCGAGACATTTCATGGACATCACCGCACTGGCGACGACGCCTTATTGGTGGGACGCCGCCCCGCGTGAAGCCGAACAGGCGGTCGCCCTACCGGCGAAAGCGGATGTCGTCATCATCGGCGGCGGCTATGCGGGGCTGTCTGCGGCGCTCACCTTGGCGCGCGCCGGGCGCTCTGTCGTCGTTTGCGAGGCAGGACCGCCGGGCTTCGGCGCATCGAGCCGCTCGGGCGGCATGATCGGGCATGGCCATCGGCTCTCATATTCCGCGCTCGTCGCCAAATACGGCGCGGCGAAGGCCAAGGCCTTGATCCTCGAAGGCATGGCCTCGCTCGACTTCGCCAAGGCGCTCGTCGCCGATGAAGAGATCGATGCCAAGCTGAAGCCGGTCGGCCGTCTTCGCGGCGCATGGACCACCGCCGATTATGACACGATGGGCCGGGAGGCCGACAAACTCCGACGCGATGTCGGCCTGCCGGTCGACGTGATCGAGAAGTCGGACATGCGGCGCGAAATTTCGGCCGATTGCTATCAGGGCGGGCTCATCTTCCATTCGCATGCGGGCCTGCATCCGGCCCTGTTCCAGCAGGGGCTGCTCGCCACCGCGCGCAAGGCAGGCGTTTTGGTAGCCGGCTACACGCCTGTGACCCGCGTCGCCCGAAACGGACGAGGCTTCGACGTTGAAACCAGCCGCGGCGCGATCGTGGCCGAAACGGTCCTCGTCACCACCAACGGCTATTCCGGCAAGCCCGTGAAACGGCTGGCGAAACGCCTCGTGCCATTTCCGAGCTTCCTGATCGCGACAGAAGAGATCGGCGAGAACCGTGTCTCCGATCTCATTCCGAACGGGCGCATGATCGTCGAGACGCGCGAGAAGCATCTCTATTATCGCCCATCGCCGGACGGAAAGCGCATCATCCTCGGCGGGCGAGCGGCGCTCCACCCCATCCCGCTCGACGAGGCGGCGATGCGGCTCGAAAAAGAGCTCAAGGCAATCTTCCCTGCGCTCAAGGGCACGGCGGTGAGCCATGTCTGGACCGGCAACATCGCCATGACGCGCAGCGATCTGCCGGGCATCGGCCAGCGCGACGGGCTCTGGTACGCGCTCGGCTGCAACGGCTCGGGCGTGGCGCTGATGCCCTATCTCGGCCACAAGCTCGCCCTCAAGGTGCTGGGTGACAAGGGCGGCGCGACGGCCTTCGACGACATTCCCTTCACGGCCCTGCCCTTCTATGACGGGCGGCCCTGGTTCCTGCCGCTGATGACGCACTGGTTCCGCCTGCGCGATCGGCTGCACGGGAACACGGTCGACTGACCTCAAGCCCGACACGACGCCGAAACAGGAGCAGAATGGAGCGCTGAGACCGTGACGACGGAACATTGCGCGCCTGCCTCGCGTTCGTCGAACATTCCAGCATCAGCCCGGATTGTCCGGATCGCGCAGAGCGGACGACGCCATTGGCCAGCAGCATCACGCCGATAAGATCCGGGACGCCGGACCCTATCCGCATTCAATCAGTCGCTTCGGCCGGGGCCATGCCGCTTGCGGCGACCGTCCTCATCGTCTTCGTGCTCTATTTCGCGCGCGAGGTGCTGATCCCGATCGCGGTGGCGCTGCTCCTCACCTTCGTGCTCGCGCCGATGGTTGGGCTGCTGCGCCGATGGCGCATTCCGAAAGTGCCGGCGACACTCATCCCGGTCCTTCTCGCGATCAGCCTGTTTGCAGGGCTCGGCGTCGCGCTCGGCACGCAGGTCGCGCAACTCGCAGAAGACCTGCCGCGCTATCAGATGACGATCCAGAAGAAGCTCGACACGGCGCAGGAGATGACGATCGGCCGCCTCAGCGCCTTCGTCGAGCGATATGGCAACCGCGCCAGGGCGACGACGGATCACAAGCCGGCCGAGCAGGCAACCAACGAGCCAGCCCCGCTCGCCGTGCAGGTGAAGGAGCCGACCCTCTCGCCGATCGATCTTGCGCAGCGCATCGTGACGCCCGTGATCGGACCGCTCACCAATCTCCTCATCATCATCGTGGTCGCGATCTTCGGCCTCCTGCAGCGCGACGATCTGCGCGACAGGCTGATCCGGCTGATGGGCTCCGGCGACCTCCACCGGACGACGGTTGCGATGGATGATGCCGCGAGCAGGCTCAGCCGCTATTTCCTGGCGCAGCTCGCACTGAACTTCATCTTCGGCGTCATCGTCGGCGTCGGGCTCTACAGCCTCGGCGTGCCGAGCCCCTTCGTCTGGGGCGTGATGGCGATGCTGCTGCGCTTCGTGCCCTATGTCGGGGCGTTCATGTCGGCCTTCCCACCCATCCTGCTTGCGGCCGCGGTCGATCCCGGCTGGTCGATGGTGCTGTGGACCGGCGCGCTGTTCCTTGCCAGCGACCTCATCATCGGGCAGTTCGTGGAGCCGCTCGTCTACGGCCACAGCACCGGCCTGTCTCCGCTGGCGGTCGTGCTCTCGGCGATCTTCTGGACCTGGCTCTGGGGGCCGATGGGCCTGCTGCTGTCGACCCCGCTTACGCTTTGCGTCGTGGTGCTCGGTCGGCACATCGACCGGCTCGAATTCATCGATGTGATGCTCGGAAACCGCCCGGCGCTCACCCCGGCGCAGAGCTTCTATCAGCGAATGCTGGCCGGCGACGCCGACAGCATCGTCAGTTATGCGGAGACGATCCTGAAAGAGCGGCCTCTGTCGGCCTATTTCGACGAGGTCGCGCTCGAAGGGCTTCGCCTCGCCGCCGCCGATCACATGCGCGGCGTGCTCGACCGCGCGCAGGTCGCGATGGTCAACGAGACGATCGCGCAGCTCGTGCTCGACCTCGAGGATTACGACGATGCGCCTGCCGGCGGAAAGGAGACGGCTCCCGCCAGCGCAGCGATCGACGGCAATGGCGCGGTGCTCTGCGTCGCGGGGCGTGGGCCTTTCGACATCAGCGCCGCGCGCCTGCTCTCGCAATTGCTGACGAAACGCGCGCGGCGCACCGTCGTGCTCGATTATGCGGGCGTCGCCTATGATGCGGTGAAGAGCATCACCAATGTCGACATCGCCGCCGTCTGCGTCTGCACCATATCGACGAGCTCCACGCCGCAATCGACCCGGGCCGTGATCCGGCGCCTGCGCAAGCACGTGCCGCATGTTCTCTACATCGCCGGCTTCTTTCCGGGACAAGCCGCAGCGGTCACCGACATGTCGAATGCAGGCGACGCGGACCATTTTGTCGAAACGCTCGGCGACGCGGCTCGATGCCTCGCCGATGCGCAGATGCCTGCCGACAAGCCCGCGCAGCGCCTGATGCAGAGCGCGTGAGGCCGACGAGGCGGAGCGTCAGCGCACGCAATCCGTCAGCCCGGCGACATCGTCCATCCGCCGCAGCACGCGGCGCGAGCCGGTGCTGGAGCGGTCCGCCGCCCGCGTGAACGGATTGGGCAGGGCCGCGACCATCCGCGCCGCCTCCGCCTCGCTAAGCGCGCGCGCGGATTTTCGATAGTAATGCTGGGCGGCGGCCTCTGCGCCGAACAGCCCTTCGCCCCATTCGGCGACGTTTAGGTAGACCTCCATCACTCGCTTCTTGCCCCAGATGAAATCGATGACGAGCGCGACGGGAATTTCGAGGCCCTTGCGCAGATAGGAGCGCCCGGGCCAGAGGAACATGTTCTTGGCGACCTGCATCGTGACGGTGGATGCACCGCGGGACGGGCCGTCCTCGTCGGAGAGCACCTCCTCCAGCGCCACGAAATCGACGCCGCGATGCTGGCAGAAGCGCTGATCCTCCGAGGCGACGACGCCGGAGACGAGGGCGGGCGACATCGCCTCCAGCGGTTGCCAGATGCGCGTCACCTCCTTGCCGGTCGCCCAGCGGCCGAGCATCAGCGTCGAGGGCAGCGGCAGAAACCGGCCGAGCACGACAAGCACCACGAAAAGGACGAGGCCGGCGAGCACCAGCCTCCAGCCCCAGCGAAGGAGCCCGGCAAGCAGGCTCACCATCGTGATACGCTCGACACGACCCTCGCCATTGGCTCCGTCCTCAGCCGCCCCGCGCGGCGGCGGGCGGATCGTCATGAAGGATCGTCATGCACATGAGTTTCACCGCTCGGCGACAAAAGCATGGGCGATGATAAAAATCCCTGCTCTAATTGGCTTTTCTCTTGTGCCAGAACGGTGATGTCCATGACGAGTTCCGCTGCTTCCCCCGCCCGCATCCTGATCCAGAACGCCGCCATCGTCGATGGCACGACCGACAAGCCGGTCGAGGGCATGAATGTGATGATCGAAGGTGAGCGGATCGTCGAGGTCTCCGCCAAAAAGGTCAAGCCGGCCGGTGCCACGGTGATCGACCTCAAGGGCGCGACGCTCATGCCCGGGCTGATCGACTGCCATGTCCATGTGCTCGCCTCGGATGTCAGCTTCGCAAAGATGGCGATGCTGCCGGACGCGCTCGTCGCGGCGCGCGCCATGCCGATTCTGAAAGGCATGCTGATGCGCGGCTTCACCACGGTGCGCGATCTTGCCGGTGCCGAGATCGGCATGCAGATGGCGGTCGATGAGGGGCTGTTTCCGAGCCCGAGGCTGGTGATCTGCGGCAAGGCCCTCTCTCCGACCGGCGGCCACAGCGACTGGCGCGGCCGCTTCGACAGCCGCGACATGCGCCTCGTCGGGCGCAATCTCGGCAATATGGGACGCCTCGTCGACGGTGTGCCCGAGGTGCGCAAGGCGGCGCGCGAGGAGCTCAAGGCCGGGGCGCAGTTCATCAAGATCATGGCGAATGGCGGCGTGTCATCGCCGACCGATCCGATCTCCTATCTGCAGTTCTCGCAGGAGGAGCTCCTCGCCGTGGTCGAGGAGGCGGCGATGTTCCACACCTATGTGGCCGCACATCTCTATACCGACGAGGCGATCCGGCGCGCGGTCGAATGCGGTGTCCTCTCGGTCGAGCACGGCAATCTCGTCACCCCCGCCACGGCAAAGCTCATCAAGAAGAAGGGCGCGTTCGTCGTGCCGACGCTGGTGACCTTCGAATATCTGGCGATCGAAGGCGCGGAGCTTGGCCTTCCGCCGGAGTCGGTCGCCAAGATCTCGACCGTTCGCGACGGCGGGCTCAAATCGCTCGAAATCTACCAGAAGGCCGGCGTCAGGATGGGCTACGGCTCGGACCTCCTCGGCGCGATGCATCGCCACCAGTCGGAGGAGTTCAACATCCGCGCCCGCGTCCTGCCGGCGCAGGAGATCATCCAATCCGCCACCGGCATCGCGGCGGAAATCTGCCAGATGAAGGGCGAGATCGGCGTGGTCGCACCCGGCGCGCTCGCCGACCTCATCGTGGTCGACGGCAACCCCTTGAAGGACATCTCGCTTCTAACGGGCCAGGGCAGGCACATGCCCATGATCATGAAGGGCGGCGCGTTCATGAAGAACGAGCTGAAAGCATGATGGAAGAGGGTGCCTGACCTTGAGGGGAAGCAGGCAGGATCGACCGTTCAGCGAAACACGGCAGGCAACCCGAGATACGGGTCGGGATTGTGGAGCATCTGCCATGTCGACACATAGAGGCCGGCAAACGCGCCCCAGGCCAGCAGCGGGAGCATCAGTTTGGCCGCCGCCCTGTCATCGCGCCACAGCGTCATGACTTCGGCGAGAGCGAGCAGGAAAATGGCCTGCGTCAGCACTCCGCCGATGATCGTGCTGGACTTCGCGAAGAAAAAATAAGGAAAGATCGCGAAATCCAGCCAGAACAGGCCCTGCAGCCACAGATGCAGACGACGATGAGGAAGCTGCCGGTTGTTCAAAATGCGCATCCCCGCCTGGATCGTGCAGATGGTGATGACGAACCAGATCACCGGGAAGAACGCGCCGGGCGGGCGCAGGGGCGGTACCCTGAAGCCTGTAAAGAGCCGTTCACGCCAACCGATGAGGAAGCCTGGAGCATTGACAGCAAACCAGAACAGCACACCATGCCACCACAGGTATCGCGGGACGCGATCTGCTACGGGGTGGTGCTCCGAACGTTCGATGTCCGCGGTCATGAAAAGGCTCCTTGTCTCGTTGATGATTTTATAGGTCATATGTACCATTTAAATTATGATGGCGCAAGTCCCGCCTGACGCCGGCGGTTCAGCCTGACAAGAAGGAAACAAGGGAAGATGGGTCGTCCGCCGGGCTCAAAGAGCCGCGATCATGACGCCCGCCGCCAGGAGATCGTGGCGCGGATCGCCAAACGGCTTTCGCAGCGTGATGCGATGCACGCTTCCTATCGGGAACTCGCTCAATCGGCCGAAGTCTCGCTTTCGATGCTGCAGCACTATTTCGGACGGCGCGAAGACGTGATTGCCGCCGTTCTCGATCAGGCGCGGCAGAATGCGGAGCCTTATCTCGCGCAGGCTCGTCAATCGCTCGAAGGCCTTGCCCCTTCGATGACGGCGTTCCTCGAGCATTTGCGTTTGGGGTTCGACCAATTCGGGCTTGGCGAGCTTCATTCCCTTGCGCTGACCGAAGGCCTGGGGAACTCGGTGCTTGGTCCGAAGGTCGTCGAGGCGCTGCTGGAACCGTCGATCGAAGCGTTGACAGCTCGGCTGGAGGCGCATCAGGCCGCCGGCGAAATGCGGCCGGACAGCAACGCCCGCCATGCCGCACTGATGCTTCTGATGCCCGTCATCATGCTCTTGCTGCACCAGCGCGAACTTGGCGGTGCATTAGCCCATCCGATCGATATCGATCGCTTTCTCGCCGATCAGATCGACGCGTTCGTTCGCGCGCATGGCATGCCGGCTTATCTATGATCGCCGGTGCATAGCGAGGCTGTCAGCGGCCATATCTGCGCGCCACGATGAGATTCATCGCAGCCGTCAGGCAGAGCGTCACCACCATCAGGATGAAGGCGATACTCGCACCGAACGGCCAGTTGTTCTGGCTGAGAATGGTCGTCGCGACCACGGGCGCCATCATCTGGAACTGCGGGCCGCCGAGCAGCAAGGGCGTCGCATAGGCGTTCATGGTGAGGATGAAACTCAACACCGCTGCGGCGATGAGGCCCGGCATGGCGAGCGGCAGCGTCACCAGCCGCCAGGTTTCGAAGCGCCCCGCGCCGAGGCTTTGCGACGCCTCGCCAAGATGCGCGTCGATCCCTTCGAGCACGCTTTGCAGCGTGAGCACGACATAGGGCAGGTTGACCGAGATGATGCCGAAGAACACGGCGGCAGGCGTGTACATGAGCGTCACCGGCTGGATGCCGAGGCCGGCAAGGGCCGTGTTGACCAGCCCCTTCTGCCCGAAGGCGACCATCCAGCCCGCAGCCCTCACCGCGTTGCCGATGAAGAGGGGCACGATGACGAGGATGATGAGCATGGGCTTCGAGCGCGGGCTCGCACGCGCGATCACCTGCGCCAGCGGAAAGGCGAGGACGATGCAGGCGAGCGTCACGCCCACCGACATCAGAAGCGTCGTGCGCAGCACCGCGAAGTAATAAGGATCGGTGAAGAACTTGGCGTAGTTCTCGAGCGTGAACGCCTCGACCATGAACTGGCCCGGCACGAACCGATTGAAGCTGTAGCGCAGCAAGATCAGCAGCGGCGCGGCCAGGAAAACGAGCACGATGAGCGTCGCGGGGACGAGGAGCGGCAACGCCGTGCCTCCCCTCGCCCGCATGGACGGCGCGATCGGTCCTGCCGCGATCGCCGTCACCGCATCAGGCCTTGAAGACCTTGTTCCACCATTCCTGCAACTGCGGATCGTTCTGGCTGAGATAATCCTGGTCCTGCACCATGGAGCTCTTGATCTGCTCAGGCGTGAAGCCGACCTTCGGCACGAGATCAGGCTCGAGCGTGACGTTGCTCACGGTCGGCGTGTAGCCGAAGCTTTTCGCGAACGCGGTCTGCGCACGCGGATCGAGCACTGCGTTGAGATAGGCGTAAGCGCCGTCCTTGTTCTTGGCATTCTTGGGGATCGCCATCTCGGAGACGTAGAGCACCACGCCTTCCTTCGGGTAGACGATCTCGACCGGGATGCCGGCCGTCTGCCACTGCACGCCGCGGGCGCGCCACATGATGCACATGCCGACCTCCTCGGTCTTCAGGGCCTGCGCCATCGCCTCGTTTGTCGGGTAGATCTTGACGCCCATCTTCTTCAGTTCGAGCAGCTTCTCCTTGCCCGGCTCGTAGTTCTTCAAGGTGCCGCCATTGATCATCGCGGCGGATTCGATTGTCGTCTGGTACTGGATGTCGATCACGCCGACCTTGCCGGCGTTCTCCGGCTTCCAGAGATCGGCATAGGAGGTCGGGGGCGTCTTGATCAGCTTCGGATTGTACAGGATCACGCGGCCGGTATAGATATGCGGCACCGAGTATTTGGTCCTCAGGTGCGGCAGCACGTATTTGGCGTTCGGAATCCTGCTTTCGTCGAGTTCGAGCAGCGCCTCGTTCTTGAACATCTCGTAGCTGCCGGACGCGGTGAGCGCGACGACGTCGAGCGTGCCGCGCGGGAGGCGCTTTTCCGCCATCAGCTTGGTCTTGCGCACCGTGTCGTTGGCCGTGTCGAACACCACATCGACGCCGAGCGGCTTGACGATCGTGTCGACGACATTGGCCTGCTGCAGGTTCTGGTAATCCCCGCCCCAGGTGCCGACGACGATCTGCCCGCCGGCCTGCGCCAGCGCGCCGCGAAGGCCGAGCGTGGCGGCGCCGAGCGCCGTGCCAGCCGCAATGCCGAAGTTTCGTCTCGTCAGCGTAGTCGTCATGGCGATACCCCTTTTTGGTTCTGTGAATTCAAGTCTGCATGGCCGGTGTCGTTTTGCAACAGCGTCATCGCGGCAGGATCGATTGCAACGAACGTCTCGTCGCCCGCCTGCCAGTTCTCCCGCATCGCGCCGGGCGTCGCCGGCAGCTGAGCCTGGAGGCGGTCGCCTGCGGCAAGAACGACGGCGATGTCGAAGGAGGATGCGAGGAACCGCACGCTCTCGATCCGCCCGGCAAACATGCCGTGGCCTTGCTGCCGATGGAGGCCCACATGCTCCGGCCGCAGCAGAAGGGTGCCGACCGAGCCGGCCGGGGCCCCACAGGGAAAGACCGTGCCCTGCGCGCTCCTGAAGCCTGCCTCCAACGCGACGCCTTCGAGAAAATTGCCGCGGCCGATGAAGCCTGCGACGAAGCGGTTGGCAGGCCGCAGATAGAGATCGAGCGCCGAGCCGACCTGTTGCACGCGCCCCGACTGGAGCACGACGAGGCGATCGGCGACGCTCATCGCCTCCTCCTGATCGTGTGTCACCATGATCGTCGTGATGCCGAGCGATTTCTGCAGCCGGCGCAGCTCGCTGCGAACCTCGATCCTGAGCTGCGCGTCGAGGTTCGACAAGGGTTCGTCGAGCAGCAGGATGTCAGGCTCGATCACGAGAGCGCGGGCGATGGCGACGCGCTGCTGCTGGCCGCCCGACAATTGCTTTGGATAGCGGGCGGCAAGACCATCCAGCCGGACGAGGGCCAGCGCGCGCTCGACACGGCTCTTGACCTCCGCTTCACCGATCTTCCTGCGCCTCAGTCCGAAGGCCGTGTTCTCGAACACGGTGAGATGCGGAAACAGCGCATAACTCTGGAAGACGAGCCCGATGTTGCGGCGATAGGGCGGCTCGCCCGTCACGTCGCGCGCGCCGATCAGCACCCTGCCGGCGCTCGCCTCGACGAAGCCCGCGATCATGCGCAGGGTCGTCGTCTTGCCGCAGCCCGAGGGGCCGAGCAGCACGAGGAACTCGCCATCGGCGACATCGAGCGAGACGTTTTCGACGACGGTGACATCGCCGTAGCTCTTGCCGAGTCCATCGAGCCGCAGCGTCGCCATCAGACGACCTTCGCCAGGCTGACGAAACGGTTCGTGACGAGCAGCGCCCCCGCGACGATCAGGATCTGCAAGGTGGAGACGGCCGCGATCAGCGGGTCGATCTTCCATTGCAGATACTGCAGCAGCGCGATGGGAAGGGTCGTCTGCCCCGGCGCGACGAGGAAGAGCGAGAGCTCGACATTGCTGAAGCTGACGACGAAGCAGAACAGCGCCGCCGCGACGAGCCCCGGCCAGATTACCGGCAAAGTGACCTTGAGCGCCGCCACCAACGGTGTTGCGCCGAGCGACAGAGCCGCCTCGTTGAGCGCGGGATTGAGCCCGCCGAGGTTGGCGAGCAGCAGCCGGAGGCTCCATGGCAGGGTGATCAGGGCATGGCCTGCGATGAGGCCGAGCGTCGCGCCGTTCAACTGGATGTCGGTCGCGATCTCGAATTCGACAAAAGCGATGTATAGGCCGGAGCCGACGACGATGGCCGGGACGATCAAGGGCGACATCAATATGTTGGTGAGAATTTCCCTGCCGCGCCCCTCCATCCGCGCCATGACGAGCGCGGCCGGAATGGTGACAAGGAGGCTGATCATGGTCGCGGCGACAGCGACGATCGCGCTGAGGCGGAAGCCGGCCAGAAATTGCGGCTGGCCTGCGAGCGCCTGGTACCAGCGCAGCGAATAGCCTTCCGGCGGCAGCGCAAGCACCTCGTTGGTGAAGAATGACAGCCAGACGATCAGCACCACCGGCAGCAGGATGACGAGCAGCGCTGCGGCGACCATCGCCCCGTGGGCGAGGCGTTGCAGCGCGAGGGTGAGGGCGTGGCTGGTCATCATTTCGATCGCGTTCCGGCAGGCACGAATCGCGCCATCACGAACCGCGCCAAGGGACATCGGCTTGCGCGAAAATGGGTCATCCCGTCGCATCCGGTATCCAGATCTTCGACTTCGCCTTGGTGATGCGCGACATCGAGATCTGGTATTCATAGGCATCCGGCCGGTAGAGCGCCTGAAGGTGCTCCACGGGCCTGTCCGTCTGGTCGCGCACGAGGCGGCGCACGGAAAGCAGCGCGGCTCCCGTCTCGACGCCGAGCAGCGGTGCGACGATTGGGTCCGCGAGGCGCGCCGAAATCGTCTGGTCGGCGGCCGAGACCGTGACGCCGGCCCGCTCCAGCAAGGCGAGCAGGGGCTGGGCCGAGAGATCACCCTGTGAGTAGGAGCGGCCGATGTCCTCAGGGACATAGGTCGTCAGATAGGAGAACGGCTCGTCCTTGTAGGATCGCACCCGCACCGCTTTCTGCAGCAGCGTGCCCGGCGCAACCTGCATCTCGGCTGCGATGTCGGGCGAGGCTCCGACATAGCCGAATTCGATGACGCGAACCTGGGTCTTCAGCCCCATCGCGAGCAAATTTTCCAGAATGCCTTGGAGATTGGCGCGGATGGGCTTGGTCGGGATCGCCGTCTCGGCGAAGGTGCCCTTGCCCTGCCTGCGGCTGACGAGGCCTTCGTTCTTCAGCCGCTCCAGCGCACGGCGAATGGTGATGCGGGAGACGTTGAAGAGCTTCGAGAGTTCGACCTCGCCCGGAATGCTGCGGTCGCGGGGGTACACCCCTTCGCTGATCTGCTGGCGGAGCACGACATAGACCTGATGATGAAGCGGAGCGATCTGATCAGTGTCGATATTGGCTCCGGCTGGCTTCAACGATCAGCTCCCGCTTCCCTCGACTGCCGTCATATCTTGTCAGGTCGTTATAAACAACATACAACTTCAGGTGCATTCCGAGCGTTCAATATGGTGTCCGCATCGACGCGGCTCAAGCGGAAATCAGTGCCGCCTTGCCGCAATGAAGCATCGATGCCGCGTCGATCGCGCAGGGATGCCTGGAGGAGGGAACGATGCCTGTTTCGCTGCGATCCCGGCTGGGCGACGAGCGCATCGTTCTCGCGCCCGGCGTCTATGACGCATTGAGCGCTCTGCTCGCCGAACAGGCCGGTGCCGAGGCGATCTATCTCTCGGGCGCGAGCATCGCCTATACCCGTCTCGGCCAGCCCGATATCGGACTCGTATCAATGAGCGAGGTTGCCGAGACCGTCGCGCTCATCCGCGACAGGGTGGGGCTGCCGATCATCGTCGATGCCGATGACGGGTTCGGAAACGCGCTCAACGTCGAACGCATGGTCCGCAAGTTCGAGCGCAGCGGCGCGAGCGCCATCCAGATCGAGGATCAGGCTGCGCCCAAGCGCTGCGGTCACCTCGCCGGCAAGACGCTGGTGTCGCCAGGCGAGATGGCCGGCAAGATCAAGGCTGCGGTCGATACACGCCGAAGCGCCGAGACGCTGATCATCGCGCGCACGGACGCCATCGCCGTCGAGGGGTTCGCGCCCGCCATCGAACGCGCCGCGCTCTATGCGGATGCAGGGGCCGACGTTCTCTTCGTGGAGGCCCCGGAGTCCGTCGAGCAGATGCACAGCCTCGTCGAGGTGCTCGGGCGCAAGCCTCTCCTCGCCAACATGGTCGAGGGCGGCAAGACGCCGATCATCAGCGCCGCCGATCTCGAGGCGATCGGCTTCAGCCTCGCCATCTTCCCCGGCGGCGCGGTCCGGGCGCTCGCCCGTCATCTTCAGGCGTATTTCAGCAGCCTCGTCGCCCATGGCACGACCGCGCCGTTCAAAGCGGGCATGTTCGACTTTGCCGGCCTCAACGCGGTAATCGGAACCGATGCGATCCTCGAGCGCGGCAAGAGCTACGACCGGCCGGCAGGTCCACGCTCCAGCCTGCCCAAGGCAGCCGCCGAATAGGCCTGACGATGATGGCAGAACGACCGGACGCCGAGCCACGCACCCTGTTCGACAAACTGTGGGACGCGCATGCGATCCTGACGCGCGACGATGGTGAAACCCTGATCTGGGTCGATCGGCATTTCGTGCATGAGGGGTCGCATCACGCCTTCGCGATGCTGAAAGCGCGCGAGGCCCGCGTCGCCCAGCCGGATCTCACCTTCGGAATCGCCGACCACTACGTGCCGACGCGGAACCGGAGCGCTGGAATTTCTGATGAAGGCATCCGCCGCATGGTCGGGCAACTCGAGGCGAATTGCCGTCGCCACGGCGTCCATCTCTTCGGTCTCGACGATCCGCGCCAGGGCATCGTCCATGTCGTCGGCCCCGAGCAAGGACTGACGCTGCCGGGGCTGGTGATCGTGTGCGGCGACAGCCATACCTCGACTCATGGCGCGTTCGGCGCATTCGCCTTCGGCATCGGCGCGTCGGAGGTCGGGCATGTGCTTTCGACAGGCACGCTCTGGCAGCGCAAGCCGAGGCGGATGGGGATCAGCGTCGAAGGGAAACTCGGACCGGGCATCGGCGCCAAGGATATCGCGCTGAGCCTCATCGCCCGCATCGGGGCCGACGGCGCGCAGGGCCATGCCATCGAATATGCGGGGTCCGCGATCCGCGACTTGTCGATGGAAGGCAGGATGACGCTGTGCAACCTCTCGATCGAGGCCGGCGCGCGCTGCGGCATGGTCGCGCCGGACGAAACGACGCTTCGCTATCTGCGCGAGCGCCCCTACGCGCCAAAAGGGCCTCAATTCGAGGCGGCTGCCGCCGAGTGGCTCAGCTTCCAGGGCGATGCCGGCGCGACGTTCGACAAGGAGATCGTGCTCGAAGCGCGCGACATCCTTCCGACCGTGACCTGGGGCACCAGCCCGCAGGACGCCGCCCCGATCGACGCGCACGTACCCGACCCGGCGGCCGTTCCCGACGCAGCCCGCGCCGCGCATATCCGTGACGCCATCGCCTATATGGGCCTCAAGCCCGGCCAGCCGCTCGGCGATATCGCCATCGATCGCGTGTTCATCGGATCCTGCACAAATGCGAGGATCGAGGATTTGCGCTCCGCCGCCGCCATCCTCAAAGGGCGAAAGGCGAGCGTTCCAGGCCTCGTCTCGCCGGGCTCCTCGCTCGTCAAGCGGCAGGCGGAGGAGGAAGGTCTCGACCGCATCTTCACGGCGGCAGGGCTGGAATGGGTCGAATCAGGCTGCTCCATGTGCGTCGGCATGAATGGCGACCTCATGAAGCCCGGAGAGCGCTCCGCATCGACCACGAACCGCAACTTCAAGGGCCGGCAGGGGCCGGGTTCCCGCACCCACATCATGTCGCCCGCCATGGTCGCGGCGGCCGCTGTCGCAGGCCGGCTGACCGACGCTCGGCGCTATCTCGACGGAGATCGATCCTGATGAAGCCCGTCCGGCGCATCGAGGCGATCGCCTGCCCGCTGCCGATCGCCAATGTCGACACGGACCAGATCATCCCCGCGCGCTTCATGCAGCAGCCGCGCGCCGCAGGCTATGGCGGCTTTCTCCTGCATGGCCTGCGCTTCGGGCCTGACTGCGAGCCGCTCGGGCTGCCGCTCGATAGCCCGGAACGAGCCGGCGCGCGCATCCTGGTCGCCCGGCGCAACTTCGGCGGCGGCTCGTCGCGCGAGGCGGCGGTCTACGCGCTGATGGATTTCGGCTTCTCTTGCGTGATCGCGCCGAGCTTCGGCGACATCTTCGCCTCCAACATGGTCAATAACGGCCTGCTCCCGGCCCGCGTCAGCGAAGATGACGCCGAAAGGCTGCTCGGCGCGCTCGACGCGGGATTGCTCACCCTCGCCGTCGATCTCGAGACGCAGATGATTTCGGGCGCGGGCGAGGTGGTCGGCTTTTCGGTCGATCCGGTCTGGCGGCTGAAGCTGCTCAATGGCTGGAACGATCTCGACCTCACGATGAGCCATCGCGACGAGATCGATGCGTGGTCGACGGATTATCTCGCGCGCTGCCCCTGGGTGCTGCCCGCGGCTGGTTGAAGCAGCCGCATCTCAGCCCTGGGCGTGCCGGTTGATGAGGCCCCCCATCATCGGCTCGGGAACGCCGGTCGTAAGCGGAAAGCTGATCGGCAGGCCGGCGAGCCTGCGCACCGCGAGCCAGGCGAAAAGCTCTGCCTCGACTGCATCGCCGCGCCAGCCGACCGCTTCGGCTGGGAGCGCCTCGACCGACGCACGCGTCGCTATGGCCTGCATGATGGCGGGGTTTTTCCGGCCTCCGCCGCACACGATCAGCCGCCTCGGGCGCGCCGGTAAAATATCGAGCGCGCATCCGGCCGCTCCGGCCGTGAAGGCGGTGAGCAGCGCGGCTCCGTCCTCGAGCGAAAGCCCCGCCGCCATATCGGCGGTGAAGTCGTATCGGTCGAGCGATTTGGGGTAGGGCGCACGCATGTAGGAATGGTCGAGCAGGCGGGCAAGCCGAGCCTCGTCGACGCTGCCCGCAAGGCCAAGAGCGCCGTCGACATCCATCTCGCCCGCGCCATGACGCTTGATCCAATCGTTGAGCGGGCCGTTGGCCGGACCTGTGTCGAACGAGACGATCTGCTCCTTGCCATCCCACCAGGTGATGTTGCCGACGCCGCCGAGGTTGAGCACCGCCGCATCACCTCCCGAAGAAAGGCGGCGGAGCAGCGCAACATGGTAGGTGGCGGCGAGCGGCGCGCCCTGCCCGCCTGCCCTGACATCGGCGCTGCGAAAATCATGGACCACGTCGATGCCGGTGCGGGCCGCCATCAGCGCGCCATCGCCAAGCTGGCGGGTATCACCGCAGCGCGAGGGGGCCGGAGCGCGATGGAGAACCGTCTGGCCATGGAAGCCGATCGCGGAGATCTCTGCGGGTTCGAGGCAATGCTCACCGAGAAACTCGATGACCGCATCGGATTGCGCGATGGTGAGCAGTCGTTCGGCTTCGGCGAAGATGGCAGGTTCCGCGCCTTCGAAATTCCAGCGCCGCGCGGCGTCGACCACCTCCGGCAGCAGGGCGCGGAGCGATTGCGGATACGGCTTCAGCGCCCATGGACCGAACTCGGCGATCTCGACGCCGTCCGTCCTGATCGCGGCGATATCGATCATTCCGTCGAGCACCGTTCCGGTCATCAGGCCGATCGCCCAGACTGGCTTCATGGCGCGGCCTCCGTCGGCCCGAGAACCCGCTCGGCCTCGGCCACCGTCGTGAAGACGTGATAGAGGATGCTCGCCGGTACATGGATCGAGACCGGCGCGCCGCGTTCATCGAGCTGGTCGATCCAGCCGGCGGTAAACGGCTTGCGCAAATGATGAGTCTCGAGGGCCGCCAGCGCCCCGATCGGCGCATCCCGGCTCGCAAGACCAGCCTCGAATTCAGCAATCTGCGCCTTGCAGAGCTCGGTCTGGAGCCATGAGCGGCGTGTGCCGCGACGCACAGCTCCGTCCGCGTCGACCTCATCGACCAGCAAACCGCTCGACGGATCGCGGAAACGCAGCGCGGCGGCGAGCAGCCGGGACGCATCGGGGCTCGCTTGAAATCCGGCAAGCCGGTCATGCGTCCGGAGAAGCCACACCCATTCGGCCTGATGGCCAGGCTCGATGCTCGCGCCTGCAGCGCCTCGTGCCGGCGTCCAGTCATCCTCGAAATATTCACGGAGGTTCCCGGTCACCCGGTCGAACAGCTGGCGCTCGAACAGGGTGCGGATACGCGCCGCGCGGATGAGCGCGTCGGGACGCCCCGTGCAGTGATGCAGCGCCAGCATCGCCTCGAACCAGTGCATCTGCGGGTTTTGCCGGCGCGGCAGCCTGTGCGGCTCGCCCTCGAGCAACGCGCCGTCAGCATGGGTGAGCCGTGCATCGACGAAGGCGATCACCTCGTCGAGCATCGCCCGGACGGCGGCGTCGCCGGTCGCCTTCAGCAGCCAGGAGAGTGCGAGCACGGCGAATGCGTGGTCATAGCTGTCGAAACGATCATCCTCGACGCTGCCATCGGCCCGCAGGGCATGGACGAAGCCGCCGTCCCGGAAGGCGGTCTCCCGAAGCCGTCGCAGCGTTTTCAGAGCCAATTCACCGCCGCCCCCGAACCAGCCGAGGCACTGCGCGTGGCTGTAGACGTAGATCTGCCGGAACTGGACGCGCAGCCGCAACGAGGCGGAAGGATCGGGCGCGCCATCGAGCGACAGCCGTTCATGGAAGAGGCCGGTGCGCCGGTTGAAGCCGACGCTCGCCCAGAAGGGCAGCACGTCTTCGATCATCCAGCTTTTGAGACTGGCGAGGCGCACGGGAGCCGCCGGCTCGTTTTGCAAGGCGTCACTCAATGGGGCAGCGGCCTGTCGCCCTCTTCGAGCCGGACGATGTCATGCTCGTCGAGATAGCTGCCGGTCTGGACCTCGACGATCTCGAGGTCGATCAAACCGGGATTGCGCAGACGATGCGGATGGCCGAGCGGAATGTAGACGGACTCGTTCTCGGCCACGATCTGCGGCTTGTCGCCGATGATGATCTCGGCCGTGCCCTTGACGATGATCCAATGTTCGGCGCGGTGGTGATGCAGCATCATCGATTGCTGGCCCTGCGGATAGACGACGACGCGGCGCACCTTGAAGCGCGGTCCGACATCCAGCGTCTGGAACCAGCCCCATGGCCGGTGGATGACCGGATGCTGCGTCGCCTCCAGCCGTTTTTCCGCCTTGAGCACGCCGACGAGTTCCTTGACGTCGGCGCTCTTGTCCTTGGCGGTTATCAGGATCGCATCCTGCGTCGCCACGACGATCAGCTTGCTGACGCCGATGAGCGTCGTGAGCTGCCCGCTCGATGAGACGAAATTATCGGACGATGCGACGAGCTTGGTGTTGCCGCTCTGGACGTTGCCATCCGCATCCTTGTCGCCGACATCCCAGAGCGCATCCCAGGTACCGATGTCCGACCAGTCATATGCCGCCTTGACGTTGGCGGCGAGCGCGGTGCGGTCCATCACCGCATAATCGATCGAGCGCTTGGTCGTGCGGCCGAACGCGCCTGCTTCGAGGACCGGCGCGGTCGGCGCTCCGCCGCGACCCGCGACGGCCGCCCTTGCCGCATCGAGCGAGGCTGGATCGAACCTGCCATATTCCTCGATCAGAGTTGTCGCCTTGAACAGGAAGTTGCCGGAATTCCAAAGATAGCCCGCAAGGACGAAACGGGTCGCCGCCTCCGCGTCCGGCTTCTCGATGAACGCCTTCACCCTCGCCGCCGCGCCGTCGATCGCCTCGCCGCGCTCGATGTAGCCGTAGCCGGTTGCGGGATAGGTCGGAACCACGCCATGCGTGACGATGGAGCCAGCCCTGGCGGCCGCCATGCCGTCGCGTACCGAGCGATGGAAGCCGGCGACATCCCGCACCAGATGATCCGCAGCAAGGACGAGCACGAGCGTTTCGGGATCTTCCTCGGCGATGAGCAGGCTGCCGGCGATGATCGCAGGCGCCGAATCCTGGCCGAACGGCTCGAGCAGCAGGTCCGCATCGAGGTCGATATCGCGCAACTGGCGCTGGATGATGAAGGCGTGCTCGACATTGGCGACGATGAGCGGCCGTCCGAATAGCTGCGGATCGGCGACGCGCTTCACCGTTTCCTGGAAGGTCGAGAGCTGGCCGAGCAGGGGCGAGAACTGCTTCGGCATGGAATCGCGCGAGACCGGCCAGAGCCGGGTGCCGGAGCCGCCGCACATGATCAAGGGCCGTATCCTGTCGGTCATTGCAATCTTCAAGGCCTTTTTGGAGCAGATTTGCCCATCGCGCCGCTCCATACCGGCGGCAGGCACACGTCTACCACGCGTTTATTGGCGTTTCGTCAATGAAAACGAGCGGGCGCGACGCCTTCAGGCTGGACATGAACGATGTCATTCGATATAGAAATTTCAGAAAATACTGAAATTAGAGAACCCTCATGAAACTGACGTCGATGACGCAGGATTTCGTCCTGCATTTCGGAGAGATGGGGTCGCGCTGGGGCATCAACCGCACGGTCGGGCAGATTTATGCCCTGCTGTTCATTTCAAGCGAGCCGCTCAACGCCGACGACATCGTCGACCAGCTCGGCTTCTCGCGCTCCAATGTCTCGATGGGCCTCAAGGAATTGCAGGCCTGGAACCTCGTTCGGCTGAAGCACTTGCCCGACGACCGGCGCGACTATTTCCACACGCCGGCCGACATCTGGGAGATCCTGCGCACCCTCGTCGAGGAGCGCAAGAAGCGCGAGATCGATCCGACGCTCTCGGTGCTGCGTGAACTCGTGATGCAGCAGCCATCCTCACCGGATGAGACCTATGCCCAGCAGCGCATGCGCGAAATGGCGGGGGTTATTGAGCTTGTCACGGACTGGTACGATGATGTGAAGCGCCTCGACACGGATCGCCTCGCCCAGCTCCTCTCGCTCGGCGCCAAGGTGCAGAAGATTTTGGAAATGAAGGACCGGCTGACGCTGATACCCGGTCTCAAACGATCACGCCCGGCCCGGTCGGCGTTTGGCCGGTCGCAGACGACGAACGAAGGAGAATGACGATGGACGCCCTCATGCTCGCGCGCATTCAATTCGCATTCACGGTCAGCTTCCACATCATATTTCCGGCCTTCTCGATCGGCCTTGCGAGCTATCTCTTCGTGCTCAACGGCCTGTCGCTCGCGACGGGACGCTCGATCTATCTCGACGTCTTCAATTATTGGAAAAAGATCTTCGCGCTCGCCTTCGGCATGGGCGTCGTCTCCGGCATCGTGATGAGCTACCAGTTCGGCACCAACTGGAGCGTCTATGCCGACAAGGTCGGCCCGGTGCTCGGCCCGCTGATGGGCTACGAGGTGTTGTCGGCCTTCTTCCTCGAAGCGGGATTTCTCGGCGTGATGCTGTTCGGCCGCGAGCGCGTCGGACCGACCTTGCACTTCCTCGCGACCGCGATGGTCGCCTTCGGCACCTTCATGTCCGCCTTCTGGATTCTCGCCGTCAACAGCTGGATGCAGACGCCGGCGGGCTACGGGTTTAATGAAAAGGGGCAGTTCATCCCGCTCGACTGGTGGGCGGTGATCTTTAACCCGTCCTTCCCCTATCGCCTCGTCCACATGCTGCTCGCGGCCTATCTCACGACGGCCCTCGTCGTCGGCGCGGTCGGCGCGCTGCATCTGCTGCGCGGACGCGAGAAGGAGCATGCGCGCCTCATGTTCTCCATGGCGATGTGGATGGCGGCGATCGTGGCACCGCTGCAGATCGCTGCAGGCGACATGCACGGCGTCAACACGCTCGAACATCAGCCGGCCAAGATCGCCGCCATGGAAGGTCATTTCGAGACGCATGAGGGCGCGCCGCTCATCCTGTTCGGCTGGCCGAACGAGAAGGCAGAACGCACGGATTACGCGATCGAAATCCCCAAGCTCGGCAGCATCATCCTGACCCATTCGCTCGATGGCAAGGTCAAGGGCCTGAAGGAATGGCCAGCCGACCAGCGCCCGCCGGTGGCGCTCGTGTTCTGGACGTTCAGGGTGATGGTCGGCATCGGCATGGCCATTTTGGGCCTTGGCCTCTGGAGTCTGTTCTTGCGCTGGAAAGGCACGCTCTATGAAAACCGCTGGATCCAGCGCGCGGCGGTTTTGATGGGCCCGGCAGGGTTCGTCGCCGTGCTCGCCGGCTGGATCACGACGGAATCCGGACGACAGCCCTACACGGTCTATGGCCTGCTGCGCACCAGCGACTCGATCTCGCCGGTCGGCGCGGCGGCGGTCGGCTCGTCTCTCGTGGCTTTCATCATCGTCTACTTCGCGGTGTTCGGCGCGGGGCTGTTCTACATCTTGAGGCTGATGAACAAGGGCGCGGGGCCCGCGGAGCCCGGCATACCGCCGAGCCAGCCGGTGCGCGCCTCCGGCATCATGCCGGCTCCGGCCATGGAAACCGCGGGAGGACAGCTATGAGCCTCGACCTTCCCTTCATCTGGGCAGGGCTCATCGCCTTCGCCGTCCTCGCCTATGTCGTCCTCGACGGCTTCGATCTCGGCATCGGCATCCTCTTCCCCTTCGTGAAGGG
Source organism: Beijerinckiaceae bacterium (assembly GCA_019753285.1). Lineage (GTDB taxonomy): Bacteria > Pseudomonadota > Alphaproteobacteria > Rhizobiales > Beijerinckiaceae > JAIELD01. The sequence goes on along the minus strand of JAIELD010000011.1, from coordinate 28,850 downwards.
CGAAAAGCATCGCGACGAGATGATGAACTCGGTCGCCCCGGTCTGGGATGGCAACGAAACCTGGCTGGTGCTCGGCGGCGGCGGGCTGTTCGCGGTCTTTCCGCTTGCCTACGCGGTCATCATGCCGGCGCTCTACGCCCCCATCACCATCATGCTGCTGGCGCTCATCTTCCGCGGCGTCGCGTTCGAATATCGCTGGAAGACGGTGCGCGGGCAGTTCCTCTGGGATATCGCCTTCGCCTTCGGTTCGACAGTCGCGACCTTCGCGCAGGGCATCGCGCTCGGCGCGCTCGTCCAAGGCATTCCGGTCGCGGGCCGCGCCTATTCCGGCGGGTGGTGGGATTGGCTCACCCCGTTCAGCCTGCTCACCGGCGTCGCGCTCGTCTTTGGCTATGCGCTGCTCGGGGCATGCTGGCTCATCTACAAGGCAGAGGGTCATGTGCAGGATCGCGCCTACGATTTTGCCAAGGTCTGCGCCATCGTCACACTTGTGCTGATCGCTGCGGTCAGCCTCTGGACGCCTTTTCTCAAGGCTGCCTTCATGGAGCGCTGGCTCGCCTTCCCGCAGATCATCTACACCGCCCCGGTGCCGCTGCTCGTCGCAGGCGCAGCGTTCCTGCTGTTCAAGGGCCTGACCACGCGGCACGAACTCATGCCGTTTCTCGCCGCGCTGGCGCTGTTCGTGCTCTCCTATATCGGGCTCGGCATCAGCTTCTACCCTTATATCGTGCCCAGCTCGATCACCATCTGGGAGGCGGCTGCGCCCGATGCCAGCCTCGGCTTCCTTCTCGTCGGCGCGGCGGTACTCATTCCGCTCATTTTGATCTACACCGTCTATTCTTACTGGGTGTTTCGAGGCAAGGTGAACGCTCACGGATCAGGGTATCATTGATGCGCAGGATCGCCCCTCGACCGGTGCCGGAAAAGAGCCGCCTCGGCCTTGCCATGCGGCTCGCCTGGTTCGCGGGCATATGGGTGCTGAGCGTTCTGGCGCTCGGCGTCGTCGCCTACGCCATACGCTGGGCCATCCGAAACTGAGAAGCGGACAAATCCCGGCTTGACAAGCGCCGGGCTGCATTAGAACATTTGTATACAAACGAGTTGGACTCCACCTCCATGGCTGCTCGTTTGGGAGATGCGAGCCGATGCTGTCACGCCCGCTTGACCTCGACGAGACGCTCCGACTGGCGAGCGAGCCGGGCGTCAGGGTGTTCGCGGGCGGCACGGACATTTTCCCGGCCGCCGGCGATGTCGAGCTTCAAGGCCGGTTCATCGACATTGGCGGACTTGACGCCTGCAGGGGCATCAGCCGCGCCGATGGCTTCATCCGGATCGGAGCCGGCGTCACCTGGGCTGCGCTCATCGCCGCCGATCTTCCGCCCGCCTTCGCCGCGCTGAAGCAGGCCGCACGCGAGATCGGCTCGGTGCAGATCCAGAACCGCGCGACGCTCGCCGGCAATCTCTGCAACGCCTCGCCCGCGGCGGACGGCGTGCCGGCGCTTCTCATCCTCGAGGCTGAGGTCGAACTCCGGTCGCTGGGCGGCATCCGCCGAATTCCGCTGCGCGACTTCATCACCGGCAATCGCCGCACCCTGCGCGCGCCGGGCGAGATCATGACAGCGATCCTCGTGCCGGAGCCTGCCGCTGCGCGATCCATATTCCTGAAGCTCGGCGCGCGACGGTACCTCGTCATCTCGATCGTGATGGTCGCGGTTCTACTCGAAACCGACGCCGGGGGCGTCGTGCGACAGGCGCGGATCGCCGTCGGGGCCTGTTCCCCGGTTGCACGACGCCTGCCGCTCGCGGAAGCCGCGCTCATGGGAAAGCCGGCCCTGTCCGGGCTCGGCGACGCCGTGGACGCGGCGTATCTCGCAGAGCTCAGCCCAATCGACGATGTCCGGGCAACCGGGCCCTACAGGCACGATGCCGCATTGGCGCTGGTTAGGCGCGCGGTCGATCTGTGCGCCGAAGGCAAGAGCGGAGGCGTGGCGTGATGCTGGACCGCTCTTCCACGACCGATTTCACCGCCCGTTCCGCGCATTCCACGGTCGTTACCGTGAATGGCGAGGCGCTCGTCCATCAAGGCTCGCCTCTGAAGCGTCTGACACAGGTGCTGCGTGACGATTTCGGCCTCAAGGGCACGAAGGTCGGCTGCGATGCAGGCGATTGCGGTGCCTGCACGGTGCTGATGGACGGTGAACCCGTCTGCGCCTGCCTCGTGCCGGCCGCGCGGGCGGAAGGGGCTCTCATCGAGACGATCGAAGGGCTGAATGGTCTACCGGAGATGCAGACGCTGCAGCGCTCGTTCCTGAGGCACGGCGCGGCGCAGTGCGGCATCTGCACGCCTGCCATGCTGCTTGCGGCGCTGGCGCTGCTGCGTCGCTCGCCCCAACCGAGCGAGGCAGAAACCATGGATGCGCTCGGCGGCGTGCTCTGCCGCTGCACCGGCTATCGCAAGATCATCGAAGCGGTGATGAACGCCCATGCGCCGATCGCGGATGAGGCCCGGACGGGCGCAGCCGTCGGCGCAAGGGTCGAGCGCCTCGACGGCCAACGCAAGGTCACGGGCGAGGATGTCTTCGGGGCCGATGACTGGCCTGTCGATTCTTACGTTTGCCGCACCATCCGCTCGCCGCACCCCCATGCGCGCTTCACCATCGGCGACACCGACGCTTATGTGGCTAAACATGAGGGGATCGTCGCCGTCTTCACCGCGATGGACATACCGGGCGAGAATTGCTTCGGCGTCATTCCGCCATTCGCCGACCAGCCGGCGCTGGCCGAGAGCGTCGCGCGGTTTCGCGGCGATGCCGTGGCGCTCGTCGTCGGCACCGAGGCCGCGATGGCGCGCTTCGACGCCTCCGCCTTTCCGATCGACTTCATGCCACTGCCTGCCGTCGTCACCGTCGAAGCGGCGCTTGCCGCGGATGCTGCCCTCGTTCACCCGTCACGCGCCGGGAATGTGCTGGCGCAGGGCAGGGTGATGCGCGGCGATGCCGAGGCCGGGCTCGCGGCGGCTGACGTCGTGGTGGAGGGTGTTTTCCAGTCCGGCTTCGTCGAACACGCCTATATCGAGCCGGAGGCCGGCTTTGCCCGTCGCGTCGGCAACCGCATCGAGGTCAAGGCCTGCACGCAGTCGCCCTACATGGACCGCGACGACATCGCGAAAATCCTCGGCATCGCGCCGGAGCAGGTGCGGATCATCCCGACAGCGGTCGGCGGCGGTTTCGGCGCGAAGCTCGATCTTTCCGTGCAGCCCTTCATCGCGCTCGCGGCCTGGCATCTGAACCATCCGGTGCGCATGGTCTATTCGCGCGCCGAATCGATCATGACGACGACCAAGCGGCACCCCTCGCTGATCCGCATGAAGGTCGGTGCGACGCAGGACGGCAAGCTGACCGGCATCGATTTCAGGGGCGATTTCAACACGGGCGCCTACGCCTCCTGGGGACCGACCGTCGCCAACCGCGTGCCGGTGCACGCATCCGGCCCCTATCATGTGCCGCATTACAAGGCCGTTGCGCGAGCGATCCACACGCATCTCGTGCCATCCGGCGCATTTCGCGGCTTCGGCGTGCCGCAGAGCGCGGTGGCGCAGGAGCAACTCTATGACGAGCTTGCCTTGAAGCTTGGCATGGACCCGCTCGACTTTCGCATCTTCAATGCGCTGCAAACCGGCCTGCCGACCGTGACCGGCCAGGTCTTTGCCGATGGCGTCGGTTATCGCGCCTGCCTCGAGGCGCTCCGCCCGCACTGGCTGGCGAAGCGTGAGGCCGCGAACCGTTTCAATGCCAACGCGACCGGCCCGCATCGTTGCGGCGTCGGCGTCGCCGGCATGTGGTATGGTTGCGGCAACACCTCGCTCTCGAACCCCTCGACCATTCGGCTCGGTTTGAAGCCGGACGGCAGGCTGACGCTGTTCCAGGGCGCTGTGGACATCGGCCAGGGCTCGAACACGGTTATCCCGCAGATTTGCGCCGACGCGCTCGGCCTGCCGCTCGACCGGTTCGATCTCGTCGGCGCAGATACCGACCTCACGCCCGATTGCGGCAAGACGTCCGCCTCTCGCCAGACCTTCATCAGCGGCAAGGCGGCGTATCTTGCCGGCAGCGCCATGCGGGCGGCGATGCTGCGTCTCGCCAATGCCGGCGATGACGCGCCGATCGCGGTAAGGGACGGCGCTCTCCTGATCGGTGAAGGCCCGGCCGCGCGAACGATCGAGCTCGGCGCTATGCCTGTCAACAGGCGCGGCTTCGTCATCGAGGTCGAGGAGACCTTCGATCCGCCGACGACGAGCCTCGACGCGGATGGCCAGGGCGAGCCCTACGCGGTGTTCGGCTATGGCGCGCATCTTGCCGAAATCGAGGTCGACATCGAGCTTGGCCGCGTGAAGGTGCTGCATCTCATCTGCGCCCACGATGTCGGCAAGGCGATCAACCCGACGCTTGTGGAAGGCCAGATAGAGGGCGGCGCGGCGCAGGGCCTCGGCCTTGCGCTGATGGAGGAGTTCTTCCCGGGCGGGGGCGAGAACCTGCACGACTATCTCATCCCGACCATAGGCGACATGCCGCCGGTCACCTCGATCCTGATCGAGGACGCTTCCTCCATCGGCCCCTACGGCGCAAAAGGCATCGGCGAGCAAGCGCTGATCCCGACCGCGCCGGCCATCCTCAACGCAATCCATTTCGCGACTGGGGCGCGCATCAGGCAGATCCCCGCGACGCCGGACCGGGTGCGCAGCGCCATTCTCGCGGCAAAGGGCGAAGCCTCGTGAGCGCCCCGCCGGATGGCAAGATTCGCTGCGACGCATGCCCGGTGCTCTGCTACATCAAGCCCGGCATGAGCGGGGCCTGCGACCGCTACGCCAATGAAAACGGCGAGCTCGTGCGCGTCGATCCGCATATTCTGCTGGAGCGGACCGTCAGCGGTGGTGGAACGGTGGTTCCATTCCTTGAAGGCGGCGGCGATTGGGACGGCGACCTCATCCGCGCCTCCAACCCGTTCGTCACGGCGATCGGTGCGGGCACGACCTATCCCGACTACAAGCCCGCTCCCTTCATCGTCTCCTCGAAGGTCGACGGCGTCGACATGGTGACGGTCGTGACGGAGGGCATCTACTCCTACTGCGGCGTCAAGGTGAAGATCGACACGGACCGTTTCATTGGGCCGGAGCGCAGCCTCGTGCGCGCCGATGGCGAGCCGGTCGGTCATGTGATGACCGGCGAATATGGCTCGCAGATGCTCTCGCTCGGCGGCGTCAACCATCTGACGCATGGCGGCAAGAAGGAGGGGCGCGTCACCTGCGAGGTGCTGATGGACCTCTGCAACGGCAAGGCCGTCGAACTCAACGTCGACGATGGCGCGACGCTCATCGTGCAGGCTGGACAACCGCCGATCGTCAACGGCGAGACCGAGGCCCGCATGCGCGTCGGCTGCGGCTCCGCCACGATCGGCATGTTCGCCAAGCAATGGCACGGCAAGGTCGACGAGGTGGTGGTGGTCGACGATCACATCACCGGCGTTCTGTCCGAGCATCAGGCCGGCAAGATGCTCGACATCCGCGAGACGGGCATCAGGATGAAGGGCCGCCGCTCGACGCCGGGCCGGTATTTTCACGTCGCGCAGCCTGGCTCCGGTTGGGGCGGCACCGACATCACCGACCCGCTGGAGATCGTAGCCGGCTTCAATCCGGACAAGGCCTGGCCCGGGATGACGCTGCTCATGGTGTCGACGACCGGCGAGCAGCACGCCTTCTTCCGGCTCGACGAGCGGCTCAATCCGGTCGAGACGCCGCTTCCCGCCGACCTCAGGCGTTCGGTCGAGCTCATCAGCGAGAATTGCGAGCCGGCGCTCTGCTCCGTGCTGTTCATGGCTGGAGCCGGCGGATCGCTCAGGGCCGGCGTCACTGAAAATCCGGTTCGCCTCACGCGCTCGGTGAAAGACGCGCTGACAACCGTCACTGCCGGCGGCGCGCCGGTTTATGTCTGGCCGGGCGGCGGCATCACCTTCATGGTCGACGTGCTCGCCCTGCCCGAGAACGCCTTCGGCTACGTACCGACGCCGGCTCTCGTCGCGCCGATCGAGTTCACCATGACACTCGCCGACTACGCGGCGCTCGGCGGGCATCTCGACCATATCCGGCCACTCGACGACATCCTCGACGAGGAAAGCGGGCGGCAGGTGACGCAATCGCCGGCGATCACCGCCCTTCGGCGGGCCGGCGCATGAGAGACGCTCCGCAACACGCTCTCCTCGCCGATGGCAGGCTCCACCTGCAGCACGGGCCGATCGACCTCATCATTGAGACCTTCGGCGCGGATGTCGAGATCATCAAGGCCCATCGAGCCGCTATCCGGCGCTTCGATCCGGTGCTTGGCGAGTTGTGCTCGGAGCTTGAGGCGCTGCGGCGGCAGGCGCGGCCGGGTCTGTCCGTCGTCAGCGGCCCGGTGGCGCGGCGCATGGAAGCGGCGGTCGTGCCGTTTGCGGCAGACCATTTTATCACGCCCATGGCCGCCGTCGCCGGCGCGGTCGCCGACGCGATTCTTGCGGCGATGGCAGAGGCGGCGACACTCGAGAAAGCCTATGTCAATAATGGCGGGGACATCGCGCTTTTATTGTCGCCAACGGCGCGGTTCTCTGCGGCGATGATCGGCGACCCAGGCAAAGGCGAGGTGGTGGGCATCGCACGCATCGACGGGCGCTCGCCCGTGCGAGGCATCGCGACGAGCGGCCGGCATGGGCGCTCCTTCTCGCGCGGCATCGCGGATGCCGTGACGGTGCTCGCGCAAAGCGCGGCGGAGGCGGACGCGGCCGCGACGATCATCGCCAACGCGGTCGATCTGCCCGGCCATCCAGCCGTCACGCGGCAGCAGGCCTGCGATCTCGATCCGCAGAGCGACCTCGGCAACAGGCTCGTAACGATCGCGCTCGGGCCGCTGCGTCGAAGCGAGATCGAGGACGCTCTTGCGAACGGGCTGGCGATGGCGGAGCATCTGAAGCGCAGCGGCTTGATTGAAGCGGCGTCGCTGCACCTTTCCGGGACGACGCTCGCGACGGACGCCAGCACCGACCGGCCATTCCGACTTCAAGAGGCTGCCATCCATGCCTGACGTGATCGAGCGCAAACGCCTGCTGACGATCGAGGAAATCCACCACGAGGGCGGCCCTAGGCAGGCGCGCCCCTATCTGCGCGGCGCGATCCTGAGCGTGATCGCCAACCCGTTCGCGGGACGCTATGTCGAGGACATCATCGGCTTTTCAGACGATTTGAAGCCGCTCGGGCTCGATATGGCCCTGGCGCTGATTAAGGCGCTCGGCGGCGATGTCGGTGCGATCCAGGGTTACGGCAAGGGCGCGATCGTCGGCAGCGCCGGCGAGGTCGAGCATGGCGCGCTCTGGCACGTGCCCGGCGGCTACGCCATGCGCGAGGCGCTGGGCGGCGCAAAAGCCATCGTCCCCTCGTCGAAGAAGGTCGCGGGGCCGGGCAGCCGCCTCGACATCCCCGTCACGCACATCAACGCATCTTACGTGCGCAGCCATTTCGACAGCGTCGAAATCGGCATCCCCGACGCGCCGCGCGCCGACGAATTGCTGCTGGCGCTGGTGATGACGACCGGCGCGCGCATCCATGACCGCGCCGGCGGGCTGAAAGCGAGCGACGTCAAGGGCGAGGATGGCCTCCGATGAGCGTCTCGATCCGCAAGATCGTCACCATCGTCGAGGAGACACGCAGCGAGATGGGCCGCGCGATCGATCCGCCCGTGCGGCGCGCTGCCGCCATCGCCGTGATCGCGAACCCGTTCGCCGGCAAATACGTCGAGGCGCTCGATGCGCTGATCGATGCGGGCGAGGAACTCGGAGCGTTGCTGACGGAGCGCGCGGTCGTGGCGCTCGGCATCGACGCCCATAGCGTCGAGAGCTATGGCAAGGCGGCGGCTGTCGGCGAAAACGGCGAGCTCGAGCATGCGGCGGCGCTGCTGCACCCGAAGATGGGCGCGCCGGTCCGCAGGGCGCTCGGCAAGGGCGCGGCGCTCATCCCCTCCTCGAAGAAGCGCGGCGGGCTCGGCGTCGCGCTCGACATCCCTCTCGGCCACAAGGACGCCGCCTTCGTGCGCAGCCATTTCGACGGGATGGAGGTGCGTCTGCCCGATGCGCCGCGCGCGGACGAGATCATGGTCGCCATCGCGGTGACGAGCGGCGGGCGGCCCCTGCCGCGCATCGGCGGACTGAAGAAGGATGAGGTCAAAGGAGAGGACGGGTTGCGCTGAGCGCCGCTAATGCTTTGCATACAAACAATAATTTTCTGAAGAGACGTCTTTTCTTTTCAGGCCACAAGCGCCATCAAACACATGAATGTCTGTAACAAGGGGCAAGCAATGAAGAAGCTTCAATCTATACTGGTCGCAGGCATCGTTTTTGTTTGCCTGCCAACGATAGCTACCTCGGTATCTGCGCAAGACAAGATCAAGATCGGCGAGATCAACAGCTATTCAGCGCTGCCCGCCTTCACGGAGCCTTATCGCAAGGGCTGGCAGCTCGCCATCGAGGAGATCAACGCCAAGGGCGGCGTCAACGGCAAGATGCTGGAGGTCATCTCGAAGGATGATGGCGGCAAGCCGGGCGACGCGGTGACCACCGCCAACGAGCTCGTCTCCAAGGACGGCGTCGTGATGCTCACCGGCACCTTCTTCTCGCATATCGGCCTTGCGGTCGCCGATTTCGCCAACCAGAAGAAAATCCTCTTCATCGCGGCCGAACCGCTGACCGACGCGATCACCTGGTCGAAAGGCAACCGCTACACCTTCCGCCTGAGGCCAAGCAATTACGTGCAGGCCGCCATGCTTGCGGAGGAAGCCTCAAAGCTGCCGGCCAAGAAATGGGCGACGGTCGCGCCGAACTACGAATATGGCCAGTCGGCGGTTGCGGTATTCAAGCAACTCCTGTCCGCGAAACGGCCCGACATCCAGTGGGTCGACGAGCAATGGCCGCCGCAGGGCAAGATCGACGCCGGCGCGATCACGCAGGCCGTCGCCAAGGCCGAGCCGGAAGCCATTCTCAACGTCACCTTCGGCGCGGACCTCACCAAATTCGTGCGCGAGGGCAATACGCGCGGCCTGTTCAAGGATCGGCCGGTTGTGAGCTTCCTCACTGGCGAGCCTGAATATCTCGATCCGCTGAAGGAGGAGACGCCGGAGGGCTGGATCGTCACCGGCTATCCATGGAGCGGCGTGAAGACGCCGGAACATGACGCCTTCCTCAAGGCCTATCAGGCGAAGTTCAACGATTATCCGCGCCTTGGCTCCGTCGTCGGCTATGCAACCATGATGTCGGCTGCGGCCGCGCTTGCGAAAGCCAACTCGACCGATAGCGAGAAGCTGGTCGATGCGGCCGAAGGACTCGAAGTGAAGACGCCCTTCGGGCCTGTCACCTACCGCAAATCCGACCATAATTCGACGCTGGGCGCCTTCGTCGGCAAGACGAGCCAAAAGGACGGCAAGGGCGTGATGGTTGATTTCACCTACCGCGACGGGCTGAAATACCTGCCGTCGGATGAAGAGGTGAAGAAGCTGCGGCCCGCGCAGTGACCATCGCTGCCGCTCGACTGCCACCACTCGTCCAGCGTCCCTCACCCCGCTTGCGGCAGGGAGGCTACGGGTGGGGGGCGTTAGAGGATGCGGCCGAGTTGGGAATCGTGATCCAACCTGTCAGCCCTGTTTGCGAGCGACGGCGTGGACAGTCCACCCCCCACCCTGCCCTCCCCGCCATGAATGGGGGGAGGGACGATGCTGCATCGGCAGCACCCATCGGAATTGCCGCCGAGGTCAGCGCTTGAACTTCTACCTCGTGCAGTTTCTGGCAGGCCTCGCGAGCGCTGCGTCGCTGTTTCTGGTCTCATCAGGGCTGTCGATCATCTTCGGCGTGACGCGCATCGTGAATTTCGCGCATGGCGCGTTCTACATGCTCGGCGCGTATGTCGCCTATTCGCTCACCGAGCGGCTGTCCGGGGCGCTCGGCTTCTGGGGCGGGATCGTCGTCGCAGCCCTTGTCGTGGCGCTCGTCGGCGCACTCCTTGAAATGCTTTTGCTGCGCCGCATCTATCGCGCGCCGGAGCTATTCCAGTTGCTCGCCACCTTCGGCCTGACGTTGGCGGCGGAGGATCTTTCGCTCCTCATCTGGGGGCCGGAGGACCTGCTCGGCCGCCGGGCGCCCGGTTTTCGCGGTGCGGTCGACGTGATGGGCCTGCCCTTCCCGTCCTACGACCTGTTCCTCATCGGCATCGGACCGCTCGTGCTTCTGCTGCTCTTTCTGCTGTTCCGCCGCACGCGCTGGGGCGTGCTGGTGAGAGCCGCGACGCAGGACCGGGAAATGGTGGCGGCGCTCGGCGTCAATCAGAAGTGGCTGTTCACCAGCGTGTTCACGCTCGGTGTCTTTCTCGCCGCGCTCGGCGGGGCGCTGCAACTGCCGCGCGAGGCGGTGACGCACCAGATGGATCTGCGCATCATCACGGAAGTGTTCGTCGTGGTGGTGATCGGCGGGCTCGGCAATGTCGTCGGCGCATTCCTTGCCGCGATCCTCGTCTCGGAGCTCAACGCGTTCGGCATTCTCATCTTTCCCAAAATATCGCTCATCCTCGTCTTTCTGGTGATGGCGCTCGTGCTCGTCATCCGCCCGATGGGCCTGCTCGGGAAGGCGGAGGGGCCGACGCGCGCGCACGCGAGCGCCGCCGCGCCCTGGCGGCCGCTGGACGGCTCGGTGCGTCTTCTCGTGATGGCGGCGGTGATACTCGCGGCGCTGCTGCCCTTCGCGGCCGGCGACTATGCGCTCTCGGTCGCGAGCGAACTCCTCATCTTCATGCTCTACGCAGCGAGCCTGCATTTTCTGATCAGCACCGGCGGGCTCGTCTCTTTCGGACATGCCGCCTATTTCGGCCTCGGCTCCTATGGCGCGGCGATCGCGGTGAAGAGCTTCGGCGCTCCCATGCTGGCGGCCCTCATCGCGGGCCCACTGCTCGGCTGCCTCGGCGCGCTCCTGTTCGGCTGGTTCTGCGTCAGGCTGTCCGGCGTCTACTTCGCGATGCTCACCCTCGCCTTTGCGCAGATCGCCTGGTCCGTCGCGTTCCAGTGGAACGCGGTGACCGGCGGCGACAATGGCTTGCTCGGCCTCTGGCCGGCCGCCTTCGTCGCGACCCCGGCGCGCTTCTACTGGCTGACATTGGCGCTCGTCGTGCCGGCGATCGCCGTGCTCAGGCTCATCGTGTTCTCGCCGTTCGGTTACGCTTTCCGCGCGGTGCGCGACTCGCAATTGCGGTCGGCGGCGATCGGGCTCGACCGGCAACCGATCCAGTGGGCGAGCTTCGTGGTCGCAGGCACCTTCGCGGCGCTGGCCGGCGCGCTCTACACATTTTCGAAGGGCAGCGTCTTTCCAGACAATCTCGGCATTCCGCTGTCTGTCGACGGCCTCGTCATGGTGCTGCTTGGCGGCATCGAGACGGTCTCCGGCGGCATCGTCGGCGCGCTCGTGTTCAAAGCGCTCTCGATCTGGCTCACGAGCCAGACCGATTATTCGAAGCTGGCGCTCGGCGCGCTGATCGTCGCGCTGGTGGTCGCCTTTCCCAAAGGCATCGTCGGCGCGATCGAAGGCCTCGGCGGGCGGAAGGTCAGGCCGTGACGGTGCTTTCGGTCAAAGGCCTCACCAAGAGCTTCGGCGGCCCCAAGGTCGTCGACAATGTCAGCTTTGCGCTCGAGGCTGGAGAGATGTTGGCCTTGATCGGCCCGAACGGGGCCGGCAAGAGCACCTGTTTCAACATAATCAACGGGCAGTTGAGCCGCAGCGCGGGAGAGATCCGCATCCTTGGCGTGGATACGAGCGGCCTCGATCCCAGCCGCATCTGGCGGCTCGGCGTCGGCCGCACCTTCCAGATCACCGAGACCTTCCTGTCGATGACCGTGATCGAGAATGTGCAGATGGCGCTTTTCTCGCATCACCGGCTCCTCACCGTCTGGCGCAAGCCGGCGCGGCACTTCCACGCGCGCGAGGCGGAAGCGCTGCTCGATCTCGTCGGCATGGCGGAATTCGCCGGCCGGCCCTGCCGCCAGCTCGCCTATGGCGATCTGAAGCGTCTTGAACTCGCCATCGCGCTCGCAAACGAGCCAAAGCTGCTGCTGATGGACGAGCCCGCCGCAGGCATGGCCCCGCGCGAGCGCGGCGAATTGATGAGCCTTGCCGCGCGCATCGCCAAGACGCGCGCCATCGGCATCCTGTTCACCGAGCACGACATGGATGTGGTGTTCGAGCACGCCGACCGCATCATGGTGCTCAATCGCGGCGTGCTGATCTTCGAGGGCCTGCCGGAAGCCGTGCGCCGCAGCGCCGAGGTGCAGGCCGTCTATCTCGGTGCCGGCACGCTCTATGCGGAGAGCCACGCATGAGCGCGGCCTTCGAAAGCCCGGCCGTCCTTGGCCTTGCCGTCAACAAGCTCAATGCCTGGTATGGCCAGGCGCACATCCTGTTCGACATGGCGATCGAGGTGAAGCCCGGCGAGGTGGTGGCGCTGCTCGGGCGCAACGGCGCAGGCAAATCGACGACGTTCCGCTCGATCATGGGCCTCGTGCCGAAGGTGGAAGGCGACATCAGTTTCAACAACGTCTCGATCGCCGGCCTGCCGACCTACGAGATCGTGCGGCGCGGCCTCGGCTACGTGCCGGAGGATCGCCGTATCTTCACCGACCTCACGGTCGAAGAAAACCTCAGCGTCGGCGTCCAGCCGCCGCGTCCCGGCCTCGAACCCTGGACGCCAGAGCGGCTTTACGACGTGTTTCCCAATCTGCGCGAATTGCGCGGCAGGCAAGGCGGCCGCATGTCCGGCGGCGAACAGCAGATGCTGACCATCGCCCGCACCCTGATGGGCAATCCCTCGCTGGTGCTGCTCGACGAACCGTCCGAAGGCCTTGCGCCGAAGATCGTCGAACAGATGGCCGATATCATCCTCAAAATGAAAGCGAGCGGCCTCAGCCTCGTCATCAGCGAACAGAACCTGCATTTCGCGCGGCTGATTTCGGACCGCGTCGCCGTGATCGAGAAAGGCGCCGTGCGGTATGCCGGGACAATGGCTGATTTTCAGGCTCGCCCGGATATTCGCGATGCATTCCTCGCGGTTTAGACTATAGTCGAGCGACGAGCGCCTTCCAACGTCGCGCTCCGATAAGGTTGATGCCATGGCCGTTTCGGTGCTTCGCGCTCTTGACTCCGACAGCGGCTACACGCTCGACGAGCAGGTGGGCTATATCCTGCGCCAGGCCAACCAGCGCCATACGACCATTTTCGCCAAACTGATGATCGAGGATCTGACGCCGACGCAATGGGCCGCGCTGGCGAAGCTGAGCGAGCTCGGCCCCTGCTCGCAGAACCTGCTCGGCCGCAAGACCTCGATGGACGCCGCGACCATCAAGGGCGTGATCGACCGCCTGACGAAACGCGGCATGACCAGCACATCGCCCGATCCGGAGGATGGCCGCCGCCTGATGGTGGCGCTGACAGAGGATGGCAGGACGATCTACGAGCGCGCGCTTGCCGCCGCCGAGCATATTTCTGCCGAAACGCTGCATCCGCTGTCCGCCGAGGAGCGCGGCCTCTTTCTGCGGCTTTTGAAGAAGCTGACCTGATTTTCAGCCGGCGATCGCCGGCACGCGCGTCGCGGGCGGCGTGTTGCGGCTGCGCCCCGAACGCACAATCCCGTCGATGACCGTCATGCCGATGCCTGGCAGATCGCCGAGCGCGATGCTGTGGAGCAGGTCTCGTCCCGCGCTGTGCTGCGCCTTGTCCATGAAAACGAAGTCGGCGGATCGGCCAACTTCAAGGAGGCCGCAATCGAGCGCACGCAGCCGCGCCGTGTTGCCGGTCGCGAAGCAAAGCGCGATCTCGGCAGGAACGCCGCCGAGCGAGGAGAGCATCGAAATCATGCGGATGATGCCGAGCGGCTGGACGCCGGAGCCGGCCGGGCCGTCCGTGCCGAGAATGACCCGGTTCAGCTCGCCAAGCTCCGCCGCGGTGCGCAGGGTGAGCAGAGCGGCGCGCTCATTGCCGTTATGCACGAGTTCGAGCCCGCGCTTGCAGCATTCGCAGAGGCTGACGATCTGATCGTCCGGCAGCGCAGTATGCCCGCCATTGATATGCCCGATGATGTCCGTATCGGCTTCGAGCACCACGTCCTTGTCGATGAGGCCGGAGCCTGGAATGGACGGCCCGCCGGTGTGGATCGTGCTGTTGATGCCGTATTGCCTCGCCCAGGCGACCATCTTGCGCGCAGTCGGCCCGTCCTTTACGCCGCCAAGACCCACCTCGCCGAGAAATCTGACGCCGGCTGCGGCGAGTTCGGCAAAATCATGCTCCTCCATGCCCGGCTCGATGACCGGCGCACCGGCATGCACCTTGACGCCGCTGGCTCGGAAATTCGAAAAGCAGCGCTGCGCCGTGATCGCCATCGCCTTCAGGCCGACGATATCGCGCGGGCGGCCAGGCGTATGCACCTCGCCGGCCGAGATCATGGTGGTGACGCCGCCATGGAGCGAGGAATCGATCCAGTTGAGCTGGCTCTGGCGCGGCGTCCAGTCGCCGGCGACCGGGTGGACATGACTGTCGATGAGGCCGGGCGTCAGCGCGACGCCGTTCGCGTCGATGAGCGTGGTTGCGCCCTCCGTGTCCAGATCCTTTTGCCTGCCGATGCCGGTGATGCGCCCGTCGATGGCGACGACCGTGTCCGCATCGAGGATCGGGTTTTGAAGATCGCCGCTCAGCAGCAGGCCGATGTTGCGGATGACGAGCTTCGTCGGCGCGCCAGATGCTGAGGGTTCGTCATGGGACATGGGCGGGCTTCCCTGCGGCTATCGTTCGTATGCAAACGGTATCGCGCAAGCCTGGTCCTGTCACCCCACTCGGCACGGTCAATCCTTGAGCGACTCGAGCTCGGCAGCGCGAACCGCGGTGGCTGCGAGCACGCAGCCGGAGGCCGCGATGGCCGCGCTCGTTCCACGGTCCGGGTCTTCGTAGAACGAACAATTGGCGTCGCGAAACTGGATCCATAGGCGCTGCACGGCTTTCAGTTCGTCGCGGCGCTTCGGCGTCTGGGCTTTCGCAAGCTCCTGATAGGCCTTGTTGAGCCGGGCATCCTGACGCTTCAGCTCCTTATCGGCGCAATCGAGCATGGCGCTGGTGACGCCGCCTGATGCATCCATGCAAGAGCTATAGGTCTTCGACAGGGCCGGCTCCTGCGCCGAGACCATGGCAGGCCCGAGCAGCAGGCCGGCCATCGCGATCAGGAGCGTGTTGCAAAGCTTCAGGTTCATCGCTCGGTCCTTCAACTGCGACACGAGTGAGGCGCCGCCCACCGGCCTATCAAGCCAAGCTCGCGCTCAGTTTTTCATAAAGCGGGTTCTGCGCCGAAAAGATATAATCGAGCGTCTGGATCGTCACATGGCTCGCGCCGCGCGTCACCAGCCAATCGGCAAGAGCGATCGCCTGTTCCGTGCGGCAATGCAGGCTGATCGCCTGCGCCGAGCCGCCGAACGGCATGGCCGCGCCGAACAGGCTGGATGCCTCCGCTGCAAGATCGGCGACATCGCCGCCGAGCCAGGCGCGCACCTCTCGCGTGGTGCGGGCGCGCTCCTCCGCCGCGATGCGGGCGAGGATCGAGCGCGCGGCGTCCAGCGCCGGCTCGCTCCACGCAGCATGGCGCGCGGCGACCAGATTGGCTTCCGATTTCAGGATCACCCCATCATCGACGATCTTGAGCGCATTGGCGGCGAGCGTCGCGCCGGTTGTCGTGATGTCGACGACCATCTCGGCCGTGCCGGCCGCCGGCGCACCCTCCGTCGCACCAAGGCTCTCGACGATGCGGTAATCCGCGACACCGTGCTCGGCGAAATGACGACGCGTCAGATTGATGTATTTGGTCGCGACCCGCATGCGCTGGCCCTTGCTGGCGTGGAAATCGGCGGCGACATCCTCGATATCCGCCATGCTGCGCACGTCGATCCAGGCCTGCGGCACGGCGACAACCACATTGGCGTGGCCGAAGCCGAGCGGGCTCAACATCACGACCTTGGCATCCGCATCGCTCACGCTCTCGCGGATGAGGTCCTCGCCGGTGATGCCGAAATGCACCCCGCCACGCGCAAGCTCGCCCGCTATGTCGGAGGCCGAGAGATACTGCACCTCCACCGCATCGAAGCCGGCGATGCCGCCGCGATAATCGCGTTCACCGCGCTCGCGGACCAGCTTGAGCCCCGCGCGGGCGAAGAAGGCATGCGTATTGTCCTGCAGGCGGCCCTTGGATGGCACGCCGATCATCAGCTTGTCGCTCATGCGGGCTGCCCTCCGAAGCGGTCGAGCCAGACGGCGAAACCGATGGCGGGAATGTCGGACGCCGCGCCGAGCCGTGCGAGCAGGCGATCATAGCGGCCGCCGCCGACCGATGGCTTTCCAGGCACGGCGCTCGAAAATTCGAAGATGAAGCTCGTGTAGTAATCGAGATTGCGCACGAAGCGCGTCTGCATGGTGAGCGCGGAAAGATCGATGCCCTGCGCCGCCATGAAGCCGATGCGGGCATCATAGGCGTCGAGCAAGCTTTCGATGTCGAGCCCCGCATCCGCCGCAAGAGCGCGCATCTCGGCCGAGACATGATCCGGGTCGCCCTCGATTGCCAGAAAGCGGTCGAGCACAGCGCGGGATTCGGCCGGCATCGCGCCGCCCGATCGCTCGGCCTGCGACAGGAAGCGCTCCGCGATGTCAGCCGCCGATCGCCCACCAACCGAGCTGATGCCGGCGATGGAGAGAAGGTCTTTGACGAAAGCGCGCGCCTCCGAACCGTCCGTGCCCTTGAGGGCCGTGAGCACGCCGGAATACGCCGAAAGGCCGCCTGAGCGATCCGCGACAGCCGCCGGCGGCGTCAACGCCTCGGCATGCGGTTTGCCACCCGCGAGCGCGCGCAGCAGTCGCCGGTGGAGCGCGGCATCGACGCCGAGCGCGCCGAGCACGGCGGTGATGAGCGCGACGTCGCCGATGCGGGCCCTGGGCGACTGATCGCCCATCGCCTGCGCCGCCTCGAATGCGAGGGTGAAAATCTGCGCATCGGCGGCATCGCGATCCGCCCGCCCGAAGGATTCAACGCCGGCCTGCACGAATTCGCCGCTTTCGCCGACGCGGTGGCGGAAGACAGGCCCGAGGTAGGACAGTTCGGCGACGCGGCCAGGCTTGCCGGAGGAAAGATAATCGCGCGCCACGGGGATGGTGTATTCGGGCCTGAGGCAAAGCTCATGGCCGTCCGCGTCCTGCGTCAGATAGAGCCGGCGGCGAATATCCTCGCCGGAAAGATCGAGAAACAGGTCGACAGGCTGCAGCAGGCTCGTTTCGGCGCGCAGGTAGGCGTTGCGCGAAAAGAGCGCGAGCAACTCATCCTGTTTCTGCTGCGTGGGCAATGGGCCTACTCTTGAATTCTGCGCTCTCTTATCAAGCCGAGCTGCCGGATGCGACGCATTTTAACGGATTGGCTTAACGAGGGGTGGAAACGCCCCTGCCATCCCGCACGGCAGAGCCGGGCTGGGATCGAGGCCTGCGACGGTTCTGGATCCCGGATCGCGCTGCGCTCGTCCGGGATGACAGATCAGAGGTGCCGCGCGATCACCGCGCGCACGGTCTCGATCAGCGCCGTTTCGTCCACCAGCATCTGCGAGCGCTCCTTCAGCGCAAGATAGGCCTCGCGCTCCATCGATTTCGCCGCGCTGGCGAGTTCCGCCCCGGCAACAAGGTCTTTGACGATGACCTTGCCCTCGGCGCGCTCGTTGGAGCCCTGAATGACGGCAACCAGAGAATTGCGCTTGTCGGCGTATTTCAACTGCGCGTTCATGCCCGCCGACCCGAGATACATTTCCGCCGCGATTCCCTCGCTGCGAAGCCGGCTCACGAAGTTCTGATAGCGGGCCTGCGCTTCCGGCTCCTTGTCCATGACGAGCACGACGACGGGGCCATGATGCTTCTGTTTGCCCTTTTCGAGATGGCTCAGCGCCGCCTGCAGGCGCGAGACGCCGACCGAGAAGCCGGTCGCCGGCACCGGCTCGTCGCGGAAACGCTGCACGAGCCCGTCATAACGCCCGCCGCCGCCGACCGAGCCGAAGCGGATGGGGTTGCCCTTCTCGTCCGGCACGGTGAAGGTGAGTTCCGCCTCGAAGACGGGGCCTGTGTAGTATTCGAGGCCGCGAACGACAGATGAGTCGATTTTTATACGGTCGTTTCCATAACCTGAAGCCCTAAAGAGGGCTTGGATCTCCCATAGCTCATCGCGACCCTCAGCAAATAAAGGGCTTTTTTCCCTCAACGAAGTTCCATCAGGCAAGGGTAAAGAAACTGCTGTTTGCTCTCCAGTTCCTTCCGATTCGATTTTCAGTTCCAAAATCACATCGATCTGCCAAGGGAACAAATTTGCCCCCTTCGTAAAATCGCCCTTGCCTTCTTCGCCGCCATCCCAGCGCCCAACTCCGAGGAGCTTCCTGATTTCCTCAACCGGAAACTTGTCGGCCTTATCGATTGCCCTGAGCACCGTGAGCCTGCGTCCCGCGTTCTCCTCGCCGCCAAGGCCGATCGCCTCCATCACGCCATCGAGCACCTTGCGGTTGTTGACCTTGATGACGTAGTCGCCGCGCTTGATGCCCACCGCCTCCATGCAGTCGGCAGCCATCATGCAGATTTCGGCATCCGCCGCGACGCTCGACGCGCCGACCGTGTCGGCATCGAACTGCATGAACTGACGAAATCGGCCTGGGCCCGGCTTCTCGTTGCGGAACACATAGCCGGCTCTGTAGCTGCGATAGGGCTTCGGCAGGCGGTCGAAATTCTCGGCCACATAGCGCGCGAGCGGGGCAGTCAAATCGTAGCGGAGCGACATCCACTGCTCGTCATCATCCTGCAGCGAGAACACGCCCTCGTTCGGCCGGTCCGTATCCGGCAGGAACTTGCCCAAGGCTTCCGTATATTCGAAGAACGGCGTCTCGACCGCCTCGAAGCCGTAAAGCTCGTAGACCGCTTTGATCTTCTCGATCATCGCGTTGGTGGCGGCGATCTCGGCAGGGCCTCTGTCGCCGAAGCCGCGCGCCAGGCGCGGCGCGACTTTGCCGGAATTGGACATGGGAAAGCTTTCAAACGCAGAGAGATAGAGACGAGCGTGGTAGCGCGCGGCAGGCAAGGGAGCAAGGGCAAGCCACGCCGCCCCACCCGCCTCGGCTGCGCCGAGCCACCCTCCCCTCACGGGGAGGGACTATCGAGCCCGCTTCGCTTGCAGGATGGGACGCGAACACTCCCTCCCCGCGAGGGGAGGGTGGCCCGCAGGGCCGGGTGGGGCGGCCGAGACTAGAAGAACGCCTGGATGCCGGTGATTGCACGGCCGAGGATCAGCGCGTGCACGTCATGCGTGCCCTCATAGGTGTTGACCGTCTCGAGGTTCTGCATGTGGCGCATCACATGGTATTCGCCGGCGATGCCGTTGCCGCCGTGCATGTCGCGGGCCTGTCGCGCAATGTCGAGCGCCTTGCCGCAATTGTTGCGCTTGACGATCGAGATCATCTCGGGCGCGACCTTGCCCTCGTCGAACAGGCGGCCGACGCGGAGCGAGGCCTGCAGGCCAAGCGCGATCTCGGTCTGCATGTCGGCGAGCTTCTTCTGGACGAGTTGCGTCGCGGCGAGCGGGCGGCCGAACTGCTTGCGGTCCAGCGTGTAGCCGCGCGCGCGGTGCCAGCAATCCTCCGCCGCGCCCATTACGCCCCAGCTGATGCCGTAGCGCGCACGGTTGAGGCAGCCGAACGGGCCCTTGAGGCCCGAGACGTTCGGCAGCAGGTTTTCTTCGGGCACGATCACGCCGTCCATCACGATCTCGCCGGTGATCGAGGCGCGCAGCGAGAGCTTGCCGGCGATCTTCGGCGCGGAAAGGCCCTTCATGCCCTTTGTCAGGATGAAGCCGCGAATCTCGTTGTTGTGCGCGGCGGACTTCGCCCAGACGACGAACACATCGGCAATCGGGCTGTTGGAGATCCACATCTTGGAGCCGGTGAGGCGGTAGCCGTCGGCAACCTTCTCGGCGCGGGTCTTCATGCCTGCGGGGTCCGAGCCGGCATCGGGCTCGGTGAGGCCGAAGCAGCCGACCCATTCGCCACTTGCGAGTTTCGGCAAATAGGTCTTGCGCTGCGTCTCGTCGCCATAGGCGTAGATCGGATACATGACGAGCGAGGATTGCACGCTCATCATCGAGCGGTAGCCCGAATCGACGCGCTCGACCGCGCGGGCGACAAGGCCGTAGGAGACGTAGCCGGCGCCGGCCCCGCCATATTCCTCCGGCACTGTCACGCCGAGCAGGCCAAGCTCGCCCATCTCGTTGAAGATGGCGCGGTCGGTGTTCTCATTGGCATAGGCTTCGATGGCGCGCGGCAGGAGGCGGGACTGGGCATAGGCCTCGGCGCTGTCGCGGATCAGGCGCTCATCCTCGCCGAGCTGATCTTCGAGCAGGAAGGGATCGGCCCATACGAACTCGGATTTCGTCGAATGGCTCTTCAGCTTCGGGGCCGTGTTGCCGCCTGGATTGTCCATGGGAAGCTTCCTCTTTTTCGTTTTCGCCTGATGGAATGCCGATGAGTTTAGGACAGTTTCAGCAAAACCGTGAGCGATTTTCGTGTCGCAGCCAGCGCATGAAAAAGCCCGGCGAAGCGCCGGGCCGTCTCCACGCCAGTTGCGCGTTGCTACTCTGCCATTGCGGGCGCGTCCACCTCGGCGAAGCTGTTGAGGTCGTGCTCCGGAAGTTCGCCATTGAGCGCGGCGTGCATGCGCGCCCGGTCGAGCCCGTTCTCCCAGGCGGAGACGACGATCGCCGCCACGCTGTTGCCGATGATGTTGGTGAGCGCCCGGCACTCGCTCATGAACTTGTCGATGCCGAACACCATGGAGACGCCGACGGCGAGCTCCGGATGGACGGCGGCAAGCGTGCCGGCAAGCACGATGAAGCCCGAGCCCGTGACGCCGGACGCGCCCTTCGAGGTCAGCATCGCGACGCCGAGGAGCAGCGCCTGCTCGCCCCAGGACAGACTGACGCCGGAGGCCTGCGCGATGAACAGCGCGGCAAGCGTGATGTAGATGTTGGTGCCATCAAGGTTGAAGGAATAGCCGGTCGGCACCACGAAGCGCACGATCGACTTCTCGCAGCCGAGACGCTCGAGCTTGTCCATCAGCGGGGCGAGCGCGCTCTCGGATGAAGAGGTGCCAAGCACCAGCAGCAGCTCGCTCTTGAGATAGCGCAGCAGCTTGAAGATGTTGAAGCCGGTCATGTAGGCAATGGTGCCGAGCACGCCGAAGATGAAGATGGCGGCGGTGAGATAGAACAATGCGATGAGGCCGAAGAGGTTGCCGAGCGCGGCCGGGCCGTAACGGCCGATCGTGAAGGCCATGGCCCCAAGCGCGCCGAGCGGCGCGAGCTTCATGATGTAGCCGAGCATGCCGAAGAGGACATGCGAAATTTCATCCACGAGGCTGCGGACCGTACGCGCCTTTTCGCCGAGCTTCAACAGCGAGAAGCCGAAGAGCAGCGCGATGAACAGGATCGGAAGGATGAGGTCCTTGTTGGTGAACGCGCCGACCATGGTGTCTGGGATGATGTCGCTGATGAATTTCAGCGTCGTCTCGCCCTTCGCCTTGTCGATATAGGTTTGCGCGGTCGCAAGTTCGGCCGCGCTGCTCGCCTTCGCCTGGAAGCCGGCGCCGGGCTGGAAGAAATTCGCCACGACGACGCCGATGACGAGCGCGAAGGTGGAGACGATCTCGAAATAGAGGATTGCCTTACCGCCGACCGTGCCGACCGACTTGGCGTTGGAGACACCGGCGATGCCGGTGACGATGGTGCAGAAGATGATGGGGCCGATCAGCATCTTGATCAGCTTGATGAACAGCGTGCCAAGCGGCTCGAGCGCGATGCCAAGCTTTGGGTTGAGCCAGCCGATAAGGCCGCCGATGACGATCGCGACGAGCACCTGCACGTAAAGAAGCTTGTAGAAAGGTGTTTTAACCGCTGCAGCCTGCATGAGCGCTCGTCCCCAAGATTTCGTTTTTGATCATTATGCCGTTTCTTGTCGATTAGTGACAAGAACCGGAGGGTGGCGCAAGACCGCACTCGGACAAATCTTGGACAAATTGCAGCAAATCAGTGCCTGCAAGGCGGTTTTTCCGGTACGGAGCACGGCTTTTCCGCCGGTGCGCGCAACAGATTGCGAGTTCAGGCCGCGAGGTCAGCAACCACGGCGTCGAGCACCGGAAATCCGTGCGGCGTGACGCGCACGCGGCCGTCCGCCGTCGTCTCGACCAGCTTCTCGGCGACGAGGGTCGCCAGCCTGTCCGGGTTCAGCGTTCGTCCGCTCAAGGCCGAATAGCGCTCCGGATCGATGCCTTCGGCGAGGCGGAGCCCCATCAGCAGGAACTCGTCGCCCTCGGCTTCGCTCGAGAGCGCCTCGTCCTCGATCACGCCGTGGCCGTCGCGTGCCACGTAGTTGAGCCAGCATTCCGGGTTTTTCTCAATGGCAAGCGCCCGCCGCCCGCGCGACGTGACAAGCCGTCCATGTGCGCCCGGACCGATGCCGGCATATTCGCCATAGCGCCAGTAGACGAGGTTGTGCCGGCATTCCGCGCCCTTGCGGGCGTGGTTGGAGATTTCGTAGGCCGGCATCCCGTGCTGCTCGCAGACCTCCTGTGTCAGATCATATAGGATGCGAGCCGTATCGTCGTCGGGGATGACGAGCTTGCCGGCCTGATGCAGCTTCTTGAACGGCGTCTCGTCCTCGATCGTCAACTGGTACAGCGAGAGGTGTTCTGCCGCGCGGGCGATGCCCTCGGTGAGCTCGCGCCGCCAGGCGTCCGGCGTCTGGCCCGAGCGGGCGTAGATGAGATCGAAGGAATAGCGCTCGAAGATCTTCGACGCCGTATCGACCGCCTGCATCGCCTCTTCGACCGTATGCATCCGACCGAGCGCTTTGAGATCAGCATCGTTGAGCGCCTGGATGCCCATCGAAATGCGGTTGACGCCGGCCGCGCGGTAGCCGCGAAAGCGCTCCGCCTCGACGCTGGTGGGGTTCGCCTCCAGCGTCACCTCAACCTTCGGGGACACTTCCCAGTTCTCGCCGATGCAGTCGAGGATGCCGGCAACGGTGCCCGGCGACATGAGGGACGGCGTGCCGCCGCCCATGAAGATGCTGGTGACGCGACGGCCGGGCGCAAGCGCGGCCATATGGGCGATCTCGCGCCGAAAGGCCTCCAGATAGCGCTGCTCGTCGATCCTGGCATGCCGGACATGGCTGTTGAAATCGCAATAGGGGCATTTGGCGAGGCAGAACGGCCAATGGACGTAGACGCCGAAGCCGGCATCGTAGGGCGGCAGCGCGCCGGCGGTTTTGGCGCGCGGCAGATAGGCTGTGAGCGGATTGATGAGCGATTTGACGTTCATGATCGCGGGTTCCGGCCATGCTGTCACGCATGGCGTGTGAAATGGAGAGATCAGCGTTTAAGACAGGCATCCGCCAGCGCCACGAAAGCGCGCGCCCGGTGCGACAGGGCGGAGCCAAGCGGCGGCAAACCATGCTTTTCGTCGGCACTCATCTCGCCGAACGTCCTCTCGTGTCCGTCGGGCCTGAACATCGGGTCGTAACCGAAGCCCTGCGCGCCGCGCGGAGGATGGACGAGCGCGCCATGGACGCGCCCTTCGAACAGCTCCTCATGGCCATCGGGCCAGGCGATCACGAGCGCCGAGACGAAATGCGCCGTACGCTGCTCGGCGGGCACGCCGCGCTCGTCGAGTTCACGTTTGACGCGCGCCATCGCAGCGGCGAAATCTTTTGAAGGCCCGCCCCAGCGAGCCGAGAACAGGCCCGGCGCGCCATCGAGAGCATGGACGACGATGCCGCTATCATCGGCGAAAGCGGGAAGCCCGGTGGCTCTGGCGGCGGCGTGCGCCTTGATCGCGGCGTTCTCGGCGAACATCGTCCCGGTCTCGTCCGGTTCGGCGAGGCCGAGTTCGCCGGCGGAGACGGCCTCGACGCCATAGGGCCCGAGGAGATGCTGCATCTCCTTCAGCTTGCCGGGGTTGTGGGTCGCGATGACGACCTTGCCGGTCAAGCGGCGGCGGGAGGATGGCTCGGATGCGCCCATCGCTACATGACCGCCATTTTCTGCAATTCGACAAGCTTTGCGATGCCGCCGCCGGCAAGACCGAGCAGCTCGATCAGTTCAGCCTGGCTGAAGGGTGCGCCCTCAGCCGTGCCCTGCACCTCGACGATGCCGCCAGCGCCGGTCATCACGAAATTGGCGTCAGTCTCGGCGGCGCTGTCCTCGGCATAATCGAGATCGAGTACGGGCTTGCCCTGATAGATGCCGCAGGACACCGCCGCGACATGGTCCTTCAGGGCCGGGCCCGCGCCCTTCAGCATGTCGCGGGCCTTCATCCACTGGATGCAATCATGCAGCGCGACCCAGGCGCCGGTGATCGAAGCCGTGCGGGTGCCGCCATCCGCCTGGATGACGTCGCAATCGACCGTGATCTGGCGCTCGCCGATCGCCGTCAAATCCGTGACCGCGCGCAGCGAGCGCCCGACGAGGCGCTGGATTTCCTGCGTGCGTCCGGACGGCTTGCCCGATGTCACCTCGCGCCGGGTGCGCTCATGCGTGGCGCGCGGCAGCATCGCGTATTCGGCCGTGACCCAGCCCTTGCCCTGCCCGCGAAGCCAGCCCGGAGCCTTTTCCTCGAGCGAGGCCGTGCAAAGCACATGCGTCTCGCCGAACTTGACGAGGCAGGAGCCTTCCGCATAGCGCGCCACGCCGCGCTCCAGGCTGATCTTGCGCAATTCGTCAGGTGCGCGTTTCGATGGTCGCATGAAGGGTCCGCCGCTGTTGTTGAAAGCGTCGCGCAAGCCCGCCCGGGCTTGCCGCGAAAGTCAGCGCTTTTAGGCGGACCGCCCTGCGCAGGCAAGCGGCATGCGTCGCCTTGCTCCGCCGATGGACAGGCACACACGGCAATACATGCGACGCCTGTCGCGGAGCGCCGCAGCAAACTTGATTAACCAGGGCGTTCGCCCCTAAATGAGACGAGACATCAGCGGAACGGTCGAACATTGTATTGATGGAAAAATCCGCGCTCTCCGATCTCGATCAACGCTCGCGCGAAATCTTCCGGGCCATCGTCGAAACCTATCTGAGTTCAGGCGAGCCCGCCGGCTCCCGCAACATCGCGCGCATGCTGCCGATGACGCTTTCCGCTGCCTCTGTCCGCAACGTGATGTCGGATCTGGAATCGCTCGGCCTCCTTTACGCGCCGCACACCAGCGCAGGCCGCCTGCCGACCGATCTCGGACTCCGGTTCTTCGTCGACGCGCTGCTGCAGATCGGCGATGTCGGCCAGGATGAGCGCTCGCTCATCAACGCGCAGGTGAAAGCGGCCGGCCGCAGCCAGTCGATCGAGGATGTGCTGAAGGAAGCCTCGCAGCTTCTCTCCGGCCTGTCGCAGGGGGCCGGCGTCGTCATGGCCTCCAAAGCCAACAAGCGGCTGAAGCACATCGAATTCCTGCGGCTCGATCCGACACAGGCGCTCGTCGTGCTCGTCGGCGAGGATGGCTCGGTCGAGAACCGCGTCCTGAAGCTGCCGCTCGGTCTGCCAGCCTCCGCGCTCACGGAAGCCGCGAACTACCTCAACGCGAGGCTGAAAGGGCGAACGCTCGCCGAGGTGAAGCAGGATGTCGAGACGAGCCGGGCGACGATGGAGAGCGAGCTTGACCAGCTCACCGCCAAGATGGTCGATGCCGGGCTCGCGAGCTGGGGCGGCGCGGACACGCAGCAGCTCATCGTGCGCGGGCAGGCCAATCTGCTGCAGGACCTGACCGCGATCGAGGATCTCGACCGGATCAGGCTGCTGTTCTCCGACCTCGAGACGCAGAAGGACGTGATCGAGCTTTTGAGCCGCGCCGAGGTGGCGGACGGCGTGCGCATCTTCATCGGCTCGGAGAACCAGCGCTTCTCGCTCTCGGGCTCCTCGATGATCGCCGCGCCGTTCCGGGACGCCAGCCAGACGATCGTCGGCGTGCTCGGCGTGATCGGCCCGACGCGGCTCAATTACGGGCGCATCGTGCCGATGGTGGATTACACCGCCAAGGTCGTCAGCCGCATGCTGGAGGGCAAGGGGCCGGAGACGCGCTGAGGCCGTGGAGACACTTGCCAAGCAGCCCGGCGCATCCTAAATCAGGCTCGGGAGGTTGGCAGTGGACGCACCACTCGCCAACCGGGTCAGGTCCGGAAGGAAGCAGCCCTAACGAGAACGGACGGGTTATTGATCCAGCCTCCCACCCATGGCCTTGCCGGCGGTAGGCCGCATTGACGCATTTCCCTCTTTTCGATCGCGACACCGTCGGCGCTCATCCGATGAGCCGATCGTCCGAACCGCCATCGGCGGTGGACATCGTGCATCGGACGTACCGCTGCGCCGCCTGGCCGGTGGCGGAGGTCATGAATGGCTGATACCCTTCCAAGCGTGACAGATACGCTCCTCGATGCTGGCCCGGCCGAGCCCGGCATGTTCGGCTTCTCCGCGCCGCAGACGCCGGCGGCCGCACCGGCCTATCGCGTGCTCGCGCGCAAATATCGCCCGCAGATCTTCGACGACCTGATCGGCCAGGAGGCGATGGTGAGAACGCTCGCCAACGCCTTCGCGGTCGGCCGCGTGCATCAGGCCTATATCTTCACGGGCGTTCGCGGCGTCGGCAAGACGACGACCGCCCGCATCCTCGCCCGCGCCTTCAACTATGAGCGCGAGGACGGCACCGGCGGCCCGACCATCGACCTTGCCGTGCCGGGCCGGCATTGCCAGGCGATCATAGACGGGCGGCACGTCGACGTGATCGAGATGGACGCGGCTTCCCACACCGGCATCGACGACATCCGCGAGATCATAGAGAGCGTGCGCTACCAGCCGGCCTATGCGCGCAACAAGGTCTACATCATCGACGAGGTGCACATGCTCTCGAAGGCCGCGTTCAACGGCCTTCTGAAGACGCTGGAGGAGCCGCCGCCGCATGTGAAGTTCCTGTTCGCGACGACCGAAATCCGCAAGGTGCCGATCACCGTGCTGTCGCGCTGCCAGCGCTTCGATCTGCGCCGGATCGACGCCGGCATGCTTGCCGAGCACCTCGCCAAGATCTGCCGGCTGGAGGGCGTCGACGCCGAACCCGAAGCGCTCGGCATCATATCGCGCTCGGCCGAGGGCTCAGTGCGCGACGCGCTGTCGCTGCTCGACCAGGCGATCGCGCATGGCGCCGGCAAGGTCGATGGCGAGACGGTGCGGGCCATGCTCGGCCTCGCCGATCGCGGACGCGTCATCGATCTCTTCGAGCATCTGATGCGCGGCGACGTCCAATCCGCGCTGGCCGAGCTCGGCGCGCAATACAAGGACGGCGCCGACCCGTCCGTGATCGTCTCGGACCTTGCCGAATACGTGCATATCGTCACGCGGCTGAAGCTCGTCGCCGAAGCGGCGAAAGACCCGTCCATGACCGAGGTCGAGCGCGTGCGCGGGCTCGGTTTCGCGAAGGACCTGCCGCTGCGCATCCTGACGCGAGCCTGGCAGATCCTGCTGAAGGGCCTCGCCGAGGTGCAGGCTGCGCCGCGTCCGCTCGCCGCCGCTGAAATGCTGCTGGTGCGCCTCGCCTTTGCGGCGGACCTGCCAACCCCGGACGAGGCCATCCGGCTGCTGCGCGACGGCGGTTCCATCCCCGCCGCGCCGGCGAACGCCCTTCCCCCGCCGCCGCCCTCCGGCGGATCTCGTATGCTGGCCTCCGGCGGCGGGCCATCCATCCAGAGCTTCGCACCGTCGCCAGCGCGCCCCCAGTTCGAGACCCACACCAACCTTGCACCCGCCAGCGCCAGGATGGTCGCTGCGAGCGAGCCGAAGCTCGTGCTGCGCCGGCTCGAGGATTTCGTGGCGCTCGCGGAGGAGCGGCGCGAGATCGACCTCAAGATCGTGCTCGAACGCCATGTGCGCCCCGTGCGCTTCGAGATGGGCACGTTCGAGTTCGCGGCCATGCCGACGGCAGCGCCGGACCTTGCCAACAAGATCAAGAAGGCTCTCGATGAATGGACCGGCATCCGCTGGGCCGTCGCGATCTCGCAGGAGGAGGGCGGCGAAACGCTCTTCGAGCGCAGCCAGGCGCGACAAGCCGAAGCCGAGCGCGGCATTCGCTCCAACCCGTTTGTCAGAAGCGTGCTCGAGAAGTTTCCCGGCGCGCAGATCGTCAACATCCAGCAGAAGGCGGCCGCCGCCGAGGCCGGCGAGGACGAGACGCCCTATCTGGATGAGCCATCGGAATCAGGCTACACGGACGACGATCTTTGAGATGCTCGCCAGCCCCTTTTTTTAAATAAGGACATCCGATGAAAGACATCATGGGCATGATGAAGCAGGTGCAGGGCCTGCAGGCGAAAATGGCCGACATGCAGGCCGAGATGGAGGCGGCGCTCTATGAGGGCCAGTCCGGCGGCGGCATGGTCAGGGTCTCGCTCTCCGGCAAGGGCGCGCTGAAGCGCGTCTCGATCGACGAGAGCCTCCTGCAGCCCGCAGAGCGCGAGATCGTCGAGGACCTCATCATCGCGGCGCATAACGACGCCAAGGGCAAGGCCGTGCTGCGCAAACCGCTGACCGGCGAACTGCCGTTCGACCTCAAGGCCCACAACCGGTTCGCCGAGGGCATCGTCGATCTCGCGGTGGATCTGCCAAAAGTGGCGCCGTGGAGCGGCGAGAC
>JAIELD010000020.1 GCA_019753285.1 Beijerinckiaceae bacterium | reverse complement strand
TCTGGCCCTGGCCGACCTGGACGCGCAAGGTCGTGCCGGGAGAAACGGCCTCATGGCCGGCTGATTGCAGGGCGCCGATATGAAGAAACGCATCGCCCGACCCATCGCTGAGTTCGACGAAACCGAAGCCCTTGTCTGATTTGAACCACTTGACCGTGGCGCTCAGCTCAGGGCCGGTCGAGACCGGCATGCCGCCCATTCCGCCCGCCGGGCTGCCGAATGGACGTGATGGTGGACGCGAGCTGCTGCGTGTGTCGAAACCTGACGGACCATCATCGTCAAACCCGCGACGCCGTGGCTCGCGGAAATCCCTGCCTTTGCTCTTCATTTCCCGTTCTCGTCTCCGACCGCCCTCCGGCGGATTTAGCGTGTGTCTTAATGCACGAGCCCGCCGCATCTACGGTCGTCTCAGGCGTTTTAGTGTCCGGAGCGCGTATTCATGTTTCGGCCTTGGCTGAAACGAGAGGTGCACCGCCCCTGTTTGTCTTTGGGTTTAAACGATTGAGCGTCTACGCCACGATAATGTGTAGCGGGAATAACCGATCTCGCAAAGCTGTTTTACGCGGGCTCGATCCAAGAAAAGCCGCCAAAAGGCTGGATTTGAGCAAAATTGTCGTTTGTCTTTGCAGGTAAAGAGATCATGTCATATGATGAATTTGAGAAAATTGCCTGTCGTCGAAAAATTGACGAATGATGTGAACCGATTATCAAACATGCCGCCGCCTGACGTCCTAGCGTCGCCGCAGGCGGCGCAATGGGTGGCAGGGATCATGGATGTTTTGGAGCAGGAGCAGTCAAGCCCCATTTCGGCCGCGACGGCTCTCGCCTTGAAGGCTCAGCTCGAAGCGCGGCTGGGATCTGCCGGCTTCAAGACCGCGTCCGCCGAAACCGAGCGGTATCTGCGCGAAGAACGCAGCCTTTATCGCGGCGAGGCGCTCGGCGTCGCGCGGCCGCAATCGATTGAGGACGTTGCCTTCATCGTCAAAGCCTGCGCCGAGGCCGGCATGCCGGTCGTGCCGCAGGGCGGCAACACAGGGCTCGTCGGCGGGCAGGTCGCTACCGGCGGCGTTGTGCTGTCGCTGGAACGCATGAACCGGATCCGCGCAGTTGATCCTCTCAACGGAACCATCACGGTCGATGCCGGCTGCACGTTGCAATCGGTTCAGGAGGCCGCAGCGGCCGCCGACGCGCTGTTTCCGCTCTCGCTCGCCTCGGAGGGCACCTGCCAGATCGGCGGCAACATCGCAAGCAACGCCGGCGGCACGGCAGTGCTGCGCTATGGCAACATGCGCGATCTCGTGCTCGGCATCGAGGCGGTGCTGCCGGACGGGCGTGTCTGGAACGGCCTGCGCGGCCTGCGAAAGGACAATTCGGGCTATGACCTCAAACACCTCTTCATCGGCTCTGAAGGCACGCTCGGCATCGTCACCGGCGCGGTCCTGAAGCTTTTTCCCGCCATCCGCTGCCGCGTCACCGCCTTCATCGGCTGCTCCGGCCCGGATGCCGCACTGGCGCTGTTCCAGTCGGCCAAGGTCGCCTGCGGCGATGTGCTCAGCGCTTTTGAATTCCTGCCGCGCTTCGGGCTCGAGATCGTGACCCGGCACTCGCCCGGCAAGACAGACCCGCTGGAGCGCCCGCACGCCTATTACGTGCTGATGGAGCTGTCCTCCCCGAACGAGACGGCCGGGCTCGACGAGCGCATGGAAACCTTCCTCGGCGAGGCCTTCGAAAGCGGCGCGATCGAGGACGCGACCATCGGCGCGAGCGAAGCGCAGTCCAACGCGCTGTGGGCCTTGCGCGAGGAACTCTCCTGGGCACAGCGCTTCGAGGGCGGTTCGATCAAGCACGACGTATCTGTGCCGATTTCACGGCTGGCCGAATTCGTCAAAGAGGCGACGCGGCTGTGCGAGGCGGAAATGCCCGGTATCCGCGTCTGCGCCTTCGGACATCTCGGCGACGGCAACGTCCACTTCAACTTGAGCCAGCCGGTCGGGATGGACAAGGAGGCCTATCTTGGACATTGGGGCCGCTTCAACCGGATCGTGCACGATCTCGTCGTCGCGATGGGAGGCTCGATCGCCGCCGAGCACGGCGTCGGCAAGTTGAAGCGCGACGAACTCGCCCATTACAAGGACGAGGTGAGCCTCGACCTGATGGCGGCAGTGAAAGCTGCGCTCGACCCGCGCGGCCTCCTCAATCCCGGAAAGGTGATCGGGGGCCGGCGCTGAAGGACTTCATGCCGAGGGAAAAGGGATAGCGGGGCGCAGCGCTTTCGCTATGATGCCATCATTCCTCCTTCTGCCAACGGGACGTTTCGTGACTGACGCCAGCGCCATGGAAGCCACCAATCCTTTTTTCGAAAGCTGGGACACGCCGTTCGGCCTGCCGCCCTTCCACCTCATCCTCCCCGGACATTTCCCGCCCGCTTTCGAGCGGGCGCTCGCCGAGCATCGCGCCGAGGTCGAGGCGATCGAGACCAACGCCGAGGAGCCGAGCTTCGCCAACACGATCCATGCGCTGGAAGAGAGCGGCAAAGCACTCAACAGGGTCAATTCCGTGTTCTGGAACCTGGTCGGCGCTCACACCAACGACGCCCTTTCGGCGATCGAGCGTGACATCGCGCCTGAACTCGCGCGGCACGACAATGCGATCTACATGAGCCGCGCCCTGTTCGAGCGCGTGGACGCGCTCTTCAAGGAGCATGGGCGGCTTGGCCTCACCCAGGAGCAGGAGCGGGTTCTCCATCTGACGCATACGCATTTCGTGCGCTCCGGCGCGATGCTCGTTGGCGACGAGAAGGAGCGGCTCGCAGCCATCATAGAGCGGCTGGCGACGCTCGGAACCGCATTCAGCCAGAATGTGCTGGCTGATGAGAAGGACTACATGCTGGTGCTTGAAACCGAGCAGGATCTTGCAGGCCTGCCGGATTTCCTGCTTGCCGCGACCGCCGGCGCCGCCGAGACGCGCGGACAGTCGGGCAAGCACGTGGTGACGCTGTCGCGCTCGATCATCGAACCGTTCCTGCAGTTCTCCACCCGCCGCGACCTGCGCGAAAAGGCCTTCACGGCCTGGACGATGCGCGGCCAGAACGACAACGCCAACAACAACATCGGCATCATCACCGAAATGGTGCAGCTTAGGGCAGAGCGGGCGCGGCTGCTCGGCTATAAAAGCTTTGCCGACTTCAAGCTCGACGATGAGATGGCAAAGACACCGGAAGCCGCCCGCGCGCTCCTTGAAACGGTATGGCCGCGCGCAAAAGCTCGCGCGGATCGCGAACGCGCGGATTTGCAGGCGCTAGCCGACCTCGAAGGCGGCGCGGCGAGAATAGGGCCGCATGACTGGCGCTATTATTCGGAGAAGGTGCGCCGCCAGCGGCACGACCTCGATGAGACGGAGTTGAAGCCCTATCTGCAGCTCGACCACATCATCGAGGCCTCGTTCTACACGGCGAGCCGGCTGTTCGGCCTCAGCTTCAACGAGATCGAGGATGCGCCGCGCTACCATGAAGACATCCGCATCTGGGAGGTCACCGGACGATCCGGCGAGCATGTCGGCGTGTTCATCGGCGATTATTTCAACCGCCCCTCCAAACGCAGCGGCGCATGGATGAGCGCCTATCGCACACAGCACAAGGTCGACGGCTCGGTGCGGCCGATCATCGTCAACGTGATGAACTTCGCCAAGGCCGAGGGCGGACCAACGCTGCTGAGCTTCGACGACGCGCGCACGCTGTTCCACGAGTTTGGCCATGGGCTGCACGGCCTGTTGTCGGATGTCACCTACCCGATGGTCGCCGGCACCAGCGTCGCGCGCGATTTCGTCGAGCTTCCATCGCAGCTTTACGAGCACTGGTTCATGCAGCCGGAAATCCTGCGCAAGTTCGCGGTCCATGCCGAGACCGGCGAGGCGCTCCCCGAAAGCCTGTTGAAGAAGGTGATGGCGGCGCGCAACTTCAACCAGGGCTTCCAGACGGTCGAATACACCGCGAGCGCGCTGGTCGATCTCGACTATCATGCGCTCGCCTCGGCCGATAATCTTGACCCCGTCGCGTTCGAGGCGGATTCGCTTGCCCGCATCGGCATGCCCAATGAAATCACCATGCGGCACCGCTCGCCGCATTTCACGCACGTCTTTTCGGGCGATGGCTATTCGTCCGGCTATTACAGCTATCTCTGGTCTGAGGTGCTCGATGCCGACGGCTTCCAGGCTTTCGTCGAGAAGCGCGACATCTTCGATCCTGAAACGGCGCAAAAGCTTCATGACTTCATCTATTCGGCCGGCAATTCGCGCGATCCCGTCGAAGCCTATATGGGCTTTCGCGGCCACATGCCGGCCGTGGAGCCGCTGCTTGAAAAACGCGGCTTGATCTAAACCAAAGGGAGGCTTTGATGGCGACCAATCTCAGCGGCGATGTCGTACTTCCCGCATCCAGGCAGGCTGTCTGGGAAGGGCTGAACAATCCCGAGGTGCTGAAAGCCTGCATACCGGGCTGCCAGAGTCTGGAAAAGCTGTCGGATACCGAGTTTCAGGCGGTCGCAAAGGTCAAGATCGGCCCCGTCAGCGCCACCTTCAAGGGCAAGGTCGAGCTCAGCGACCTCGATCCGCCGAACGGCTACCGCATCGCCGGCGCCGGAGAAGGCGGCATCGCGGGCTTCGCCAAGGGCGGCGCGGTGGTGACGCTCACCGAGGTCGAGGGCGGCACAAACCTGCATTATGACGTCGATGCGCAGGTAGGCGGCAAGATCATGCAGCTCGGCGGCCGGCTGATCGACGGGGCCGCGCGCAAGCTCGCGGACCAGTTCTTCGCCGACTTCGCAAAAGCGCTCAACCCGGCTGCCGAAGGCGTCGCACCAGCAGCCTAGTTCAGGCGGCGTCGCTCCAGCCTGCCGCCGCCAGAGGGGCAGGCAGCGGTCCGCCGGTCATCCAGTCGATGAGTTCGGCCGTGTGAACGATCGGCAGGCCGGTGCCTTTGGCGATCTGGGTCATGCAGCCGATATTGCCGGTCGCGATCAGATCTGGCTTCGTCTTTTCGATGTTCGCGACCTTTCGGGCGCGCAGCTGCCCGGCGATCTCAGGCTGCATGATGTTATATATGCCGGCCGAGCCGCAGCAGATATGGCCTTCCGGGACGTCCTTGACCGTGAGGTTCATCGCCTTCAGCAGTTTCCTGGGGCCGTCCTTCAACTGCTGGCCATGCTGCATGGAGCAGGCCGAATGATAGGCGACCGTCAGCTTGCGCTCCCGCGTCGGGACCAGCTCCAGCCCGGCGAGATATTCCGTGATGTCCTTGGCAAGCGCCGAGACCCGCCGCGCCTTTTCCGCATAGGCAGGATCGTCGCGGAACATGAAGCCGTAATCCTTGATCGTCGTGCCGCAGCCTGACGCGGTGATGATGATGGCGTCGAGCCCCTTCCCCTCGATCTCGCGGGTCCACGCATCGATGTTGGCTTTCGCAAAGGCATGGCTCGCCTCGTCCTTGCCCATGTGATGCACGAGCGCGCCACAACAGCCCTCGCCGGCCGGTTTCACCACCTCGATGCCGCTGCGATTGAGAAGACGGATCGTCGCCTCGTTGATCTCGGGGCGCAGCACGGGCTGCGCGCAGCCCGTCAGGATGGCGACACGGCCCGCCGCTTGACCGCTCGCTGGATAGGAAGCCGGCAAAATATCAGGCGATGGCGGCAGTTTTGTCGGTGCGAGATCGACCATGGCACTGAGACGCTTGCCGAATACAGGCACAGCGTCGAGGAGCGGTTTCAATGGCTTGCCGAGCCGGCCAAGCACGAGCGCGGTACGAAAGCGGTTGGGATAGGGCAGAAGGCTGGCGAGAACCACGCGGATCAGCCTGTCATGCCAGGGCCGCTCATAGGTTTCCTCGATATAGGCGCGCGCATGATCGACGAGATGCATGTAGTTGACGCCCGAAGGGCACGTCGTCATGCAGGACAGGCATGACAGGCAGCGGTCGACATGGGTGACGACCTCTTTCGTCGCCGGCTTGCCGCTCTCCAGCATCTGCTTGATGAGATAGATGCGCCCGCGCGGGCTGTCGAGCTCGTCGCCGAGCAGAAGATAGGTCGGGCAGGTGGCGGTACAGAACCCGCAATGGACGCAGGTGCGCAGGATCTTCTCCGACGACTGCATCTGCGGGGTATCGAGCTGCTCAGGGGCGAAAAGGGTCTGCATGGCGCCTGTCTGAAAACGGAGAGTTTTAAAAGGCCGCGTACATGCGGCCGGCGTTGAGGATGCCGTCAGGATCGAAGCTCGTCTTGATGCCGGCGCTGAGCTGCATGAGCGGCGCGGCGAGCGGCTCGAACACGGCCTCAGCCGCCCGCATCTCCGCCGGCCCGCGCTCCAGACGGGCATACCCGCCAAGTCTTGCGAGCGCTGCGCGGAGCCGCGCTGCGCCGCCGTCGCCCGCCGGGTCCGTCGCCAACCAGACGAGGCCACCACCCCAATCGAAAAAATGCGCGCGCGAGAAACCCGGCCCGAGCGCGTCGAGGAGCTTCGGCCCATCCGTCGGCTTGACGCTGACCCGCCAGATGACGGCGTCCCGCGGCTCGGCGAGGAACTCGACGTCGCGCACCGCTTTCCAGAGCCGATCGGCGTCAGGGCCTTCAAGACGGCTTGGCGAACCGTCGCTGGACAGCAACTCTTTCAGCGCGCCGAAGCGGTAGTCGACCGATTCCGCGAACCCTTCGATCCTTATGAAGCTCCGCG
Organism: Beijerinckiaceae bacterium; assembly: GCA_019753285.1. Taxonomy (GTDB): domain Bacteria; phylum Pseudomonadota; class Alphaproteobacteria; order Rhizobiales; family Beijerinckiaceae; genus JAIELD01. The sequence goes on along the minus strand of JAIELD010000020.1, from coordinate 124,526 downwards.
CCATGTAGCGGCCCATACCCGCCGGCAGATGCGCCGCGCCCGTCACCTCGAAGGGCGAGCCGATCGCCTTGGTGAGAAGGGCGATCGCCTTCGCGTCGCTCAGGCCCTTGTAAACGAGCGTCACGGCGCTTTCAGGGATAGGAAGCACTTTGAAGGTCACCTCCGACAGGATGCCGAGCGTGCCGAAGGAACCGGACAGGAGCTTCACGAGATCGAGCCCCGTGACGTTCTTCATCACGCGCCCGCCATTCTTCACCGCCTCGCCGCGGCCGTTGACGAAGCGCACGCCGACGAGGCTGTCCCGCGCTGCGCCGACCGCGATGCGCCGGGGGCCGGAATTGTTCATGGCCGCGACCGCGCCGATGCTGGGGTCGCCATCCGAACCGAGCAGCGTGCGATGGTCCATCGGCTCGAAGGCGAGTCGCTGGCCCTTGAGGGCGAGTGTCCGTTCCACTTCGGCGAGCGGCGTGCCGGCGCGCGCGGCGACGATCATCTCGGCCGGCTCATGCAGGGTGATGCCCGTCATCGCTTTCGTCGAGACCGTGCGCGCCGTCTGGATCGGACGGCCGAGCGCGGCGCGTGTGCCGCCGCCCTCGATCGCGAGCGGCGTCCGTGTCGATCGCGCTTCGAGCACGCAGTCGACAAGTTCAGCTTCGGTGGCTGGTGTGAGGGTGGAGGCTATCTGCATCACAACGCGATCACGCCGTCACCCGCCCTTCGAGCGGGAAAACCTTGGCGGGGTTGAGCAGCCAGCGTGGATCGAACACGCCGCGCACCCGCATCTGCTGTTCGAGGTCGATCCTGTTGAACTGCACCGTCATCAGGTCGCGCTTCTCGATGCCGACGCCGTGCTCGCCGGTGAGGCAGCCGCCGACCTCGACGCAGAGCTTCAGAATGTCGTTGCCGGCATCCTCGGCCTTCTCGGCCTCATGGGGGTCGTTGACATTGTAGAGGACCAGCGGATGCAGGTTGCCATCGCCGGCATGGAAGACATTGGCGACGCGCAGGCCGTAGGATTTGACGATCTCCTCGATGCGCCGCAGGACATAGGGAAGCTGCCCGGTCGGAATCGTGCCGTCCATGCAGATGTAGTCGGCGATCCGGCCCGTCGCGCCGAAGGCGGATTTGCGGCCCTTCCAGATCGCCGCCGTCTCCATGGCGGATTTGCTTTCCTTCACCGTCTTCACGCCATTGGCGTTGGCGATCTCGACGATGCGGGCGAGCGTCGCCGCCATCTCGGTCTCCGATCCTTCCACCTCGATGATGAGCAGCGCTGCGACATCGAGCGGATAGCCTGCATGGGCGAAGGCCTCGCAGATCTCGATCGCCTGCTTGTCCATGTATTCCATGGCCACCGGAATGATGCCGGCCGCGATGATGGCCGCGACCGCCTCGCCCGCCGCCTCGCTCGTCTCGAAACCGAAGAGGACGGGCCGCGCTCCCTCCGCCTGGCGCAGGATGCGGGCGGTCACTTCCGTGACGATGCCGAGCTGCCCCTCCGAACCGCAGATGAGGCCGAGGAGATCGAGACCGGGGCTATCGTAATGCGCGCCGCCGACATCGATCACCGTGCCGTCGAGCAGCACCATGCGCACGCCGAGAAGGTTATTGGTGGTGACGCCGTATTTGAGGCAATGCGCTCCGCCGGAATTCATGCCGACATTGCCGCCGATGGTGCAGGCGAGCTGCGAGGAGGGGTCAGGTGCGTAGAAAAAACCCTCATGCTCGACCGCGCCGGTGACGGCGAGATTGGTGACGCCGGCCTGGACCCGCACGAAGCGGTTCTCATAGTCGATCTCGAGCACCTTCGACATCTTGGCGACGCCGATCACCACCGCATCCTCCTGCGGGATGGCCCCGCCGGCGAGCGACGTGCCCGCGCCGCGCGGCACGACCGGAACGCCCGCCTCGCTGCAAAACCTGAGCACGGCGCTCACCTCCTCGGTCGTCCGGGGCAAGGCCACGACGAGCGGCAGGTTGCGGTAGGCCGTGAACGCGTCGGTCTCGTAGGGGCGGCGCTCATCCTCGCTGCTCACGACGCAATCGGGCGGAAGGATCGACAGGAGGCCTTCGACGATGCGTTCGCGCCGCGCCATGATGGACTGGTCGGGACGGGGAAAGGCGATGGCGGTCATCGGGCAGCCTCTTGCGCGGCAGTGATGGCGCGGGCGCGCCGTTGGTCAATATTTTTTACCACAACGGGCGCTCTGGTACAGCCCCCTCGTCTCGACATAAATTACTTTCTCTTCTAGCAACAGTGACGGTCGATTCTTGCCGTCTGGACATTTCACGCCCGTGGACCGCCTGACAGAACTCGAGATTTTCGCCCATGTCGTCACATCGGGCTCGATGTCGGCCGCCGCGCGCGAGTTGCAGATCTCGCCGCCGGTCGTGTCAAAGAAAATCAAGAAGCTCGAACAGCGGCTCGGGACGCGCCTTCTGCATCGAACCACGCGACAGATCGCGCTGACCGAGGCAGGCAAGGGCTTCTATGAGCGCGTCGTCGCCATTCTGGCCAGCGTCGACGAAGCCGAGGCCTGGGTATCGCGCCGCGCGGCGGTCGCCCGCGGACTTCTGCGCATCAGCGCGCCGACGACCTTCGGGCGTCTGCACATCGCCCCGCATCTGGTTGATTTTCTGAAGATGTATCCCGAGATCATCGTCGATCTTTCTTTGTCGGACGGGTTCGTCGATATCGTGGGCGAAGGGTTCGACGTGGCAATCCGCATCGCGGATCTCGCCGATACGAGCCTTGTCGCCAAGCGTCTTGCACCCAACAACCGCGTGCTCTGCGCCGCCGCCGATTACCTTCGTGAGCATGGCGAGCCGCGAACGATCGCGGATCTGCAGCGGCACAGGCTGCTCGTCCACAATGCCGACCAGTGGCGGCTCGACGGGCCGCACGGCGTGGAGACGATCAAGGTCGACAGCGTGATCCGCACCAATTCGAGCGAGGTCATCCGCGAAGCGGTCCTCGCGGGCCTCGGCATTGCGTTGCGCTCGACCTGGGATGTCGGGCCGGAGATCAAGGCCGGTCGGCTGAAGCTGGTGCTGCCCGCCTATTCGGCCTCGAAACGAGTTGCCGTTCACGCGGTCTATCCCTCGCGGCGGCACCTTGCCCACAAGGTCAGGGTGTTCATCGACCTTCTCGCCGAGCGCTTCGGCCCGGTGCCCTACTGGGACCAGGGGCTCGATCTCGCGCCGGAAAAGCTAAAGGTCGAGGCGTGACGACGTCAGTTGGCGGCAGGTGCGTCCGGGGAGTGCGCCCGCCTGATCCGACGGATGATCAGCCACATGAAGAACAGCACGACCGGAACCGAGAGGGCTGTCGTCACGCCGGGTTCGATCTGGATGTAGCCGGCATCCTTCGCGCCCTTGAACAGATAGGCGATGAGCCCGACGATGTAATAGCTCACGGCGGCAACTGACAGCCCCTCCACGGTCTGCTGGAGCCGCAACTGCAGCCGCGTACGCTCGTTCATCGAGCGCAGCAGGTCGCGGTTCTGCTGCTCGATCTCGACATCGACCCGGGTGCGCAGGAGATTGGCGGCGCGGGCGAGCTTCTGCGACAGATTGGCCTGGCGCTCCTCGAGCGTGAGGCAGGTCCGCATCGCAGGAGCCATCCGGCGGTTGAGGAACTGGGCGATTGACGGCAGGCCCGAAAACGGCATTTCCCCGATCGTGTCGAGGCGCTGCTTGACGATGTTGTCATAGGCGCGCGTCGCACCGAAGCGATAGGCCGAGGCAGCCGCCCCGGCTTCGAGTTCGGCGGCAAGGCTCGTCAACTCGTCGAGCAGCTTGTGGTCGGCGGCGAGGCCCTTGGTCTCCGTCATGGCGCGCGCCACGCGCGTCAGCGAATCCTCGACCTTGCGCACGGACGGCGCATGCGCCTGCGTCTCAGGCAGCCCCATCAGCGCCAGCATGCGGTAGGTCTCGATTTCGAGAAGGCGCTGGATCAGCGCGCCGGCGGATGGCGGCGTCAGATTGTGATCGAAGACGAGCATGCGGACGAAGCCGTCAGAACCCGGCTTGAAATCGGTGGCAGCGACCGCGCGGCCACTATCCACAGCGGAGGCGGCGAGGCTTGCCGTGTCGAAGATCGACGCCAGATCGAACCCCTCCTGCTCGGGCAGAAGGTGGATGTCGGTCGAGACGAGGTGAGGGCCCGGCTGCGGCAGCGCGGCCATGCAGGTGGCGAGGGTCGCCGCAGGCGGATCGAACGGCGTCTCGGTGCGCGAGGGCACTTCCCAGGTATAGGTCGTGAATTCACTGTGCTGCTCGAAGCGCAGCGCGGCGTCCGCCAGCGTCACGCTGAAATGCTTGGCATTTTCGCGCGGGCAGTCGACGCCGCGCTCGTTGCAGAACTTGACCAGCGCAAGCCGCGCTTCGGCCGCCTGGGCATGATCGGTGAGGAAGGCGAAGTGCAGCATGCGGGCCGGCGTGGCGATCGGTTTGAACGGCCTTGCATGCACCTCCGCCAGCACCGCGCCCCGCAGCGGATGCGGGTCGAGCTTCAACAATCCGCCGCCCTCGATCTTGCCGAACGTTTTAGCTGGCTCTTCCACCACCGTGCCCCCGCCTTGATGGCCAAACCTTGAGCAAGTTGGAAAGCCGAGGCAACAGGCAAATCGCCGGAGCACTAAAATTTAGAGGTGGATCGCCACGGGTTCCATCCAAAACGGGCGGCTCTCAAAAAATTGCGGCGCGGGACTGCCTCAACCGCGCATGTCGACCGTCAGGCTCGCATACGCCGCCGAAAGGTCGGCGCTCGGCAACGAGGGTGACGCGAAGGAGGCGGCGGCCAATGGATCAGCAAGCGGTTCGGCTGATGCCGACGTCGACGCAGCGACGATGAACCCCGGCCCCTCATCGACCCAGCCAGGGCCTGCGGATCCGGCGCGAATGCCGAGCGTCTCGGTGGCTGAGGCGGAAAAATGATGAATGCCGGTTTGCTTGTTATAGAAACGCTCCAGCGTCAGGCTCGAAGGGGCACTGCTGTCCGCATAGGCCTCGAAGCCGACGCCCTCATAGTGATAGGTGGGAATCCGAGCCAGAATATCATCGCGCTCAAGCGCATTGGTCGTGAAGAAGTGCGTATTGCTGACAACGTCGTAGAAGCGATAAACGTCGATCGTATTGGACGCCTTATCGGGTGTCGCCCATGGCGTCCCTTCATAGACATAAGCGCCGCCGTTCTTTCGAAGTCCGGCCGCTTCGTCGGCGTTGCTGGTGTAGAAATGGTCCAATGACTGCGTGTTGTAAAATCGATAGACGAGCTGGCTGCCGCTGCTCACAAGGCCGACGAACGACGATGCGCTGATGCTCGTGGCGCTGACATTGCGCAGCGTCAGCGTCGCACCGGTCGCGAAGCTGATGAGCGTGTTCGCACCGCTTTGCGCGATCCGCTGGGCGAGGCTTGCAAAGGACGCGATGCCCGAATAGCCGCTTAGGTCGATGCGGTCGCCTTCCGCCGCATTGAAATCGGTGATCGTGTCGAGGCCGTACCCCGTCTTGTAGACGAAGGTGTCCGCTCCCGCGTCTCCGGTGAGGGTGTCGTTCCCGAGCCCTCCATCAAGGACATTGTTCGCCGCACTCCCGATGATCGTGTCGCTGCCGCTGCCGCTGATCGCCGTCTCGATGGTCGTATCTCCAGAGATGCCGATATTGTTGACGAGACCGCCGGCGCTCGAGAACGTCCCTGGATTGAGGTTGATCGTCGCGTTCGCACTGAAGCCCGAAAGATTCAGAGTGTTGTTGACCCCGCCATCCCACAAGGTGACGACAGGATGCGAATTGACGGTGAAATTGAAATACTGACCGACGCTGCCGCCGATGTTGGAGTTGAACCCGAAGATCTGCCCGCCTGAGGCGAGCGGACCGGATGTCGCCCGGCCGTAGAGGCGTTGGGCGGCCAGAATATCCAGCATCATCGGCGTGGTACCGTAGTAGCCGCCCCAATTGGTGCCGGTGACCGGATAGCTGCCGTAATATTTTGCCGTGCGATCGGACGGATCGATATAGGACATGATGGTCCAGAGCCTGCTGTCATAGGCGCTGAACTGCTGCGTGCTCGAGACCACGTTGCCGTTATACGCGCCGGCATGGCCGAGGCCGATCAGATGACCGATCTCATGGACGAGCGTGTTGTAGGTATAGCCCCCGGCGGTCGCGAAGGAGCCAAGCGGACCGAAGCCGTACTGGCTCGTGTCGATTGAGATGAAGGAACCCGTCGCGGTCGGCGAACCGTCAGTCGAGGAGCCGATCGTGCCTTGCGTCACGGCGTTCGATTCATAGGCCGATTTGTCGGTGCCGCGGCGGAACGTGAAGTTGGCGGTCGACACCGATGCCGTGAGCGAAAACGAGATATTGGCTTCGGCGGACCAGAGCGCGAGGCCGGAGGTAAGCGCAGCCTGCTCGGTCGGCGTCCAGGCGGATGTCGGGTCGAAGGCGTAGGTTACGGTCCCGCCCGGCGTTCCCGACGTCGACAGGGAGGGGCTGCCCCATTTGAAGCTGCTGGACCGGTTTAGGTAGGTCGCGGGCGAGGAGCCGAAGCTCCAGCTCTGGAAGCTGGTCGCCGCGACCGTCGCGGACGAGGTGACGCCCGATATGAAGGCGATTTCCGCCTCGGAGCCCGATGGCAGGCTTGCACCGAAGGCTTGCATCGATGCGGCATCGAACGAGAGCGCATCGGCGGAAGGCGTCCAGAATCTGTCCGAAGCAGAAGAGGGGGCATCCGGCAGGGGTTCATCGCATCGTGTCGCATCGCGGCCGGACAATTTGCAGATGATGCACATGAACGCACGTCCCGATCGCGCGCAACATGCACGCAACTCATAGGCGACGAGTAGCAAGCGCGGCTTTACAATCTGCTAATCGGACCGCGCGAATGCCGATGTTCTTCTCCTGAAGCCTTCGGTCAAAGGCGGTTGCTGCCTTTCGCAAGCATGCCGCGCGCGACGATGACCCGCATGATCTCGTTGGTGCCTTCGAGGATTTGATGGACGCGGAGATCGCGCACGATCTTCTCGATGCCGTAATCGGCGAGATAGCCATAGCCGCCGAAGAGTTGCAGCGCCTCGTTTGCCACCTTGAAACCGGTATCGGTGACGAAGCGCTTGGCCATGGCGCAGCGCTGGGTCGTCTTCGGATCCTGGCGGTCGTAGGCAGAGGCCGCGGAATACAGGAAGACGCGGGCGGCCTCGAGCTCGGTCGCCATGTCCGCGAGCTTGAACTGCAGCGCCTGGAACTGGTCGAGCGACTTGCCGAAGGCTTTGCGCTCCGCCATGTAGAGTGTCGATCGGTCGACCGCCGACTGCGCGCCGCCAAGCGAGCAGGCGCCGATATTGAGCCTGCCGCCGTCGAGGCCGGACATGGCGATCTTGAAGCCTTCGCCCTCCTCGCCGAGGCGGTTTGCGACCGGCACTCGCGCATCCTCGAAGATCACGCTGCGCGTCGGCTGCGCGTTCCAGCCCATCTTCTTCTCGACCTTGCCGAATGACAGCCCCTTGGTGTCTTTCGGAACCACGATGGCCGAAACGCCGCCCGGCCCCTCACCGCCCGTGCGCACCATGGTAACGTAAAGGTCGGTCGCGCCCGCGCCGGAGATGAACTGCTTGGTGCCGTTCAGCACGTAATGGTCGCCGTCCCTCACCGCGCGGGTCTTCAAGGCGGCGGCGTCCGAGCCGGAGCCCGGCTCGGTGAGACAATAGCTCGAGAGCGTGTCCATCGTGATGAGGCCCGGCAGAAAGCGCGCGCGCTGCTCGTCGTTGCCGAACCTGTCGATCATCCAGCCGCACATGTTGTGGATCGAGATGTAGGCCGAGATGGTGGGGCAGCCATAGGACAGCGCCTCGAAGATCAGCGCCGCATCGAGCCGGCTGAGCCCCGTGCCGCCGCTCTCCGCGCGCACATAGATGGCGGCCATGCCGAGGGCGGCCGCCTCGCGCATCACATCGACCGGAAAATGCTCGGTCTCGTCCCATTCGACCGCGAATGGCGCAAGCTTCTCCTTGGCGAAATCGAGCGCCATGTCCTGGATGGAGCGCTGGTCGTCTGTCAGCTCGAATTGCACGGGCGTCATGTCTCCCTCTCGTTCGTTTGGCGGCAGCTTGGCATAAAACGGCGTTGCCCGCAGTCCTTCTTTCAGCGGAACAGCTAGCGCCGCGCTTCGAAGAACCGGCCGAGCAGGTCGGCAGCCTCGCGCTCACGAATGCCTCCATAGGCCTCCGGCGCATGATGGCAGGTCGGAGCGGCAAAGAAGCGGACGCCGTTCTCGACGGCTCCGCCTTTCAAGTCGAAGGCCGAAAAATAGAGCCTGCGGATGCGTGCGAAGGAAATCATAGCCGCGCACATCGTGCAGGGCTCCAGCGTCACGTAGAGATCGCAGCCCGGCAGGCGTTCGGAGCGAAGCTCGGCGCAGGCGGCGCGGATCACCAGCGCCTCTGCATGGGCGCTCGGATCATGAAGTTCGCGCGTCCTGTTGCCGGCGGCAGCAATGATGCGACCTTCCTTGACGAGGATCGCGCCGACCGGCGTCTCGCCGCGCGCGGCGGCGCTGCGGGCCTCCTCGAAGGCCGCGTCAAGGAACGAAACTGGACTGAGCGCGTCGATCGCCGATCCCTCCGCCGGCGAGGCCAAGGCTTTTCCCTCGCATCGACCGACCCTCTCTGATAGAGCATAATTTTAGCCCGCTCCAGAGGCGCATCATGCCGCGCTCACCGGCCGGGCGGCGTTCGGATCAGAGGATAGGGCTGGCTTCAGCCGCCCGGCGATACCATTCATGGCAGACAAAAACGACAAGGGACGTCCAGGCTCGACCGGCCGAGGACGCTTCGGTGACAAGGCGCGCATGAGCGAGACCCCCGAAAGGCGAGCATGGTCGGAGAGAGCAGACGCGCCGCCAAAGACGAAGGCCCGTATCTTCGATGAAAGCGGGGCCGAGGTGTTCGCGCAACGCACGAGCTATTCCGGGCGGACGACCGAGGCCGGCTTGACCAGCGGGCGACAGGACGCAACCGGCGGAAAGCCCGGCTTCGGCAAGCGCCCGGCCGGTCCTTTGAAAGCGCGGGAGCCGCAAGCAGGGCGCGCCGGCGCGGCTGAGCGAAGCGGCCCGCCGCGTCGATCGCGCGAGGACGCATCCGATTTTGCCCGCATGGAGGGACCACGCGGCTTCGAGAGCGCCCGGCCGCGCAAGGATAACCGCCGGGCGGACGTCGTGCTGCGGCCCGATCTCAAAAGCAAGCCTGCGACGGACAAGCCGCGCTTCAAGCGCGGCGGCAAGCCGGAGGTGGAACGCGAGGAGCGCCCGGCCCCGCGGCGCGACGAGTCAGCGCGCAAATACGTCTACCGCGACAGCGACGCACCGGCCATGGACCGCGATGCTGGCAAGAGCGGCGCCAAGGGCATGGACCGCATCGCCAAGGTGATGGCGCGCGCCGGGCTCTGCTCGCGGCGCGACGCGGAAGCCTGGATCCTCGATGGCCGCGTCACAGTGAATGGCCGGGTCATCGACAGCCCGGCGCTCGATGTGTCGCCCGCCGACACGATCACCGTCGACGGCAAGGCGCTCCCGGCGCGCGAGCAGACGCGCCTCTGGCTGTTCCACAAGCCGGCCGGGCTGGTGACGACGGAGAGCGATCCTGAAGGCCGACCGACCGTGTTCGACAATCTGCCGGAGGGGTTGCCGCGCGTCGTCTCGGTGGGGCGGCTCGACATCAATACCGAAGGCCTGCTGCTGCTCACCAATGATGGCGGGCTCGCGCGCGTGCTCGCTCACCCGACGACCGGCTGGCTGCGGCGCTACCGCGTGCGAATCAACGGCAAGGTCGATCCCAACATGTTCGAGGAATTGCGCCTCGGCGTCACGGTCGAAGGCGTGCATTACGAGCCGATCATCGCGTCGCTCGACCGCTCCAAGGGGGCCAACTCCTGGCTGACGCTCGATCTCACCGAAGGCAAGAACCGCGAGGTGAAGCGCGTTCTGGAGCATTACGGCCTCATGGTGACGCGGCTCATCCGCATCTCCTTCGGTCCGTTCCAGCTTGGCGATCTTGCCGAGGGGGCCGCCGAGGAGGTCAAATCCCGCACCTTGCAGGAGCAGCTCGGCACGCGCCTCGCGGAGGAGGCCGAAGTCGACTTCGAAGCACCGCGCTTCGAGCATGCAGAAAACGAAGAACAGCAGCAATTGCGGCCGCGCAAGCGCTATGACCCGAGAAAGCCCTCGGAAAAGCGGGCGCAGATCGTCCGCGGCGAGATCAAGGGCTTCGAGGTAAAGCGCGACAGCTTCTCGACACGGCGGGGCAGGACCGTCGAGGTCGAGCGCATCAAGGCCAAGCCGCCGACCGAGGAGCAGATGGGCGACGGCAAGGTCCTGTGGCGGCGCGGCATGACGGTCGACAGCGACATCGGCCCGTCCCGCGTCAGCGTCCGGCGGGAGGACGGTGCACCCTATCGCGACAGGAAGCCCGATCGCGACGAGGCCGGCGGCGAGCGGCCCAAGCGGAGCTTCAGCCCAGAGGGCAGGCGCGGGCTTGCCGGCAAGAAGGACTTTGCAGGCAAGAAGGACTTTGCAGGCAAGAAGGACTTTGCAGGCAAGAAAGATTTTGCAGGCAAGAAAGATTTTGCAGGCAAGAAAGAGTTTGCCGGCGGCCGGGGGAGGCCGGACGGCGAAAGCCGGTCCGACAGCAAATCCTACGCAGGCCGCAGCACCAGCGGCAAGCCCGCTGGCGGCCGGGCAGGCTCAAGCGATAGACCGCCCGCTGGCCGACCTTTCGGAGGCAAACCTGGTGGCAGGGCGGCAGGCAACAAGCCGGGCGGAGGCAGACCTGGCGGCAAGCCCGCTGGCGGACGCCGCCCGCGCCCGTCCTGACGGCCGATGCGGATCGTCGGCGGCAGGTACAAGGGCAAGACGCTGGCCGGACCGAAGACGGATGCGATCCGGCCGACGTCCGACCGCCTGCGCGAAACACTGTTCAACATCCTCGCCCATCGGCCGGAACGCGGCGTCGAGGGCGCGCGGGTGCTCGATCTTTTTGCCGGAACGGGTGCGCTGGCGCTCGAAGCCCTTTCGCGCGGCGCGATCTACGCATGCCTCGTCGATGAAGGCGCGGAGGCGCGCGGGCTCATCCGCGCCAACATCGATGCTCTGGGAGCGGGCGGCGTCACACGGGTATTGAGGCGCGACGCCACCAAACTCGGCCCGGTTTCGCCGTTCGAGCCGTTCGATCTCGTCTTCCTCGATCCGCCCTACGGCAAAAGGCTCGGCGAGCGCGCGGTCGCATCCGCCATCGGCGGCGGCTGGCTCGCGCAAGAGGCCGTCATCGTCTGGGAGGAGCGCGCAAGCGTCCCGCTATCGCCGCCATCGGAGCTGATTGTGCTCGACCGCCGCGAGGCCGGCGAGGCGCAGGTCCTGATCGCGGCCTATCGGGCGCGCTGAGGCCGGATCAGCCGGCGATCTGCATCAGATACTTGCCGTAGCTCGACTTGCCGCACCGCTCGGCGGCCGCGATCAGCTGCTTGCGATCGATGAAGCCGTTGAGATAGGCGACCTCCTCCGGGCAGGAGATCTTCAAGCCTTGCCGGCGCTCCAGGATTTCGACGAAGTGCCCGGCCTCGATCAGGCTGTCATGCGTGCCGGTATCCAGCCAGGCCGTACCGCGATCCATGCTCATGACGTGCAGTTCGCCCATCTCCATGTAAGTGCGGTTGATGTCCGAGATCTCGATCTCGCCGCGCTCCGAAGGCTTCACGTCCGCAGCGATGTCGAGCACGCGGTTGTCGTAGAAATAAAGCCCGGTGATGGCGTGGTTGGAACGAGGCACTTTCGGCTTCTCCTCGATCGAGATCGCCTTGCCGGCGGCATCGAGTTCCACGACGCCATAACGCTCGGGATCGGAGACGATATAGCCGAACACGGTCGCGCCGTGCTCGAGGCGGGCGGCCTCCTGCAGCATCTCCGGCAGGCCGTGGCCATAGAAGATGTTGTCGCCGAGGACCAGCGCGACGCGATCGTTGCCCACGAACTCCCGCCCGATGATGAAGGCGTCGGCGAGGCCGCGCGGATGCTCCTGGATCGCGTAGGTCAGCTTGATGCCGAACTGCGAGCCGTCGCCGAGCAATTCCTTGAAGAGAGGCTGGTCATGCGGCGTGGTGATGATGAGAATGTCGTCGATCCGCGCCGACATCAGGGTCGAAAGCGGATAGTAGATCATCGGCTTGTCGTAGACCGGAAGGAGCTGCTTGGAGACGACCATCGTCAGCGGATAGAGCCTGGTGCCTGAGCCGCCGGCGAGAATGATGCCTTTCATGATCTTTGTTTCCTAAGCCTTGTCGTGTGAAAGGAGCCGGTTGACGGTTTCCGCCGTGCGCTGGCGCCAGGGCGCGGCGCGATAGCCGAATGTGGTCGCAAAAAGTGTGCTGTCCAGCGCCGAATTGGCCGGCCTGCGGGCAGGAGTCGGGTAATCGGCCGTCGTTATTGCGGTGACGATCGGCTTGCGCCCTGTGATCGGTGCCGCCAGCGACACGATCTCGCTGGCAAAGCCATGCCAGCTCGTGATGCCATCGCCTGCGAAATGATAGGTGCCGTAGCCCGTGCCACCGCGCTCCAGATGCGCCGCTGCGGCGAGGATCGCCTCGGCGATGTCGACCGTCGCAGTCGGATTGCCGGTCTGGTCGGCGACGACGCGCAACTCGTCGCGCTCGCCGGCGAGCCGAAGCATCGTTTTCAGGAAATTGTTGCCATAGGGGCCGTAGACCCAGGCGGTCCGCAGGATGAGATGGGCCGGGTTCTCGGTCCTCACCCTGTCTTCGCCCTCGGCCTTGGTCCGGCCGTAGACGCCGATCGGCGCGACGGGATCGCTCTCGACGCGCGCGCCGGCGCGGCTGCCGTCGAAGACGTAGTCGGTCGAGATATGGATCACCGGCAGGCCGGATGCCCGCGCGGCACGCGCGATCGCGGCCGGCCCATCGACGTTGCCCGCGACGGCCGCAGCCTCGTTCGCCTCCGCCTTGTCGACCGCCGTGTAGGCGGCCGCGTTGAGGATGGCCGTGGGCTGGACGTGCCGTATGGCCGCGCTGATGGCGGCTTCGTCCGTGATGTCGATTTCGCCGCGCTTCGCACCGACCGCCGCGACGCCCTTGAGCGCGGCAAGCTCGAGCACGGTCTGGCCGAGCTGGCCTCCCGCGCCGAGCACCAGCAGCTTGACGCCGCCGCTCATGCGCGCGCCCCGGCTGACCCGGAGCCCAGCCGCTGGCCCTGATAAACGCCCGAGCGGATGCGCTGCCACCACGCTTCATTGTCGAGATACCAGCGCACTGTCTTGCGCAGCCCGGTGTCGAAATTCTCCCGCGCGGTCCAGCCGAGTTCCCGTCTGATCTTCGTGGGATCGATCGCATAGCGCTGGTCGTGTCCCGGCCGGTCGGCGACGAAGGTGATCAGCGATTCATGACCGCCGGCGACGCTGCCAGGGCGGAATTCGTCCATCAGCGCGCAGATGGCGCGCACCACATCGATGTTGGTGCGCTCATTGTGCCCGCCCACATTATAGCTCTCTCCCGGCTTGCCGGTCTCCGCGATGAGGAGCAATGCGCGGGCGTGATCATCGACATAGAGCCAGTCGCGGATATTGTCGCCCTTGCCGTAGACGGGCAGCGGCTTGCCGTGAAGCGCATTGAGAATAACGAGCGGGATGAGCTTTTCGGGAAAATGATACGGCCCGTAATTGTTCGAGCAGTTGGAGAGCAGCGTAGGCAGGCCATAAGTGTGGTGCCATGCCTGGACGAGATGGTCCGACGCCGCTTTCGAGGCCGAATAGGGCGAGCGCGGATCATACGGCGTCGTCTCCTCGAACAAGCCATCCGGCCCGAGCGAGCCGAACACCTCGTCGGTCGAGATATGGTGGAAGCGGAACGCCGCCTTGCGCTCGGCGGAAAGGCCGCGCCAGAATCCGAGCGCCGCCTGTAGCAGGGCGAAGGTGCCGTTGACGTTGGTCTCGATGAACGCGCCTGGCCCGTCGATCGAGCGATCGACATGGCTTTCGGCGGCAAGATGGATGATCGCATCCGGCTCCACGTCAGCGACGAGCTTGCGCACCGCATGCGCATCGCAAATGTCGATCTGCGCGAAGGAAAATCGCGGATCGGCCGCGACGGGCGCCAGATTGTCGAGATTGCCCGCATAGGTGAGCTTGTCGACCACCACGACGCTGTGCTGCGTTTCGGCGATGATCAGCCGCACGAGAGCCGACCCGATGAAACCGGCGCCGCCGGTGACGATGAAGCGCTTGGACATGACTGATCCGCTCAGGCGAAAGGCGATTGGAAATCGCGGAAGAAGGGCAGCTTCGCATCCTTGTCGGAGACCGTCGCGCCGCCTTCGGGAACCGGCCACGCGATGCCGAGATCGGGATCGTCATAGCGCAGGCCCGCATCGCATTCCGGCGCGTAATAGCCATCGACCTTGTAGACGAATTCGGTATCGGGCTCCAGCGTGCAGAAGCCGTGGGCAAAACCGCGCGGCACGAAATACTGCTCGCCGCCTGAGGCTGTCAGCGTCGCCCCGCACCATTGGCCATAGGTGGGGCTGGAGCGCCTCAGATCGACCGCGACATCGAATACGCTGCCGCGCACCACACGCACGAGCTTGGCCTGCGCGGATGGCGGCGTCTGGAAATGCAGTCCGCGGATGACGCCGGGCGCTGCCGAGAGCGAGTGATTGTCCTGCACGAACTCGGCCTTGACGCCGAATTCGGCGTAGGCGCTGGCGCTGAACGTTTCAGAAAACCAGCCGCGCGCATCGCCGAAACGGCGCGGCTTTATGAGGAGAACGTCCGCGATGGACTGGGGCGTGACGGAGAATTTGGCGGCTGGAGCGTTCATCGAGGCAAAATCATCAAATTATGGATCATGAAACGGCGTTCACGGACAATTGATTGGCGTGCGCCGTTCTAGGCGAGGCGACGGAAGGAGTCCAGCGGAGGGGCAACTTGAGCAGAGCCCTACCGTGTTCCACGTCAGGGGTTTTGGCGACAGGCCACCCAGTTCGGTCGAAGACAACGTTCAAGTGGCGGATTCAAGTCACCTACGGCTAGGGGAAGGCCAAACAATTTCTCATCCAATCTCACGTTTTTGAGCGCAAATTCTCGTCGTTCGGCACCGGCCCCAGCCTGTGAGTAGGCTTCACGAACGAATAATCGCTTTCGACAAGATTTGTCAGCAGGTTTCTTGGATCTGTAGAAACCGAACAGATAAGCATGTCCTGCAGCGTAGTGCTTATCGAAAATATCCGCTCGATTGCATGAGCAAGAGTTCCGTCCAACTGGCCCTGCTCGGGCTCGAAATCCTTAAAACCAAGCTGAAGTTTGAGCAATGGTTCGATGGCTTTTACCCTCGCGACAAACATGGTGCCCGCGACAAAACGCATATTGTCGACGTACAAATTCCTGACACCCAACCTGAGTGCGAGTTCACATACTTTCGCTTCGTTAGAGCCCCAATATGTTCGCAGGCGAAGTACATGCCCTTCTGGCCCGACCATCCCAACATCCGGTCTTTGGTCAAGGGCTTCGATTATTCGCTCCAACTGGACCGGCTCAGCCAAAAGATCATACATATGCTTGCGCCAGACATCTCCGTCGCTGCGGTGCGTAGATTTTTTTGTATGCAGCTTGAGAACATACTCGAATCCATCGGACACGATTTTTTCGAGCACGTTAACAAAGGGCGCCACATCTCTACCGCGATTTTCGTTCACATGAATTTCATATTCAAATGACACACTTTCGAGTATAGTTTTGAGCTCTCCAAGTTTTTCGGGAACTGTTGTTAAAAATATTTTTGTTTCTTTGTATTCATTTAAGTAGATTAGCAGTTCTTTAAAAACATCTGGGTAATATATGTGTATGACTATTGCCAATTTTGCCTTGCTATATATTTTATTATGGTTCTCTGAAGCACCAGTGTGTGGCTGTTGTCGCGTGCCTGTTACGGCTCGCGCGGTAGCGTTCAGATAGGCGGCCCCGTTGTATACGTCTGGCTCCAAATAGGCTCCCTCGGCCCACTCGTTCCAGGCATTTACAGCAACGAAGTGTTCGCCAAATACGGGATTTCGGTGGGAGAATGAGATTAGTTGGCGTAGCCAGCCTTCGTATTTGGACGGTGTTGAACCTTGCAAAACCATACCGCGTCCCGGTCTCCGGGCGTCATTATCCCAAAATGGAGTAGCAGCCTTGATCAATGGATAAGACGGTGCCGCCTCACCCACTGACCGCTCGATCGTCTCATCATAACTGACAACATGCCCGCTGAATTCTGGATCGAAGATGTCGAGATGATGATTGAGCGCTGGTAGGCCGGCACAGACCTTGTGGGGCGGAAATTCAATTGCTCCGTCGAGGCCGTAAGGACGCGGATCGTGATCGTCGAAACCTTGACACATAAAGATGAGTGGCACCTCATTATGTGTCGTTTTGAAAATGTCACGCCAGCGTGCAATTGCCGTTTCCGCGTCAGGAATTTGACCAGGGCGATAGATAAAAAAGATCGGTCGACCCTCTATCCGTATATACCTTGGATCAGCAAAGTGCCGCGCAATGTCCGCTATAAGCGCTGCTTCATCTTCTTCCCGATATTTTTGCTCCAGCAGGACTGCGGCGTCGAGGCCATCCCACGTGCGAGTCCAGTTTTCGTTGGCCCACATCAAAGCAAACTGCAGATCAATCTCATCTTCGGATAAAAATGTCTCAATCGGCCGCTCGAGAACCCGCCTCCCATTGAATGAATAATAGTAGAAACAGAAGGCGTGGATGCCCGCCGCTTTTGCCATTTCAGCTTGTCGCTTAAGCACGTTCGCATCGGTCAGATCATAAAAACCCAACTCTTCAGGAACACGCGGCTGATAATGCCCCCGAAAGCGCGGTAACCCTCGAATGATATTACGCCACTCGGTGAACCCCAGCCCCCAGTTTGCGTTGTTTTCCGGAATTGCATGAAATTGTGGCAGATAATAAGCTATTACCTTAGCTTTAGGCTCCTTCCCAATTGTAATTTCTGTATTCCGCGCTTCCCAATATGGACCTTTGGTAGCGTACTGAAGGTGTTCTGAAAACATCGTTGACGATGCTTGCCATCCCGCATCATCTTTCCTTGCACCCAGAAGCGCGACGGATGGCGGTTTCTTGCCGACAGCCTCATGTCCAGCGGCTCTTCCTACAGTCAGATAATGCGCAAACGGATTAAGTCCCCATAATCGAAGCTCCGGGTACCAGCGAAGATAGGTTTCTATAGAGAAGCTTTCATTAGGATCTCGGCGTTCAAGCCAGCCAAATTTCTGGAAATGCTCGAAGAGGTCTCCACCGGCACGCACGACGTCAGGATTTGAGCGCGCATAGAATTCAGGATCGAATTCGGCGCGCATCAAAGCGATATCGTCTAAATCTGGATCGTTTTGCCAAGGATGACCTAGATAGCCTTTGTCTCTACCGACCGTAATCCAATGGATAAACGGGGCTTGTCCCGACAATTCAGCTGAATATAGACGGCGATAATAAATTGGGCTGAAGTCGCCTCTTGGCTGACGGTCTTCTAGCAGACCGAACTCTAGATAATGTTCAAGAGGATCGACCCTCAAGTGAGCAATGTCACTATTTTGCTTAAGATAAAATCGCGCATTGAATTCACGCGCTATTTTATTCCGAATATCGCGAGCTAGTCCGAAATTTTTTCTTCGCCTGTTGATTAGATCAGAAATGATCGTCATTGTTCACCAAAAAATGCTTCGGAAGGTTGCCGCTCCATGTAGGCGGCACGCGGAAGGCGACGGCTATGGTATCAAACGAGCCGATATTCATCGATCACTTTCGTGTCCAGAACTCACCCGTTCCCTACACCGCGCGTTCTATATCGCTCGTCGACAACGCTATCAAATCCAATTTCCCATACGCATGGTCTTGCGACATCACGCTCAAGCGGCGGAATCGTCATTATGAATTGTAACGATCGGAAATTGGGACTATTTGGCACGAAGAGTTTAGAGCAAGCCCAAGCCGCTTGATGCCGTTAACAGGCGATACCGTTTCTATTGCGATTGCGCCTATCATCGCTAAGTGTGGATCGAACGCCTTAAAGGATGACCAAAGCCAATCGACATGAAGCTCTTTAAAAACGACGAGGCCGCGCTCGTCGATGCGGCGTGGTATCTGGAGCAATATCCGGACGTCAAGGCGGCGGGCCTCGATCCGCAGACGCACTTCATCAAACACGGCATGAAGGAAGGCCGCAGCCCGAACGCCTTCTTCAACACGCGCTGGTATCTCGCCGAGTACCCGGATGTCGCGCGCTCGGGCAAGCATCCCGTGCGTCACTATCTGCGCTATGGCGCGCGAGAGGGCCGGGACCCCAGCGAACTGTTCAGTTCCCGGGCCTATCTTTCAACCTATCAGGATGTCGCGCGCACGGGCATGAACCCGTTGCTGCATTACCTGAAATACGGCCGGCACGAGGGCCGCGCGGCGATCTCCAAATATGGCGAGGCAGCCTATCAGCGCTGGGTCGACGCGAATGACACGATCACGGCTGAGGATGAGCGGCTGATCCGCCGCCACATCGCGGCCCTTCGCGATCCGCCGCTGATCTCGGTGGTGGTGCCGGTCTACAACGCGCAGGGCCCTTATCTCGAGGCGCTGTTCAACTCTATGCAGGCGCAGTTCTACGAGCGTTGGGAACTCTGCATGGCGGACGACGCCTCAAGCGCTGCGCATGTCAGGCCGCTGCTGGCGGATTTCGCGCGGCGCGACGCCCGGGTCAAATGCGTGTTCCGGCCGCGCAACGGCCATATCTGCGCCGCGACCAACTCGGCGCTGGACCTTGCGACCGGCGCATTCGTTGCGCTCGTCGATCATGACGACGTGCTGCCGCCGCACGCGCTCTACGAGGTTGCAGCCGAGATCGACGCGCACCCCGAGACCGACATCCTCTATTCCGATCAGGACATGATCAACGCCGCCGGCAAGCGGCTCGCGCCCTATTTCAAGACCGACTGGAACCTCGACCTCCTGCTCGGCCAGAACATGGTCAACCATCTCGGCGTCTACCGGCGCTCGCTCGTGGAGGAGATCGGCAGGCTGCGGGAAGGCTTCGAGGGCAGCCAGGATTACGATCTCGTGCTCCGGGCCGCCGACACGACGACGCCGGACCGCATTCGTCACATTCCGACGGTGCTCTATCACTGGCGCATGGACGCGGAGGCCGCCAATTTCTCGCGCAGCCAGCAGGAGAAGTGCTTCAACGCCGCCAAGCGGGCCATCGAGGATCACTTGAGGCGGCGGGGGGAGACGGCGATCGTCACTCATGCACGCGGCAATCCCGGCTACACGCGCGTGATCCGCGCCCTGCCGGACGAAGCGCCGCTGGTGAGCGTGATCATCCCGACACGGGACAGGGCCGATCTTCTCTCGCAATGCGTGGCAGGGCTGATGAAGCGCACGGATTACGACCAGCTCGAGATCATCATCGTCGACAATGAAAGCGTCGAGCAGAAGACGGCGGCCTTGCTGCGCAAGCTCACGCGCGATCCACGGGTGAAGGTGCTGCCCTTCGCCGGCGCGTTCAACTATTCGGCGATGAACAATGCCGCGGCCCGCCTCGCGACAGGCGAAGTGCTGCTCCTGCTCAACAACGACATCGACGTGATCCACCGCGACTGGCTGAGAGAGATGGTATCGCACGTGGTGCGGCCGGAGGTCGGTGCCGTCGGCGCGAAGCTCTATTACGGCAATGGCCGGCTGCAGCATGGCGGCGTGGTGCTCGGCTTCGGCGGCTCGGCCGGACATTATTTCCCATCCGCGCCGCGCGAGGATGGCGGCTACTACAGCGATCTCTATCTGACGCGACGCGTCTCGGCGGTGACCGGCGCCTGCCTTGCCGTGAGGCGACACGTCTATCTCGACCTTGGCGGGCTCGACGAGGTCAACCTCAAGATCGCCTATAATGACGTCGATTTCTGCATCAGGCTCGCGGAGGCGGGCTACCATATCGTCTGGACGCCCTATGCCGAACTCTATCACCATGAGTCGGCGACGCGGGGCTCCGACCAGACGCCCGACAAGATCGAGCGGTTCAAGCGCGAGCAATCCTACCTCCAGATGCGCTGGCCGAACCAATTGGCGCGCGACCCTTTCTACAATCCGAACCTTGCGCTCAATTCCGGCTATCCCCGACCCGCCGACACCTCGCGCCGCATCAAACCGTGGCTTGCATTCAAGGACGCAGAGCAGCACATCACACCCGATGTGCAATGCGCGGCCCGGTAGGGGGGCATCTTGATCAAGCGGCTGTTTAGAAAGACCCCGGCGGATGCCGGTGCCCGGCTCATGAAGAGACGGGCGGAAAAGCTGCGCCGGTTCGTCGTACGCGGCATGCCAGTCATGGAGATCGGTCCGAGTTTCGCTCCGATCATTCCAAGGCGGGACGGCTGGGACACCTTCATCGTCGATCACCTCTCGCGTGAGGACCTGATCGCGAAATATGAGGGGCACGACGACCGGCTTGATGCGATCGAAGCCGTTGATGCGGTATGGGACCACGGCCTGCTCGACCAGGCTGTTCCCTCAGAGCGGCACGGCACGTTCAGCGTCATTCTGGCAAGTCATGTCATAGAGCACATCGCCGATCTTCTCTCGTTTTTCTGCTCTGCGGAACGATTGCTGTCGCAAGGAGGCGTCCTTTCGCTTGCCGTCCCTGACAAACGGTTCTGTTTCGACTTCTACAAAACAATCTCGACCGCGGGCGATGTGGTCGCGGCGGCAAAGGATGGCGGTTCCCGGCATGGCCGGCGCACCATCTTCAACCACTTCGCATATTCCGTCATGTCGAAGGGCAAGATCATGTGGGGCCAGGATCCGCTCGGCGCGCTCCAATTCGTCAACACGCTTCATCAGGCGGCTGACCTGTCCGAAAAGGCCGCTCAGCCGGACGCGCCCTATATCGACTGCCATGCCTGGCATTTCACGCCTGCGAGTTTTGAGCTGATGATGCTCGAACTCAAAGCGCTTGGACTCACCGGCCTCAGTGTCGACGAGATATCGGAGGCCGACGGCTGCGAATTCATCGCGCATCTGCGCTCTTCGCCCGGTCAGGCGCTGTCGCCTGAGGCGCTGTCCAGCCGGCGGCTTGCACTCCTCGACAAAACACTGCTCGAAGCCGAGCAGCAGATCAAGCTGTCGCGCAAACGGCTCAATGGCGCCAAGCGCAACAGGTTTGTAGCCTGACAGTGCGGCTAGCACCATATTTTTGCCGCGCTGCACCGATATCCGGCCCGTCTTGTTGCAATATGCAAGCGATCGACGGTAGATCGATTATCCGTGGCGGCCATCGATCATGACGTTACTCACCTCAAGGTTTTCCGACGCACAGAACCCGAAGCCGCGAGCTGCGGAGGGCGATACGCAGCGCTCGGTGTTTTCATCCTCGTTTGCGATCCAGCGGCGCGTCGTCAGCGCGCTGATCCTGCGGGATATGAAGACACGCTTCGGACGCACGCATGTCGCCTATCTGATCGCAATCGCCTGGCCGCTTATCCATATGCTCGGGATCATGGGGGTCCAGTTCGCCATCGGTCGCGTCGTACCGATCGGAACCGACCTCGCCGTGTTCGCGGCGACGGGACTGCTGCCCTATATTCTGTGCATCTACCCGGCCCGCATGATGATGCAGGCGATCAAGATCAATCAGCCGCTGCTCTTGTTCTCGATCGTCAAGACCACCGACATGCTGATCGCTCGGGCAATTCTCGAGATTTTGTCGGCAGCGCTCGTCGCGATTATCTTTGTCCTCATCATGTACGCGTCGGACGTCGACCTGACGCCGATCGACATGTCGGAAGCCATCATGGCTGTTCTCGGCTCGATCTATCTCGGCGTTTCAGTCGGCGTGCTCAGCGCCGTTTTCTTCATTCTGTTCGGGATGGGCTGGAACGTGTTCTTCATCGTCCTGTCCATTCTCCTCTACGCAACATCCGGCGCGTTGATCCTGTCCTCTAACTACTCCTCCGACGTACTCGATGTCCTTTGGTACAACCCGCTGTTCCAGCTCGTCGAATGGATGCGCACGGCCTATTACGACAGCTATGCGAACTCGCCGCTCAGCAAAACCTATGTGCTCGGCTTCGCGACCGTTTCGCTGTTTCTCGGCCTCGTTACCGAGCGCATTTTCCGCGGACGGCTCTACCAAGCATGATCCGGCTCGACAACGTCTTCAAGTTCTACCGAACGCAGGGGCACGTCAAAATCGTCCTCGACCATATCTCGATGGACTTCAAGGGCGGCTATAATTACGGCATTCTCGGCATCAACGGTGCGGGCAAGTCGACCCTCATGCGCATCATGGGCGGCACCGAGTTCCCCAACGGCGGTCGCACGATCCGTTCCGCCCGCATCTCCTGGCCGCTCGGCTTCTCCGGCGGTCTTCACCCCAAGCTGACCGGTCTGGAGAACGTGCAATTCGTGGCGCGTGTCTACGGCCATGATGTGCGAAAGGTCGTCGAATTCGTCGAGGATTTCGCCGAGCTCGGCCGCTACATGCATGTGCCGATCTCGTCATATTCGTCAGGCATGGCGCAAAGGCTTGCCTTTGGCCTCTCCATGGCGGTCGAGTTCGAATGCTATCTCATCGACGAGGTCACCGCGGTGGGCGACGCCCGCTTCCAGGTCCGCTGCCAGGCCGAATTCAACAAGCGCCGCAGCCGCGCGGACATCATCATGGTTTCGCACGACATGGGAACGCTGCAATCCTATTGTGATCGTGGTATCGTGCTCGCGCATGGCAAGCTCCATGTCTTCGACAGGATCGACGATGCGATCGAGCTTTACAAGAAGCTCAACGAATGAGACTGCGTTCGGTCATTCCGCCCTTTTTGCAGTAGGTCCACCCGCCTGACCGCCATGAGCCATAACGAAGCAGCCATCACCATCGACAACGGCTCGACCGCTCTCAGCCGCGCAACCGCCGAAGACCGCGCCGCCGCGATCGCCAAGGGCTTGCGGGCAGCGGCAAGAAAAGCGCGCGCGCCGACGGTGTTCGTCTCCGGCGGCGGCGGCTTTGCGGCGCGCAAGGGTGCGCGGATGTTCTTCTATGGCATCATCGCCAGCTTCGTCCTGCTTTTCCTGGTCCCGACGATCGCCGTTTCGATCTATTACGGGCTGATCGCGTCCGACCAATACGCAAGCGAGACGCGGTTCGCCCTCAAAACCGGCGAAACGTCAGTTCTCGACTCGATCGCCGGCATTGCAGGCATCTCGGGCTCGCAATCCTCGCAGGATTCCAAGATCATCGCCGCCTACATCAAGAGCCGCGCCATGGTCGAGGACATCGACGCTGCCTTCGATTTCCGCAAGCTCTATGCCCGCGAGGACGTCGACTATTTCTCGCGCTTCAAGGCCTCCGATCGCATCGAGGACATGGTCAAATACTGGAACAAGCGTATCGACGCCAAGGTAGAATCGGAATCGGGGATCATCACCGTCGAGGTGCGCGCCTTTTCGCCCGAGGAGGCGCTGGCGATCGCCAACAAGATCGTCGAATTGTCCGAGGCCCTGATCAACCGGATGTCGGAGCGCGCGCGCCAGGCGACGTTGAAGCAATCGACCGAGGAATTATACCGGGCACAGGCCAAGATGCGCGAGGCATCCAACGCCATGCGCAACATCCGAAACTCCGAAGGCATCATCGATGCAACCCTCGTCGCGGAGACCGCGAACAAGATCACCAATGTGTTGAAGATTGAACTCAGCAGCCGCGAGGAGGAATATGCGGTGCGCAGCACCAGCATCAGCCCCGATGCTCCGCAGATGCGGATCCTTGCCGCCCAGATCGCCAATCTCAAGGAACAGATCGACACCATCAAGGGGCAGCTCACCAACGCAGGCGCTGCGAAGACGACCTCGTCTCGCGCGGTCGGCGCGGGCAAGGATGGCGCGAGTAAGGATGGTGCCGGTGCGGCGCAGGGCGCGAGCGAGAGCGGCGCAGGCAAGCCGGAGGCGAAAACGCTCGCCGCAAGCATGAGCATCATGGAGCGTTTCCAGCTCGATCTGTCGCTGGCTCAGCAGCAATACGCCAGCGCCGCGACGGCCTATGAATCGGCGAGGCTCGATGTTGAGACGCAGCATGCCTACCTCACACCGTTTCTCGCCCCGACCCTGGCGCAGAAGGCGATCTATCCCAAACGCTGGTGGAACTGGTCCATCATCGTCTTTCCCGCGCTCGTCCTGTGGCTGATCCTGCTCGGCGTGAGCTTCCTCGTCCGCGACCACATGGTCTAAGCGCCACGGTCCATTCGAGAAAAGCCTTCACGTTTGACCGCGACGTGGTCTAGAACCGCTGCGGCGCGCCGCAGAGCAGGCTGCTCTTCCCGTGACGATTCCGCCGACACGCAAAATGATCCAGCGGCGCTTACGGTTCAGACATGCAATTCTACATCGATATCGACGAAGGGTCTTTCATCGCGGGGTGGCTGGCTCCCGACAACCCCGGTATCATCCCGAAGGTCAAGGTCGTCTGCCCGGACCGCGAAGAGCTGATCATCGAGGCTTCGGTCATTCGCGCCGACATCAAGGACGCGGGCCTGCATAACACCGGACAAGTGGGGTTTCAGGTCGACACAAGCCTCGTTCCCGATCTGGCCAATCAGCCCGATATCGAGATCCTGGACGCCGCGACCGACATCCAGATCTATCACCGCAACGACACCGATCGGCATGTTCAGACCAAACTCGTTTATTTCGATGCGTCGCTGATGCCGCAGAACAAGATCTACCGCACACTCAACTCGCGTTTTGCGATGAACTACAATTTCGTCGAGCGGCACGCATTCGATACGATGGCCTGCCTGATCAACGCCGGCTACATGCAATCGGTGATCCTGACCGGCCGGCCTTATCTCTCGCGCTATATCGGCCATTTCAAGAACAAGGGCTTCTTCACCTCTGTTCTCGTGAGCCACCCGATCGAGGAACTCGCCGAGCGCATCCTGTTCATCCAACTGCTGGGCAAATCGAACGCTGCCCATCTTCTGCCGACCTTCATGACGGGGTTCGAGGCGCTGACCGACTTCGCGATCAATCTCGACATAGAGAACGAGAAGGCGCTCAACACGGCCTTCCGCTCGGCAAAGCCGGAGGTGAAGGCTGCCCTGTCGAACCCAATGGTGCGGATCATGGGCTGCCAACCGGGCGAGGAACCCGAGCGGCGCCATCTCGGTCTCGCGCTCGACAATCTTTCCACGGTCGACGCCGTCGGGATGCGCGAGCGTTTTTCAGAATTCAAGGGCCTGCTGGCAGGACTGCTCGGCGCGGACGTGCTCGGCGAGCACATGATGGCGGTCTCGCCCGCCGTCACCGATCTTGCGGACCGCCTCGCGGGGATAGGAGCGGTCAGCAATCTTCTCGAATACGATCTCGTTCTCCATAGTTATGTCGAGGACGCGATCGAGAACGCGCTCACCGAGGAAACGGCCGAATAGGGCGAATGGCCGCCGATCAGGCCGCGTGGTCCCTGACGCTCGCGATGAGCAGTGAAGCGATGCCATAAAAGATCATCGCAAGGGAAAAGAACAGGAAGGTATCGACGCCGACCTGCGGGACGAGCGGCTCCTCCGGCAGAAGCGGCCTGACGATGGTCACCAGGAAAAGCTGCTGTTTCGCCGCTTCCTGCCTCGCTTTCTCGAAGCTCGTCTGCGCGATCTGGTAGAGCCGCTGCGCGAAGATCTCGTTCAGCTTCAACTGCTCGAATTCGCCGATCTCGGCCGAGACGCGCGGGCTGTCGCTGCTGCCCGTCAGTTCGCCCTTGAGGTCATCGATCTGCTTGTTGAGCACATTGAGCTGATTGGTGAGCAGGCGCTGGCTCGGCGATTCCGCGTTGAGCGATCCGGAGAGCGATGCGAGGTTGTTCTGCACCTCGATCCGCTTGATGGTGAGCTTGCCGATCAGGTCGCCGATCGCCAGAGCCTTTGTCGCCGGGTCGATCAGGACGTTGCGATTACGGAATTCGAGAAGCTGCTTCTTCGCCTCGACGAGTTTCTTCGATGCGAGATCGACCTCGGATTCGGCGCGTTTGACCGCGTCGGTCCTGCTGCGATCCGACATTGTGTTGATCAGCGTCTCGCAGAGCTTGAGAATGTTCTCGTTGATCAAGAGCGCATCTTGTGGCGAGTAGGCGTGCACCCTCAGCGTCACGACGCCTGAAATCGTGTCCAGCGTCGCGCTGACATGCTTGTTCCAGTATTTCCAGATGTCCTCGAGCGAACCTGTATCGGACATGCGCGACGCGTAATCGATCGACGGCCGGGCGAAGAGCTGGCGCATGAACTCCTTGCCGCCGATATCGTTGACGACGGTGCGGCCGCGAATGTAGTCGGCAACGATGAAACCGTCCTGCGCCGTCGATTTCGTGCCGCTTGAGCCACCGATCTTGCTGATGATCGACAGCGTATCCGTGACCCCGGATGCTTTGGGCTCGGTCGCGGCCCGAATGACGAATTTCGATTCCGCCACATATTGCCGCGACTGGATGAAGGCGATGTAGACGAAGGCGAAGAGCGTCGGA
Organism: Beijerinckiaceae bacterium; assembly: GCA_019753285.1. Lineage (GTDB taxonomy): Bacteria > Pseudomonadota > Alphaproteobacteria > Rhizobiales > Beijerinckiaceae > JAIELD01. The sequence continues at coordinate 97,937 of JAIELD010000020.1, read as the reverse complement.
ATGACGACGAAAAAAATCAGGGGGTGGAAGAACATCCCGCCTGACTTCGTCCTTGCTTCAGTCTTGGCCGGAACAGGGCGCGATCGCCCGGGCAGCGAGCGCCCCACGGGGACGAGCGGCGTCGAGGGAGCGGCGCGCACGAGAGCGCCTTGCACCGCGCTCTTGGCGCTGCCCGGTCTGAGCCTGCGGAGCGAGGCCGCTGAAAATTTCGTCTTCATTGCGCTGCGGCTTCACCTTGCCGAATGGCCTCGTCGACCTGGCGGCGGAGAGCCGATACCGTCGCGACAGCGGCCCACAGTTGATCCAACGGTGAGATGTCAGGACTTTTCGGCATAAATAAGCATGCAGGGCCCGTTGCCATGGGTCGGATCATCACCGCCGATTGTGACAGTGAAGCCCTGATCTTGCAAATGCGCGATGATGTCGTCCTTCGTCAGCCAGTAACTGGTGATTTCCGGCCCGCCGCAAAAGCCGCTCCAGTCAAGCGCCTGCAGGTAGCTCTGCTGATAGAGCTGCAGCGTGCGGTGCGGCGTTTGAACCGGCTTGCTGCGGCTCGAGAATTTCGGTTTCAGATAGGAAGTCGATTCGATCACGGCCTTGTCGTAATAGTGCGTCCAGATGCCGACGGACTTGCCGACGCGGCCAATGTTGGTGAGGAAGCCGACAGGGTCGGTGAGGTGATAGAGCACGCCGCTGCACAGAATGAAGTCGAAGGTTTCGCTCGTGGTGGCGAGAAACGGCTGGAAATCGCCGAGCAGGAAGTCCGCGTTGAATTTCAGCGCCTGCTGGACGATGAGGCATTTCAGATAGGCGCGCTGGTTCGACTCGATCGCAAGGACGCTCGCGGCGCCCGCCTTTGAAACCATGAAGGTATGGCCGGCCTCGAGCGGGCCGAGCTCGAGAATTTTCTTGCCCTCGAAACCACCGCAGCATTCGGCGAACCAGGTCACGCGCTGATCATGGAAGAGGCCGATGCCTCCTGTCTCGTAGCCCGGGACGGCAGAGCTCCACTCGCCCTTGAAGAGATCGAATGCGATCTGATGATTGGGAAAATCCGGCGAATACGCGTCGAGAATGTTGAGCTGTTTGGGAGCGGGCGCTTTCAAGATGATCCATTACCCTTGGCTAGGCATACGGCCTTCGACGATGCCGGCGGCGATTTCGGCGGCTCGGACAGCGCTCTTCTATCACACGGTTCTTGCGCCGCAACCCGACATGCCGCCGAGCCGCAGCCAGGGCAGCAACGGCAGGTTCAGTCGCTGAAAAGATGTCGGTCGCCGATCTCGTAGATGGTCTGCCGGCCGAGAACGTAGGCTTTCAACCCGTTCACCCCGATCACCGCGCCGAAGGCCTCATCCCTGACATTGAGCCCGCCGGTCAGCGCGCCGAAGGCCGGCATCACCATGCGGGCGCCGTTGCTCACGAAGCAGCGGCGGCGCACCGAACCCCGCCGCGTCGCGACGCGCGCAGCAGGATGAAGATGGCCGCAGATTTCAGCCGCGCCATGCGCGTCCACCCTCGGCTCGTGACAGAGATGGACGCCGTCGAGTTCGAGGTGCGTCGCTCGGACGCCCGGCAGCGAAGCCGGCATGTCGGGGTCGTGATTGCCGGATATCCAGACGAGCTCGAGCGCGGATGCGAGCGCTTCGATGGCGGCGACGTCGCGGGCCGCCATGCGCCCGAGCGCTTCTACGTCATGGAAGTTGTCTCCGAGGCAGATGAGCCGCTTCGGGCGGTATCGCGCCAGCGCATCGGCGAGCCGTGCCAGCGTCGCGGCCGTGTCGTAGGGCGGAAGGAACTGCCCGCGCATGGCGTAGCGCGAGGCTTTCTCGAAATGAAGATCGGCAACGAGCAGCGTCCGCTCGCCCTCGTGCCAGAGCGCGCCGCTCCGGTCCGCCACGAAGGACGCCTCGCCGAGCCTGATCTCGACCGGGCGCAACTCTCGTTCGTGTGACGGCTGTAAGTCCAATCGCTCCGCCCGCTCCAGCATCAACTCATCGCCTCGTCGATCAGGCTTTGCGAGGCCTCCTCGAGCAATGCGTCCGCCGCCTCGCCATAGACCGACTCGCGTCCGATTTCGAGAAGCACCGGCACGGAGAGCGGCGAGGGCCGCATCAGGGCCTTATGCGTGATTCGTCCCTGGATGCGAACCAGCATGTCAGCAAGCCGCCTGATATCAAGCAGCCCGGTCGCCGCATCCGCCCGCGCCGCCTGTAGGAGGAGATGGTCCGGCTCGTGCTTGCGCAGGACATCATAGACGAGATCGGTCGACATGGTCACCTGCCGCGATCTTTTCTCCTGGCCGGGGAAATAGCGCTCGATCATGCCGGCGATCACCGCGCAATAACGGAACGTGCGCTTCATGAGCGCCGATTCTGCAAGCCATTCCTCGAGATCGTCGCCAAGCATGTCCTGGTCGAACAGCCGGTCGATGAAGCCGGGTTCCTCGCTGGCGCGCACGCCGACATCGCCGAGACACCAGACCGACAGCGCATAGTCGTTGGCGACGAACCCCATCGGTTTCAGCCGGGCCCGCTCCAGGCGGCGCGTCAGCAGCATGCCGAGCGTCTGGTGGGCGAGCCGCCCCTCGAACGGATAGGCGACGAGATGAAATCGACCGCCACGCGGAAAGGTTTCGACCAATAGACGATCCGCGGACGGCAACTCCGAACGCTTTTGTTGCAGTTCGAGCCATTCGGCGACCGGCATGGGCAGCCTGTCCCAATCGTCCGGCGTCGCCAGCATCGCGCGCACGCGGTTCGCCAGATGCGTCGACAGGGGAAACTTGCCGCCGGCATAGGACGGCACTTTCGGCTCCGTCGCGCTGGAGCGCGAGACGATCACGGAATCCTCCACGATGCCTTCGAACCGCAGGATCTGCCCGCCGAAAATGAATGTATCCCCGGCGCTCAAGGTTTCGGCGAAATACTCCTCGACCTCGCCGATCGGCCGCCCCGCGGCGGTCAGCGTCGTCGCGCCCGGCTTGCGGCCGCCAAAGCGCACCTTCAGCGAGGACGCCTCGACGATGGTGCCGAAATTCATGCGGTAGGCCTGCGCCACGCGCGGATTGCTGACGCGCCAGTAGCCGTCCTTCGTCAGCCGGATCTTGGCAAAACGCTCATAGGAGCGGAGCGCATAGCCGCCCGTCGCCACGAAATCGACCACGCGCTCGAACGTCTCCCAGTCGAGATCGCGATAGCCCTCGACGCTGGTGATTTCCTCGTAAAGCTCGTCGGCCTTGAACGGGCTCGCCACCGCCATGCCGAGCACGTGCTGGGCCAGTACGTCGAGCGCGCCGGTTCGCGATACGGCCGCGTCCTGCTCGCCGGCATAGGCCGCATCGATCGCGGCGCGGCATTCGAGGAGTTCGAACCGGTTCGACGGCACGAGCAGCGCTTTCGATGGCTCGTCGAGCCGATGGTTGGCGCGGCCGATGCGCTGCAGAAGGCGGCTCGCGCCCTTCGGCGCGCCGACATTGATGACGAGATCGACATCGCCCCAGTCGATGCCAAGGTCGAGCGTCGAGGTGCATACCACGGCATCCAATTTGCCCGCGCTCATCGCCTCCTCGACCCGGCGCCGCTGCGAGACGTCGAGCGAGCCGTGATGCAAGGCAATGCGCAGGCCGTCCTCATTGGCGTTCCAGAGAAGCTGGAACATGAATTCGGCCTGCATGCGGGTATTGGTGAAGACGAGGCTGAGCTTGTGCTTCTTGATCGCCTCATAGATTTCGGGAACGGCATGGCTCGTCGTGTGGCCCGACCAGGGCATGGCGCGCGCCGTTTCGAGGATCTTAAGGTCTGGTAGCGCGGCCTCCTCCCGTTCGGCGATGACGAGTTCGGCGAGCGAGCCGCGCGGATGCTGCGAGACGAGCCAGCGGCGAAGCTCGTCCGGGTCGCGCACGGTGGCCGAAAGACCGATCGTCTCCGGATCGCCCGCGAGCTTGCGCAGGCGCGCGAGGCCGAGCGAGAGGAGATCGCCGCGCTTCGTCGGCGTGATGGCATGCAGCTCGTCGAAGATGATGCGCTTGAGCGAACCGAACATCGCCGGTGCCTCCGGCGAGGCGATCATCAGCGTCACCTGCTCAGGCGTCGTCAGAAGGATATCGGGCGGGTCACGGCGCTGGCGGGCGCGCCGCGAATGCGGCGTGTCGCCGGTGCGGGTCTCGACGCGAATCGGCAGGTTCATCTCGCCGATCGGCGTCTCCAGATTGCGGGCGATATCGACCGCCAGCGCCTTCAATGGCGAGATGTAGAGCGTGTGGATCGCGCGCTCCTGGTTGCGGCGCGCGGATGAGAGTTCGATGAGGCTCGGCAGGAACCCGGCCAATGTCTTTCCAGCGCCCGTCGGCGCGATCAACAGCGTCGAGCGGCCCTGGCGCGCCTTGTCGATCAGCGCGAGCTGATGGGCGCGGGGCTGCCAGCCGCGGCTCGCGAACCAGCGGCTGAACGCCTCCGGCAGTTCGACATTCAGATGGCTTTGATCGTCCGGCTTCGTCAGGCTACGGCTTCCTTAGCACGACGAGGACGCCCGGCGCCTCGATGCCGCGATCCCGTCTCACTCCCTTGGTCCTGGAGCATACGACGCCAAGGCCGGCCGCCCGAGCGCAGCCTTCGATATAGGAAGCCGAATGGTGAAAGCGCAGGTCGGCGCCGAGTTCGAAATCCAATGCCTTTCCTGTCTGGGCCGAGACGGCGAACAGCCCGCCCGGCAGAAGCGCGGCGGCGGCGGCCTCGAACAGTGGCTCCAGCGCGTCGATATAGGGCAGGACATCGGCCGCCAGCACGAGATCGGCCTCGTTCTCGCGGCTCAGCAGGAAGGTCAGGGCGTCGGCGGCTTCAAGCGCATCATAGACACCCTTGCGGGCCGCCTGCTCCACCATGCGCCTCGACAGGTCGCAGCCTTCGATCCGCCCGCAGAGGGAGGCGAAATGCGCGCCGCCGAGCCCGGTGCCGCAGCCAAGATCCAGCAGCAGTGAAAAGCGGAGCGCGCGCCCAAGCGTAGCGCAGGCCTGTTCGACCATGTCCCGCAGCAGGACCGGACCGTCGTAATGCAGCGTTTCGACGAGGTGGCTTTCGAAGCGCGGGGCATATTGATCGAACAGCGCCTCGACATAGGCGGGCTTCATGGCGGTTTCGCTGTGCGACAGAGCACCGAGCCGCGCGAGATGGAGCCGCGCTCCCAGCGCATCTGCCGGCTCGAGCCGCGCCGCCTCGCGGAAGGCATCCGCCGCGCTCGCGAGGCCGAGCGCCAGCCTCGCCTTGCCAAGCTCGAACCAGGCCGGTGCATAATGGGGCGCGCGCTCCAGCGTCTGTTCGAAAAGATCGATCGCGGCTGTGAGATCGCAATCGCCTGCGTAATCGCGGGCATGGGCGAAACGCCGGTCGGCGATGAGGTCGCCCGAGGATTGGAGAAAGGCGGTCATGGCGGCAGTCTAGCATTCCATCCGTCGGACGTCCGCCGAGACCTGGCATTTTGGTAGCGAGGTGGCGGACAGGCGCGCGCGGCGTCGGCGGACATGGAGCGAAAGCGGAATGGCGGCTTTATGCGGGCTAAGGTAATGAAGCAGAAATTATACCGAATTATTGCACCTGGTGAGCAATTGACCTGGCTCTATCTCCTGATTTCTCTTGGATTTTCGATTTCTGTGCTTGGTAATCGCCTAACCTCGCTTCCGAACTGTCTTGCTTAGGGTGCCCCGGCGATCCGCCAATAGCCCAGTCGCAATAGGTTTTGGATCAAGGTGCGGCGCTCACAGCCACGATGAATTTCGACCCGGTCGTCATGCGAGAATACGATCAGTTTTCGGCCCCGATCGGCATCAAGGTATGCATCCCATCCTAATTCCAACGTGAACGCGATTACTTCGGCCAGAGCCTTGATTTCGTCCAACGCAAACTGTTGGCCAGGAACATCATGGAGACGATTCACTTCACCATGAGACTCGCGCCAGCCACGAAAACGAGCCCAGCGCGGATCTGCTATCTGTTGGTTTTGCCATCCGTCGCCAAAGGGAAAGGCGATGGCGAGCAAAGTCGCCTCGCGAAATTCTCCCAATGAAGCGACGAAAGCACGGGCCGCGCTCAGATAGTCATGCGCAGGATTGCTTTCGTAATGGAACACGGGTTTCGGGTTGCCGACGACCTTCCGCTGAAGGCTAGCTTTCCGCTTCTCAACATCATTGCGATTCAAGAAAATCATTCACTGCCTGCCAACCCCGGCGCCCCGCGAGCGCTGTCCGACGGTTTTTTTTCATAGTACATTATGTCAGAAAGTCGCTGTTCGCACGGGCGCGCAGAGCCGCCTTGGGGTAAAAGCGTAACGTGGTTTTTAGGACTCCTGTAGGAAATTCGTCCGATGAGTTACGCCGTCAAGCTGGCGATCTTCCCGCCATGGAAAGCGCCTGTCCCCTACGAGACCCTTGCCCCAGTTTTCCTGACCATTGCCGAGGCGACCGAGGCAGGAGAAAAAGCGCTCGCGCCCATTATTGAACGCGAACTTTCCAACCTGGCATCCGATCTTCAGCCGAGAATACGGCGCACTGGCAAGCAGAGGCTCACAGCTTTTGGCGTGCCGGAAAGTTCAGTCCATGGGTATCTGATTTTCAACGAAGCGGGCGTCGAGATATTCAATTGGACTACGTTAGACGTCGCTGTAGGGCGCGCAGCCGAAGAATGAAATCGGCAATCTGGCCACATCAAGATTCACGCCTCCGACGCTTTGATAAATCCCTCCGTCCAGTGATCTTTGTCTAATTTATAAGCTTCGATAACGAAGCCTGCCGGGTGATCTCGAAAGCCAGGCTGGCTCTGCAGTCGAGCGATCGCAACCTCAGCGCTCTCGTATGACGTATAAATGCCGATCAGCTTGGTATCTTCCATATACTCATCGTCGGCACGGACATGATGCATTAAATACACTGTTTCCATATCCGGCTTTGTCCTCATCTTGTCATGAATCATAGATCAACGCTCATAATCATTCTTCAGCGTGCAGAAATCGAGATATCACTCGTGTTCTGCACTTCAGCCTGACCATGTTCCAGGACCGTGACAATCGTGTTGCGGATAGCCCAGCTCGGCGAACCCTTCAAAATTTTTGAATTTCGTTCCGCGAGAATGTCGTCTGCGAGGCGCGCTTCTATAGCCAACGGACGGCAGGTATGAGGCGCATGGCAGACCTGAAACTGCCAGTGCCACCTTCCACCCAACTGGCGGGAACGGAATTCCGCCCCATATGTTCTCGATGGCGATGCGTCCGACCGACATCCTCAAGATCACGCCGCAGGGGCTCTACTGCGCGCCGGGCGATTTTTACGTCGATCCCATCCGACCCGTGCCGCGCGCGCTCATCACGCACGGCCACGCCGATCATGCCCGCGCCGGGCACGGCAAGGTGCTGGCAACACAGGAGACGCTCGCCATCATGGCGGCGCGCTACGGCGAGAACTTCGCCGGCGAGACGCAGGCGGCGAACCTCCGCGAGCGCATGACGATCGGCGACACGGCCGTCTCGTTCCACCCTGCCGGCCATGTCTTCGGCTCGGCGCAGATCGCCATCGAGGCCGGCGGCACCCGCATCGTCGCCTCCGGCGACTACAAGCGCGCGCCCGACCCGACATGCCTGCCGTTCGAGGTGGTGCCCTGCGACGTCTTCATAACCGAGGCGACGTTCGGCCTGCCGGTGTTCCGGTTTGGCGACACGCGCGACGAAATCGCCAAACTGCTCGCCTCGCTGAAGCTGTTCCCGGACCGCGCGCACCTTGTCGGGGCCTATTCGCTGGGCAAGGCGCAGCGCGTCGTCGCGCTCATCCGCGAGGCGGGCTATGACAGGACGATCTATATGCACGGCGCGATGGAGCGCCTGATGACGTTCTACATCGAGCGCGGCATGGCGCTCGGCCCGCTGCAGAAAGTGGCGGCGGCAGAGCGCGGAAAGCTTGCCGGCGAGATCATCCTCTGCCCACCGAGCGCGCTGAAGGACCTCTGGTCGCGCCACTTCCCCGATCCGGTCGCGGCCTTCGCGAGCGGCTGGATGCGCACCAAGGCGCGAGCGCGGCAGAAGGGCATCGAACTCCCGTTGGTGATCTCGGACCATGCCGACTGGACCGGCCTGTGCCAGACGATCACCGAGACGGGCGCCGGCGAAATCTGGGTCACGCATGGCCAGGAGGACGCGCTGGTCCATTGGTGCCAGACTCAAGGATTGAAGGCAAAGCCGCTCCACATGATCGGCTATGGCGATGAAGGCGATGTCAGCGAGGTCGAGGAGACGCTCGGGCACGGCCTTGCCGGCGAGGCCGCGGCATGAACGGCTTCGCGGCCTTGATCGACCGCCTCGCCTACGAGCCGCGCCGCAACGGCAAGCTTGCGCTGATGGAGGCCTATTTTCGGGATACGCCGGACCCGGAGCGCGGCTTCGCGCTCGCGGCGATGACAGGCTCGCTCAAATTCGCGAACGCCAAGTCCGGTCTCATTCGCGCGCTGATGGCGGAGCGCATCGACCCGGTGCTGTTCGACATCTCCTACGATTATGTCGGCGACCTTTCCGAAACCGTCGCCCTGCTCTGGAAGCCGCGCGGCGAGGCGGCCGAGCGGATCGACACGCCGCTCGCCGACATCGTCGAGGCGCTTACGAATATGCGCAAGCTCGACCTGCCCGGCCATCTCGCCCGCTGGCTCGACGCGCTCGACGAGACCGGGCGCTGGGCGCTCCTTAAGCTCATCACAGGCGGGCTGCGCATCGGCGTCTCGGCGCGGCTCGCCAAGACGGCGGTCGCCAATCTCGGCGGCCTTGAAGCCAATGCCGTGGAGCAGGTCTGGCACGGGCTGAAGCCGCCCTATCTCGACCTATTCGCCTGGGTTGAGGGCCGCGGCCCGATGCCGGAGGCGAACGATCCCGCCCCATTCAGGCCTGTGATGCTCGCGCATCCGCTGGAGGATTCCGAGATCGCCAGGCTCGATCCTTCGGAGTTCGTGGCGGAATGGAAATGGGACGGCATCCGCGTCCAGGCCGTCTCAGGCCGCGCGACCAACGGCGAGCGCGTCACCCGGCTCTATTCGCGCACCGGAGAGGATATCTCGACGGCCTTTCCCGATCTGGTCGACACGATCGATTTCGATTGCGCCATCGACGGCGAGCTTCTGGTGATGCGCGAGGGGCGGGTCGAATCCTTCAACATTCTTCAACAGCGGCTCAACCGCAAATCGGTGAGCCCCAAGCTTCTGCTGGAATACCCGGCCCATATCCGCGCCTATGACATCATCGCCGATGGCGGCGAAGCGGATGTGCGCACCCTCCCCTTCGAGGAGCGGCGGCAGCGGCTTGGCGCTCTGCTGGAAACGCATCCGCGCGCGCGCATCGACCTGTCGCCGCTCGTGCCGTTCGAAAGTTTCGAAGACCTGCAGGCGCTGCGCGCATCGCCGTCGGGCGAGGATTCCGAGGCGATTGAGGGCTGCATGCTGAAACGGCGCGACAGCCCTTACGTGCCGGGCCGGCCGAAGGGCTTCTGGTTCAAGTGGAAACGCGATCCTCTCATCGTCGACTGCGTGCTCATGTATGGCCAGCGCGGGCACGGCAAGCGATCCTCGTTCTACTCGGACTTCACCTTCGGCGTCTGGCGCGCGAAAGCCGGAAGCAACGAAGAAGAGCTCGTCCCGGTGGGGAAGGCCTATTTCGGCTTCACCGACGAGGAACTGATCGAGCTCGACCGCTATGTGCGCAAAGCCGCCGGCCAGCGCTTCGGCCCGGTGAAAGAGGTCGCGCTTGGCCGCACGGCGGATGGCAGGCCGGTCGGCCTCGTGCTGGAGATCGCCTTCGAGGGGCTGCAGCGCTCGACCCGCCACAAATCCGGCGTCGCAATGCGTTTCCCGCGCATCTCCCGCATCCGCTGGGACAAACCCGCCGACGAGGCCGACCGCATCGATGCTTTGGAGAGGTTGCTCTCGCCGACGCTTCTCGAACCAGCCGAGGCTGATCCATAGAACGCAAAAACCCCGATCGATCGATCGGGGTTTGCCGCGTCAGCCTATGAACGAGATAATGTGATCGCTTGCGTGATCAATTCTCGTAGCGTCGCTCGTAGCGACGAACCTGCCGGCCACGATAGCCGCGATTGTCATAACGGCGGGAATGGCGGTAATCGCGGCGGCCCTTGAGGCCGAGACCGCGTGAAATGCGTCCGCCCTGCGTGTAGCCGATGCCACCGCCGACGACAGCTCCCACAGGTCCGCCGACCAGCGCGCCCGCGCCCGCGCCCAACAGTCCGTTGGTCAGCCGCTCCTGCGCATGCGCCGCAACTGGAGTGAGAAGGAGAGCGCCCATGACGCTCAGCAGTGCCAGTGTTTTCTTCATTTTTCGTCCTCGATTTCAGAGCCGGTGCAGAACAGCCTCTTTTGAGAGCGCCGCCGGTCAAGAAACCGGATTGCATCGCATCATGAAAGGAGAACGCCGCCTGACGCCTGAATGTTCCGCCTGTTGGCGAGACCCCTCGCAAATTCAATAGTTTCTGCGGGATATCGCGTCCGTCTCGATGTGCAGGACGGAGCGGTCGATCTGCGCGATCGTTCGCGTCCCGGTCAGCGCCATGCTGACGTCGAGCTCCTTCTGCATGATCTGCAGCGTCCTGGTCACGCCTGCCTCGCCCATGGCGGCGAGCCCGTAGAGCCATGCCTTGCCGATCATGCAGCCCTTCGCGCCAAGCGCGATCGCCTTCATGACATCCTGGCCCGATACGACGCCGCCATCGAACAGGATTTCCGTCTTGTCGCCGATCGCATCCACGATGGGCGGCAGGGACGAGATGGACGAGATCGCCCCGTCGAGCTGACGGCCGCCGTGATTGGAAACGATGACCGCATCGGCACCGGTGTCCGCCGCGATGCGCGCGTCATCGGGATCGATCACACCCTTCAGGATCAGCTTGCCCGGCCAGATGCTGCGCACCCATTCGACATCCTTCCAGCTCAATGACGGGTCGAACTGACCGGCGATCCATTGGGACAACGTGTTCATGCTCTCCGATTTTGCGCGCTGGGCGGCGAGATTGCCGAAGGTGCGGCGCTTGCCCATCAGCACCTTCATCGCCCAGGCGGGCTTGGTCATGATGTCGAGCGCGTTGGCGAGAGTGAGCTTGGGCGGCACTGCCAGCCCGTTCTTGATGTCGCGATGGCGCTGGCCCTGGATCTGCAGGTCGAGCGTCAACACGAGCGCCGAACATTTGGCTGCGATCGCGCGCTCGATCAGCGTTCTGGTGAAAGCGCGGTCGCGCATCACGTAGAGCTGGAACCAGAACGGCTTTTCGACAGCGGCGGCGACGTCCTCGATCGAGCAGATCGACATGGTGCTGAGCGTGAAGGGGATGCCGAAGGCCTGCGCCGCCCGCGCGCCATGAATCTCGCCATTGCCGTGGAACAGCCCGGTGAGGCCGGTCGGCGCGATGATCAGCGGCATCGCAACGTCCTCGCCGAGGATCTTGGTCGCGGTGGAGCGGTTCGACACATCGATCATCACCCGCTGGCGCAGGTTGATGCCCTGAAGGTCGCGGCGGTTGGCGTTGAGCGTGGTCTCGTCATAGGAGCCGCGATCGGCATATTCGAAGATCGCACGGGGAATGCGCCGCTTGGCGAGGCTGCGCAGATCCTGAACGTTGGTGATCGTGGCCATTATCATTGCTTCCTGAAACGCACGAACGGCTAGCGCTCGCGAAAAGCCGGCGAAGACAGTTGGAAAGATGAGTATTTGGTTATATTATTTTACCAAGCTCCGCAACGCTGCTCGCTCAGGCGGACGGGTCGGGCAACGATTGACGCATCGGAACATTCATGCCGCCTCCGCACGAGCCTCTTGCAGTCAAGCCGGTCCGCATTGCGGACGTCGTCGCGGAACGGATCGAGAAGATGATCCTCGAAGGCGCTCTCAGGCCCGGCGAGAAGCTCGTCGCCGAGCGCGACCTTGCCGACAAGCTCGGCGTCTCCCGCCCCTCGCTGCGGGACGCGCTCGCGAAACTCGAACAGAAGGGCCTGCTCGGGACAAACAAGGGCGGGACCTTTGTCAGCCCCTTCCTCGCTCCCTTCGCGGAGCCGCTGGACGCACTTTTCAGCGACGACCAGCGGGTCACGGCGGATTATTTCGAATACCGCACCATCATGGAGGCGAATGCCGCGCGTCTCGCGGCCCGCCGGCTCACCGACATCGACCGCGACAACATCACCTCGTGCCTCGCGGCGCTGACGCTCGCGCATCAGGCGGACGACCCTCGCGCCGAGGCGGACGCCGACGCCGATCTCCACCTCCTCATCTACGAGGCTTCGCACAACGTCGTCCTCCTGCACATCATGCGCGTGATATCCGGCATGCTGCGCAAGGGCGTCTTCTACAATCGGGAGCGGCTGTACCGACGAGCCGGCGTGCGCGACATCCTGCTCGCCCAGCACGTTGCGATCGCCGAAGCGGTTCTGGCCGGCGACCCGGAGCGGGCGGAGAAAACCGCCTCAGACCATGTCCGCTTCACCTTCGACACCATCGAGGACATCCGCCGCGATGAGATGCGGCGGGAGGCCTCGCAGCGCCGCAACGAACGGCGCGGCCTTCTCGCGGATCAGGCCTGAGACATGCGACACGGCTTCGTGATCGGTCGTGGCCGCTTCGTGACAGGCCGCAGGCCGTAAAAACTGATATGTCCTTGCATGGTTTTCGTTCAATCCAGCACAGGATCGCTTGCCGCATGATGACCCGCCGCTTCCTTTTCGCCTCAGCCGTCGCCGCAATGTTTGCCGCGCCCGTATCGGCCGCCGAATTCAAGCCCTATACCCCGGCCGCCTTCGATGCCGCGAAAAAGGCCGGTAAGCCCATTCTCGTCGAAATCACCGCGCCATGGTGCCCGACCTGCAAGGCGCAGAAGCCGATTCTCAACGAGTTGAGCGCAAAGCCCGAATTCAAGGACCTCGTGGTGCTGGAGGTTGATTTCGACAACCAGACCGATGTGGTGCGCGGCTTCAACGCCCGCTCGCAATCGACGCTGATCACCTTCAAGGGCGCGAAGGAAACGAGCCGCACGGTGGGCGAGACGCGCAAGGACGCGATCGCCGCACAGTTGAACTCGGCTATCTGAACGGCCGGCGGCGGTGAGCGGGCTCTTTCTCGCGCTCCTTGCGGGGCTGCTGTCGACGCTCTCACCCTGCGTGCTGCCGCTGCTGCCGATCGTTCTTGGCACCGCCATCGCGCAGCACCGCGCCGGCCCTGTGGCGCTTGCCGCCGGACTGGCCCTGTCCTTCGTCGCCATCGGGCTTTTCATCGCTACGATCGGCTTTTCGATCGGCCTCGACGCCAAGGTGTTCCGCACGCTCGCCGCGCTCGTCATGGCGGCGATCGGCGTTGTCCTGATGAGTTCGACGCTTCAGATGCGCTTTGCCACGGCCGGCGGCCCGATCTCCGACTGGACCGAGCAACGGTTCGGCGGGCTGAGGTCGGACGGACTCGGCGGCCAATTCGCGGTCGGGCTTCTGCTCGGCGCGGTCTGGAGCCCGTGCGTCGGCCCGACGCTGGGTGCCGCCTCCGTGCTTGCGGCGCAGGGAGAAAACCTCGGGCAGGTCGCGCTCACCATGCTGTTCTTCGGCGTCGGGGCTGGCATTCCCCTGATCATTCTCGGCTTTCTCTCCCGTGAAACGCTCATGCGGTCCCGCGACAGCCTTCTTTCAGCCGGCAAGAGCCTCAAAACGGCGCTCGGCGCTCTTCTGGTGGTGATCGCCGTGATGATCCTTTCGGGGTTTGACAAAACGGTCGAGGCCGCGCTCGTCGAGCATTCACCAGCCTGGCTCACCGATTTGACGACGCGGTTTTAGCAAGGCTGGGAACTGGCAAGGCTGGGAACTGGCAAGACCGGGAATTGGCAAGATCGGGAACTGGCAAGATCGGGAACTGGCAAGATCGGGCCAACGGCTCGACTTGGCGCGACGCTCATGCGAAACTAATGGCCGCATGAAGGAAGACGCCATGCCCGCGACACAGCCATTGCCTTCTCGAGGCACCGCCCGCACGGCAGCGCCCGCTTTTCCCGCCTATCTCGTCGCCGCCATAACCGGCTTCGCCGTCATCGCGCTCTTCACGATCTGGCTTTGGTGGCGCTATGGGACCGCGCTGTTCGTCGATATGGCGGTTTCAGCTCTGAATATCTGTTTCTAGCAAAGAGACGCCGGTATGGCGGCGCAACCGGCACAGGCGGAGTGGCCACGTCCCCGTTCGAGGTTCCGCTTTTCGGATACGGCGTGTCGGCCTTCCGATTGGCCCTATGATCGGTCTTCAGCCACTCGAAAGGCTTGCGCAGGAAATCGACGAGCGCGATCCATGAGGCAGCGCTGATCGCAAGATAATAGACCGGGATCAGCGGCAGGCAGACAAGGCCACGCTTCAAGTCGCGCTTGACGATGGCGAGCAGCGCCGTGGCGTAGGCGACCCCGATCCCGAGCGCGATGACGAGAATGGCTGCGCCATCGCTCGCCCGCTCCAGCGCCGATCCGCCGAACAGCGGTTCACCAAGGATGAGGCGATGCAGAACCATCGCCATGCCAACGGGGTAGAACAGGAGATTGAGCAGGGTACTGCCCATGATGAACACCGAGAGGCCGAAGCGCTTCGCGCCACGGCGCCTGATCGCAGCGACCGGGTCATGCAGGAGGGTGATCGTCGTCTGCAGCCAGCCCTTCGACCAGCGTCGGCGCTGCCTGAACCAGATCGGAAATGACGTCGGCGCCTGCTCGGCTGTCTCCGACGGAAGCATCTCGATGGCGTAGCCGAGCGTGCCGAGCCGCAGGCCGAGTTCGGCGTCCTCGGTCACGTTATGGGCGTCCCAGCCTCCGAGGCCGGCGAGCGTTTGGAGCCTGAAATGGTTGGAGGTGCCGCCAAGCGGCATCGGCAGACCGAGGCTGGACCATCCGCTTCTCGTGACGTCGAACAATGCGGCATATTCGAGCGCGAACATCGCCTGAATCAGCCCTTCATTGGCGTTGTAGAGCGTCAGCGGCGCCTGAAGGCAGCCGACATGCTCCGGCGCGACCGCAAAACGCGCGGCCGCCAGCCGAAGCTGATTGGGATTCGGCGCGTCCTCGGCGTCGAAGACGGTGACGAGCGTTCCGCGCGCCAGCATCAATGCGATGTTGAGGGCGCGCGGCTTCGTTCGAATGTCGCCCGGCGGACAGACGATCACTGAGAATTGGGCTGGCAGATCGGCCCCCTCGATCGCCTTGCGTGTCTTGAGGTCATGCGCCTCCAGCACGAGCTTGATGTCGAGCTTTTCCGGCGGATAGTCGATTGCTTTGAGCGCCTCCAGCAGATCGGAGACGATCGCCGTTTCGTCATAGAGCGCGACGAGCACGGTGTAGACGGGAAGCTCGGCATCCTGAAGCGCGGCCATGGGCCTTGGCTTCGTTCGATGGCGCAATAGCGCCGCGCCCTGAAGGCCGTTGCCGGCGATGAATACGGCGGACAGCGCCAGCAGCAGAAGAGGCAGCGTGCCGGCGAACGCCATGCCCGCGCAGGCGGCTGCCAGCAAGAGCCCGCCGAACGCTTGCCGGCTGCTGAGGCCCGTCTTGGCCGAGCGGTGTCCCTGGCGGGCGAGCCGCAGGCCGCAGGCCTCGTCGAGCATCGCCTTTCGTCGCTCGCGGAGCAGGAGCGCTTCGAATTCGGCTCTGGTCGCGAGGCGAAGGCCCGAACATCCATTGCCGGCGAGGAGCCAATCGACCATCCCGATGGTCGGCACGACGATCGTGCCACGACCCCCATCGCCGAAGCAGCGCGCCATGTCGTGATCGAGCACGAGGGCGAGCGGCTCGGCGGTATCCAGCGTCTCGCCCATCGTCACGCGCCGGCAACCCGTCTCCTCGGCGAGGCGGTCGAGATAGGCGCTTTCGCCGACGAAACCGCTTGCGATCAGCACGTCGCGCGCTTCGACTCCTAACGCCAGCGCTCGACGATGCGCTGCTTCGAGCCGGGCGATCGGCGCACCGTGACGCCAGAGAAAGCGGACTGAGGGCGGCAGGCGGTCAAGCTGCTCTTGACGCTTTGCCAGAATGCGTCCTAACGCAGCGACGAGGAGTTCCCGGGAGACGCGCTGCGGTGACGCTTTCGAGCGGAAGGGCGCATCATCGGCAGGAATCGGAAGCCAGACGCCGGGATGGACGGGTGAAGCATGATCGGCGAGGACCCCACCCTCGAAACTATCCATCCGCCACCCGAACGCCTAAACTCGTCGACACCACGATCATGAGCTAGGCACAAGATTTTCGATGACGCAAGCGCGCACGCCCGCCAAGACGCCGGTCCCTCATTTCAACATCGTCGCGCGGCTGCTGGCGGCGTTTCTGCTGTCCGCGACCGCGTGCATTTCGCTGGCTTGCGCCGGCGGCGCGCCGTTCGTGCCCAATTTCTTCGATGCGCAATCGCGTCTCGAAAAGCCCGATCTCTCGACACTGCGGGCCATCCGCTTCCTGACGGACGACGATTACCCGCCGTTTCATTTCGTCGGGCCAGACGGGCAGCTCACCGGCTTCAATGTCGAGCTCGCGCGGCTCGTCTGCGAGGAGCTCAAGGTGCCCTGCACCATCCAGGCGCGGCGCTGGGACACGCTGCTGCCGGCGCTTGAGCAGAGCCAGGGCGACGCGGTGATCGCCTCGCTCGCCATCACGCCGGCGCTGCGCCAGCGCGTCGCGTTCTCGATCCCCTATCTGAAGACGCCGGCCCGCTTTGCCGGCAACGTATCGCTCCAGGGCTTCGAGATCACGCCGGCCTCGCTCGACGGCAGAAGCGTCGGCGTCATCGCCCGCTCGGCGCATGAGGAATATCTGAAGCTGTTCTTCCCCAGGGCGAGCCGACGCGTCTTCGCCGATCCGGACGCGATGCGGAGGGCCTTGATGCGCAAGGAGGTCGATCTCATCTTCGCGGACGCAGTGGGGCTCGCCTTCTGGTTCAACGGCAGCGAGGCGAATGGCTGCTGCGCTTTCGTCGGTGGACCCTACACGGAGAGCTATTTCTTCGGTGACGGCGTGGGCATCGCGATGCGCAAGGACGCGGACCTTTTGAAGCGGGCGATCGATTACGCGCTGCTGAAGCTGGCGCGCGACGGCGCTTATGCGACGCTCTATCTCAAATATTTTCCGATCGGCTTTTACTGACCCGTTTGCAGCAGGAGCGCTTCGCCTGTAAGGGGAACCTCCGCCGTAGCCGTCGATGCCGAAAGGCGGAACGCCCTTCACGAAGTTCCGCCCGTTTCCAAGTCCGTCGATCCCATGTCCGTTGATCCCATGTCCGCTGGTCCCATGTCCCAAGATCTGATGTCCCACGATCTGACCTCGCTCGATCCCGCCCTCGTCGAAATCGCCAGGGTCTCGCCGGCCTGGCCGTTCGAGGAAGCGCGCAAGGTGGTGGCGCGTCTCAAGAAGACGGGCAAGACCGAGGCCGTGTTCGAGACCGGCTATGGACCGTCCGGCCTGCCGCATATCGGCACCTTCGGCGAGGTGGCGCGCACCACCATGGTGCGGCACGCCTTCCGCACCCTGACCGGGGACGCCATCCCGACGCGGCTCGTCGCCTTCTCGGACGACCTCGACGGGCTGCGCAAGGTGCCGGACAACGTGCCCAATGCCGAGCTGCTCAGGGCCAATCTCGGCAAGCCTTTGACCGAGGTGCCAGACCCGTTCGGCACCCATGAAAGCTTCGGCGCGCATAACAATGCGCGGCTCAAGAGCTTCCTCGACCAGTTCGGCTTCGATTATGAGTTTCTGTCATCGACCGCGTGCTATCAAAGCGGCCGCTTCGACGCCGCGCTGACGCGCGTGATGGAGCGCTACGACGCGGTGATGGCGATCATGCTGCCATCGCTCCGAGCCGAGCGCGCCTCCACGTATTCGCCGTTCCTGCCGATCCATCCGCGTACGCGCATCGTCATGCAGGTGCCGATCGACGAGATCAGGCGCGATACGGCGACCCTCGTCTGGCGGGACCCTACGAGCGGCGAGCGATTTGAGACGCCGGTGACCGGCGGGCACTGCAAGCTGCAATGGAAGCCGGATTGGGCGATGCGCTGGTTCGCCCTCGAGGTCGATTACGAGATGGCCGGCAAAGACCTCATCGACAGTGTCAAGCTGTCCGGCGAGATCACGCGGGCGCTTGGCGGACAGGCGCCGGAAGGCTTCAACTATGAGCTGTTCCTCGACGAGAACGGACAGAAAATTTCGAAGTCGAAGGGCAACGGCCTGACGATCGACGAGTGGCTGACCTATGCAAGCCCGGAAAGCCTGTCGCTCTACATGTACCACAAGCCGCGCGAGGCGAAGAAACTCTACTTCGACGTCATTCCGCGCGCCATGGACGAGTATCTCCAGTTTCTCGACGGCTTCCGGCGCCAGGATTTGAAATCCCAGCTCGGCAACCCGGTCTGGCACATCCATGGCGGCCATCCGCCGGAGCCGGAAGCGATCGCCTCGGCCGACGACAACCAGACGCGCGCCGCCATTACATTCACGATGCTGCTCAACCTCGTCGCCGCGGCCAATGCCGAGACGAAGGAGGTGCTGTGGGGCTTCCTGCGCAATTACGCGCCCGGCACGTCGCCGGAAACGCATCCCAAGCTCGACGCCATGGTCGGCTACGCGATCCGCTATTTCCAGGATTTCGTGAAGCCGAACAAGAGCTACCGCGCGCCTGACCTCGAAGAACGCGAGGCGCTCGCAGCGCTCGCCGCCAAGCTCGAGAGCCTGCCGGACGGCGCAGCCGGCGAAGAAATTCAGGCTGCGCTCTACGATGTCGCGCGCGCCATTCCGCGCTATCAGGACATGAACGCCAAAGGGGCGACGCCGGAGCGGCCGGGCGTGTCGAACGCATGGTTCAACACGCTCTATGAAATTCTGCTCGGCGAGAAGAAAGGTCCGCGCTTCGGCTCTTTCACCGCGATCTACGGCGTCGACAAGACGGTCGCGCTGATCAAAAAAGGGCTGTCCGGCGATCTCATCGCCGAGCATGAGGCGTTTTTGAAGAGCCGGAGTTAGACGTTACTGGCTCGCCCAGATGATGCGGGCGATCCAGGCGATCTCGTCCATGCCGAGCACCCGGTCGGCATGGTCCGGGTTCATCGAGCGCAATTCGACCGTCTTCGCCGTCTGGCGTTTCAATTCCTTCGCCATCACCTCGCCGCCGACCGTCTTCACCACGACGCGGTCACCGCGCCGGATCGGCGCATTGGGCGACACGATGATGCGGTCGCCATCGCGGTAGAGCGGCAGCATCGAATCGCCGCTGACTTCGAGCGCGTAGGTGTGGTCATCCTCGATCGAGGGGAAATTGACCTCGTCCCAGCCGCTGCCCGCCGGAAAGCCGCCATCGTCGAAGAAGCCGCCGACGCCGGCCTGGGCGAGGCCGATGAGCGGAAGCGGCCGCATGCTCTTGCCGCCGCCCGACGTCACCAGCGCCATGAACTCGTCGAGGCTGGCGCCGGTCGCCTCCAGGATCTTCGCGATCGATTCGGTCGAGGGCCAGCGCTGCTTGCCGTCCGCGCCGATGCGCTTCGACTTGTTGAAGGTCGTCGGGTCGAGCCCGGCGCGCTTCGCGAGACCGGAGGTGGAGAGGTCGAAGCGATGCGCCAGCGCATCGATCGCCGACCAGAGCTGCGAATGTGAAAGCATTGCACCGTCCTTCACACGGGACCAGAGCGAACTGAGCCGCAGCGCCCGGACGACGCTCCGACCCGCCCAGGGTGACGAAGAGCAAGGCGACATCAGGTCGCCATCCTTCGTCTTAGGATTCTATACCTTTTATCTAGTCTTAATTCCCTACCAAGGCAAGCTCCAACCCGCCGAGGCTCACGCCATGCGGCAAATCAATGGTGCTTCAGGACACCGCTCTTGATCGCTCCTCGCTTATGAGATCAATGATCGCCGCAGCATCAATCGGCAAAATCAGCGCGAAGGAGCCGGGCTTGAGCCTGATCTACAAGATACTGCCTCAGGATCTCTGGCGCGAGGCCAGCGCGAACGGCGTGTTTCACGGCGCGGCGATCGACCTCCTCGACGGCTACATCCATTTTTCCGACGCGAGCCAGGTGCGCGAAACGGCGGCGAGGCACTTCGCGGCTCAGGACGGTCTGATGCTGCTCGCCGTGTCAGCCGAGGCGCTCGGCGACACGCTGAAATGGGAGCCCTCCCGCGGAGGGGCGCTGTTTCCGCATCTCTACGGTCCGCTCGACATCCTGCATGTGGTCTGGGCGAAACCCCTGCCGCTCGACGAGGCGGGCCGGCACCTCTTTCCCGACGAGGTTGCGCGATGAGCCTCTTCAGCCTGGCGCGGCCGCTGCTCCACCGTCTCGACGCGGAGAGCGCGCATCGCATGACGATCGAAGCCTTGAAGCGTCTGCCCCAGCCTCGCATCGAAGCGCCTGACCCCCGGCTGCGCGTCGAGTGCTTCGGCCTCCGCTTTCCATCGCCGCTCGGGCTCGCCGCTGGCTTCGACAAGGACGCCGAGGTCGCGGACCGCATGCTGGCGCTCGGGCTCGGCTTCGTCGAGGTCGGCGGCGTGACGCCTCTGCCGCAACCCGGCAATCCGAAACCGCGCGCCTTCCGCCTGCCGCGCGACCGGGCCGTGATCAACCGCTACGGCCTCAACAGCGCCGGTATGACGGCGATGCGGGCGCGGCTCTCGGCGCGGCGGACAGGCGTAATCGGCGTCAATATCGGCGCCAACAAGGAGTCGCCGGACCGCGTCGAGGATTACGCGACGCTGGTGCGCGGGCTCGCGCCCGTCGCCGATTATATCAGCGTCAACATCTCCTCGCCCAACACGCCCGGCCTGCGCAACCTTCAGGACCGGGCGCAGCTCGACGATCTACTTGCTCGCGTCATGGCGGCGCGCGAGGCCGCGGCGCGCGATGCGTCGACGACGAACGGCGCGACGCTCTCCTGCCCGATCCTCGTCAAGATCGCGCCGGACATCGATCTTGCGCAGCTCGACGACATGGTGGCCGTGGCGAAATCGCGGCACGTCGATGGGCTGATCGTCTCGAACACGACGATCGCGCGCCCGGCATTCCTGGCGGAGACGGCGCTCGCGCGGCAAGCAGGCGGTCTCTCCGGCCGTCCGGTCTTCAACCGGTCGACCGTGCTTCTCGCCAACGCGCATCAGCGCGTCGAGGGGGCGTTTCCGCTCGTCGGCGTCGGTGGCGTCGATTCGGCCGAGACGGCGATCGCAAAGATCGAGGCGGGCGCGAGCCTCATCCAGCTCTACACCGCGCTCGTCTATCAGGGACCGGACCTCATTCGCGACATCAACACCGGCCTCGCCCGGCGTCTGTCGCAGGACGGGCTGCCGTCGATTGCGGCGCTCGTCGGACGAAAGGCCGGCGAATGGGCGATGCGCGACCCGGAAGCGCCGCCGCTACCGGCGTGAGAACAGCCGCGTCAGCAGCCAGATCGGCCCGACGATGACGGCACCATAGAGGAAATACTGGAAGACGTTGCGCAGCGCATCGAAGCCTGCGCCGAAAACGTCCTGAAAAAGCTGCTGCAGCGAGCGCAGCAGGCTTGACGGGGTGAGTCCCCAGAGGACGAGCAGCGCGCCGACCAGGATCGAGAGAAGGACGAACTTCACCAGCACGCCGACCGGCGAACCACCGAGAAACTGCCTCATCCTGTCAGAGCTCATGGCTCAACTCCGCCCCTGCGGCAGGATCAGCCCCGCCGGAGTTTGGAGATAGGACGGAGCGCTCCGTTCCGCAATCGCTTTTGGCCCGCCCTCACGCCGAACGGCCGGCTTCCCCCGCATCCGGCAGCCCATAGACCGCAAGAAAAATGTCGATGCCGCGCGCCACGCGGTCCGCCAGCCCGGCGATCAGGCCGTCGTCGTGCATGCCGAGCGCGAGCGTGTAGTTGCTCGCCCCCTGCCAGAGCCCGAACAGCTCCTCGGCCGCACGGTCCGGATCGCAGCCGCGCAGCGCGCCCTCTTCGCTCGCGGCGCGGATGATGGCGGCGAGGTTCTGTAGCGTCTTCTGCGGCCCGTTGCTGTAGAAACGCAAAGCGAGTTCAGGATGCCGCCGCAGTTCGCCTGACAGGATGTTATAAAAATCGATCGCCTCCTGCGAGGCGAGAAACCGCATGAGGCCGAGGCCGAAATTAAACAACGCTTCGCGCAGGCCGGAGGCAGGCAGGGAAGGCGTCTGCAGCGCGGCGATGACGTCCATGCGCTGGTGCATCGCTGCTTCGAACAGCGCAGGCTTGTCAGCGAAGTGCGCGTAGATCGTTACCTTGGAGACGCCAGCCGCCGCCGCGATGCGTTCGACCTTGGCCCCGCCGACGCCGTTCTTCAAGAACTCGGCCCATCCCGCGTCGATGATCGCCTGACGCTTGTCGACGTCGCGCGGGCGGCCGCGCCGGCGCGCCGCACGGTCCCGTGTCGCGGAGGAATGACTCTTGACCAAGGCAGGCTCCTCATTTTATGAACGATACGTTCAATAATAACCGAAGCCGGGTGGCTGCATGACGCGTGCTGGTTCCGTGAAGGCCGGTGTGCAGGCCGATTATGGCATTGATGCGCCGGGCATCGTCGCGATGTTCGGCCTCTCAACCGTACTGTCAACAGCCGGGGCGACGCTCATCGGTTGGCTGGCGTCACCGTCGCCGCTGATCATTTTCCTAGTCTACATGTTGTCGCTTGCGGCGGTCGCATCCGGGTTTCTGTTCATCGTCATGCTTGTCTATGCCAGAAGCGGCAAGTTCCGCATGCGGGACTTCATGCTCGACGAAATCGGCTTTCGAGGAGATGAGCGCGTGCTCGACATCGGCAGTGGCGCAGGGCTGCTGCTTGTTGGCGCGGCGAAACGCCTGACGACCGGCGGCGCCATCGGCATCGACATCTGGAAGGCGAGCGATCTCAGCAACAACCTCGCCAGCACCGCCGAGCGCAATATCGCAATCGAAAACGTCGGCGGGTCCGCCGAGATCTTGACCGCCGACGCCTGCGATCTGCCGTTCGCCGATGCGACGTTCGACGTCGTGCTCTCTCTGCTGTGCCTGCACAACATCGAGCCGAGCGAGAGGCGCGTGCAAGCCTGCCGTGAAATCGCGCGGACCTTGAAGCCGGGAGGAAGAGCACTCATCGCCGATTACGTGCCGACGGCCGCCTACGAGCGGGCGCTCGCCGCCTCGGGCCTCGAGACCGAAGGCTCGCGCCGCCATTTTCTCGTGGCGCTCGGGCCGATGTGGATGGTTGCGGCGAGAGAGCCGGGCTGAGCGACGATGCGAGGCCTCAGAATTGCCCGGCCTCGATCTTGGCGGCGGCGATCACCGCCTGCGTGCGGCTCTCGACCCCGAGCTTGGTAAGGATGGCCGAAACATGGGCTTTGACGGTCGCCTCGGAGACGTTGAGCTCGAACGCGATCTGCTTGTTGAGCATGCCTTCCGACAGCATCATCAGCACCCGCATCTGCTGCGGCGTGAGGCTGTTGAGCCGGGCGACGAGATTGGCGATCTCCTGATCCGGCGGCGCGGAGAGATCGACGTCGGGCGGCGTCCAGGTACCGCCATCGAGTACGATCTGGATCGCGTTGCGGGTGGCTTCCAGCGCCAGCGTCTTGGGAAGGAAGCCTGACGCGCCAAAGTCGATGCAGCGGCGCATCGTGGTGCGGTCGGTCGTGCCGGAGACGATCATCACCGGAATGCCGGGATATTGCGCACGCACATAGGTGAGGCCCGAAAAACCCTTCATGCCCGGCATGTTGAGGTCGAGCAGCAGCAGGTTGAAGGACGGGTCCTTTTCAAGAAGCGCAACCGCATCCTCGAGCGTGCCGGCCTCGAGCGTCTCGGCTGCGGTCGAGATGCCGGAAATGGCGATGTTCAATGCGCCGCGTATCAGCGGATGGTCATCCGCGATCAGCACGCGTATCGCCTCGGTCCGCTTCATCGTCTGCATTCCCCCTTGTCCGCTGTCCGAACGGGCCGGCGGCGACTGAACTTTCTGGTTTTGGCCTGGCTTTTTGCGCCTGGCCAATCTCATATCGTATTGATTGACAGTATCATCAACTCGTAAACAATCAGCTTCGCGGCGAGGCGGCGGCATTCGACGCCGCAGGCTCGTTTCCTCGCGCGCAGGCTTCAAGCACCAGACTCAACGATGACGCGCATTCGCTTTCCCTGGACGTCGATGCTGGTGCTCGGGGCGATCGGCGCGATCTTCCTCCTGTTGTCGGTCGTGTTCGAGCGGATCGGCGTCGGCGCGTCGGGGATCGGCTTCGCAGCCGTCGCGAGCCTTGGCGCTTTCATGGTCGCCGCAGCCGCGCTCGGCGCGACGAAGCGGCCGAGCCTGTTCTTTCTCGCCGGGCGGCAGGTCGGCCCGCTCGCCGGGGCGGCGCCGCTCCTGTTCGTCGCGCTTCTGTCGACGGCGAGCTGGCAGGGCGGGTTCGTCCCGTCCTCTCTGCTCAATCCCGGCGGCTTTATGCTGCTGCCAGCCGTCGCGGCGCTGCTCGTCGGAGCGCTCGCCCTCGCGCCCATGCTGCGCCGCAGCGGCGCTTTCACGATCGTCGATTTCATCCGGTTCCGCTTCCGCGCGCCGATCCCGACGGCCGTGACGCTAATCGCGGGCGCGATGGCAGCGGCGCTTCTGGCGGTCTGCGGCGCCAAGCTCGCGATCGACACGCTGATGTCCGTGCTCACTGTCGAACGCACCGCCGCTCTCGCCATCGCCATCGTACCCGCCGCGATCGTCGCAATCGGCGGCTGGCGCAGCATCTCCCTCGCACTCGTCGCAGGCGTGGTCTGCCTCGTCCTGGCCGTCGCCGCACCGCTGGTCGTGACTGGCGCGCGCTTCGGCGGGCTCGCCGAGATGCTGCTTCCGGCAAGCACCGTGTCGCGCGCCGTCGAGGCGCGGCTCACTCTCTGGGGAGCCGGGCAAGACCTTGCCAGAGCTGCCTCGCTTCCCGTCCAGATGGGCGCATTCGCTCGATCGGACGATGTCACCAAAGCGCTCGGCCTTGCCTTGTCGTGCCTCGCTCTCCTCAGCGTGACCGGCCTTTTGAGCGTCGGACGCGCGGCCGTCAGATCGAGCCTCTGCGCCTCGGTCCTGCTGCTCGCCGTGCCGGTCGTCTCGACATTGATCGCGGGCGGCGCGGTGCTTGCGCTCGATGCGACGCTCGTCGGGCGGCAGGCTGACACCTTGCCGCCTGCCGCACGCCAGGGCCTGCTCGATGACGGCGTGACCTTGTGCGGCGCAGCGCCATCGGTTCAAAGATTGGCGGCGATCTGCGCCGGCAGGGCCGGGCCGCCGGAAGCGAGCCCCGCCCATGCGCTGAAATCCACCGACATAGCGGTGAAACCGGCAGCGTTGGGCAGCGGAGCCGCTGCAGCGCTCGGCCTGCCGGCCATCTTCGTCGGTCTTTACCGGCTGATGCCGTTCCTTGTCGGCCTCGCCGGACTGACGGTCGGCGCGTTTTCGCTCGCAGCCATGCTTGGACACAGCCTGTTCTACAGGCTGATCCAGCCAAGAGCCGTGACGAGTTCACGCCTCGCGGCCGCGCGCCTGATGGCGATCGGCGCATTGGCGCTCGCTGCGGAAGCCGCGAAAAACGACCTCGTCGCCATCGATCTCGCCTTCGCCGCGGCCGGCGCGCTCGCGGCCGCCACCATCCTGCCGATGCTCGCGCTCGCCCTGCTGCCACGGGCTAGCGGCGTCACCGCCAGCCTTGCAGCGCTCGGCGGCCTCGTCGTGGCGGGCATTCTCCTCTATGCGCAGCAGAACCCTGCTGCGGCAGCCGTCTACGGCTTCATCGGCGCACTCTTCATGGGCTGCGCCGGCCTTGCCTCCGCACCGCCGACCGCCGAGGAGCGCGCCGTAGCGGCCGCACTTGGCAGCCGGAGCGACGATGCGCTCATTCTCGATCGCGGAGCGTGAGGTTCAGCGCGCGAGAAGCCGCCGGCCCCGCAGCAGGAACCAGCCTGCCGTGACGATGTTGCCGAGAAAGAGGCTCGCCACGAGCCAGAGCCAGGCGCTCGGCTTGCAGCCTTCGAGATAGAAGATGAGGATGCCTGCAAATATGAGTCCGGCATAGAGATCGATCAGCGTGACCAGGCCCCACGGGTCGTGCGTGATGAGCGCGAGGCTTTGCGAAAAGGAGGCCGCGCCGCTCGCATAGATGATCGCGATGGCAAGCACGCTCCCCGCGAGCCCGAGAACGATGGAAAAAATCGGTGAAACCCGCATAAGCCGCACTCCGTTGCCCTCATTGCCCACCCAAGGATACGAAACGACGCCGCGCATGGATGAGAGCGACCCGCCACGGGACCGGACATCAGGCAAGATGGCGGTGGAACGGCTCAATCGCGACGCCTTCGGCTTCCAGCCGCGAGCGGACGGCTTGCCCGAGCGCCACGGCGGCGGCATTGTCGCCATGGATGCAGATGGTGTCGACCCGCATCGGAATGAACCGCCCCGAAAGGCTGACGACGCCCTTGTCGGCGACCATGCGCCAAGTGCGCTCCGCGACCATGGCCGCGTCGTGCAGCACAGAGCCCTTCATCGAGCGCGGAGCGAGCATGCCGTCATCCATATAGGACCGGTCGGCGAAGACCTCGCGCGCCATGGGGAGGCCGGCCTTTTCGCCGGCCTTCTCGAGCTCGGAGAGCGGCAACACCACGAAGACGAGCTTCGGATCGACGCTTTTGATGGCGCGGGCGATGGCGGTCGCCATCGCTTCCTCTTCGCAGGCCATGTTCGAGAGCGCGCCATGCGCCTTCACATGCGTCACCTCATGGCCGGCCAGCGCCGCGACGGCCTGCAGCGCGCCGATCTGGTAGGCGATCAGCGTCTCGATCTCGCTTGCGGAAAGGCCGACGACGCGCCGCCGGCCGAAGCCCTGCAGGTCATCGAAGCCGGGATGCGCGCCGATGGCGACGTTCCTCGCCCTAGCGAGTCTCGCGGTCTTCAGCATCGTGTCCTGATCGCCCGCGTGAAAGCCGCACGCGACATTGGCGCTGCTGACCAGCTCGAGCATCGCCTCGTCGGCGCCCATCGGCCAGGGACCGAAGCTCTCGCCAAGATCGCAATTCAGATCGACATGCATGCCGCTTTTCCTCCGCTCATGCTTCGAAACCGGTTTCAGCCGAGTGAAACCCGCCCCAGCTCAACGTATCAAAAGCCTGGACCGCGCCGCCGGCAAGGTTGGCGGCCAGCAGTGTCTCGCTGGTGAGAACCGCGCCGAGCGGCCGGAGCCCGTCGGCAAGCGAGGCGATGGCTTTTGCGAACCGCACGGCCTCGGCCTGCGCTTGCGCGATCCCGATGCGCTGAAACCGGAGCTTGCTTGCGACCTCGATCTGCGCGAAGCGGCCGAGATCGGCGGTGATGATCGCGCCGATCTTCGGATAGCCGCCGGTGGTGCCGCGATCGGCAAGCAGCACGAGCGGCTGGCCGTTGCCCGGGATCTGGATATGCCCGTTGACGATGCCATCCGAGATGATGTTGAAGCCCTTGGCGTGGCTCAGTACCGGGCCTTCGAGCCGATAGCCCATGCGGTCCGAGGCGAGCGAGACGCTCCATTCGCTGTCGAAGAACAGGGCGATCTGGTCGGCGCTGAAATAATCGTCCTGCGGCCCGAGCACGACGCGGATTGGTCCCGTGGGCATGGGTGGCGGATCAAGCCGCAGCTCCGGCCTTTCGAGATCCGCCTCGACCGCATCGAGCGCGTCGCCGGCCGCAAGCGGTCGTGCATAGGGGCTGCCGATCCCCGCCCGCGCAGTGACCGAGAGGCTGCCGAAACTCGGCTCGCCCTTGATGCCGCCCTCGATGCCAAGATAGCTGAACACGCCCGGCCGCGCCGCCGAGAGGCGCAGCGTCTCGCCTGCCATGAGCACGAAGCTTTCGCCCATCTCGACCTTGCGCGGCCCTGCCACGATGTCGCGCCTCGCGCCGGCGAGCGCAAGCCGAACAGGCCCGCCTTCGGCGACGAACAGCGCAGGAAGCGGCCCGATTTCGATGCCGGCGGCCTGCTGGGGCTGCCCGACGAGGACATTGGCCTGCGCGAGCGCAAATCGGTCCATCGCGCCCGATGAGGTGAGGCCGTAGCGCTGGAGGCCGAAGCGGCCGACATCCTGCACCGAACTCGCAGGGCCGATCGCCGTTATGATAAGCCGGCTCATGATGTGAGTAGTTCCGCGAGGATTTCGCCGGCCGCAGCGGCGCGGTCGAGACTATCCCAATGTTTCGCTTCGATCGGCGTGAACGACACGCTGTCGCCCGGCTCCAGCAGGAACATGGGCTCGCGTGAAGGGTGAAAGGTGCGGACCGGCGTTCGGCCAATGAGGTTCCAGCCGCTCGGGGCCGCGAGACACTGCACGCCTGTCTGCTCGCCGCCTATGGCCACCGTGCCGGCCGGTGTTTCGAGCCGGGGGTCCTTGCGCCGCGGCGTGACGATGCGCGGATCGAGCCCGCCGAGATAGGAATAGCCGGGCGTGAAGCCGATCATGTAGACGCGGTAGACGGCGGCGCTGTGGATCGCGATGACCTCCTCGGCCGCCACGCCGGCGACGCCGGCGACATGGTCGAGATCGAGACCGAAATCGCCGCCATAAACCACGGGAATGCGCCAGTGCCGCGTGGAGGCCGCTGCAGCGCCCGCCTTTGCGGCGATGGCGAGGAGTTCGGCGCAGACCGGATCGTAATGGACGATCAGAGAGCGATAGGTCGGGACCGTCTCGATGACATAAGGCAGCGCCGCCGCCGCCAACGCCTCATCGAGACCGAGGACCCGCGCATTGACTGCCGCGTCGATCGAGCGCCCGAACTCGATCGTCACAGCCGAGTCGCCGCTGATGAGGATGGTCGGAAGGGATGACGGCTGGCTCATCGGGCGGATCGTCGAATTCGGGTGAAACGGCGAGGCAGGCGCATCGCGTCAAGGCTACAGCAAGCCAAGCACATGCTTTCGATCAGGTCCAATCGCATTAAACGATTCCGTTCGATAAGAAATGCGAATGGGTCACTCCTGCGCGGTGCGCAGTCCTTCAGCCTCCGCCGCGACCGAGACGGCGATCGCGCCGACCGACTGCGCTGCGAGGCCGTCCGGCGAGGCGGGCCAACTCGCCGTGAAGACGAGTTCCGGGACGCTGACCCTGGTGGGGAGAACGCGCAGCCGACCGGACCGGATCTCCTCGCTGGCGATCGCAGCAGGAACGGCCGCGATGCCGAGCCCGTCGACCGCCATGCGCACCACCGGCGAGAGCGCCGCGCTGGCGTGGAGCCGCAGGGCGGGAAGATCGGACCGGCGAAACAGATCGCGCATGGCGATGTAGGGTTGCGTGCCGCGCGCGAAGGTGAGGATCGGGTGCTCGGCAAGCGCCTCGATCGAGATCGGACCTTCGGGGAACTGGAGCCGCGGACTTGCGAGGAAGACGATCGGAAAGCGGCAGAGCGGCTGGTTCTGGATCGTCGGATTGCTTAAGGGCCCGAGCAGAAAGGCAAGGTCGATCTGCTGCGTCACCAGCCTGTCGCGCAGATTGGGCGATATATCGACGTCGATTTCGAGCGACAGCTTGGGGTGCACGATCGAGACCTGCTCGATGAGCCGCGGCAGCCAGGTGTGGACGATGGTCTCGGCGACGCCGAGGCGAAGCACCCCGCGAATGCTGTCGGGCTCCGCTATCGCGATGCGCATCTCGGCCCGCAGCCGCAGCAGCTTGTCGGCATAGACGAGCAGTTCGCGGCCTTTAGCCGTCGGGTTGACGGCACGAGTCTCGCGGTCGAGCAGCCGGACGCCGAACTCGGCTTCAAGCTGAGCGATGCGCTGCGAGATCGCGGGCTGGGTCGTGTTGAGCTTGACTGCGGCGCCGCGAAAGCTGCCGAGCGTCGCCACCCAGACGAAGGTTTCGAGGGTTCTGAAATCCGCCATGCCCGACCGTAACCCATCAAGAGATAAATTTATCTTATCGACTCGAATGCGAAATCAAAATTGGACTTAAATAGGGCGGGATGATCCAGTCTGCAGACCAGATATGCAATTTGACATGGGCGGACGGCATGGTTGCTGCTTTGAAACGATCAACTTTGACATTCGACGTGTCGACGCCACTCGGCGCGCGACACGCGGCCCGGCTCGGCGGCCATCGCGGACCCACGGCGGGCTTCGCGCCCGGATATGTCCAGGGAAACCTCGCCATCCTGCCTAAAGATCTAGCGGACGAATTCTTGAGGTTCTGCCAGCTCAATCCCAAACCCTGCCCGATCATTGGCATGTCCGAGGTCGGCTCGCCCTTCATACCGGCGCTCGGGGCCGATCTCGACATCAGGACGGACGTGCCCGGCTATCGCGTCTGGAAGGACGGCGAAGTGGTCGACGAGCCAGCCGACGTGACGGCCTGGTGGCGGGACGACCTCGTGACGTTCGCGATCGGCTGTTCATTCTCGTTCGAGGAGGCGCTGATCGAGGATGGCCTGTCGATCCGCCACATCGACCTCGACTGCAACGTGCCGATGTATCGGACCAACGTTCCCTGCGCCCCCGCCGGCAGGTTCGCAGGCCCGATGGTGGTGTCGATGCGGCCCTTCAAGCCGGCAGACGCCATCCGCGCGATCCAGATCACCAGCCGCTTTCCTGCCGTGCATGGCGCGCCCGTCCATATCGGACATCCCGGCCAACTCGGCATCTCGGACCTTGCGAAGCCTGACTATGGCGACCCCGTGCCGGTGGGTTCGGATGAGATCCCGGTGTTCTGGGCCTGCGGGGTGACGCCCCAATCCGTCATCCGCGCCGCCAAACCATCCTTTGCGATCACCCACGCACCGGGCAAGATGATCGTCACCGACATGAAGAACAGCAAGCTTGCCGCCTTCTGAACCACTCGCCCAATTCCCAACGCCCATACGGAGACAGTTCATGACGAAAAGCATTCATCCGACATTGAACCGCCGCACCCTGCTCGGCGCAGGCGCGATAGCGCTGGCCTCATCCGTGACGCCCGCACTCGCGCAGCAGAAGGAAGTGCTGATCGGCGCGATCTTCCCGCTGTCCGGCGCGAGCGCGCAGGTCGGCGTCGACGCCAAGCACGCGCTGGAGACGGCGGCCGACATCATCAACGGCAACTATAATTTCGACCTTCCGGCAGGCAAGGGCGGCGGGCTCGCCGGCCTTGGCGGTGCGAAGGTGAAGCTCGTCTTCGCCGACCATCAGGCCGATCCGCAGAAGGGCCGGGCCGAGGCCGAGCGCCTCATCACGCAGGACAAGGTCGCAGCCATAGTCGGCAGCTTCCACAGCGCCGTCGCCGCAACCATAAGCGCGACGACCGAGCGCTATCAGGTGCCTTATTTCTCGGCGGACAATTCATCGCCGAGCCTCAATCGCCGCGGCCTGAAATATTTCTTCCGCGCCGCCGCGCATGACGAGATGTTCACGGTCGCCATGTTCGATTTCCTCGACACAATGAGGAAGCGCGGCGAGAAGGTGAACAGCGTCGGCCTGTTCCACGAGGACACGATCTTCGGCACGGATTCGTCCAACGCCCAGCGCGATACGGCGCAGGCACGCGGCTACAACCTCGCCGTCGACATCAAGTACCGCGCCAATTCGCCGTCGCTGACGGCCGAGGTGCAGCAGTTGAGCAGCGCCAACCCAGACGTGCTCATGCCCTCGAGCTACACGACCGACGGCATCCTCCTCGTGAAGACCATGAGCGAGCTCGGCTACAAGCCGAAAGCGATCGTGGCGCAGGCGGCGGGCTTTGCCGAAAAATCCCTGTTCGACGCGGTGGGCGACAAGCTCGACGGCCTCATCTCCCGCGCAAGCTTCTCGCTCGATCTCGCGCAGAAGCGCCCGGTGATCGGCAAGGTCAACGAAATGTTCAAGGCGCGCTCGGGGAAAGACCTCAACGACAACACCTCGCGTCAGTTGATGGCGCTCCTGATCCTCGCCGATGCCATCGACCGCGCCAAATCTGTCGAAGGCCCGGCGATCCGCGAGGCGCTCGCCAAGACCGATATTCCCGGCGAAAAGACCATCATGCCCTGGACGAAGGTCGCCTTCGGCGAGGACGGCCAGAACATGAACGCCAACCCCGTGCTGCTTCAGTACCTCGGCGGCAAGTTCGTGACGATCTTCCCGGAGAGCGCGGCGATCGCCAAGCCGAAATGGCCGATGAACTGACCTTAAATGGCGGGGCTGCCTTATAGAACGGCAGCCCTTCTCACAAACCGACACGATACCAATCCCGGCGAGCATGGTCCTTGCCTTGCCGGGAGCATAGGCTCCTGCGCCTTCGCGTGAAGGGCCTCGCTCAAGACAACGGGTTGAAGACAATGACCTTTCAAGCGCTCGCCCAAATCGTGGTCAGCGGCCTGCTCATGGGGCTGATCTACGCGCTCATCGCCGCCGGCCTATCCCTCATCTTCGGCCTGATGGACGTCGTCAACTTCGCCCATGGCGAGTTCCTGATGATGGCGATGTACGCCATGTTCGGGCTCGTTCTCGCCCTCGCGGTCGATCCGGTGCTGCTGATGCCGATCGTCGCCGGATTGATGTTCGCGCTCGGAGCCATCGTCTATCTCGGCGTGGTGCGCCACGCGATGCGCGCCAAGGTCAATGCCGGCATGGTGCAGGTGTTCGCGACCTTCGGCCTCGCCATCGTGCTGCGCGGCCTCGCTCAGCTTTTCTTCACGCCGGACTTCCGCAGCATTCCCAACACCTGGCTTGGCGGCAAGACGCTCAATCTCGGCGGCATCTTCCTGCCATGGCCGCAGCTTTTTGGCGGGGCGGTCTCGATCGCCGCCTTCGTCGGGCTCTATCTCCTCATCAGCCGCACCGATTTCGGCCGGGCGCTCGCCGCGACGCGCGAGGACGCCGGGGCCGTCGCCCTCGTCGGC
The DNA here is from genome assembly GCA_019753285.1 of Beijerinckiaceae bacterium. Lineage (GTDB taxonomy): Bacteria > Pseudomonadota > Alphaproteobacteria > Rhizobiales > Beijerinckiaceae > JAIELD01. The sequence goes on along the minus strand of JAIELD010000020.1, from coordinate 65,069 downwards.
ATCGACCGCAACAAGGTCTTCACGATCGGCTGGGGGCTGGGGGCCGGGCTCGTCGGCCTCGCCGGCTCGGTGATGGCGATCTTCTTCTACATCCATCCTGACGTCGGCGGTCCGTTCGCGCTCACCGCCTATGTCACCGTGGCGCTCGGCGGTTTCGGCAGCATTTTCGGAGCGCTGGCAGCCGGCGTCATCATCGGCCTCATCGAGGCGATCACCGCGACCATCCTGCCGACAGAGATGAAGTCGCTCGGCATCTACGCCGCCTATCTCGCCGTCGTCTTCGTGCGGCCGCGCGGCCTTTTCGGGAACATCTGACCATGAGCACGCAATCGATCGGCATCGCAGCCGGATTGGCGCAGGCCAATGACCGCTTCCACGCCGCAAGACGACGCCAGCTCATGACGCTCGTCGTTGTGGTGCTCGTGATCTCGGTCCTGCCGCTGCTGGTCAAGGACGTGTATCTCCAGAACATCATGGTCCTGACGCTGATGTACACGGCTCTTTCGCAAAGCTGGAACATCCTCGGCGGCTATTGCGGGCAGATCTCGCTCGGCCACGCCATCTATTTCGGGATCGGCGCTTACACCTCGACACTGCTGTTCACCAAATTCGGCGTCTCGCCCTGGTTCGGCATGGCCGCGGGCGGCGGCATCGCGGCGCTGGTGGCGCTGGTGCTCGGCTACCCGTTCTTCAGGTTGAAGGGCCATTATTTCACCATCGCCACCATCGTCGTGGCCGAGGCGGCGCTGGTGCTGTTCCTGAGCTGGCCCTATGCCGGCGGCGCGCTCGGCATCCAGCTTCCTGCCGCAGCGGACAACTGGGCCAATCTCCAGTTCGGCCGCAACAAACTGCCCTTCATCTACACAGCGCTGGCGCTTGCCACGATCACCTGGCTCGTCACCTGGAAGATCGAGGACAGCCGCTGGGGCTATTGGTGGCGGGCGGTGAAGGACAATCCGGAGGCGGCCGAGAGCCTCGGCGTCGTGATCTTCAACTCCAAGATGGCGGCTGCGGCCCTTTCCGCCTTCTTCGTCGCCGTCGGCGGCAGTTTCTACGCCCAGTTCGTCGCCTATATCGACCCGGATAGCGTGCTCAATTTCCATTTCTCGCTGCTCTTCGCGCTGCCGGCCGTGCTTGGCGGCATTGGAACGCTCTGGGGTCCGGCGCTCGGCGCGATCATCCTCATCCCGCTCACCGAGTTCACGCGCAGCTATGCCGGCGGCTCGGGCCAGGGCATCGACCTCATCATCTACGGCGCGCTGATCATGCTGATCGCACTCTGGAAGCCGGAAGGCCTGATCGGCTTCTTCGTGAGGCAGCCGAAGCCATTGCCCGCATCCGCGGATGAAGGAGCACATTCATGACCGCCGCGCCGATCCTCTCGGTCAAGAACGTCACGCGCCGCTTCGGCGGGCTCACAGCGAACAGCGACGTCAGCATCGACGTGCCGCAGGGCGAGATCCTCGGCCTGATCGGGCCGAACGGCGCCGGCAAGTCGACCCTGTTCAACATCATCGCCGGCGCGTTTCCGCCGAGCGAGGGCAGGATTGTCCTCAATGGCGCTGACATCACCGGCCTCGATGCGCCGGCGCGCTGCGCCGCCGGCATCGCACGCACCTTTCAGGTCGTCAAAAGCTTCGAATCGATGAGCGTGATCGAGAACGTGATGGTCGGCTCGTTCGTCCGCACGGCGAGCGCCGCCGAGGCGCGGCGCAAGGCGGCCGAGGTTCTGGAATTCGTCGAGCTCGACGGCCGCGCCAACGCGCTCGCCGGCGAATTGACGCCTCCTGAAAAGCGCCGCCTCGAAATGGCCCGCGCGCTGGCGACGGAGCCGAAACTTCTCCTGCTCGACGAGGTGATGACCGGCCTCACGCCGACGGAAGCGCGCAAGGGCGTCGCGCTCATCAGGCGGGTGCGCGAGACAGGCGTCACCATCCTCATGGTCGAGCACGTGATGGAGATCGTGATGCCGCTCGTCGATCGCGCCGTGGTGCTGCATCTTGGCAAAGTGCTCTCCGAAGGAACACCCAGGCAAGTCGTCGCCGACGAGGCCGTGATCAATGCTTATCTGGGGGACCGCCACCGTGCTTGAGGTTCAATCGATCACCACGACCTATCAGGGCCTCATCGCCATCTCCGACGTTTCGATCGACGTGAAGCAGGGCGAGATCGTCGTCGTCGCCGGTGCGAACGGGGCTGGCAAGTCGACGCTGCTGAAATCGATCTCCGGCATGGAGCGTCCGAAGTCGGGCTCGGTCAGTTTCGAGGGCAGCCGCATCGACGGCGTCGCAGGGCATGACATCACGGCCCGCGGCATCGCCTATGTTCCGGAGAACAGGCGCCTGTTCCCGCGCCTGTCGGTGCGCGACAATCTCATGCTCGGCAGCTATCTCCACCGCAAGAAAGCAGACCGGGATGCGCCGCTGCAGCAGGTCTTCGAGCTCTTTCCGCGCCTTGCCGAGCGGCTCGACCAGCGCGCCGAAACACTGTCGGGCGGCGAGCAGCAAATGCTGGCGATCAGCCGCGCCTTGATGACGAGGCCGAAGCTCCTGATGCTGGATGAGCCCTCGCAGGGCATCATGCCGAAGCTGGTCGACGAGATCTTCCGCGCCATCGTGACGATCCGTGCGCTCGGCCTGACGATCCTCCTCGTCGAGCAGCGCCTGATCGAAAGTCTCGAGATCGCGGACCGCGCCTTCATCCTTCAGACCGGCCGCGTCGTCCTGGCGGGCACGGCGGACGAGGTCGGCGCCAATCCCGACATCAGGCGCGCTTATCTCGGCATGTGAGCGAAACCGGCCGCGGTTGTCGCTCATGGCCCTGCTGCGCTAAAGCAGGCCATGCCTTTCGACCACAACGCAAAAAGCCGCCCCGCCCTCGAGTCATGGAGGCTAGCGCCATGGGAGCGACTGCTGGCCCCGCTGATGAGCGCCGAGCATTTCGAGAAAGCGCATCCCTCCGGACTGCTCGACGCCGATGGCGGCGTGCCGTCCCCGCGCGTCGATGCGCGAGCGGACCATGCCTGCGAGGTGCCGTTCGGATTTCAGCCGGCGATCGCCGCGGGAAGCCCGGTCGCCTGCATCATCCACGCCTTCTATCCCGATATGCTGTCGCCGCTGCTGGCGTTGCTGGCGAACGTGCCCCGTCCGGTCGACCTGTTCATTTCAACGGATACGGCAGACAAAAAAGCCGAGATCGAGTTGATATGCCGCGCGCACACGAAAGGCACGGTCGAGGTGCGGATTGCAGCGAACCGCGGCCGCGACATCGCGCCGAAGCTCATCACCTTTACGGATGTCTATGCGCGCTACGATCTCTTCCTGCATCTTCACACCAAGCGATCGCCGCATTCGGGCTCGCTTGCAGGCTGGAGCCGCTACCTGGCCGAAACGCTGATCGGCTCGCCGGCGATCGCCGCCTCCATCCTGAAGCTGTTCGAGGACCCGCGCATGGGGCTCGTATTCCCCCAGCATCTCTTCACCTTGCGAAAGGCGCTGCGCTGGGGTTTCGACTACGACCATGGGCGGCGGCTGCTCGGCCGTATCGGCATTCGCCTTCAGGCAGACTGGCCGCTTGAATTTCCGTCCGGCTCGATGATCTGGGGACGCAGCGCCGCGCTGAAGCCGCTGCTCGATCTCGGCCTCTCGGTCGAGGATTTTCCCGAGGAAGCAGGCCAGGTGGACGGCACGCTGGCGCACGCCATCGAGCGCTGCCTGCTGCATGTCGTCGAGCATGCGGGCTTCGACTGGCTGAAGATCGCAAGGCGGGACCTCTACCCGCTCCGCGATACGGTCCTGCCGGTGCCGGAGGAGGAAGCGTTGGCAGGCGTCAAGTCGCGGGTGTTTCAGCCCTGCCTGCCGAAGCCGGCATTGGATGAGCCGCCATCCGCCACTGCCCCCGTCCGATTGACAGCCGGGAAAGGCGAGCGGCTGCGGCTGATCCGCATCGAGCATGAAGCGAATGGCGCGGCGGAGGGAGTCAGGCTCTGGCAGCGCCGCGACCCTGTCGAGGCCGCGCGCTGGCGGCATGAACATCCGGAAGACCCGACCGATTTTGCCGCGCGCTTGGCGCTCGAAGGGCACGAGCCACACGCGGCGTCGGCATGGGCGGATGCGATCGAAGACGCCGTGGCGCGCTTCAAGTCTGGCGGATGAACGGCGTCAGACGGTCTTGTCGACCTTCGGCCCGCCCGAGGAGACGCCGACGAGAGCGGCGCGCAGCGAGCGGCCGTTGATCGTGAAGCCGGGCTGCACCACCTGCGTCACATGCCCCTTCGGCGTGTCAGGTTCGGGCGCCTCGAACATCGCCTGATGCAGGTTCGGGTCGAACTTCTCGCCCTTGGGATCGATCTTCTTGACGCCATGACGTTCGAGCGATTTCAAAAGATCGCGCTCGGTGAGTTCGACGCCCTCGATCAGCGCCTTGAACGGGCCTTCTGCAGCGCCAAGCGCCTCTGACGGAATGCTCTCGATCGCCCGCCGCAGATTGTCGACCACCGTCACCATGTCGGTCGCGAGCTTCGTCACACCATAGGCGCGGGCGTCGGCGACCTCGCGCTCGGTGCGGCGACGCAGATTCTCCATGTCGGCGAGCGTGCGCAGCAGCTTGTCCTTGAGATCGTTGCGCTCAGCTTCCAGCGCCGCCATGAGTTCGGCCTGCGAACCGGCGGACGCGCTGGCGGCGGCTTCGCTCGCGGCCATGGCCTCCGCGCCGGCATGGCCGTTGCCGAGCGGCGTTTCGGCGTCCGAATTCAGGGAAGCGGTCTTGGTTTCGGCGTTCGTCACGTCGGCTGTCTCTCTTGTCAAAAGGGCTGAGATTATGTGCTCGATATCAGGCTTGCGACCTCAAAAATCAAGGTTTAACTGCGGCAAACGTCAGGTCTTGACCTCGTCGCCCACGCCGAACACCTCGAGGATGCGGCGCTTCACGGCGCTCTGCCGGCTGGCATTGACGATCTGCCCACCGGTGAGATCGGTGACATAGAAGACGTCCACGGCCTTCTCGCCATAGGTGACGATGCGGGCGGACGCTATGTTGAGGCTGAGCTTGCCGAGCGCCGTCGTCAGTTCGTAGAGCAGGCCGGGCCGGTCGAGCCCGGTGACCTCGACGACGGTGAATCTGTCGGACAGGGTGTTGTCCAGCGTGACGCTCGGTACGACCGCGAAGGCAGGATTCGGCGTCGTCTGCGCAGCCCGCAGCGCGATCACCTCCGGCAGCGCGATCTCGCCCTTCAAGGCCCTGACGATATGGGCGGCGACGCGCTCGGCACGGCGCAACTCGTCATCATCGCGATCGAAGGCGCGCGAGATCGCGATCGTATCAAGCGCCCGGCCGTTGGTCGTCGTGAAGATCTGCGCGCCGACGATGTTAGCACCCGCTGCGGCGCAGGCGCCGGTCAGGATCGCCAGCAGACGCGGATGGTCGATCGCGAACACGGTCAGCTCGGTGATGCCGCCGAACGCATCCGTCGCCGTGGCGGTGGCGAAGCGCTCGCCCTTCGCCTCCACATCGGCGAGCAGAGCCGCGTGCTTCAGCTTGTGGGCGAGATCGACCTTGAACCAGTAGGCCGGATAATGAAGCTGGGCGTATTTCGCAAAAGCCGCATCGCTCCAGCCGGTGAGCTGCGCACGAAGCTCCTCCTGCGCCTGGCGCACCCTGTCGCCGCGCGCCAGCACGGAATGGCCACCGGCAAGCTCGATCTCGGTCTCCCAGTAGAGCGAGCGCAGGAGCTGGCCCTTCCAGCCGTTCCAGACATTGGGGCCGACCGCGCGGATGTCGCAGACGGTGAGCGTGAGCAGGAGCTTCAAGCGCTCCAGCGTCTGAACGAGGGCCGCGAAGGCTCTGATCGTCGCGGGATCGCCGACATCGCGCGTCTGCGAGACGACCGACATGTCGAGATGGTGCTCCACCAGCCAGGCGACCGTCTCGGTCTCGCCTTCGCTGAGGCCGAGCCGCGGGCAGAGCATGCGGGCGATGTCGCGCCCGACGATCGAATGGTCGGCGCTGTAGCCCTTGCCGATGTCGTGCAGGAAGATCGCGACCCTGAGCACACGCGTGTTCGAGATGCCGGGCAGCACCTCCGTCGTCAGAGGGAGCTGCTCCTTCAGCCGGCCGCTCTGCAGCTCGGAGAGGATGCCGACGGCGCGCAGCGTATGCTCGTCGACCGTGTAGTGATGATACATGGAGAACTGCATCATCGCGTTGATGCGGCCGAATTCGGGTATGAAGCGCCCGAGCACGCCCGTCTCGTGCATGTGGCGGAGCACCACCTCCGGCGCGTTCTCGGACGTCAGGATACCGAGGAAGAGCGCGTTCGCCCTGGGGTCGGCCCGGAGCCCGGCATCGATGAGCTTCAGCGAGCGGGCGATGAGGTAGTTGGCATCGGGATGGATGGCGAGGTTGTGCGTGTCGGCGAGCGCGAAGATGCGGATGAGGTTGTTGGGGTTGTTGGCGAAGATCGAGGCGTCCGCATAGGTGATGCGGCCGTTCTCGACCACGAAATCGCTCTCGCCCTTCAGCTTGCGGCGGCGGCGCTGGAAACTGCCCATGAAGCGATCGAGCATCGCGGTCGGTTTGGCCTCGCGCTCTTCGAGCGCCGCGCAGACGATCGCGGTGAGATCGCCCACCTGCTTTGCCACGAGGAAGTAGTGTTTCATGAAGCGCTCGACCTTCGAGAGCGCACTCGTCGCATGATAGCCCATCCGCTCCGCGAGCTGGCGCTGCATCTCGAAGCTCAGACGCTCCTCGGCCCGCCCGGTCACGAAATGGAGATGGCAGCGCACGCGCCACAGGAACTCCTCGCAGCGCTTGAATTCGACGAGTTCATGCCGCGAGAACAGGCCGGCGGAGACGAGCTCGTCGACGTTGCGGACATGGTAGACGTATTTGGCGATCCAGAAGAGCGTGTTGAGGTCGCGAAGGCCACCCTTGCCCTCCTTGACGTTGGGCTCGACGAGGTAGCGAGAGGTCCCCGCCTTCTTGATGCGCTCGTCACGCTCCTCGAGCTTGGCATGGGTGAACTCCGCGCCCGTGCCGTTCATGATCTCCCAGTCGAATCGGCTCCAGAACGCGTCGAAGATCGCCACGTCGCCGGAGATCAGCCGCGCCTCCAGAAGCGCGGTGCGGATCGTCATGTCCTCCTTCGCGCCCTTCATGCATTCGCTGATCGTGCGGGTGGCGTGGCCGACCTTGAGGCCAAGGTCCCAGAGCATGTAGAGGAGCGCTTCGGCAACGCTCTCGTTCCAGGCGGTCTGGGTCGCATAGAGAATGAGAAGATCGACGTCGGAGCCCGGCGCAAGCGTGCCGCGCCCATAGCCGCCCACCGCGCAGATGGCGATGCGCTCGCCAAGCGTCGGGTTATGCGCCTGATAATTGCCCTGCGTGATGAAGCGGAAGAACGCCTGGATCACCTCATCCTGCGCCTGGCTCAGATATGAGGCGGCCGCGAGCCCGCCATGCGAGCAGAGAATCTCCTCAGCCGTGATGTGCGCCAGCTTCGAATAGGCCTTGGCGCGCGCAATAACCTCGAGCCGTCTTGCCGCGTCGGCCAGGTCGCCCGGCACCTCGACATCGAGCGGCAGGGGAACCGGCACCGGCTCATGCGAGCGGCGCGGCGGCATGACACGCCCGACGGCGGTCTCCCTGAGGCGCGGTCTGGTCGTTTCCTCGGCGATGGACATGGATTGCTAGCCTAGCTGGCGATGTCTTAAATTTTGCTCTCGACGCAATTCCAGAACACCTCCGCGAGATCAGGCCCGCCGGCGCGCTTGATGGCCCTGATGCCGGTCGGGCTCGTCACGTTGATCTCGGTCATGTTGCCGGCGATCACATCGATCCCGACAAAGATGAGACCGCGGCGCTTCAGCTCCGGGCCGATCGCCTCGCAGATCTCGCGCTCGCGCGGCGTGATGTCGGTCGATTGCGCCCCGCCGCCCCTGACGAGATTCGAACGGATCTCGCCCTCCTTCGGCACGCGGTTGATCGCGCCGGCGAAGGCGCCGTCCATCAGGATGACGCGCTTGTCGCCGAGCGCGACCTCGGGCAGGAACTTCTGCGTGACCCAGGGCTCGCGGCTGAGTTTGGTAAACATCTCGACCATGGAGCTGAAATTGGGGTCCTGCCGGTTGACCTTGAAGATCGCCTCGCCGCCATTGCCGTAGAGCGGCTTCATCACCACCTCGCCGTGCTCACGGCGGAACGCCTCTATCTCCGCAATGTCGCGAGTGATCAGGGTCGGCGGCATCAGCTCCGCGAATTCGGTGACGAACACCTTCTCCGGCGCATTGCGGACATGGGCGGGATCGTTGACGACGAGCGTTTTGGGATGGATGCGCTCGAGGAAATGCGTCGTCGTGATGTAGTTCATGTCGAAGGGCGGGTCCTGCCGCAGCAACACCACATCCATCGTCCCCAGGTCAATCCGGCTCTTCTCGCCGAGCGTGACATGATTGCCGACCTCGTCCCGCACCTCGCAGGGCCGGAGCGAGGCGGTCACCTTGCCGTTCTGCATGGCGAGGCTATCCGGCGTATAGAAGAACAGCGTGTGGCCCCGCTTCTGCGCCTCCAGCATCAAGGCGAAGGTCGAATCGCCCACGATGTTGATGCGTTCGATCGGGTCCATCTGCACGGCGACGGTCAGGCTCATGAATACCCTCGAGGAACGAATGGATCAGCCGAACGACGGCAGCTCAGCGATGTTCTGCATATGGCGCGGAAGGCGGCCCGGCGCAACAAGCACGGCATCAAAGCGCAGCGTGAGAGCGTGCGGCTCGCGCGCCGCCGAGAGCCAGTGACGGGCGGCCTTGGCGATCTGCGCCAGCTTGCGGTCATCGATGGCGAGGAGCGCCGCACCGGCGGACGGCCTCGCCTTCACCTCGACGAAAGCGACGGTGCGCCCGCGCTGGACGATGAGATCGATCTCGCCGCCGCCTTCGCGGTAGTTGCGCTCGAGAATGCGATAGCCCTTGGCGATCAGAAACAGCGTAGCCGCCCATTCCGCCCAGCCGCCGAAACGCTGCGCCCTGCGCCGCGACTCGGTCGTCGGGCGGTTCGGGTTCTGTCCCGGCCGCCTCATCACTCGCGATTCTCCCCATCCTTGCGCTGCTGCTGCAGCGCGACGGCGCGCGCATAGACCTGCCGCCTCTGCAAGCCGAGATCGGCCGAGACGACAGCCGCCGCATCCTTGGCCGAGAGCGTTTCAAGGGCGAGGCGGAGCCGATCGTCGATCATCTCGTCCGACATCGCCTCGTCTTCGGCCGATGGGGGGGCGACGAGGAGGACGACCTCGCCGCGCGGCGCCGCCTCGCCGCCGAACTGCGAGGCGAGCTCGACAAGCGTGCCGCGCCGCACGGTCTCGTAGCGCTTGGTCAATTCCCGCGCCACGGCTCCGTGCCGCGCGCCGAAGATGGCCGCGAGGTCCACGAGCGTTTCGATCACCCGATGCGGCGCCTCGAAAAAGACGAGCGTGCCAGGCACGCTTTCCAGCATCCGGATGCGACGCTTGCGCTCGTTGGAGCGCGTCGGCAGGAAGCCTTCGAAGAAGAAACGGTCGGTCGGCAGCCCTGCCGCCACCAGCGCCGCCAGAATGGCTGACGCGCCTGGAACGGGCACGACGGAGAACCCGCTCGCCAGCGCCGCATCGACCAGCTTGAAGCCGGGGTCGGAGATGAGCGGCGTGCCGGCATCGCTGATCAGCGCGATGGCCGCACCCTCTTTCAGACGGGCCATGATCTCGGGCCGCATCGCCTCGGCATTGTGCTCGTGATAGCTTTTCAGCGGCGTTGATATGCCGAAATGCGCGAGCAGGACTTTTGAAACCCGCTTATCCTCCGCGAGCACGATGTCGGCGGCGGCGAGCGTCTCGATAGCGCGCAGCGTGATGTCGCGAAGATTGCCGATGGGCGTTGCGACGAGATAAAGCCCGGGGGCGAGCGGGCGCGCCTTGTCGCTCACGCCCGGGATGAAATAGACGCCCATTCTTGTCACTCGCCCTTTGGGCTGAAAGTCTTAACCATATTCGGCGGCGATATAAGCGGCCGACTTCGTTAAGGTTGATAAAATTTCAAAAATACGGGAATCATTGCAACGGTCGTACAATCTTCCCGAGCACCCAAGCGAAGTGGATATCCGACGATGCAGTCCTTGGTTCGCTGGTCCGCTCCGTTTTCACCAGGCCGCGTTCCCTGCGAGGCCTGGAAGGACGGTCTTCGCGCATCGAAGGCGGCGCTGCTGATGAGCCTTGTTCTCAGCCTCGCCGGTTGCAGCGGCATCTCCGGTCTCGACAGCTTCACATCGTCGCCGACGCAGACATCATCCTCCGGCGCGGCGATCAGCGGCAGCACCATCGGCAGCGGCCCGATCCGGGTCGGTCTCATCCTGCCTCTCTCGTCGCAAAATGGCGGCGCGGCGGCGCTCGCCATCCGGAACGCCGCCGAGCTGGCGCTCACCGAGTTCCAGACGCAGGACATCACCATCCTCGTCAAGGATGATCGCGGCACGACGGAAGGCGCGCAGGCCGCCGCCAAGGAGGCGCTCGCCGAAGGCGCGGAGATCATCGTCGGCCCGCTCTTCGCGCAATCCGTGCAGGCCGCCGCGCCGATCGTGCGCAGCGCGGGCAAACAGATGATCGCGTTTTCCTCCGATCAGAGCGTCGCATCCCGCGGCGTCTATCTCTTGAGCTTCCTGCCGCAATCCGACATCGACCGGATCGTCGATTATGCCGCCGAGAAGGGCAAGAAGTCGATCGCGGTGCTCGCGCCCGACAGCGCCTATGGCAATGTCGCGGTTCAGGACCTGCAGCTTGCCGTCAACCGCAGCGGCGGACGCGTCGCCGCCATCGAGCGCTACGGCCAGGGCGGCGCGGCCGCGGCGGCGCAGCGCCTCAAAACCAGCATCGGCGCCGCCGATGCGCTGTTCATCCCTGATGAGGCGGCAAATCTGCCCGCCGTGGCGCAGGCGCTTTCGGCGGCCGGCATCAGCCGCAACGTGCAGATCCTCGGCACGGGCGTCTGGAACCAGCCGGGCGTGTTCCGGCTGAAGGAATTTCAGGGCGCATGGTTCGCGGGACCTGAATCCGACGGGTTCAACAGCTTCGCCAACCGCTACAAGACGAAGTTCGGCCAGAGTCCGACCCGCATCGCGACGCTCGGCTTCGACGCAGCGGCGCTGCTCGCCGCGCTGACGAAGACGCAAGGGACGCAGCGCTTCCAGGAAAGCGTGCTCACCAACCCGTCGGGCTTCGCCGGGCAGGACGGCGTGTTCCGCTTCAGGGCCGACGGCACCAACGACCGGGCCCTTGCCGTCTACCAGATCGGCGTCGGGCGCTCGACCATCGTCAGCCCCGCGCCAAAATCGTTCAGGGCGTCGGGAACGTAAAGGCGCGGGATCGTAAAGACAGGCGAAGAGGGTCTCACGGCTGGCGGCGCCAGCCCGCCTCCCAGCCGAGCATCGCCTGCTTGCGGGCGACGCCCCAATGGTAGCCGGTGAGTGCGCCCGATGCGCCGAGAACCCGGTGGCACGGCACCACGAATGAAATCGGATTCTTGCCGACCGCAGCACCGACCGCCCGCGCCGCGCTCGGCCTGCCGATCGACGCGGCGATGTGCGCGTAAGTCGCCGCACCGCCGAGCGGAATGCGGAGCAACCTCTCCCACACGCTGATCTCGAACGCCGTGCCGATCAAGACCACCGGCATGGGCTGATCGGCCCGCCAGGCGGCGGGTTCGAACACGCGGTGCGCGATGGCGCCCGTCGTCGCCCGATCCTCGGTGAAAGCGGCATATGGCCAGCGCCGCGTCATGTCCAGAAGACTCCCTTCGTCTTCTCCGTCATCGTTGAAGGCAAGCCCGCAAAGGCCACGCTTGGCGGTCATGACCAGCGCCCGCCCGAACGGGCTGTCGTGGAAGCCGTAGCGGACAGAAAGGCCGTTCCGCTCGTCCTGAGGCAGTGCTTCATGCCTGACGAAGAGATCGCGGCTGCCCTGACCTTGCGGCTCGACTGCCTCACGCATGCGACTGGCCTCGCGCAGCAGCGTGCGGGCATGCTCAGCCGCCATCACCGACGCGAACCTGTCCGGCGTCAGCCCGGCCCAGCGTTGCAGCGCGGCCTCGAGCCGCGCCTGATCGACGCCGACACCCGCCGCCAACTCATCAGCCAAGGGATGATCACGCCAATGGCCGGCCATGAAGGCGATGGCGCGGCGGATGAGATCGTAGTCGCCGGGCGCAGCGGCTTTGGTGGGCGCAGGCGTGGGCGAGGCGATATCTTGGGCGAGCGATGACATGACGGGCTCCTGGTTCGACCGACCCGACCATGCGATCGAACACACGCGGCCGCCACCCGTTTCTTGCCAGCTTTATTGCCAGTTTGTTTTGCCAGCCTTCTGCCTACGCCGGGATCATAGCCTCAAGGATTGTAGATGCGGCCGCGTTTCGCCTCGCCGAGCGCAGTCTTGAACGAGCGCGCGAAATCATCCTTGTCGTCTGCGCCGAGAAAGCCGCCAACCTCCACGCTCTGGCGGCCCTGCACGATGGCGATCTTTTGCGTGCCGAACTCCTCATGTGTCTCGGTGTGGATGCGCGCCCAACTCGGATTGAAGCGCCAGATGCGTGACTGGCCCTTCGCCGTCACCTTCTGCAGCGACAATTCGACATGCGTGACCTCCACCTGTTCATAGGCCCGCGCGGCACGCATATTGGCCGAGAACGCGATGAACAGGATGAGCACGTCGAGCCCGAAGAAGCCGACCACCGGCCAGGCGCCCATCAGATAGAACGGAATGCTGACGACGATGCCGAACAGCGAGAGCAGCATGAGCAACCGGTTCAGCCCCTGGCGGGACAGCGATCGGTGCGGCTTCAATGTCCGGGAGAAGAGGCTCGGATCGGCGTGGGACGGTCCGACGCCCGATTGTGGGTTGTCTTCACTCATGGCTGGTGATTATGAACCAAGCCATGCCAGCGAAAAAGAGCCAAACAGCGCGTTCCGGGAGACAAAGCGCCGCGTCGAAACCGGGCGTTGCGACAAAAGCGCGGACACGTCCGGGCAAGGCCTCGCCGGAAGCGGAAAAGCAGGCGCTGAAGGGCCTCAAGCGCCTCGGCGATGGGCGGCGGATCGCCAGCCCCGCGACGATCGCGGAAATATTCCGCCGCTTTCAGGCCGCCGAGCCGGAGCCCAAGGGCGAACTCGAGCACGTCAACCCGTTCACGTTGCTCGTGGCCGTGGTGCTGTCGGCGCAAGCGACCGATGCCGGGGTCAACAAGGCGACGCGGGCGCTGTTCGCCGCGGCCGACACGCCGCAGACGATGCTGGCGCTCGGCGAGGACAGGGTCCGGGACTTCGTGAAGACGATCGGGCTGTTCCGCGCCAAGGCGAAGAACGTCGTCCTCCTCTCGGAACAGTTGCTGCGCGAGCATGACGGCATCGTTCCAGCCGACCGCGACGCGCTCGTGAAACTCGCCGGCGTCGGCCGCAAGACCGCGAATGTGGTGCTGAACATGGCGTTCGGGCAGAAGACGATGGCGGTGGACACGCATGTCTTCCGCGTCGCGAACCGCATTCCCCTGGCCTTCGGCACGACGCCGGAGCAGATCGAATCAGGGCTGGAGGCGGTCATCCCCGACGACTACATGCTCCATGCGCATCACTGGCTGATTTTGCACGGACGCTACACCTGCAAGGCGAGGAAGCCCGAATGCACGCGCTGCCTCATCGCCGATCTCTGCACCAGCCCCGAGAAGACCGTTTCCTGACGCTCAGGTGTCGACGCTGGCGTTGAGCGCGTTTTCCTGGATGAATTCACGGCGCGGCTCGACGATATCGCCCATCAGCTTGACGAAAATGTCATCGGCCTCGTCGACCTCCCGCACCTTCACCTGCAGCAGCGAGCGGACGTTCCGGTCGAGCGTCGTCTCCCAGAGTTGCTCCGGGTTCATTTCGCCAAGGCCCTTGTAGCGCTGCAGCGTCAGGCCCTTGCGGCCGATCTGCGTCATCGCGTCGAACAGCGCCGACGGGCCGGAGACCTGGATCTCCTCTCCCTTGCGGGCGAGCTTCGCAGGCTTCTGATAGGTTTCCTGCAGCGATGCGGCGCGCTCGTCGAGGCGGCGGGCCTCGGCGCTCGCAAGCAGGCCCATATCGAGCGTCTCGACCTGCCGCACGCCACGAAGCGTGCGCTCGAAGGTGAAGCCGTTCGCCTCGGCCCTGCCGCTCCAGCCGCGCTCGATATCCTCCGACACGGCGTCGAGCCGCGTCGCGATATAGTCGGCGGCCTTGGGGGCGGCCTCCGGATCGGTGGCGATCTGCGGACGCAGCGCCCCGGCGATCGCCGCCTGCTCGACAACTACGCGATTGTAGCGCGAATGGAGCTGGGCCAGCGTGCCGCGCACGAAGCGGGCCTCGTCCACCACCTGGCGCAGGTCCTCGCCGGCCCGGCTGCCGCCATCGCCCATATGCAGCACCGAGCCGTCGAGCCCCATGTCGATCAGATAGTCTTCGAGCGCCCGCTCGTCCTTGATGTATTGCTCGGAGCGATTGCGGTTGACCTTGTAGAGCGGCGGCTGCGCTATGTAGATGTGCCCGCGCTCCAAGAGCTCGGGCATCTGACGGAAGAAGAAGGTCAGCAGCAGGGTGCGGATATGCGAGCCGTCGACATCCGCGTCGGTCATGATGATGATCTTGTGATAGCGCAGCTTGTCGGCGTTGAATTCCTCGCGGCCGATGCCGGTGCCGAGCGCGGTGATGAGCGTGCCGATCTCCTGGCTTGACAGCATCTTGTCGAAGCGCGCGCGCTCCACATTGAGGATCTTGCCCCGGAGCGGCAGCACGGCCTGATATTCGCGCGCGCGGCCCTGCTTCGCGGAACCGCCTGCCGAATCGCCCTCGACGATGAAGAGCTCGGATTTCGCGGGGTCGCGCTCCTGGCAGTCCGCGAGCTTGCCGGGGAGCGAGGCGATGTCGAGCGCACCCTTGCGGCGCGTCAATTCGCGGGCCTTGCGGGCGGCTTCGCGCGCCATCGCGGCTTCCGCCACCTTACCGACGACGATCTTCGCTTCGGCCGGGTGCTCCTCGAACCAGGTGGCGAGCGCTTCGTTGACGATGCTCTCGACAACGGGACGCACTTCCGACGAGACAAGCTTGTCCTTCGTCTGGCTGGAGAATTTGGGGTCCGGCACCTTCACCGAAAGCACGGCCGTCAGACCCTCGCGGCTGTCATCGCCGGTGATGTCCACCTTCTCGCGCTTGGCGATGCCGGACCGCTCGGCATAGCCGACGACCTGGCGGGTCAGCGCGGCGCGGAAGCCGGCGAGATGCGTGCCGCCGTCGCGCTGCGGAATGTTGTTCGTAAAGCAGAGGACGTTCTCGTGGTAGCTGTCGTTCCACCAGAGCGCGACCTCGACGGTCATGCCCTCGTGCTGGCGCTTCACCATGATGGGGGCGGGGATGAGCGGCGATTTCACCTTGTCGAGGTAACGGACGAAGGCTTCCAGCCCGCCCTCATACATCATGTCCTCGGACTTGACCTCGGCATGGCGGGCATCCGTCAGCAGCACATGGACGCCGGAATTCAGGAAGGCCAATTCGCGCAGGCGATGCTCGATCGTCTTGTAGTCGAACTCGACATTGGTGAAGGTTTCGCGGCTCGGCGTGAAGGTGACCTCCGTGCCGCGCTTGCCCTCCGGCGCATCGCCCACCACCATCAGCGGTGCGTCGACGACGCCATGGGTGAAGGAGATCGCGTGCTCCTTGCCGTTGCGCCAGATGCGCAGCTTCAGCGCAACCGACAGCGCATTGACGACCGAGACGCCGACGCCATGGAGACCGCCCGAGACCTTGTAGGAATTCTGGTCGAACTTTCCGCCGGCATGAAGCTGGGTCATGATGACTTCCGCCGCCGAGACGCCTTCCTCGTGATGGATGTCGACCGGGATGCCGCGGCCATTATCCGTCACCGTCACCGAACCATCGGCGTTGAGCGTCACCGTCACGAGGTCGGCATGGCCGGCGAGCGCCTCGTCGATTGCGTTGTCGACGACCTCGTAGATCATGTGATGCAGGCCGGACCCGTCATCGGTGTCGCCGATATACATGCCCGGCCGCTTGCGCACGGCGTCGAGGCCCTTCAGGACCTTGATGGAATCGGCGCCGTAATCATCGGGGTTCGACAGGGCTTCGGTCATTGGGCTGCTGGTGTCGTCCATAAAAACGCGGGGTCCGCAAACAATTGATTCGTGCGGCCCAACCTAAACGGATCGCCGGCAAAAACCTATTTGATTGCTCTATTTAAGCACTTTCTGCACAAATACGAGGTCGAGGAAGCGATCGAATTTGAAGCCGACTTCCGGCAGGCGACCCGTCACGGCAAATCCGAGCTTTTCGTGCAGGGCGATCGAGGCTTCGTTGGTCGCATCGAGCGCCCCGATCATCACATGCTTGCCGATGTTCCGGGCGCGATCCATCAGCGGCAGCATCAGCGCGCGGGCGATGCCTTTGCGGTGGTGATCCTTATGGACATAAACCGAATGCTCGACGGTCAGGCGATAGCCGTCATGCGGGCGAAAATCGCCGAACGACGCATAGCCAAGCACGGTGTCGCCCTCGACGGCCGCGAGGAAAGCATAGCCCTTTGCGCGCTGATCCGCGAGGAAGGCGGCGCGGTTCGCCACATCGGAGGGATAGTATGTCCAGAGCGAAGTCGTCGTCAGGATCGCGTCGTTGCGGATGTCGGTGATGGCGGGCAGGTCTGCTTCGACGACGTCGCGGATGAGCATGCAGTTAACGCCTGAAACTGTCGGATATCGATCGGCTTGCACGAACTCTAGGACATAACTGAATGCCTGCGCAAAGCTTGCGTAAGTTGTATATGTTGGTAATATACAATAATGATTGATTTATCTCAGGTTACGGGCTTCGACTGGGATGACGGCAACCGCCGAAAGAACGAGAAGCACGGCGTTTCGATGGCGGAAGCGGAGCAGGTGTTCTTCAACCAGCCCTTGCTGATCGTGGATGACGACAAGCACAGCACGAGCGAAGCTCGCTTCCATGCGCTGGGCGTCACGCATGAGCAACGGCCGCTGCATATCACTTTCACGATTCGCGCGAACGGCCGAAAGCTTCGTGTCATCTCGGCGCGGACGATGAGCGTCAAGGAGAGAATGATCTATGTCCGACACGTCTAAAGCCATTCCGGTTTTCGAATCCGAAGCCGAGGAGCGGTCCTTCTGGGAGAAAACCGACAGCGTCGCCCATATCGACTGGTCGCGCGCCAAAAGGGTTGCAATGCCCAATCTGAAGCCCTCGACGCAGACGATCTCTTTGCGGCTTCCGCAGCATCTTCTGGATGCAGTCAAGACGGCAGCGAACGCTCGCGACGTGCCGTATCAATCGCTGATCAAGATATGGCTGCAGGAAAAGGTCGGCGGAAAATAGCAGGACTGTGCAAGGACGCGCCCTGCCGGACCCTGCTTCAATCGCCCGCTCTTGGCGATGCGACCCCACCCTGCTAAGCGAGGCTATGACCACGATCCCGATCGAAAATATCCGCAATTTCTCCATCGTCGCCCATATCGACCACGGAAAATCGACGCTCGCCGACCGGCTGATCCAGCTCACCGGCGGCCTCACCGCGCGCGAAATGACCGAGCAGGTGCTCGATTCGATGGACATAGAGAAGGAGCGCGGCATCACCATCAAGGCGCAGACCGTGCGCCTGACCTACCCCGCCCATGACGGCAAGACCTACATCTTGAACCTCATGGACACGCCGGGCCATGTCGACTTCGCCTATGAGGTGTCGCGCTCGCTCGCCGCCTGCGAGGGCTCGCTGCTGGTGGTGGACGCCAGCCAGGGCGTCGAGGCGCAGACGCTCGCCAACGTCTACCATGCGCTCGACGCCAATCATGAGATCGTGACCGTCCTCAACAAGGTTGATCTGCCTGCGGCAGAACCCGAGCGCGTCAAGCAGCAGATCGAGGATGTTATCGGGCTCGATGCGTCGGACGCCGTCGCCATCTCGGCGAAGACCGGCCTCAACATCGAGGCCGTGCTGGAGGCGATCGTGACGCGCCTGCCGCCGCCCAGGGGCGACGTCGACGCGCCGCTGAAGGCCCTGCTGGTCGATAGCTGGTATGACGCCTATCTCGGCGTCGTCGTGCTGGTGCGCATCATCGACGGCAGGCTCAAAAAGGGCATGAAGGTCCGCATGATGGGGACGGATGCGGTCTACGAGGTCGAGCGCTGCGGCGTCTTTACCCCGAAGATGACCGCGCAGGACCTGCTGACGCCGGGCGAGGTCGGCTTCATCACCGCCTCGATCAAGGAGGTGGCGGACACCCGCGTCGGCGACACGATCACCGAGGACAAGCGCCAGACGAAGGAGATGCTGCCGGGCTTCAAGCCGGTGCAGCCTGTGGTGTTCTGTGGCCTGTTTCCGGTCGACGCCGCCGATTTCGAGGATCTGCGTGCGGCCATGGGCCGGCTGAGACTCAACGACGCCAGCTTCTCCTTCGAGATGGAGAGTTCAGCCGCGCTCGGCTTCGGCTTCCGCTGCGGCTTTCTCGGACTGTTGCATCTCGAGATCGTGCAGGAGCGTCTCAGCCGCGAATTCGACCTCAATCTGATCGCGACCGCACCGTCGGTCGTCTACGACATCAAGATGCGCTCGGGCGAGATCATCCATCTCCACAACCCGACCGACATGCCTGACCCGATGCATATCGAGGAGATCCAGGAGCCGTGGATCCGCGCGACGATCCTGACGCCGGACGAGTATCTCGGCTCGGTGATCAAGCTCTGTCAGGATCGGCGCGGCGAGCAGATCGACCTCTCCTATGTCGGCTCGCGCGCCAAGGTGATCTACGATTTGCCGCTCAACGAGGTGGTGTTCGACTTCTACGACCGGCTGAAATCCGTCTCGAAGGGTTATGCCTCGTTCGATTACGTGATCCGCGAATATCGTCCGGGCGATCTCGTCAAGCTCTCCATGCTGGTCAATGCCGAGCCGGTCGACGCGCTCTCCATGCTGGTGCACAGGACGCGTGCCGAGGCGCGGGGCCGCGTGATGTGCGAGAAGCTGAAGGATCTGATCCCGCCGCACATGTTCGTCATTCCGGTGCAGGCGGCGATCGGCGGCAAGATCATCGCGCGCGAGACGGTGCGAGCCATGCGCAAGGACGTGACGGCGAAATGCTATGGCGGCGACGTCTCCCGCAAGAGGAAGCTGCTCGACAAGCAGAAGGAAGGCAAGAAGCGGATGCGCCAGTTCGGCAAGGTGGAGATCCCGCAGGAAGCCTTCATCGCCGCGCTGAAGATGGATAGCTGAGGGAACCATGTCCCGCACGAGTGCGTCGCGTCTTCTTGCACTATGGCTTCTCGCAGCAAGCCTTTCGGCACCCGCGTCGGCATTGGAGCGCGAAACCGTGCCCGTCACGGTCGAGGGCACGACCATCAACGCCTACCTTTATCTGCCTGAAGGCAAGGGTCCGTTTCCGCTGCTCGTGATGTCACATGGCAGCCCGCGCGACGGGAACGGGCGCAGCGGCTACGGGGCCGGCACGCTATCGGCCGAAGCCAAGGCTTTCGCTGAGAGCGGCGTCGCGGTCGCCGTGCCGGTGAGGCGAGGCTATGGCGGCATCGGCGAATGGGCCGAAGCGTATGGCCCTTGCGACCGGCCCGATTATTACCGCGCGGGGGTGGAGACGGCGCGCGACATCAGGGCGACCGTCGCGGCGCTGAAGCAACGGAGGGACATCGACCCAGCGCGCATCGCGCTCATCGGCCATTCGGCCGGCGGGTTCGGCTCGGTGGCTGCCGGGGCTGGCGGCGGCGTGAGAGCCATCGTCAACTTTGCCGGCGGGCGCGGCTCGCGCGGGCCAGACGATGTGTGCGCGCAGGAGAAGCTTGTCGAGGCGATGAGCCGCTACGGCGCATCGTCCCGCGCGCCGGAACTCTGGGTCTATTCGCAGAACGACCATTTCTTCGGGCCGGACCTCGCGCGCCGGATGCATGCCGCCTTCACGAGCGCCGGCGGCAAGGCGACCTTCATCGCCGCGCCGGCCTATGGCAGCGACGGGCACCATTATTTCGGAGCCGTCTCGTCATGGAAGCCGGAGGTGGATGCGTTTTTGAAGCGCACCGGAATTCTGAAGTAGCCCCTCAGCCGAGCGCGATCCTCACCCGCCTATTCTGGCGGCCCTTCTTCTCGATGCCGGTCACCATCACCTTGCCGATCTCGCCCGTGCGCCTCACATGCGTGCCGCCACACGGTTGCAGATCGAGCCCGGCGATCTCGACAAGCCTGACCCGGCCCGAGCCCATGGGCGGCTTCACGGACATGGTCTTGACGAGGCCAGGATTGGCGATGAGTTCCTCGTCGCTGATCCAGCGATCGCTCACCACCGCGTCCTGTTCAATCATCGCATTCAGCCGCGCAGCGATCTCGTCGCGGTCGAGGCTCGCCTCCGGCAGGTCGAAATCGAGCCTGCCATCGCCATCGCCGATCGCGCCACCGCTGACCGGATATGGCACCACGACCGAAAGCAAATGCAGAGCGGTATGGATCTTCATGCGCGAGAGCCTGAGCGGCCAGTCGAGCGCGAGCGTGACGATGCTGCCGACCGCAGGCAGCGCGCCGCCGATCTGATGCAGCACGGCGCTGCGGTCCGGGCCGTAGACCGTATCCTCGATTTGCAGAACGCCGCCATCGGCAAGTGTCATGCTGCCCCTGTCGCCGGGCTGGCCGCCGCCGCGCGGGTAGAAGATCGTGCGGTCGAGGACCATACCCGCCTCGTCGGCCGCGATGATGGTTGCGATCGCTTCGGCAAGATAGGCGTCTTCGCGAAATAGGAGATCGGTCATGTCGTCTGGTAAAAGTCCATGCGGTTGGATTGCGACCGCCTGACAATACTGGCCATCGATCCTATGGCAGAGCGTCGCCCATCCTCCCGCCAAGTCAAGGGTCAAGATCGCCGGCGGCGACGGCCTTCGGCCGCCCTTGACGTGGCGGGCGGATGGGCAATCCTGCCAGCATAGGATGGATGGCGGACGCCGACCGGGCAAACACGATCCTCGCGGGCGCGGCGGCGGCGTTAACATCCCCTTAACCATATTCGATCAGCGTCCGTTCATGATCCTGCGCTCCCTTATCATTGCCATAACGCTCTTCTCATGCGGCGTTTCCCACGCGCAGGAGACGCAGAGCGAGGAGGCGGCAAAACGCGCGGAGCTCCTGCGCACCCTGCCGGACAACGCGGCCAAACGCCTGTTCGGGGGCGTGTCGAACGCCGCCCCTCTGGAGGCCCGGGCCATCGGCTCCTACGCCAAGGGCTGCCTTGCCGGCGCGAGCGCGCTGCCGGTCGATGGCGAGAGCTGGCAGGTGATGCGCCTGTCACGCAATCGCAACTGGGGCCATCCGCAGCTCATCAGGACGCTGGAGACGCTGGCTCGGCAGGTGCCGAAGCTCACCGGCTGGCCCGGCATCCTTGTCGGCGACATCTCGCAGCCGCGCGGCGGGCCGATGCTGACGGGCCATGCCTCGCACCAGATCGGGCTCGACGCCGACGTCTGGCTGACGCCGAAGCCCGAACAACCGCTCTCGAAAGCGCAGCGCGAGACGATGCCCGCGACAAACATGGTCAATGCGAGCTGGATGGATGTCGACCGGGCGCACTGGACGCCCGGACAGACCGCGATGATCCGCGCGGCGGCGCAATTGCCGAACGTGGCGCGCATCTTCGTCAATCCCGCCATCAAGGTGGGGCTCTGCCGCGAGGCGGGCAGCAATCGCGCATGGCTCTCCAAGGTGCGCCCCATGTGGGGCCACAACTACCATTTTCACATTCGGATCGCCTGCCCGGCGGGCAGTGGGGAAGCCTGCGAGGACCAGGCCCCGCCGCCGGATGGCGATGGCTGCGGCAAGGAGCTTTCCGACTGGCTCGCCCTGCAGCACAAGGCGCTTTTCGGGCCGAAGAAAGACGGGCCGCCTTCGCGGCCGAAGCCACCCATGACGCTCGATGCCCTGCCCGATGCCTGCCGCGAGGTGCTGGTGGCGCGGTGAATTGCCGCAGAATGGCATCCGCGATCACATCTGCGCGGCTTGGCCAACGTTCAAACGTTTCGTTAACCATTTGCGAACAGCCTTCGGCCAGTCATTTCTCGGCGCGGGGGCGTCATGCGAAACGTACTGATCGGGCTTGGATTTTCGACAATGCTGCTGGGGCCCGCAGCCATCGCGCTCGCACCGCGCGCGGGCGAGCCGCTGACAGTGTTCTTCAACCCGCTCCTGCCGCTGTCGGACGCCGTCAGGGCGCTCGCTCCGGCCGGCGGCTCCTTCGTCAGCCTCGGTCCGGCGCGGGCCGTCCTCCGATCCGACGATCCCGACATCGTGCAAAATCTCTACCGGCACGGCGCGCTGCTCGTCCTGCGCTCTCCCTTTGCCGCCGGCTGCAGCGCATCCGCCAGACGCGATGGAGCGCCCGCATGAGCACGGACAGCCCGGCAGAAGCGGCGAAGCCTTCGTCGCAGGAAACATTGCGGCAACGCTTCAGCTACATCGCCATCGGCGTTGCCTGGGCGCTGGCGCTGCTTTCGGCAGCGATCTGCGTCGCGTTGAGCTCAGCGCCCCTCGCCGTTTCCGCTGTAGTGGCGCTGGCCCCCTCGATGGCCCTGACCGTGCTGTGGCGCTCTCGCCCGACCGCCATGGCGACGCAGATCGCCTCCGCCGCAGTGCTCGTCTCTTCGGTTGCGCTGCTCGTCGGCTTGCTGGACGGGCATCCCTGGCAGATCGACATGCATATGGCGTTCTTCGCCGTTCTGGCGATCCTCTCTGGCTGGTGCGCCTGGGAGCCGCTCGTCGCGGGGGCAGGCATCATCGCGCTGCATCATCTCATCCTCAGCGTGGCCATGACAGGAGCGGTGTTCCCCGATGCGAATGCCGCAATCGCCCGTGTGCTGATGCATGCGGCGATCGTCATCGTCCAGACATCGGTGCTGCTCTGGGTCGTCTGGACGCTGAACCGCGCGCTGGAGCGTGGCGACAGGCAGACGGAGGCGGCGCTTCAGGCCGGAGCCGAGCGGCTCGCCATCGAACGGCAGGCGCACGCCTCCCTGTCAAACGATCGGCGCGGCGTGCTCGATACGCTGATCGAGCGGTTCCAGGGCTCGGTCGCCGAGGTGCTCGCCGAGGTGGACGCCAACGCCGCAAAGACACGGAGCACGGCCGTCGCGCTTTCGAGCGAGACTGCAGCCGCCGAGGCACTGACGGCGAAGGTCGCCTCCTCCGCCGACGAGATTTCATCGAATACCCGCCGCGTTGCGGATGCAATCGACGCTCTCGTCACCGGCGTCGGGGAAATCTCGCGCCAGACCTCGGACAGCACGGGCAAGATCACCGCCATGGCCGAGGCCGCCGAAAAGACCGAAGCGGTCGTCGCGTCGCTCGATCAGGCGGCGGAGAGGATCGTCTCGATCACCGCCCTCATCCAGAACGTCGCGGACCGCACAAACCTTCTGTCGCTCAACGCGACGATCGAGGCTGCGCGCGCCGGCGCGATCGGGCGGGGCTTCGCGGTCGTCGCTTCGGAGGTAAAGACGCTCGCGCTCGAGACCATGAACTCGACGCGCGAAATCCATCTCCTCGTGACGGATATTCAGGAGCAGATCAGGAGCGCCGTCAAATCGACCGGCGCGATGTCGGACCTCGCCCGCGAGGCGATGGCCTCCGCAGCCGCCATCACCGATGTCGTCGAGCAGCAGAGCGCCGTGACCCGCGACATGGCGCGATCGGTCAACGAGACCTCCGCCGGAACGGAGAAGCTCGCCAGCAGCTTCGGCGGGGTCGTCAGCGTCATCACGGGAGCGAACCGCTCCGTCATGCTCGGGCAATCCGTCTCCTCCGGCCTCGCCACCAGCGCCGAAACGCTGCGCGTCGCGGTCGATGACTTCCTTGCTCAAGTCAAGCAGGCGTAACGAAACGGCGTCAAATCAGCGACGCTTCAGCTTCATTTGCCGTGGCCACGCTCGGCGAGCCTGTCCATCAGCGCGAGCAGCAGTCCGGTGACGACGAAGGCGACGTGGATCACGGTCGACCACATCAGTTCGCGGTCTGTCACGGTCTTCAACTCCATGAACACTTTCAGAAGCTGGATGCCGGAAATCGCGACGATCGACGAGAACAGCTTCATCTTGAGGCCGGCGAAATCGATCTTGGACATCCAGTCCGGCCAGCTCGAGCTTTCGGCCACGTCGATCTTCGAGACGAAGTTCTCGTAGCCCGAAAAAATCACGATCACGATCAGCGAGGCGGTGAAGGTGAGATCGACGAGCGCCAGTACGCCGATGATGATGACGCTCTCCTCGGCGTGGAGTGCGATCTCGAACAGATGCACGAGTTCCTGCACGAACTTCATCATCAGGACGAGCAGGACGGCGGAGAGCCCGACGTAGAAGGGCGTCAGCAGCCAGCGGCTGAAGAAGATGATCGTCTCGATGCCGCGCTCGAGCGGTGCGACGAGGCTTCGTCCCTTTGGCTCCTTGCCTTCCGGCATGGGGGCGTGTTCCGTCATGGGGCGGGCCTTTGTAAGAGAGGGTTCGGATGCCGATCGACGATCAGCACTTATGCCCGATCCTCTCCCTGTCAAGACGCGAAAGCGCTGGGCGGCCGGCCTTTTATCGGCCGACCGCGCCGAGGGTCCGGTTTTGGCGTCTCAGGCGGCGACGCCGGTCCCGATCGCGCAGGCGACGCCCGTGCCGCCGAGACCGCAATAACCGCGCGGGTTCTTGGCGAGATACTGCTGATGGTAGTCCTCGGCGAAATAGAATTCGCCGGCAGGCTCGATTTCGGTCGTGATCGGGCCGTAGCCCCTTGCCGAGAGCGCCGGCTGGTAAGCCGCCCTGGAGGCCTGCGCCGCAGCGGCCTGCGCATCGGAGAAGGTGTAGATCCCGGAGCGATACTGCGTGCCGCGGTCATTGCCCTGCGCCATGCCCTGCGTCGGGTCGTGGTTCTCCCAGAAGGTCTTCAGCAATTCCTCGTAGCTGATGCGCTTCGGGTCAAACACGACGAGGAACACCTCGTTGTGACCGGTGCGGCCCGAGCAGACCTCCTCATAGGTCGGGTTGGGCGTCGAGCCGGCGCTGTAGCCGGCGGCGGTGATGAACACGGCGTCGCCAAGCTGCCAGAACTTGCGCTCCGCGCCCCAGAAACAGCCCATGCCGAACATCGCCTTTTCATAGCCCTCTGGATACGGGCCCTTCAACGGATTGCCGTTGACGAAATGCGTTCTGGCGGTGGGGATCGCGGCGGCGCGGCCGGGCAGGGCGTCTGCGGCGGTCGGGATCGTCATCGGCTTCGATTTCATGAAGAACATGGTTTGATCTCCTTGTAATGGCCGTGCGCTTGCAGGGGCAAACGCTGCGGCTTTGGTCATTGCAGCGGCTGGAAGCCGATCGACGGACGCGGCCGGCGGCCGAGAAGCACGAAGACCAGCCCCATGAGCGTGAAGGCCGCAAAGGCGGGAACGGCCAGAAGCCGCGCCGCCACATCCGTCCAGACAGCCGGACCGAAAACGCGATCGGACGCGGCATGCAACTCGGCGAGATAATCGGGCGCCGCCTGACCGAGCACAGAGCCGAGCGCGCTCAGCCGCAGCGCCCCCGCCGCGATGCTCACCGTTCCGTCGATCACGAGGCTGGCGAAGCCGACGGCAATGAGGCAATAGCCGAGAAAACGCGCCGCAAACCGGATCATGACCCTCATTCGCCCCGAAACACGAGCCTTATATAGTGCAACGCCGGCGAGGACCCAAGCGGCGCACGCCGATTTGATGCGCGCGTGAAGCGCGCGAAGAACGGGGCGGCGCAGGTGGCGGGCGTTTTGCCGGCGGCGCGATATTTACAAACGTCTGGCTGCGCTCCATAAGGCCAGGCGACGGAGCTGTGGCCGAGTGGCTGAAGGCGCTCGCTTGGAAAGCGTGTATACGGGTAACCGTATCGAGGGTTCGAATCCCTCCGGCTCCGCCATTATCCCTTGACCGAATATCGACAGGCGGAGTGCAGTCCCGCATCAGTGCTGTCATGCCTGTCCGTCAAATCCGAACAAACGCGTTACGCAGCAGTGGCCGCTTTTCGCGCGGGTGTCCTAATCCACCCTCACCCCTTCTTCACCCGACCCATCATATAGAACTCGGCGTTCGGCCTCAGGCTGACGAGGTTGGCGAAGCGGTTTGACATCGCGAAGAACGCGGCGATCGCGCCGATGTCCCAGCTGTCCTCCTCGCTGAAGCCATGGGCAGCGAGCGCGCTGAAGTCCGCCTCTCCGACGGTCTCCGCGCTGCGCGAGACCTTGACTGCAAAGTCGAGCATGGCCTTCTGTCGTTCGCTGATGTCGGCCTTGCGGTAGTTGATCGCGACCTGGTCGGCTACCAGCGGGTTTTTCGCGCGGATGCGCAGGATCGCACCATGCGCGACCACGCAATACTGGCACTGGTTGAGGCCGCTCGTCGCCACCACGATCATCTCGCGCTCGGCCTTGCTGAGCCCGCTCTCGCGCTCCATGAGTGCATCGTGATAGGCGATGAAGGCGCGGAACTCGTCCGGCCGATGTGCAAGCGCGAGGAAGATGTTGGGAATGAAGCCCGATTTTTCCGCGACCTCGAGGATCCGATTACGGATGTCGTCGGGCATCTCCTCGAGCGAGGGAACGGGAAAGCGGCTGATCGTCTCGTTTGTCATGCGAACTCTCCATGTCGCGCGGCCTCCCGCGGTCTCTTACCGCCTCTTGCCAGTGCGGCCCACGCCGCTATCCTGTGCGTCAATCCGCCATCAAAGTAAAAGAGAGTATCCATGTCGTATCCGTCCACGCCGTGGTGGCGTTATCCCGGCTTTGCGCTCGGCCTGTTCGGCACGGAGAAATCGTTCCGCAAGAACCCGCTGATCGGCGATCCGCGCCTGAACGCGCTTGGCCTGCATCGCGAGCGGGTGAAGCTTGCCGCGCGCATGGCGAATTACCGCCGCGGCCTGCTCGCAGGGGCGGTGAGCGCCGAGGAGCGCGCCGCCTTCGATCGCGACGGCTTCGTGATCCGTCATGACGCGCTCCCCGACGAGGTGTTCAAGCGCGTCCGCGACTTCTTGAAGACCCGGCCGCTGCCGGCGCGCGAGATGCGGCAGGGACAGGCGATGACGCGCATGATCCCCATCGGTCCGACCGCGCTGTCACGGCTGCCCGATCTCGCCCGCTTCTCGCACGATGCCTCGATCAACGGGCTCATTCGCTATGTCGGCGGCATAGGCGGCGATCCGGTGCATTTCATCCAGACCGTGATCGCGGAGCCGGCTCTCCATGACGCCGACCCGCAGACGGCGCTGCATGCGGACACCTTCCACTCGACCTCGAAGGCGTGGCTCTTCCTCGACGATGTCGGACCGGATGACGGGCCGTTCGTCTTCGTGCCGGGCAGCCACAGGCTGACCGAGAAACGGATCGAATGGGAGCACCGCCAGAGCCTGATCGTCAGCAACGACCGCAGCGCCTACAATGTCGAAGGTTCGTTCAGGATCACGCCGGACGAGCTGGCGCAGCTCGGTGATTTCACGCCGCGCAAGGTGACCGTGCCGGCCAATACGCTCGTGGTGGCGGACACCTACGCCTTCCATTCGCGCGCGGCGAGCCCCCGCCATACGGTGCGGGTGGAACTGCACGCCTATCACCGCTCGAACCCGTTCGCGCTCCTGCCTTTCTCGGCGCTGAGCCTCGTGCCGGGGCTGCACGACCGGCGGCTCGACATCCATCTCGCTCTGACGGACCGCGCGGCGAAGCGCGCCGGCCGCGAGCCGACCTGGCGCGATGTCGGCGAATGTACGGCCTATGCGCCGGCGCATGTCTGATCGCGCTCAGCGCCCGAGGATCCAGCCTTCCCATGAGGCCGACTCCGGATGGTGCTCGCTCGCGGCGGCGCGCCGCCCACCCGCGACCTCGATCATCTTCAGAAGCCCGAGCAGCGCGTCGAACGCATCCTCGCCACTCGGTTTCGGGCCGAAGCCGCTTTCGAGCGCCTCGATCGTCTGCGTTGAGAGTTCCACGCCCGTGCGCTCGGCCCAGGCGAGGATCGGCGCGGCCTTCGCTCTGCGATCGTCCGAGCGGCGCTTGCTTTCCTGGCGCAAGAAGCCGGCGCCGACCATTGCATAGGCCTCTGCCGGGTAGGTCTCGGCGAGAACGACGCCCGGATCGCGCGCCAGCGCCTCGATGCCGCCCTCATAAGGCCAGAGCCGTGCGCCGCGCGCAAGCGCCGGGCGGATGACCTCCAGCCAGCCGGTCAGCGCGGCCTTGCCGACCTGATTGCCGCCGAGCGTCCAGAAGACGGCGCTCGCCGCGCCGCGCCGCGCCGTGGCGCGCTCGCACACCCTGTGGAGATCATCGAAGCTCGCCATGGCGAGCGCCTCGACCAGCGTGCCGCGGCGCACCCCGCCGGATGACCGCATCGGATAGAACGGACGGTGCAGCGAAATCTGGTCCGCCGTCTCCGCCACGGCCGCGAAGGCATGCCAGGGCGCTTCGCCGATGCGGGCAAGCAGCGAAGGAAAGCCGGCGAGCCCGGTCCTCACGCCATAGGCGTGCGGCACGCCGATGGGAAAGTCGAAGCCAAGCAGCACGCGCTCCTTGCCGCCCATCTCGAAGGCCATGTCGAGAAAGGCCGGCAACGGGCCGACGGGTCTTGGCGCTTCGACGCGCCAGACGCCGCTGCGCCGCGCGGCGCACGCCATGAAGCGCTTGCCGGCATCCACGCTCCAATCGGAATGGATCAGGCGATCGAACAGACTCATGCCGCGATATCACTCGCTCGTGGGCAAACCGGCCGCTCCATCATTTTGCCACAATGAAACCCGCGAAGGAACAAAAACGAAGCCGGCGCATTCCCTTCATGTTCTCCCTCGTTACGAGGCGATGATCCTGCCCGAGCCTGCCGCTGCGGCGGCCGGGCACCTAAAGGAGATTGTTTATGTCGCTCGGTACCATTCTTGTTATTCTTCTCATCATCTTTCTTCTTGGCGGATTCAGCGGTCGTTTCGGCGGCTACGGCTATGGCTTCGGCCATGGTGGCGTCGGTGTCCTCGGCACGGTTCTCATCATCGTCGTGATCCTGATGCTGCTCGGACGGATATAATCCTTCAGTTTACTGCAGCGCGGGCAAGATGCTTTGTTCCCCACTCGCTCATCGCAGCGAGGACCGGATCAAGCGTCTTGCCCGTTTTCGTTAGCGCGTACTCGACCTTCGGCGGCACTTCAGCATAGACCTTTCGGCTGACGATGCCCGCCGCTTCCAGACCTCTCAATTCCTGCGTCAGCACGCGTTGCGATATGCCCGGCAGTGCCCGGTGCAATGCGCCGAATCGTAGCGTGCCCTCGCGGAACAATTCGCGCAGGATGAGCACCCTCCAACGTCCGTCGAGGAGGTTTAAAGTTGCTTCAAGCGGACATTCCACGCCCTTTACCTGCATCCTCACTGTATCCTTTTTGATGCTAACTTACTTAATTGTGCGTACTTGCGCATCTGAAAGTAAAGCGTTTCCTTCCAAGCGTGCCGGCGACCGCCGGCGATTACGCCATGGAGCGCTCATGTCCCCTTCAGTTTCCGAATTCACGCCATCGAATGCCGCTATTCTGCTCGTCGATCATCAGATCATGACATTGTCCTGGGTGAAAAGCCTTCCGAAGGATACCGTCATCGCGAGTTGTCGGACACTGGCGCGGATGGCTCTCGCCTATGACATGCCTCTGATCTTAACGACGACGATGGAAGATTATGTCGGAACGACCGTGGACGAAATCCGCGATGCCGCGCCATCCGCCTTCGAGGCACGGTTCAAGCGCGGCGGCGCGCTCAATTGCTGGGACGATCAGGCGCTCCGCGACCATGTAAAGGGCACAGGACGCACGCATGTCATTCTCGCGGGCCTGACAACCGACATCTGCCTGTTCTGGGCAGCAACCGGCGCACGCCTGTTGGGATACAAGGTCCTCGTCGTCGCCGACGGTTGCGGAACGATGACCGCACTCGGCGATGAATTGACCTTCACCAGGCTGCGCGACTCCGGTGTCGTCGTCACGGTGACGAACCAGGCCGTCACCGAATTGGCGAATGATTTCGGCACCGAGTCCGGCCAGAAGGCCCAGCAGATCATGGCGGACGAAATCATCTCCAGGCTCTGAGCAAAACACTTTTCAAACGATGGCCCGCGCCCGGTAGGCAAGCGCTTCTGCAAGGTGGATGCGCGCGACATTCGCCTCGCCGTCGAGATCGGCCAATGTGCGCGCCACTTTCAGCACGCGGTGATAGCCGCGCGCCGAAAGCTGCATCTTCTCGGCGGCCTCCCTGATCAGCTTCAGCCCGGCGGCGTCGGGCTTCGCCACCTCGTCGATCACGCTGGCCGGTGCGGCGGCGTTGGTCGAAATCCCGTCGAGGCCGAGCGCGGCGTAGCGCAGCATCTGCGTCGCGCGCGCTTTTGCGACGCGGGCCGCGACCTCGGCCGAACCCTCGCTCGGGGCTGGCAGGATGAGATCCGCGGCGGTCACCGCCGGCACCTCGATGGAGAGGTCGATGCGGTCGAGCAGCGGGCCGGAGAGCCGCCCCTGATACTGCGCCATGCATTTCTCGTTCGGAGCGCGCTTGCAGGCGAAGCCCGGCTCCATCGCCTTGCCGCAGCGGCACGGGTTCATCGCCGCGACGAGCTGGAAGCGTGAGGGATAGGTGACACGATGGTTCGCGCGGCTGACCGACACCTCGCCGGTCTCCAGCGGCTGACGCAGCGAATCGAGCGCATTCGGCTGGAATTCGGGGAGCTCGTCGAGGAAGAGCACGCCATGATGGGCAAGCGAGACCTCGCCGGGCCTCGCGTGGAGGCCGCCGCCGGTCAGCGCGGCCATGCTCGCGGAATGATGCGGCGCGCGAAAGGGTCGCCGGTCGGTCAGCATGCCATCCGCCAGCACGCCGGCGACCGAATGGATCATCGATACTTCGAGCAGTTCGCGCGCCTGCAAGGGCGGCAGGATCGAGGGGAGCCGCGCCGCGAGCATCGATTTTCCCGAGCCCGGCGGTCCGCTCATCAGCAAATTGTGTGTATAATTGTTCAATGAACAATAACGCCGATTCGCGACCGCTTGCATATTCCTATTTGCGCTTCTCGACGCCTGAGCAAGCCAAAGGAACAAGCAAGCGCCGTCAGATCGAGGCGGCCGAAGAGTATTGTCGGCTTAACAACCTCAGGCTGGACGCGAGCCTGCGCGACGAAGGCGTCTCGGCCCATAAGGGCAAGCATCTCGAGCCTGCGAGCGCGCTCGGTGGTTTTTTGAATCGGGTGCAAGCAGGAGAGGTCAAACCGGGGTCGTACCTTCTGATAGAGAATTTTGACCGCCTCTCCCGGGAGCATGTCGTCAAGGCCCTTTCCCTGTTTCTCACGCTCACCTCCGCCGGCATAACCATCGTGACGCTTATGGACGGCAAGGTCTACAATATGGAGACGCTCGAAACCAACCAGACCCAGCTTTTGATCAGCATCATCGTCATGAGCCGGGCCTACGAGGAAAGCGCGACCAAGAGCAAACGCGTCGGCGATGCCTGGCGCAAGAAAAAGCAGGCCGCCCGCGAAGACGGACAGGCGATGACGGCGCGCTGCCCGGGTTGGATCAAGCTCGTCGGCGGCCCCAAGAAAGGTCGATACGAGATCATTCCGGATCGCGCGGCGATCGTGGCGCAGATATTCGAGGACACGATCGCCGGTGACGGTCGGCGCAAGATCGCCGCCCGCCTCAATGAAGCCGGCGTCACCACCTGGGGCCCGGGACGGAGCCGCGGCAAGTATTGGCACGACAGCTATGTGCAGAAGCTGTTGAGCAACCATTCGACCTAC
This sequence comes from Beijerinckiaceae bacterium, assembly GCA_019753285.1. GTDB lineage: Bacteria > Pseudomonadota > Alphaproteobacteria > Rhizobiales > Beijerinckiaceae > JAIELD01. The sequence continues at coordinate 33,179 of JAIELD010000020.1, read as the reverse complement.
GGTCGCTATGACAAGAACGGCATATCGATCCCGAATTATTTTCCAGCCGCCGTGACGGAGGCCGTGTTCTTTCGCGCCGCGGCGGTCTCGAGCCAGCGGGCGCAGCCCCGGGGCAGCGCCGGCAAGTTCTTCCACAATGTCCTGAGCGGACTCGTCCGCTGCCATGCCTGCGCGAGCGTGATGATCTATATCGATAAGGGCAAGCGCTCACGGCCGCGGTTTATATGCGCGAGCGCGCACGCCTCGGCGGGGTGCACCGCTAGGCAGACATACAAATACTCTTACATGCTCTACCGCACCATCGACCTTTACCGCCATTTCGCGGATGCGACGGCATTTGCGACTGATCAGACGGGCGCCCACGCCGAAACCGTCATCGCCGCGCTCGAAGCCAAGCTGAAGCAGCTTTCAAGCGAAGAGACCAATTTGATCACGGTCATCCAGAAGGGCCTGACCGGCGCTGCCATCGAAGACCGGTATAGGCTCGTTCAGGCCGACCTCGCGAAGGTCAGGAAGGAAATCAAGGCGCAGCGCCTCTTGGCTGCGACGGCCGTCGAGATGACGCCCGATCTCGTCGAGCGCTTCGACATGATCATGACTAAGATCGAGCATGAGGATCCGGTCGTCCGATACCAGGAGCGATCGAAGCTGAACGCGCGTCTCAAACACTATATCGAGAGGATCGTCGTCACGCCGGACAACGAAATCAGGCTGGTAATGAACACTGGCTTCGAACAGATCGGCGAAGACAATGGCGCCACGTTCGAATCCTATTTCGATCCGGCTACCAGCGATTATGAAAATTTTGAATAATTAAGCTGACTCGGTCGGAAGGAATCTCGCCCGCAACGCCAAGTCGAGCGTCGCTGTAGAGATACGTGCGGCGCGCGCCGCCGACCACAGGGCGCTGCTCTTCCGGCAGTGGCACAACCGCTACGACGCGGACGCGGAGACCGCGGCCGGGTTCGAGCCCGTCAGGGACTGGATGGCGGCGCACCGGCCGCTGTTCGACCGGCTCACGCAAGATACTTGCATCACGCAAGATGCCTGCCTCACGCAAAGTGGAGCCGACGCGGATGTCGAGATCGACACGACAGACGCAGTCGTCGGCGAAATCATCGACGCGGACGTTATCGACAATGCGGCCGTCGCCGCGTCGGCGAGCGCGTCCTGAGGAGACGGCTGCCAGGGCCGGAAATATCGGAGAACTAAGACAAGGCCGTGCACCGCACGGCTTTTTTTCATATCCGGCGAGCCAGGACAACGGCATCGAAAACCGAGGGACAAGACGACCGGAGCGCGGCCGGATGTTCCCCGCGACGCCGCCGTGGCGGAGGCCACCGTCGCCCGCTGGGAAAACGGAGGCGGGATTTCCGAGGCAAATCCGACGCTTGTCGAGCCACGGGACGCCGTCGCCGATACCGGCGCCGCCGAGGAGGATATAGCGCACGCGCTCTCCCGCGGCGCCGTCTTGCATCAGACGCCGTTTCCCAGAGCGACGCCAACCGAGCCGCCGTCGTCCACGGAGCCGCCGGCGTCCACAGGGATGCCGTCTCCTGCTGCGCCGCCGTCGACACAGACGCCGCCGCCTCCTGCTGCGCCGTCTCCCGCCAGCCCGTCGGCGTGCGTCGGACCGGCCGGGACGCATCGGCGCGCCGCCATCGACCGCGCAAAGCATCCCGACTGATTGCGCCTTGCCATCCCGCGCCTGGCCATCGTCAGCCGCCGTCCTCCCTTGCGCCCCGAGAGCCGAAGGCTCGATCCGATGAGGATTCAGCGCTATGCGCAGTGTCTCAGGATAGGGGATCAAAAGACTGCCGAACCGTTTCTGCCCATGGCGGAAAGGGTGAGGCCCGCCACCAGAGAGGCGGGCCCGAACATCCCCGTCGGACGCGGCCGTGGCGTCAGCCCGGATGCATCCGGTTCCTCGCCACGGCGCCGTCGGTTCTTACACACGGCGCCGTCGGCTCGTCCACGAGACGCCGTCGGTTCGTCCACACGGCGCCGGCGCGCCCGACCTCACGTGCCACGACGCCGCCGTGGGAGGGAACACACGGGCCAAAGACCATGCCGCCGTCTCCCGCCACAGACCCAAGTCCTCACAGTCCCCGGCCCTCACGGGCCGCAGAGCGCCTTGGCCTCGCGGGCGGCGAGCGTCCTGGCCGCCGCGATCTCGCGGGCGAACGGGCGGTCGCGCAGGATGCGCCAGTCGCGGAAGGCCGGCAGGAAGTCGGCGAACTCGGTATCGACGACGTCCTCGAAGGCGCGCCAGTACGCGACCATGCCGAGATTCGTGGGCTCCTGCCCGATCAACACGCCAGGGAGCACGTTCATGTGCTCGCGCCCCGGCCGGCCGGCCTTGTAGCGGGCATAGAGCCTTTTGATGAAAAGCTCTTCCAGCAGGAAGCCCTCTTCGAAGGCCTCGAAGTCGATGATCTCGCGGTGGCCGCCGGCATCGAAACGGAGCGCCGGATCGACCTCGCCGCCATGAGGCGACACGAAGGGCTCGAGGCCGTCCGCGCCAAAGCGCGCCGGCGGCACCTCGACAGACCAGAGGACGTCGGCGCTGACCGTGCGTCGCGCGGCGGCCCAGCGCGGCGCGACGGAGCCGGCCTTGCGGCCGCCGGTGAAGGGTTTCGCCGCCGGGGACGCCGCCATCTTGGACGCCGCCGCCTGTGACGCCGAAGCTTGAGATACAGGCGGCATCGCCCGCGCCCACGGCGCCAGGTAGAGCGGCCTGCCGGGGCGGGTGACGCCGCCCATGGAGAACCCGGGCGTCACGTTGAGGCCGCAGTCCCCGAGGCAGAGCGGCGGAGAAGTCACGCCATCGGGAAACGGCGGCAGGGCGTAACGGCAGCGGCCCTGGACGTAGAGCGAGAAGCCGCGCTCCCAGAGGACGCCGAGACCGCAGCCGGCGATGAAGTACGGAAGCACGTAGGCGATGCCATAGCCGATCTCGGCCATGTCGGTCGGCGAGGACCCGCCGTAGGCGCCGGCATGGGCCGCGGCCATGAAGCACTCGGCGAAACCGCCCGGCGCGCCGAGCGCCAGGGCATAGCCCGGCTCGACCATCGCCGCGAGGCCGATCCCCTCGGGCCCGTAGAAGGGATCGTCGAGAATGCGGTAGACCCGCCACATCTCGGCCGGACCGAAATGGCGCAGATTGGCGAAGGCCAGCGCCACGCCAGGATTGAGCGGCGTGCCGTGGCAGAGCAGCAGGCATTCCGACGGCGTGAAGGCGCGGATGCCGGCGTTGTAGTCGGGCGGCCGCCAGCCGCGACCCGGCATGCCCGGCATGATCGACGGGCGGGCGGAGCCCTCCTCGTCCTCGGCGATGCGGGCGAGGACGTCGCGGATCTCCGGTCCCAGAGCCTCGAAGACCTGCGAGAACAGCATGTTGCGGCCGCGGTCAAAGGCGTCCTGCGACTCGATCGACTTGCCGAACGGCGAAGCGACGCCCTTGGCCTCGGCCATGATGGCAATGACCGACGGCAGGCGCACCGCCTCGGCCAGCGTCGGATAGCGCGCCGGGCACTCAGAGGCCCAGGAAGAGATCGATCCCGTGGCTGTCATCTCGCTCACGATGCCGTCTCGCTCCATAACGCCGTCCAGCTCCATGATGCCGTCCCGCTCACGAGGCCGTCTCGCTCACGCGCGCCGGCTTGCCGGCGACGCGGGCGTCCTCGCGCGCGAGCGCCAGCCGGATTCTCTCGACGAGCTTGCCGACGTTGTGCGCCATGAGAACCGCAGCCTTGCCCCTCACCCGGGGGGCGTCGGCAATATGGTTCTCGACGGAGGCCAGCAGGACGCGGTTGAGCGCGATCCGGGCGGCCAGGAAGACGCGGATGTCGGCGAGCGCGTTGCAGCCGCGCTGGATCACGAGCTCGCGCGGCGCCGAGGCCGAGGATATGTCCGTGTCGGCCGCCATGCAGCGCTCGGCCGCCGCCACGGCGGCGTCGCGGGCGCCGGCGAGAAGCGGTTGGAGCACGCCGTCCAGGGCCTTCTCGATCTCGGCGACCAGCGGATCGAAATCCTTCGCCATGTCGCCGACGCCCATCGCCGCCATCCGCCGCACCACGGCGGGATGGGCGCCGAGGACGTCATAGGCGTCGATCCGGTCGCGGTCGGCCAACGGCGCCGGCGTCGCCGAGCGCGGCAGATCGGTCGAGGCCGGGTGGCCGAGCAGCATCAGGAGCATCCGGCGCGCCTGGATGATCCTGATGAAGTGGTAGGAGAAATTCGCCATGGAGCCCTGCCCTATGCTCGAGAAAACGCGACCGTGCAGGACAACGGCGAATCGGCCCCGCCCACGGCCGGTATCTAAGGGTTGACGACAGTACCGGATCAACGGGGCGTCGGACATATCGCGAGCATGGCCCGTTTCGCGAACGGCCGGTACGTCGCACTTTCGTCCATCCGCTATGCGAACGACAACAACAAGCCGCGTCTACGTTGGACAGACGTATGCCATGTCGATATGCGCCAGTATCGTCTGTCGTTTTCGCCAAAGCATCTTTCGCGGTACGCTCACCATAAGCGACTTACCGCTCAAAACGGTATCGTATGCGGATGCCGATTTCGATGCTTTTGGAGTACCGGAAAACGGTACCGTATGCGATTGTCACGACAATCGCACGTCGCAATTATCGTAGCGTATTACGCAATTATATTACAAGGTTATCGGACATCGATCGGGCCTGGGCCGGCTGGCGCGCATGGGCCCGGCCAGGCGATCAGGGCAGTTCGGAGCTGTTCCAGCCGATCCCGGCGAGGGCCTTGACATGGGCCGGGATATGGTCTCCCATTCCTCCATAAGACGCTGATTTCCCATCATTTCCCCAAGGCGTCCCGCATAATCCCCAGGGCCTTTCCCGCCTCGTATCCGTCGGCCATCCGTCGGCCATCGCGGGGATGGCGGATTCGGGGTGGAAAGGGGGATGGGAGCGTGGAGGGGAGGAAAAGGGAAGGCACGATATACAAACATGCAGCGGGGCTGCATCTTCGTCGTGCTCAGCCTAGAGGCTGAGATCAGTCGGGTCAAGAGAACCCTCCAAAACAGGGCCTCTCGGCCGCGATCGCGACCGATAGGCGACGCCCGCCGACCCGGCCAATGCGGGTCTGCCGGGCTCGGCGCGGACCATGTTCCAGGCTAGCCCGGAACCATGGCCGCGGCGCATCGAGACGACTGCGCCAAGGACAGGACGACCCATGATCCGCGCGCCCGCCTGCGGCGATCGCGCCGGCTGAAGCCGGCTGCGGAGGGGTCAAGTGGTTGAATCCAATCAATAACCCGATGGGCGGCCAGCGCTCGCCGTGGCCGTGGCGACGGCCGGAGAGGACGGCAACCCGTCAAAATGGGCGCGGATGCAGCGCCTGTGGAAACCGGTCATAATCTTCTTGACACCGGTCGCGACTGATTCGCGTCGTCGAGGAGAAACTAATGGATACGCCGTCCGCCACACCGCCATACCCGAGCATCGTCAGCGATCACGGCCTGACGCTCTATGAGATCGACGGCGAGCCCCACGTGAAGGACGTCGAGCTCGGCGCCTGGCTGGGCATGGCGCAGCCTCTCAACATCAGGCAAACAATCAACAATAATATCAAGATGTTGACTGATACAGGGACCATTTCAAACATGCGTGAAATGGTTCAGATCGGAAGCGGCGCCAATCGCGAGGTCGAGGTCTTCTATCTCAACGAGCGTCAGGCGATGACGCTGACCATCCTCAGCCGGACGGAGAAGGGCCGGGAATTCCTACGGCTGCTGATCGACGTCTTCATCGCCTGGCGCGACGGCAGGCTCGTCACGCCAGGGGAAGCCGCCGCCGACGCCGCCGATGCCGCCGATGCCGCCGGGAAGACCGGCAAGGCCACGCGGCCGGGCCGAAGCCCCAGCATCGAGCCGAACTATCCGTCGGCGACGCGGCCGGACTTCAACCGCAGCCGGTTCGCCTTCGGCCGGCCGGCGAGCGTGCCGTCGTCGTTCGTCGAGTCGGTCGCCGCCAACAAGCGGCTGACGCGCTTCCCGACGAAGCTCGACATCACCGTCACCATCATGGATGGCGCCGTCTTCATATTCGACGCCGATCTCGGACACGCGATCGGCGGAGACTGTACCCACAAGGCGCGGCCGACGGCGCGGCGCATGAGCGAGGCGCTGCGAATGATGGGTCCCGAACCCATAACGCAAATTCGCAGTTTGCAATGGAACAAGATGTTCCAGACCGAATCCGGCGTTTTCACCTTGAACCACGAGCAGGCCAAGGCCGTCGCCGAGGTCCTGGACCCGGTCGGGTACACGGACGTCCAGTACCGGCTCGACATGCTGTTCTACCTGATCGCCAACGGCAGATTGACGACGACGGCCGACAGCGCCGAGGGCTACGAGGCGGCGCAGCGCCTCGACGCGGCGACGCGCGAGAAGAAGGACCGCGTCGCGGCGCGCTACAAGGACAAGCCGATCGCGCCGAAGGCGGCGCCGCTGCCGGCGCCGCCGGCGCCCGATCCCTACCACACCATCATGCTCGGCGAGATGATGGACCGGCGGCTCGACGAGCTCGCCGGTCAGGTCGACGGCCTCGCCAAGGGCATGGCGGGGATCCAGCTCGCGATCGCTCGGATGGCCGAGCCGCCGGCCGCCGCCCTGGCGGCGCCAGCGCCGGCGCCGGCGGTGCCCGAATCAGTGCCGGCAGACAGTCCCATCGGGCTGGTCAAGAGGTTTCTTGGCTGGGCTCGCTAATTGATCGAGCTTAGCCCTCGGCCCAGCGAATCGCCGCGATCGCCGGATCTGTTTCAACAGATCGGGAACAACGCCGATAATCACGGCATGGGTGTTTCCGAAGCCATCGAGACACCGACGGCTCCCGACATCCTGCCGCTCCTCGTCGTCCTGTTCCCGGAGACGATGACGCGCGAGCCGGAGCGCTCCTGGCTGCTCGAGCGGCTGTCGGTCACCGACCGCACGGACGGGATCGTCATCGCCGTCGGCGATGACGAGGATGCGATCGCCGGCGACGGCACGCTCGAAGCCGCGCTCTGGAACGCGCTGGCAAGGGAGGAAAGGCGAGGCGGCATGGCGCGCCGGATGCGGCTCGGCGCGGCGCCCGGCTCGCGCTCGCCCTCCAGCGAGGCCTTCGACCTCCTGCTGGCGCTCGGCCGGCGGCGGCCGGTGCTGGCGCTCGGCCACCGCGTCCCGCGCGCAGATCGCCGCCATGGGGCGGCGAGCGGATACCATGCGGTCCGCGATCTCGCGATGCGCTGGGACGCGGTGCTCGGCGACGTCCGGTTTGCATGGCCGGAAAACGGGGATGGAAAAATTGCGAACACCCCCGGGAGCTAGGTAAACATGTCATCGACCATCATCTGCGGCAGCCGCGCCGCCGCCTTCCGCGACCCTGACGGCTCCGTCGTCTACGCGCTGTTCGAGCAGAGCTACGAGAGCAACGTCTCGCCGAGGACGCCGCGCTGGTCGTGCCATCATCTGGGAAGAATCGAGAGCACGCTCACCCGCATCTTCGACATCAGCGCCGACTGCGAGGGCGGCATGGTGAAGAGCTGGGGCAAGTGCATCACCGCCGAGGGCTTCATCGCCGGGCAGCTCAAGCACCTCGCAAACCCTTGCGAGATGCCCGACCGCCCCGTCAGACTGGAAGTGACGTCGAGCTACCGCAGCCCGGTCGCGCCGGCCGACGTCAAGGCCGTCTGCGCCATCCTCCGCGACAATGGCAACGGTGCCGGGGCGAAGGACCTCGCCGAGGGCCGCGCGGTCGAGCTCTCCCTGCATCGCGACGCGCTTGCCATCGTCGCGATCCTCGAGCCGAGACATCGACAAGCTGGCGCCTCATCGACATGAGCCAGCCGCCGATGACCGCCGACGTGCCCGAACTCGGCTACCGGCCCGTGCCGGGGAAGACCGTCACGATCGAGCCGCGCGCCTTCCGGAGGACGAGCGACTATGATTGCCACGAGCAGGGCAAGAACGGCCACTGGCGTCCCGCCGGCTGGGCCTACGCCATCACCGGCAAGGTCGCGCGCGACTGCGCGGCGACCGAGCTCTCCGAGCCCGGCGGCTACAGGAAGCGAATCCAGGCCTGCCGGAAGGCGCTCGAGAGCGCGCACCGGATCCCGGACCACACGGTCGTCGCGATCGACCTCCTCGCGAGGATGACGCGCTCGCAGCGCGAGACGATCGACCGGATCCTCGACCGCCAGGCAGCCGGCAAGCCGATCTCGGCCTGCCGGACCGTCGACGATGTTCTCGAGGACGGCCAGGCCGTCCTCGTGGTGCCGTGGACCAACGAGGACAACTACCATCTCATCGCGCTGGGCCCGATCACGCGCTGGATCCTCGGCGGCGACGAGGCGAGGGCCGCGCTCGCCGCCTGAAGCGATCATCAGCGCATGACGTTCCGCGCATCGCCGCTATGATGACCTCGGGGGCAGATGCCCGATTCGGGGTCAGGCGGCGATGGCGGACAATGGCGGCGGGCTCTTCGTCGACAATTCGAAGAAGATCCAGCGGCTGCTGAAGCGGGCGGCCGAGCAGAGCATCCGCGCCCAGAAGCGGCAGATCCGGGCGACCGGCAAGATCGCCCGCCAGATGAAGCAGGACGCCCGCGCCGCCAACCGCATCGCACAGGCCTTTGCGAAAGCCCTGAAGGCCGGCAAGGCCGGCAAGGGCCCCCGCGACAGCATCCGGATGACGGCGCCCGACACGGGAGGGCGCAGCTTTCATTTCTCGCACACCGCCGTCTCGGCGCGGCAACCCGATACCGGCGGCGGCGCGGGCCGGCATACGCAGGCCAGCCGCGGCAGCGCCCACATGGGCTACATCGAGCGCCCGGAGGCGATCGAGCGCGGCGCGGCGCCGGACCTCGGCCCGGGCGCCGAGCTCGGCGATGACGACGGCCCCGGCGCCGATCGCCTGCGTCTGCGCGAGGCGCTCGAGCGCGATCCCTCGAAGGTCCGCTTCGACGAGGACCTCGACATCGCCATGCCGAAGGCGAGGGCGGCGGACATCGAGCCGGCGGCCGATGTGCCGTGGCGCGATCCGGTGACGACCGAGGACGGCGCCCCCGAGCTGAGCGAGGCCGAGAAACGCGCCCTCGACGCCGACCTCGGCCTCCGGCCGATGCAGGGCTACCTGGAACGCGACGGCGCGCTCGAGGGCGCCGCCGGCCGGGACGGCGTCCCGCGGGGCCCGTCGCAGGACGCCAACGGCTTCTCGTTCGGGACGATCGGCGAGACGCGCGAGGAGCGACTCGCCTTCTGGGATCTGGTCGAGACCCATAAGGAGAGGGTGAACGCCGTGCTGCAGCACCGGCTGATCCTCGAGCTCCCGCACGAGGTGACGCCGGCGGTGCGCCTGGCGATCGTCAAGTCGTTCACCAAGCGCTTCGAGGATGAAGGCATCCCCTACTGGGCCGTGCTCCACGCGCCGACCGACAGGAACGACGCGCGCAACTTCCACGCCCACATCGTCCATCTGACGCGCCCGGCGAAGATCATCCTCCACCCCGAGGGCGGCGATATCGCCTCCCACGTCGGACCGAAGCGCCTGGTGCCGACCTGGGACTTTGCGGCCGTCTCCTACGTGCCGGATGAATTTCGGGTGACACGCAAGCGCTATCCGCACCGGGGCAAGACCTTCGTGCGCAACGACGTGCGTGGCAAGCCGGGCCATGTCGAGAAGGAGCGCAAGCGCTTCGCCGATGTCGCCAACGCCGAGCTCGAGAAAGCGGGCTCCGCGATCCGCTACGACCATCGCTCCTACAAGGACATGGGTCTCGACGTCCGGGCGCTCGGCTCGCTGTCGCGCAAGGTCCTCGACCAGGTGCGCGCCGGCAAGCGCACGGTCGAGAATTCCGGGCTCACCGAACGGCTGCTGCGGGCGATCACCGAGCGGGCGGCCCGCAAGCAGATCCGCGTCCTCAAGACGATCGACGCCGAGATCGCGGCGCTGCCCGCGCCCCCGGTGATGCGCAGCGGGCGCCTCGGCCCGGCCCGCACGGGAAACGCCGCCGCCGACCAGGCGGATACGGCGAAGCGCATGGCCGAGTTCAGGAAACACGCCTACCGCATCGCGCCCGACTCCGATGCGACGGCCGACGACATCCTCGCCCTGAAGCACAGGGAACTCGCCGTCAGGCGCAACCAGGCGGCGGCGGCCGTCGCCGCCGAGGTCGAGACGGCGCGCCTGAAGCACATCGTCGAGGTGACCGATCCGGATCATTTCCTGAAAGTGGCGCGGGCGCTGAAGGCAGTTTACGAAAAGCGCCGCGCCTCCGGCAGGCCCAGCCCGGAAAAGACGCGCCGCGACGAGACGTTCCGGAAGAAGCAGCTCGAGGGCCTGCCGGATTTCAAGGCGCTCGGCGCCATCCACCGCTCTGCCAGGCTCGAGCTTGAGCTTCATCAGAAGGAAACCGCCAAGGCGGAAGCCAGCTACCGCGGCATTCTCGGCAATCTCGCCATGCGCGCCGGCGCGTTCAAACGCAGCCGGCCGGACCCGACGCCGGCCATGAAGACGGTGCTGGCGGAGATCCAGGCCCGGGCAATGGCCGAGGCCGAGGCCGAGGCGGCGCGCCAGGCCTTCGAAGCGGCGCGCCGCAAGCGGATCATCGAGCAGGTCGCGATGGTCACCGGCGGGTCGGCGATCGACCGGAAGCGGCCGATGCCGCTGATGCCGGCGATCATGCCGGCGATCGAGGCGATCCAGGCCTATATCCTGGAGAGCGTCGATCCAAACGATCCGACGTCCTACGACCGCATGTACCGCGGCGTGGGGGAGCTCGCGAGGGAGCTCGGAGAACTCCGGCGCACCGATCCCCGCCACGCGATGTTCAAGATCGATCCGGACGTCGCCAGGCAATACGGCGTCCCGGAGCGCAACGCGCGGAAGACGGCCATTGAGGCGCTGCGCGCAGGCGGCTCTTCTATTAAGGTCGCCGCAGCCGATGGGCGGTCGGGTGCGGTGGAAATTAATCCAGCAGAGCGAGAGGCGGTTACTGAAGCGACGCCCTCTACGACAACGGCCGCGCAATCATCGACGGAAGCGACGCCTGACAGACAGGCAATAGGGCCGGGTAAGATGCCCGGGCCATACACGGTGACGGAAGCTCCTCCGGTGTCAAATACTCGGCAACCAGAACGGGCGGCAGCTTGCATCCTTGATATGACGGTTTCGGAATCGACACAAATCCATTTGCCGATTGCCGACGCCAAGCATTCACAAAGTTCTGCTGCATCGACGTCGGCGCCCACGATCACCCCGCCGGTAGACCACACGTTCGATGAGCCGATGCAAGCGACGCTTGCGACAGAGGACAAGCAGGCGCGCAAGAAGCGTCGGAAGAAGCGCAACCGGCGAAAGGCCATCCTCGCTGGGCGCGGGCATTGACGTCTGTCCTTGAAAAACAATAACCGTCTCCATCGGCGAACGGAGAGCCAATAGCCTGGAGCCATCCGCAGGCAGCTATGAGCGCACGGGTTTCTCAAGCGGATGGGCGACCACTCTCGTGCTCACGCCAAAGCGGCGCTCTTTGAACTAAGCGTTGATCGGGCTCATCGCCCTTTTTTGCGCGGTCCTGCCGATCGCCAGTTATTATCCCGAATGCGACGTGCTGGTGCCTATCGGTCATCACGATGCGCTGTCCGGCACGCTTCAGTCGTAATCGGCGCCTGTTCGTGTCGAGGCGGGATAAGTCCATGACGGCAACCGCCGGCTACATCATGCGTGCCCGCAAATTCATGAGAATAACAAGGGATCCCGATACCATCAGCACGATGATCAGGACCGAGAACAAAATCAGCCAAAGGTCATCTCGCGCCGACTTGGCGAGGGTGATGTGCAGAAAGTAACGGAAGTGGACGATCGCCTGTGCAAAGCCCAGCGTGAAGACGATAGCTAGCGTTGTGATGCGGTTAAAGCTCGGCCAGCGCACGACCGCAAACGCGGCGCAGGTCAGCGCCAGCGCCAGCGCATAGCCCGCCACGTAGCCCCGCACATCGTCCTTTTCGCCTTGGTTCGGGTCGCTCATCGTATCAGGCCCTGCAGATAAACGACCGAGAAGATTGCGATCCAGACGATATCGAGAAAGTGCCAGAAGAGCCCAAGCCTCAGCAAGTTGATCTTGACCCTTTTGTCGAGGCCGAAGCACGGCACCTGGACGAGCATCACCGCGAGCCACAGGCAGCCCGCAGCAACGTGCAGTCCATGGAGCGGTACGAGCGCGAAAAAAGAGGACAGATTGCCATTGCGGCTGGGAAGCGCGCCATCGGCGATCATCGTGGAAAAATCGCGCAGTTCCATAGCGAGGAAGCCGAGCCCAAGCGCCAGCGTTATGACCATCCACGCAAGGACGGTGCGCAAGCCACGGCCATGCTTCATTGCGACCGAGGCCATGCCGAAGGTGAAACTGCTCGTGAGCAGAATCAGCGTCTCGATGAATGCAGGCAAGATTCTGTACTCGTCGGCCGCGCTCGGCCCGCCGGCGGTGCCTCGGAGCATCACGCCGTAGGTCGCAAAAAGCAGGGCGAAGATCACCGCGTCGCTCATCAGGAAGATCCAGAAGCCGAATATCTCGCTGCCGGCTTTCTCATGCGTCTCCCTGTCGGAGTCGCCGAGGTTGATTCCGGCGTGCTTTGCCTCCGCGGCGCTCATGCTGCTACCTCGGCGAAGCCCTGATTTGCGGACGTCGTCTCCATCTCGCGCGAAATAGACCGGGAAGCGAAAAGCTTGTCGCGCCACGCCAGATCGACCCGTTCAACCTCGGTCGCCGAAACGATGCGATGCGTGTCGCGGATGAAGCTTCTGGCGATCACCGTGATGATGATGGCGAGCATGCCCAGGATTGCCAGCCACCACATATGCCAGACCAGCGCGAAACCGGTCGCCGCGCTGAAAACGCCGAGCAACGGCCCAACGACTGAGTTTTTGGGCACCTCGATGTTTTCATATCGCTCCGGCGGCAGATAGGCGTCGCCATTGCGCTTGCTCGTATAGAAGGGATCGCCGCCGCTGACAGTCGGGAGTACGGCAAAATTATACTCCGGCGGCGGCCCCGCAATCGACCATTCGAGCCCGCGCCCGTCCCAGGGATCACCAGCATCGACCCGATTGGCTTCACGTTCGCGGATGCTGACCCAGAGTTGGACGAACAGCGCGACAAGCGCAGCAAGCAGGATAAGGGCCCCGATGCCAGCAACATAAAGCCATGGCCGGAACGCAGGTTCGAAGATCTCGGCTGTTCGCCGCGCCATGCCGGCCGCACCGAGCACATAAAGCGGCATGAAGGCGAGGTAGAAGCCCACCACCCAGCAGCCGAACGCCAGTTGTCCCCATTTCTCATTTAGGCGAAAACCGAACGCCTTCGGAAACCAGTAGTGGTAGCCCGCCAGCATCCCATAAAGCAGGCCCGGAATCAGCATGTTATGGAAATGCGCGACAAGAAAAAGCGTATTGTGAACGAGATAGTCCAGCGGTGGAAAAGCGAGGATGATGCCGGTCAATCCACCGAGGACGAACGTCATCATGAAGGCGAGGGAATAGAGCATGGGCACGGTGAAACGAACCTGTCCCATGAACATCGTCCAGATCCAATCGTAGATCTTGACTCCGGTCGGCACGCCAATCGCCATCGTCGCGATTCCGAACGCTGCGTTTATGCTCGCACTTTGACCCATCGTGAAGAAATGATGGAGCCAGACGGTGAACGACATAACCGCGATCGACATCGTCGCGATGACCATAGATCTGTAACCATATAGCTCCTTGCTCGAGAAGGTGGAAACAACCTCGGAATAGACACCAAACGCCGGCAGGATCAGAATATAGACCTCTGGATGTCCGAACAGCCAGAAGAGGTTGGCATAATTCATCATGTTGCCGCCGAGGTCATTCGTGAAAAAATGGAACCCAAGATAGCGGTCGAGTGCGAGCATTGCGGTTGCAACGGTGAGCGGCGGCATAGCGAAGATCATCAGAATGCTGGTGCAAAGGGTGGTCCAGCAGAACAGCGGCATCCGCATCATGGTCATGCCGGCGCAGCGCATCTTGTAGATCGTGACAGCAAAATTGAGCCCGCTAAGCGTCGACCCAATCGACCCCAGTGTTACTGCCCAGATCCAGTAATCTGGTCCTACATCGGGGCTGAACTCAAGCTCGGTATACGGGGGATAGCCGCTCCAACCTCCGGTCGAGAATTGACCGATGACAAGCGAAACCATCATCAAGCCTGCGGCCCCGCCCGTCAGCCACAGGCTGATCGAATTGAGGAGCGGAAAGGCGACGTCACGGCTACCTATCTGAAGTGGCATGACATAATTGATCATGCCGGTCAGAAACGGCATGGCCATGAAGAAAATCATGATCGAGCCATGCGTGCTGAACAACTGCGCGAAATGATCAGGCTCAACGATGCCGGGTGCATTGATTGCGGTGGCCTGTTGCATTCGCATCAACACGCCTTCGACGACCGCGCGCGACATCATGACGAAGGCGAGCACGACGTACATGATGCCGATCTTCTTGTGGTCGACGCTCGTAAACCAGTCGCGCCACAAATAACGCCACTTGCCGAGCGCGGTGATGAGCGCGATGGTTCCCGCCATTCCAACGACCACTATTGTCGCCGCCCCTGCGCCGATCAGTTCATCGGGCGTTGGATTCTGCCACGCTCTCACGAACGGCAGCGACAGCCATTCTAGGCGGCCCAGAATGGTTGGCGAGATCGCACCGTTCATCGGTGCACCTTCATGTCTGGATCTTGATAGCGGGACAGAATTTTCTGGAACAACCCTTCTGGTGCGCTGGAAAACAAGATGGGCTGCGCTGGAGTGGTCTTTTCAAACAGCTGCGCATAGGCGGATGGATCGAGAGGGTTCGCCGCGGCGCGGACCGCCGCGAGCCAACCCTCATAATCAGAAGGTGAGAGCGCGATCACATCGAATTTCTGCTTGGCAAAGCCGGTGCCGTTAAATTGAACGTTTCCTCCGCGGTAGACCCCCGGCTGGCTGGCGGCGAGATTCAACTCGGTTCGCATTCCCGCCATTGCATAGATCTGACCTGCAAGCCGCGGAATGAGCATCGCCTGCATCACCGTGCCACTCGTTAGACTGATACGCACGGGGCGGCTGACCGGGATCGCCAGTTCGTTCATGGCCGCAATGTGTTCTTCAGGATAGATGAATAACCACTTCCAATCGAGCGCGACGGCCTGGATCTCTAGCGGCGGCTGCGACGCGGCGATCGGTCTATAAGGGTCCAATCTTTGGGTGTAGTTCCACAGCAAGAAACTGAGCCCAATAACGATCCCGGCTGGCGGAATCCAGATTAGTCCTTCGAGCCACCAGGAAAAAACCCACTTCGGACGGAAGGTGCTGTGCTTGTTGGATATGCGATAATGCCAGGCAATAAGCGGAGTCAGCACCAGCACAGGTCCAGCGACAAAGATGAGAACAATGGCGAGCAGAAAATAGAGGTTTCGTTGCGCCTCGGCGATAGGCCCTGCAGCATCCATCGCGCCTAGTCTGAGTACGGCGCAGCCACTTAACGCCGGGAGCGCCAAGATCGCGATCAGCCCAAGAAATCTCGACGCTGCCATATCTCGTCCCGCTGGATCGCCTGATGCATCCAGCTACGATGTTTAACGATCGTAGCGCTCAGATGATCCCTGCGGCGAACAATAGATTGATGGCTATGCGCTTTCAGCTCCAAGAGCTGAAAATTCTTAAAATTGGAAGATTGCACCGGCAAGCACTTGCATCGACAAAGGCTGTATTTTTGCCAGAAACTGCGCAAATTAAGAGAAATGCGAGCTTAATCAGGCAGCGGCTGATCAGCGCTGAACTTCTTCAGCGTAATGCGTACGGCACGCTTTCAATGCATTTTTTGGCGCTTCAGCGGATAGTCGCACCATGCCACCCCATTGCCGCCTGGCGGCCGCCGCAGTTTACGTCTCGCTTTCAATCATCGCAACGCTGCTGGTTGCGGCGGATAGGCGTAAGCTTTAGCCGAGGCCTTCAGAAGAGGTCAGGTAATTTTCATTGCTGCAGCCGACAAAGCTCGCTGAGACTTTCTCAATAACCGCGAACAAGCGCAAAGCCCGATAGGTCGACAGTGAAAGCACGCCTCCGGAAATACGCATCTGCGCTCGTCAACACCTTCTGGCTCGTTCCAGCGCTGATGGTGCTGGCCGGCATTACCAGCGCTATAGTGCTGGTGCAGATCGACCGCAGTTCGTTTTTGTCCGAACGACAGCTCCAGAGTTCATGGCTCTATAACGGCGGCGGAACAGGTGCACGGACGCTCCTCGGCGCGATCGCATCGTCTACCATCAGCGTCGCCGGCACGGTGTTTTCGATCACCATCGCCGCCCTGTCGCTTGCGGCTGGCCAGATGGGCCCGCGCCTTCTGCGCAACTTCACTAAGGATCGCGGCAATCAAGCGACCCTCGGCGCGTTTCTCGGCACCTTCTGCTATGCGCTCATGGTGCTCCGCGAGGTGAGGACGCAGGCCGAGGGCGAATTCGTTCCGCATCTCTCGCTTAGCGTCGGCATCCTGCTGGCGATCGCCTGCGTCGGCACACTTATCTATTTCGTCGGCCACATGGCGGGTCGGATCAACGTCGATACGGTGATCGCCCTCGTTCATGAGGATGTGCGCGATGCCTTGAAGCGGCTGACGGCAAAGGAGCCACAGGCCGATCCGCCGCCACTGACTTTCTGGGCGCAAGCCGCACCCATCACGGATGAAAGAAGCGGCTATCTGCAGCAGCTCGATCAAGAGGGCCTTGCCGATTGGGCCTCCGAGAAAACCACGACGATCCGGCTGCTTGTCACGCCGGGCGATTATGTCTTTCCAGGCGCGGCGATCGCCGTGGCGACGCCTGAAGTCCAGGGGGTCGCAGATGCAATCCGACGGGCGACGGCCCTTGGCACACAAAGAGAAAGTTCGGCCGATCTCGAGTTTGCCGTGCGGCAACTCGTCGAAGTCGCTGTTAGGGCGCTCTCGCCCGGCATCAATGATCCCCAAACGGCCATGAGCGTACTCGACAGGCTTGGCTCCGTGCTATGTGAACTCGCCCCGCTCGACCTGTTGAGCGGGGTCGTGATGCGGGACGGGCGCATCGTTCTGGTTGTGCCGGCGGTCGATTACGACGGTCTCGTCGATACCAGCTTGAACCTTATCCGGCAAAATGGCGCCGGAAGTCCGGCGATCCTCATCCGGATCCTCGAGGTCCTGACAGCCGTCGTCGGCTGCGAGAAAATACCGGCCAGGATCGACGTCCTTATGCGCCATGCCGATCTGGTGATGGGCGACGCGGAACGAACCGTCGAGACTCCATCGGACCTTGCCGATATCCGAATGCGACGTGAGGCCTTCACCGTCATGCTGAAACGTGGCGCTCTCGGGCAATTGCGTATCGACGACGAAGCCTAACGGGATAAGCGCTTCATCGAACCACCGTGCGCCGGGCGACGTAGCCCAACGTCAGGCCCTGAACGATAACGCTGAAAAGCACAACCGCGTAGGTCGCTGCAAGAATGAGCGGCTTCGAGTCGGTGTCAGGTACCGACAGCACCAGCGCGATCGAGATGCCGCCCCTGATGCCGGCCCAGGTGAGGAAGGGGACGTTTCGCGTCGACATCAGCCAGTTTGGGGCCAGCAGCGCCGGAACGCCGACAGCTATGAACCGGGCAAGAATCACAATCGGAATTGCAGCGGCGGCTATCATGAAGTTGGACGCTTCGAAGCGGACGATCAGAACCTCGAGGCCTATCAGCAAGAAGAGAACCGAGTTGAGAATTTCATCTATGAGCGTCCAGAGCCCGAAGACATAGGTTTGCGTCCGTTCACTCATGGCATCGCGCGGGCCGCGATAGCCGATCAGCAACCCTGCCGCGACGATCGCAAGCGGCCCGCTCACATGAAGAGCCTGAGCCAGCGAATAGGTCCCCGTCACAAGCGCCAGCGTGATCAGCACCTCGACGGCATAATCGTCGAGGAGGCGCATGGCACGATAGGCGATATAGCCTGTCACAGTCCCAAGCAGCAGGCCTCCGCCGGCCTCGCGCACGAGCAACTCCGTGATGCCTGACGCGGTGCTCTTGCTCGGATCCCCGCTCGCCACGGCGACAAAAATCGTGAACAGCACGATGCCGATGCCGTCGTTGAACAGCGATTCGCCCTGCATCTCCACTTCGAGGCTTGCCGGTATCTTCACCGTCTTCAGTGTGCTGAGGACCGCGACGGGGTCTGTAGGGCTGATCAGCGCGCCAAAAACCATGGCCCAGGCGAACGGCAGAGGCTGGCCCAGCCACAGCGCCACCTGCCAGATGGCAACCCCGACAAGCCCGGTCGAGATGACGGTGCCGAAAGCGGCCAGAACAGTCACCTGAATGGCGCGGCTGCGCAGTTTTTCCAGATCGACATGAAGTGCGCCGGCAAAGAGCAGGAAGGCCAGCATGCCGTTCATGACGACGGAGCTGAAGTCGATCTGCAGCAAGGCGTTCGTCAAAGCGTCAAAGAGGTGGCGCCCTGGATAGGCCAGATCGATCGCCACGAGGACGAGCGATGCGATGACGCTCATGACCAGAAGGCCAATGGTGTGCGGCGTCGGCAGAAATTTATGATTGATGAAGCCGAGTACGGCCGAGAGCGTCAGCAGGATCGCGGCGAGATCGAAGAGTGAGAGCAAGACGACATCCTGTTGAACGGATTTCTGAAAGCAAATCGCGAATCTCTTCGTCGAGACGCAGATCAACCCACGGGTTCGATCAGGAAAAATGCCAGCCGAGCATGACATAGATGGCGACGAGAAGCACCCCTTCGAACCAGGTGGCCTCTCCGTCGATGGCGATGGCGTTGACGATGAAGGCAGTGGCGCCGATCGAAAACAGATGCAGCGGATTGCCGAAGATCAGCGTCAGTGGATGCCCGATCAGCGCGGAGGCAATGACGAGGAGTGGGGCTACGACGAGGGCGATCTGGATCGCCGACCCGATGCACAGATTGATGACAAGGTTCATCCTGCCGTCCTTGGCGAACCACGCCGCCGCGAGGATATCGGACGAGGTTCCGATGAGGGCGAGCGCAACGACGCCGATGAAGACTTCCGAAATTCCGGCGCTGCGGGCCGTGCTCTCCAGCGCCGAGGAAACGATCTCTGCTTCGCCCGCGACCGCGATCGTCGCGATCACGAGAACGCCGAGAGATGCGGCGAGCGACCAACCTTCCCCCGGTTGATCGGTTTCGCCCGTTCCGAAGACATCGCGATGCGTGACTAGCGTGTAGATGAGATTGGCCGCATAGAGCCCTAGCAAGATGACGGCGACGCCGATGCTGAGTTCCTCGTCGATCCTGGCGCGGGCGTCACTCCCGATCGCCTGTGCCGATTGATCGAAAACAGCAGGCAGCGCCAATGCGATGAGTACGAGAATGAGCAGGCTTGCCAACAGGCCGGCCTTGTCGCGGTTGAAACTCAGCTGCGATCGCCCGATGCTGCCGACGATGATGGCAAGTCCGAGCCCGAACAGCCCCGTGCCGATGATGGAGCCGACGATCTGCGCGCGTACGACTCCGACGTGGCCCTCGGACAGGACGAACAGCGCCAGAATGAACTCCGCGATGCTGCCGAAGGTCACGTTCAGCAGTCCGCCTATGGTGGACCCGGCGGTATTGGCGAGGTGATCCGTCGCGCGCCGGATCCATTCCGCCAGGACCATGATGCCAACGCATCCGGTTGCGAAGATCAGCCCCGAAGGTGCGCCAATGACATATTTTAGGATCGGTGCGACAGGCGTGAGCGCCAGCAGCATAAGCGGCCATTTGAGTGGGTCTAAGCTAAAAGCCATGAGTGCCCCTTGTGGTTGGCCCTTTGACGGGGGAGTACCAACCACCGTGCCGCCGGCTCGTGCTCCCTTCAGATGCCCAAAATCTGTTCTTCCGAAGAACGACTGAGCTTTACATTCTGGTCCTCAGGTTGGGCCCAGAAAGAAGGTCAAACCGGAGTAACGTGAGGGCACAACGTCAGCTTCTTGGCCATCTTTTCGGCGATGGGCGGCGATTGGCCACGTTGCCCTCGTATTCATCCACCTGGACGCCGTTTCCGTCCAAACTCTGATCAGGCAATCTCTGAACCTTATCGCGGTTGCTCAAGATTTATTCTTCATTATCTTTGGTCTTCGAGTTCGGTCATTGCAGCGGTTCCACTAGTTTGTCCCGCCGACATTTTGCGTACTCCGATTTGCCCCGCGAGATCGCGGGGCTCAGCCAAGGTGAACGCTCATCCTCGAAAGGCGTTCCTGCACAAATCGATCCTGCCGCTGTTCCTCCATTGCGTTGAAGTGGGGTTCATCAATAGAACGGCCCGAAGGCGCCTAAACTGGTATTGCTTCGGGCATAGCGAAGACGCCCATGATGATGGGCCGAATTGTCGGGTCAGACTGGAGCAGTTGCGAAAAGCTCGTTTCTGAGATCACTCCGTCAACTGTGATCTCAACTAGGCCGCTAAAGAGCGTCCAGCAGTGCATAAAATTGCCTGCATGATGCGGCACGTCGGAACGATCATGAAAATACTTGTCGCCGAAGACGATGCTAGTACGGCCGCCTATCTCAAGAAGGGCCTGATCGAACACGGCCATCTCGTTGATCTTGCCACCAATGGCAAGGATGGCCTCTATCTCGCCACGACCGGTGACTACGACGTGCTGATCCTTGACCGAATGTTGCCGGGGATCGACGGTCTCAGCATCGTCAGGACGCTTCGGGCGAGCGGCCTGCAGACGCCCGTTCTCTTCCTCACCACGCTTTCGGGAATCGACGACCGCGTCGAGGGCTTTCGGGCGGGAGGCGACGATTACCTTGTGAAGCCCTTCGCTTTCGCCGAGCTGCTGGCGCGGATCGAGGCGCTCGCCCGGCGTCCGCCGCTGAACGAGGTCAAGACGGCGCTGCAGGTTCGCGACCTCAACATGGATCTGCTGAAACGCACGGTCCGCCGCGGCACGAGCGAGATAGACCTGCAGCCGCGGGAATTTCGGCTGCTCGAATATCTTTTGAGGCACGCCGGTCAGATCGTGACGAAAACGATGCTTCTCGAGAATGTCTGGGAGTATCACTTCGATCCCAAGACCAATATCGTCGAAACGCATATCAGCCGGCTTCGCTCGAAAATCGATCGCGGCTTCGAACGCGAGTTGATCGAGACCATTCGCGGCTCGGGATACATGATCCGTGACGCTGCCTAGAATTCTTCGGACGGCGAGCTTTCGCTTTGCGATGATCTACGCCGCGCTGTTCATGGCCTCGGTCAGCCTTCTCGGTCTCATCGTCTATACGACTGTGCGCAGCGCGCTTGAGACCCAGCTCTCCCAGCAGATCGAGACCGAGGCGACGTCGCTTGCCGCCGAATACACCGCCAGTGGTCTCGGACGTCTGCTCGCCGCCGTCTCATCGCGCGACGAGTTGCGCGGGGCCGATACGCTCGAATATTCGGTGGTCGGCGAGCGCGGCGTCGTTCTCGCCGGCCGTCGTCTGCGAACACCCGAAGGCGATGGCTGGCTGATCATGAAGGCTTCAGCATCTGCGCCGCGGCAAGGATCCTCGTCTCTCGTCATGTATACGGTGACGCTCGACAATGATGTGCGGCTGCTCATCGCCAGCGACCCAAGCTGGATTGATCGTGTCCAGCACGCGATCCTGATCGCCTTTGGCTGGGCCATCGCCGCAACGCTCCTGCTGGCGCTGGCGAGCGGCCTTTGGCTGAGCGCGCGCTTCCTGCGTGGCATGGATGCGGTGATGTCGACGGCACAAGCAGTCATGGCGGGAAACATGACGAGCCGCGTTGCTCTCTCCAGCCGCAACGATGATTTCGATCATCTGGGGAGCGCCTTCAACAGCATGCTCAACCGGCTAGGCGGCTTGATGGAAAGCCTAAAGCAGGTCTCGACCGATATCGCGCATGATCTGCGAACTCCGCTGTCGCGGTTAAAGCAGAGCCTCGAGACTGTGGGCGGCGGGCAGGTATCCATAGAGGAGATGCGGAGCGGGATCGCCGATGCGACGGCGCAGGTCGACGAGATTTTATCGACGTTCTCGGCGCTGCTCCGCATCGCGCAGGTTGAATCTGGGACAAGGCGGTCGGGCTTCGAGACCGTCGATCTTTCAGAACTCACAGAAACGGTCGCAGTCGATTTCGCCGCAGTGGCTGAAGGCAAGGGGCAATCGATGGCGACGAGGATCGACCCGGGTATCCGTATTGACGGAGATCGTGAATTGCTGACCCAGCTCCTGGTCAATCTGATCGAGAACGCTATCCGTCACACGCAGGAGGGATCGCATATCCGCATCGATGTCTCCCGGCTCGGCGAAACGGTGGCGCTCGTCGTGGCGGATAATGGTCCGGGTGTCGAAGAGGCAGACCGCGAGCGCATTTTCGAACGATTCTTCCGCTCTGAGCGAAGCCGTACGACGCCGGGAAACGGGCTCGGACTACACCTCGTCAAGGCTGTGGCAGAGCTTCACAGAGGGAGCGTTGCAGCGTTTGACTGCGCGCCGGGCCTTGGCATCCGCGTGTCATTGCCATCCGCGATGGGCACCGGGTCCTAAAAAGACAGGCCGCTTCTCGCCTTCTTGAAGATTACAAAACCGTAATCCGGCGGTCAGCTTCTGCGAACGTTACGAGCAGCATGATCACGTCGAAGTCGCTGAGAGCGATCGAACGCCTTTTCATGGAGCCACCTCATGTCAACGAGACAATTCATGCCGCAGAGCCGCCGCAGCCGGCTGCTGGCATCCGCCGCTGTCGCCGCTGTCCTTTCGGTCGGCGCGATCGGAGGCACCATCTATTCAGCTGAGGCCGCCGCCGTCGCAACCGGCGACCTGCCGCAGCAATCCCTGCCCTCCTTCGCCCCGATCGTCGAGCGCGTCCGCTCCGCAGTGGTCGCGGTAAAGGTTGATATCGAAGATGTCGCCGATGCCGGCGAGATGCAGCAGCAGATGCAGAATCTGCCGCCGGAAATCCAGCAATTCCTACACCGCTTCGGAAGCCAGAACGGTCAAAACGGGATGCCCCAGCCCCGCGGCAGATCGCATGGCATGGCCATGGGCTCCGGTTTCTTCATCTCGAGCGATGGATTTATCGTCACCAACAACCATGTCGTGCAGCACGCCAAGACGGTTTCGGTCACCATGGATGACGGCACCACGCTCGACGCCAAGGTCGTCGGCACCGATCCGAAGACCGATCTTGCCGTGCTGAAGGTGAAGCAGAGCGGTGACTTCCCCTATGTGACTTTGGCAAAAGAGTTGCCAAAGACGGGCGACTGGGTCGTCGCGATCGGTAATCCCTTCGGCCTTGGCGGCACGGTCACCGCCGGCATTGTTTCGGCTAGCGGCCGTGACATCGGCTCCGGCCCTTACGACGATTACCTGCAGATCGATGCGCCCATCAACAAGGGCAATTCTGGAGGCCCGACTTTCAATCTCCGTGGTGAAGTTGTCGGCGTCAACACCGCCATTTATTCGCCCTCGGGCGGCAGCGTCGGTCTCGCCTTCGCCGTTCCATCGACTACGATCCGTGCGGTCGTCGGATCGCTTGAGCAGAACGGCCATGTCGATAGAGGTTATCTCGGCGTCCAGATCCAGCCGGTTAACCAGGCGATCGCCGATGGGCTTGGCTTGAAGACGGCGAAGGGCGCTCTTGTGGATACGGTCCAGCCGGGAACGGCGGCAGCCGAGGCAGGCCTCAAATCGGGCGACGTCATCACCGAGATCAACGGCATGGAGGTGAAGGATGCACGCGATCTTTCGCGTCACGTCGCGGCGTTCAAGCCCGGTGAAAAGGTGAAACTCACCTATGTCCGCAAGGGTGAAACTCGGACAGCGTCGTTAGCTCTCGGACAGCAGTCGAACGAGAAGACCGCGTCGCTCGAGACGAGCAGCAAGAATGATGCTGCAGTTCTCGGCGTCCAGCTGGCGCCGGCCGGCCAGGTGCCGGGCGGTGGCGACAAGGGCGTCGTGGTCCTGCACGTCGATCCAGAGGGCCTTGCCGCAAAACAGGGCCTCTCCGACGGCGACGTGATCCTTGAAGTCGCAGGCAACGAGGTGAGCAGCCCGGCCGACGTCAAGGCTGGGATCGCCAGCGCCAAGCACGACGGCAAGAAAGCCGTGCTGATGCGGGTGAAGACCGCCGAAGGGCAGCGCTTCGTTGCGATCGTGTTTGCCAAAGCGTGACAGCACAAGCATTGCGACAACAGGTACGTACACCAAGGAGGTGGCCGGGCTTATTGTTTGGCTGCCTCTTCTTCTAAGATCGGCGCGCCGGAGCGATCTTACGCCAGTCTGCTTTTGATGTGGTCCGCCACGCGCAGTGCATTGGCGATGATCGTAAGGGTTGGATTGACCGCGCCGATCGAGGGAAAAAAGCTCGCATCGGTGACGTAGAGATTGTCGAGCTGATGGGCCTTGCAGTTGGTGTCGAGCACCGATTGAGACGGGTCTTCGCCAAAGCGCAGCGTGCCGGCCTGATGCGCGGTGCCGCCGATCGGCACATCCTTGCCGAGATAGAGCGAGCGATCGAAGAGATGCGGGTGGATGTCGAGCTTGTCGCAAAGATCGTACAGCTTCTGCTTCAGCCGGCGATGCGCTTCCATGTTGGTCGGCGTGAGGTCGAGCGTCACGCGGTCTCCGTCATAGAAGACGCGGTTTTCAGCGAGCGGCAGGTCCTCCGATGTCAGCCAGAAATCGAGCGAGTGCTTCGCCGCGAAATCGAATGGCATCTCGGGCAGCCATTGCAGGAAGCCGGGCAGGCCTTCGCCGTGGATCTGCACGCCGTCTGATTTGCCGACCATCTGTATGTGACCGAGCGGATAGTCCCAGTCATCGGAGCCGAAATAGAAATCGTTGAGCCCGAGCGTCTTCTGGAACTTGGTCGGATTGGGCGTCTTGGAGATTGCCAGCACGGTCGAGTTGTTGTGACGCATATAGTTGCGCCCGATGAGGCCCGAGCCATTGGCAAGACCCGCAGGATGCGCATCATTCGCCGAGCGCAGCATCAGCAGCGCCGATGAGAGCGCACCGCAGGCCACGACGACGATATTGCCGGAGTATGTCATCCGGTCGTCGCCTGAGACGACCTCAATCCCAGCGATGCTGCGCCCATCGGCATCCGTCGTCAGCGTCTCGACATAGGAATTCGTGCGCAGCGTCAGATTCGGATGAGCTGCAAGCGCCGGATCGACGCAAATGATCTGCGCGTCGGCCTTGCCGTTGGTGGCGCAGGGATAGCCGTCGAACGCGTCGCAGCGGATGCAGGGGGAATGCGGCAGCGCCTTGCCGTCCTTCTCATCAAGCAGCACGCCGACCGGCAGATGGAAAGGATGATGGCCTTCGCGCTTCAGCCCGTCGAACAGCTGCTGGATACGTGGCTCGTGCGAGACCGGCGGATAGGCATAAGGCTTTGGCGATCGCGGCTCCGTCGGGTCTTCGCCCCGCAGGCCGTGCACATGGAACAGCTCCTCGGCCTGCTGATAATACGGCTCAAAAACATCATATTTGACCGGCCATTCGGGCGAGAAGCCGTCTGGATGCTGGATGGCGTCGAAGTCGCGCTCCCGCAGGCGCAGCAGCACGGCGCCGTAAACCTTGCTGTTGCCGCCAACGTAATAATGCAGTCCAGGATGGAAGCTTTCGCCCTTCGAGTTGTACCAGGTCTCGGGCGCCTGATAGCGGGCATCGACGAACACTGCTTGGCTGTCCCAGTTCTCGCGCTCACGGGGCAGATAGTCGCCGCGCTCCAGCAAGAGAATGCGCTTGCCGGTCTTGGCGAGCGCCTGCGCCATGGTTCCGCCGCCGGGGCCCGAGCCGATGATGACGACGTCGTAATGTTCGCTCGTCAAGATGTCTCATCCTCTTCAGCCTTCACGGTCATTCAGGCCGTCTATTGCTATGAAGCGAACGTGCGATGCGCGAGCCTGTTCCGGTCCTAACATCCGGGTGCAGCATCTGAACTTTTTCGGTGCAAGCGACGTTAGCCTTCTGTTCGCCGTTTGGAGGTGACCTCGTGCTCGTCCTTCCCGTTTTGATCGCTATCGCCGTCCGTGTCCTCCTCGTGCTCCTCTTTCTTCCGTTCAGCGCCTTCGACAAGGTTCTGAATTTTGGCGGCGCCGTTGCGCAAGCCGAACAGGCGGTGGCGCGGCCAGCCCTTGCTCGCTTGCTGGTTTTCGTTGGGCTTGCGGTCGAGGTGCTTATGTCGCTCGCCATCCTCAGCGGCGTGGCGGACAAGGCCGCAGCCTTCATCCTGGCCGGTTACTGCATGGTGACCGCGATGCTCTGGAAGCAATTCTGGCAACCGCGCGATTTTCGCGTCGAAAATGGCAAGGCGCGCGCTCTGTTCTGGGACTTCCTGAAGAACTTTGCGCTCGCAGGCGGCTTTCTCCTCATTACCTTCGGCACAACGGCAAGATCGGTCGATCGGTTCTGGCAGGCGCCACTCTCCTCTTCTCATCCTTATCAGCTCGATCGACCCGCGAGGCAGCCATGAACAAGGCACAAAAACCGACCGTTGCCTATTGGCACCTCTGGACGGACGGGGCGGGCGTCAGTCATCAGACCCGCTGTTTCTTCAACGAGTTCGAACTCGCTTCCATGCAAGCCTCGATCGAACCGCAATGGCAGGGCAGCAAGACGAAGGATGGCGCGACCGTCTTTGTGACGGTGCAACCCGTCGGCTGGGTTGGCGAGTGGCATGAGAATCCGAAGCCGCAATGGATCATCCCGCTTTCGGGACGTTGGTCCGTGGAATCAATGGATGGGCAAGAGGTCGAAATGGGTTCGGGCGAGATCTCGTTCGGCGAAGATCAGGGCACGCGCGAGACAAACGGCCGCAAGGGCCATTATTCAAAGACCGTGGGCATCGAGCCCTGCGTGCTGATGATCGTGCAGTTCGATAAGCCCCCGATGCTGAATTCGGCCTGTAGGTTTCGCTAGCCGTGCAACACATCGAGGTTATCACTCCAGCGTTCCGCCATCTTGTTCTTGAAAACGCGATGCTAGAGGTGCTCGCCAATGGCTTTCGCTGGCTGGAAGGCCCGGTGTGGATGGGAGACGCCGATTGTCTCCTGGTTCAGGATTTGCCGAACGATCGCACCTTGCGCTGGAGCGAGAGTGGAGGCATTTCGACTTACCGATCACCGTCCCGTTATGCCAACGGCCAGACACGCGACCGACAGGGTCGGCTGATCGCCTGTTCGCATCAGGACCGCTGTCTTTATCGAACTGAACTCGACGGCAGACTGACCCGGTTGATTGAGAGGCATCATGGCAGGCGCCTCAACGCCCCCAATGACGTCGTGGTGAAGTCAGATGGCACGATCTGGTTCACCGATCCGCTCTACGGCATCTCGACTGATTACGAGGGCGACCGACAGGTCTCCGAGCAGCCACCGGCCGTCTATCGCTTCGATCCGGCTGAGGATGAGATCGTCGCGGTCGCAACCGATTTCGACGGACCGAACGGGCTTGCCTTTTCACCTGATGAAACACGTCTATACGTCTCCGAGACGGGCGATCAGCGCCAGGACGCTCCACGTCAACATATCCGCGTCTTCGATGTTGCTTCTGATGGCAGAGCGCTGTCCGGCGGCGATGTTTTCCATATGGTCAAGCCCGGCTATAGCGACGGCATACGTGTGGACGAGCATGGCAACGTGTGGAGCAGTGCGGGCGACGGGATCCATTGCATCGATCCGGATGGCGATCTGCTGGGAAAGGTGCTGGTGCCGCAGCGCGTTTCGAACCTGACCTTCGGCGGGCTGGCCAAGAACAGGTTGTTCATTACGGCTTCGCAGACGCTCTATTCGCTCTTCGTCAATTGCCGCGGGGCGCAGACGCCATGATCGAGGCAGCAAGACTAGCAGGGCTTGAGTTCAACAGCCGGGAGCCGCAGGCCCTCGCTCGTTTTTACATCGAGGCTCTGGGCTTCGAGCTTCTCGACATGCCTCGCCCCGGCGTCGGCCAAGACGCTTCGCTTATGCTCGGGCTAGGCAAAGAGACGATACGGCTGAGACAGGCGCTTCCCACGGCAAGGCCCTACCCTGCAGACGTGCCCGGCTGGAGCCCACTCTTCCAGCACATCGCCATCGTCGTCGCCGATATGAGCGCAGCCTATGCGCGACTTTGCGCCCAACCGGCATGGACGGCGATATCGACCGAGGGCCCTGAACAACTGCCTAAATCATCCGGTGGTGTCGGCGCGTTCAAGTTCCGCGATCCCGAAGGCCATCCGCTCGAATTGCTCGCCTATCCAGAGGACGACATGCCCGAACACTGGGCTGGGGTCGGGCACAACGCGCCTTATCTCGGCATCGATCATTCCGCGATCTCGGTGGCCGACACCGCCCGCAGTCTCGCTTTTTACGCAAAGTTTGGCTTTGAACGCCAAGGAGGCTCGCATAATCGCGGCGTCGAGCAGTCCCGTCTCGATCGAACCGAGGCCGCCGACGTAGAGGTGACGAGCCTCATCATTCCCGGCGCGCCGCATCCGCATCTCGAACTGCTCTGCTATCGCGGCCCCTTTGGCCGCAGGTCTTCATGGGCGGAACCATCGGACATCGCTTCGACACGAACGGTGCTGGCGGGCCTATCCCCCCTCATTATCAGACATCTGAGCGCAAAACACGCAGAGTTGCTCGCGAGCGGCTCAGACAAGGACGGTTCTGTTTTGCTGCACGATCCGGACGGGCATCTGATCCGCATCGAGTGGACGTGAGGCGGTATGGAGCGACCGCGGACGTCCCGACGGTCCGATCCGGAATAAGGAGGCTGCGTGCCTGAAAAGCTCAATGCCCACGCATGTTCTCTCCTTGAGACCATTGAAGGCCAGCGTCTTGTCCGAGCCGCCAACGATGGCTGGCGGCGTTGGGGGCCCTATCTCAGCGAGCGGCAATGGGGAACGGTGCGCGAGGATTACAGCTCCGATGGCGAGGCCTGGGATTATTTTCCGCACGATCATGCCCGCTCGCGCGCTTATCGCTGGGGCGAGGACGGCATAGCAGGCTTCAGCGACGACCGGCAGCTCTGGTGTCTGTCTCTGGCGCTTTGGAACGGATGCGATCCCATTCTCAAGGAACGCATGTTCGGCCTCACCAACGCCGAAGGCAATCACGGCGAGGACGTCAAGGAGCTCTGGTGGTATCTCGATGGCACGCCGACGCATTCCTACATGCGAATGCTTTACAAGTATCCTCAGAGACAGTTTCCCTACGATGACCTGATTGCCGAAAATGCGCGCCGGAGGGGTACCGACGCTCCGGAATACGAGCTCGCGGACACTGGAATTTTCACGGACGGACGCTACTTCGATGTCAGCGTCGAATATGCCAAGGCCGGTTGCGACGATATCCTGATGCGGGTGACGGCGGTCAATCGCGGACCACACGCCGCCGATCTCCATATCCTGCCGCAGCTTTGCTCGCGCAATACCTGGAGTTGGGACAAGGGGCGCAAGCGCCCGCGGCTCACGCTCGAGAGCGACAATTCTGTGAAGGCTATTCGTCCTTCCATCCAGCCAATGCGCTTCAGCGCCTTGCAACAGGCTGAATTTCTGTTCTGCGAGAACGAATCCAATATCAGGCGGTTCGACGGTGTCGAGAGCGCGGGCTATTTCAAGGACGCCATCCATGACTACGTCGTTGGGGGGCATCGCCATGCGGTCAATCACGCGCATGAGGGCACCAAATGCGCAGCGCATCATGTCCGGCATCTCGGCGCAGGCGAAACGACTGTGCTGCGCTTTCGCTTTTCGCCGCTCGACGCTGCGCCACTTTCAATCGAACGGTTCGATCGCGTCTTCGCCGACCGAATTGCCGAGGCGAATGAATTCTATGATTGCCTGCAATCGGATATCACAGGCCGCGACGCGCGGGCCGTCCAACGTCAGGCGCTTGCCGGCATGCTCTGGTCGAAGCAGTTCTATCACATCGATATCAAGCGCTGGCTCGATGGCGATCCGACCATGCCGCCGCCGCCAATTGAAAGGCGATCGGGCCGCAACAGCGATTGGCCGCATCTCAACAATGCCGATATCATCTCCATGCCCGACAAGTGGGAGTACCCTTGGTATGCATCCTGGGATCTGGCCTTTCACTGCGTGACCTTTGCCCTCTTCGATCCAGAGTTCGCCAAGGACCAGCTCGTACTGCTGACGCGCGAATGGTACATGAACCCCAACGGCCAGCTGCCTGCATACGAATGGACCTTCAGCGACGCCAATCCGCCGGTGCATGCCTGGGCGACCTGGCGCGTCTACGAGATGGACAAGGCGCTGACGGGCACAGGGGACCGCAAGTTTCTTGAGCGCGTGTTCCACAAGCTGCTGCTCAACTTCACCTGGTGGGTCAACCGCAAGGACATCGCCGGGCGCAATGTCTTCCAGGGCGGCTTTCTCGGGCTCGACAATATCGGCATCTTCGATCGTTCGAAGCCGCTGCCGACCGGCGGGACCATCAGTCAGGCGGACGGCACAGCCTGGATGGCGATGTATGCGCTCAACCTCATGCATATTGCGCTCGAGCTTGCGAGCGATAATGACGTTTACGAGGATGTCGCGACGAAATTCTTCGAACATTTCCTCTTCATCGCCAACGCCATGACGATGGTCGGCAAGACCGGTCACGATACGGCGAGCGGCCTCTGGGACGAGCAGGACCAGTTTTATTACGACATGCTGAACCTGCCGGACGGATCACGCGTGCCTTTGCGCGTGCGCTCGCTTGTCGGGCTGATCCCGCTGTGTGCGGTCGAGGTTCTCGATGGCGCGGTGACGAAGCAGTTCCCGGGTTTTGCGCGACGCCTTCACTGGATGCTGCGCCATAGGCCCGACCTTGCCGGCCTCGTCTCGCATTGGGAAGAGCCGGGAAAGGACAACCGCATGCTCCTGTCCTTGCTGCGTCGCCAACGCATGAAAGCGCTGCTGGCGCGGATGCTGGACGAGACGGAGTTTCTTTCGCCCTATGGGGTCCGCTCTCTGTCCAAGGCGCATCAGTCCGAGCCCTTCATCTACGAATTCGACGGAACGAGATTTTCGGTTGATTACGAACCAGGTGAGTCGAGGACACGGATCTTTGGCGGCAATTCCAACTGGCGCGGTCCTGTCTGGATGCCGATCAATTATCTTCTGATCGAGGCACTGTACGAATTCGAAAAATTCTATCCGCCCGAATTCAGGGTCGAATGCCCGACCGGCTCGGGCGTCTATATGGAGCTTTCGGAGGTCGCCGCCGAACTGACGCGGCGGCTGACTAGCCTGTTCCTGCCGAACGGTAAGGGCGATAGGCCGGCTGACGGACGCGAAGCGCTGATGAAAGATGAGCATTTCAGGGATTACGTCACGTTTTATGAGTTCTTTCACGGCGAGACCGGCTGCGGCCTCGGCGCTTCGCATCAGACCGGCTGGAGCGGCCTCAGCGCTCTTCTCCTGCAGCCGCGCCGACGCAAAAGAGGTGGCCTGATGCCAGTCGCCAATTCCTAAAGCTGCCAACGTGCGGCGCTTTCAACTAGGCCCTCGACGACCCCAACCGGAAATATCCCATGACAGATCCGCAAAACGCCTTTGAAAAACCGTTAGCTCCGACGAAACCGCTGCCGAACCGCCTTCCAAGCGCGCCCTATTATCCTGTCCTGGAAGGCCAGCCGGCCCTCGTGACCGGGGCAAACTCCGGCATCGGCAAGGCGGTGGCTCTTGGTCTTGCCAAAGCCGGCGCCGACGTCATCGTCAATTACGTCGTCAATCCTGAGGCTGCCGATCAGGTCGCGCATGAGATCGAAGGCATGGGTCGGCGCGCGATCGCCATCAAGGCAGATGTCAGTAAGGAGGACGAGGTCGAAGCCATGTTCGCGTCAGCCATCGCGGCGTTCGGCACATTACACATCATGGTGAGCAACGCCGGCCTGCAGCGCGACGCTGCCTATGACGAGATGACCATCGAGCAGTGGAATACGGTCATCGGCGTTAACCTCACGGGGCAATTTCTGTGCACCCGCGCCGCCACGCGCGAATATAAGCGCCGAGGCGTTATCGCCTCCGTCTCTCAAGCCGCCGGCAAGATCATCTGCATGAGTTCGGTCCACCAGCAGATCCCCTGGGCTGGCCATGCGAATTATGCGGCTTCGAAAGGCGGCGTCATGCTACTGATGAAAAGCATCGCCCAGGAGCTTGCGCCGCATTTCATCCGCGTCAACAGCATTGCTCCCGGAGCCATCCGCACGCCAATCAACACGGCCGCCTGGGACACCCCGGAGGCCTATGCCGGGCTAATGACGCTGGTGCCGTATAAGCGAATCGGCGAACCCGACGATATTGCTCAGGCAGCGGTCTGGCTTGCCTCCGAGGCGGCAGATTACGTTACGGGCGCGACGCTCTTCGTCGATGGCGGCATGACGCTTTATCCGGGTTTCGCGACGGGCGGTTGATCGAAAGTCATACTCACCAGCTGACTTCGTGACGGTCATGATCGAAGGCTGTCCGGTCATCCGGCTGTAACGGTTGCTCATGCCAGGGTTCTCTAATGCCGCGTCTGCGCTTTTGCTGCCTCGGCGGCCCTATCCTCTTCGATCATCTGAAGTATCCTCGCACGCTGCCGCTCGCCTTTGGCCTCTCGATGCGCCTGCCATTCCCTCGCCTCGCGTGATATCCTCTCACGCATCGCCTTTTTGCGGTCTGCCCTTTCCCGAAACCACCTCAGCATGCTGGGGCTCACCTTCCTGATAGTAGTCCAGCGTCGGCGTCACGCGCCTCATCGGCCGGCCGGTCCTGACACCTGATGCGTCAGGTCGCGTATTGGCACCTCGCATACCGTAAATGGGCGACGAGTTCGGTCAAGGTCCATCGCATATCCAACCGGCCGAGCTGTTTCCAGCCAAGCTCACGGATGCACCGGCAGGATGCGCAGTGGATCGAAAGGGTCGTGTAGCCGGCAAGCATGAAGTCCGCGACACAAGGCTGAGCGGGAAGGTCGGGCATGGCGTCATTCGACGGCCGGTGGGCCGCGCGGGACATCGCCGGCGATTTCGTCGCCTCGTAATCCGCGATGATCGTATCGAGGTCATCGAGCAACGCCCTGAGAGCCGCCGGCGCATCGCCGTCGAATGTCAATCGGCTCACAAAGTTGACCCCTGATCGGCG
>JAIELD010000005.1 GCA_019753285.1 Beijerinckiaceae bacterium | reverse complement strand
ACCCGCAACTGGAGATGATCGCCCGCGCCCTGACCAGTCATCGCCAGGGTGCGGCCTGGATCATGCGCCGGCGCACCCAGGCCGAGATGGATGCGCTGGTGGCGGAGGCGGGGTTCCGCAAGCTGGATCAGCGCGTGGATGACTGGGGCATCTTCACCGTCGGCCTGGCGGAGCGCGTCGGGGGATGAGCGCGGCGGTCACAGCGGGGTCGATCGGCGCACGGCCGTGGCGCCGCGCGGTGGGCTGGCTGCTGCTGCCCGGCGCCAATGACGGGCGCGTCTCGGTCGAGCGCATCCTCTCGGGGCCGGGCCTGTTCAGCCTATACGGTGCGCTTGCGCGGATCAGCGACGAAACGCCTGCGTTCGCCGACGAGCGCAGCCTGTGGACAGCGGCGATCGCCGGCAGCGATCCCCTGGCGAGGCAAGCGCTCGACCGGTTCTGCTCGATCCTTGGCAGCGTGTGCGGCGACATCGTGCTCGTCCAAGGCGCGTCTGCGCTCGTTCTAGCAGGTGGAATCGTACCACGTCTCGGTGATATCTTAGCCGGCTCGCATTTCGTTGCCCGCTTTCGGCAGAAGGGACGCTTCACGGAGCGCATGGCCGGAATACCGATTTTCCGCATCCTTCATCCGCAGCCTGGGCTGCTGGGCGCGGCCGCCGCCTTCGCGGAGCGGCAGGCGACGGGTGTTGGCTCCATGTAACCGGGAACCGCTCGCTGCGCCGCGCCGTTTCAACGCGTGAGACAGCGAGAAAGGGTGCGTCATGGCGAAGGAGTTGAAGAAGGGCGATACGGTCGAGTGGGACAGCGCCGGCGGGCACAGCGTCGGAAAGGTCATCAGGAAACAAACCTCTCCGACCAAAATCAAGGGCCACACGGTCAACGCCTCGAAGGACGATCCGCAATACATCGTCAAAAGCGACAAATCCGGCGGCGAAGCGGCGCACAAGGCGTCGGCGCTGAAAAAGAAATAAACGGGCGGCTTGCCCACTGTTCAATGTTCTCGGACGTGGAGGGCTCCGTTGCTGGCGACGTCGCCCCTCGTCCAGCTCAGCCCTCTACAAGCTGCAGCGTCTCCTTCGAGATACGCTGCTCAAGCTCGAAAAACGCTGGCCAGGGATCACGCTTCATCGCCAGCGCGTCCTCGATATGGAACTGGTTCGCCGCCTTGATGTCATCGAGATCGCTCCAGGTGATCGGCATCGCGATCGGCGCGCCGGCGCGGGCGCGCAGCGAATAGGGCACGATGGCTGTCGATGACGCCTTGTTGCGCAGATAGTCGACAAAGATGCGGCCCTTGCGTTTCGCTTTCGTCATCACCGCGACGTAGCGCTTCGGAGACAACGTCGCGAGCTTCACGGCGAGCCCCTTGGTGAAAGCCTCGATCTCGTCCCAATCATTGCTCTGATTGAGCGGCGCGATGACATGGATGCCCTTGCCGCCGCTGATGAGGGCAAAGCTTTCGAGGTTTGCGGCGGCGAGGATATCCTTGACCTCGCGGGCGGCCGCCTTGACCGTTTCGAACGAAACGCTCGGGTCAGGATCGAGATCGAAGATGATGCGGTCCGGATTGTCGGGTTTCGAGACGCGCGCCGACCAGCCATGAAGCTCGATGACCGAGAATTGCGCCGCCGTCACGAGCCCGTCGATGCCCGCTATCGCCACATAGGGCTTTCCCTCGCTGTCGCTCAGCACCTGTTCGAGACCCGTCTGCATGCCTTTGAGGGCATGCCGCTGGAAGAACAGTTCATGCGTGATGTCATCGGGAGCGCGCACGAAGGACACCGGCCGATCCAGCAGATGCGGCAGCATGCGCGGTGCGATCTTGAGGTAATACCCCGCCATGTCGCGCTTGGTGAGGCCGATATCGGGAAACAGAACCCGCTCCGGATGGGTGAGGCGATCAAGCGCCGCATCGGTCTTGCCAGGCTTGGCGTCTGTCATGGCGTCACCCCTCGAGGGAACGGCGTCCCGCAACGCGAGGAAGCGGGCATGCCGCAACTGATGATCTGCAGTCCAGCCGCCAAACGCAATCTCCGCTCTCAATTCTGGCTTGGCCCAGCGCGCGGACCTCGGCACATTGAGCAGGTTGGTCAGCGCAGGCGACGCCGTATTGCGCGACAAAGGCTCGAGCCGCTCCATGATCCGCTGCTGCGCCTTGCCGGAAAAGCCGGTGCCGACGCGCCCGACATAGTGCAGCCCGTCATCCGTTTCGATCGCGAGCATCAGCGCCGAAAACGCACGATCCTTTTCTGACGGGATCCAGCCGACGATCAGGAAATCATCCCTGCCGACGGCCTTCACCTTGATCCACGAGCCGTCGCGTCCCGAACGATAGCGCGATGTCGCGCGTTTTGAAACGAGGCCCTCCGCGCCGCCGGCGATCGCCTTCCGGTAGATCGCCGACGCGTCGCCCTCGAGATGGTCGGCATAGCGCAGATGTCTGGTCGGATGCGCCTCGAGCAAACGCTTCAGCCTTGCCTTGCGTTCGAGCAGAGGCAGGTCTCTGAGGTCCTTGCCGTCGAGGCGCATCAGGTCGAAAGCCATGAAGACGATCGACTGCGCGTTCTTTTCGAGCGCGGCAACGAGCGCGGCGAAATTGCTGATGCCCCGCTCGTCAAACACGACGATTTCGCCGTCGATGACCGCCTCTGCGACGCCGAGCGCTTCCGCATCGGAGGCAAGCGCGGTAAAGCGGCTCGTCCAGTCATGGCCCGCGCGGGTCGCGATGCGCACGGTGTCGCCGGCGAGCGCGAACTGCATGCGGTAGCCGTCATATTTGATCTCGTGCAGCCAGCCCGCGCCCTCCGGCGGCTCTTCATGCAGTTCACAGAGGCATGGCGGAATGAACGCTGGAAGCGTCACCTTTGCTGACTTGGCCGGCCGGTCGGCCTCGATGTCGTTGCGGTCGCGCTCGGTGCGGACGCTCTTGGCGAAGCGCCCGGCGAGGCTGTCGTCATCCTCGACGAAGGCGTCGCGCTCCTTGATGAGCAGCCAGTTGTTGCGGCCTGCCGGCTCGCTGTTTCGGCGCTTCATGCGGATCAGGGTCCAGTCGCCATGCATGCGGTGGCCGAAAAGCGCGAACTTCATGACCCCGTCGGCCCAGGCTTTCGCCGGATGCTCGTCATGCGGCTCCCACACGCCTTCGTCCCAGATCATGACGGTGCCGCCGCCATACTGGCCCTTGGGGATCGTGCCCTCGAAATTGGCGTAGTCGAGCGGATGGTCCTCGGTCTCCACCGCGAGCCGCTTGTCTTTGGGGTTGGCGCTCGGCCCCCGCGTCACGGCCCAGCTCTTCATCACGCCGTCGAGCTCGAGCCGAAAATCATAATGCTCGCGGCGCGCCCAATGGTGCTGCACCACAAAGCGGCTGGCAGCTTTCGCCGTGCGTGACGGGCCGGGTTCCGAGGTTTTCGAAAAATCGCGCTTCGCCTCGTAGCGAGCGAGGTCCGCGTGCGATTTTCTGCTGCGGGCCGCCATGGTCAGCCTGCGATCTTTCGCGCCGGACTGGCAGGCTTGGAACCGCTTTTCACGCCCGATTTGGTGGCCGGCTTGGCAGTGGATTTCACTCGACCTGCGCTGCGTCCAGATTTGGCGGCCTTCGCCGATGGTTTCGATGGCTTTTCGTCCTGCGTCCTGGACCTTGGGCCGCCTTGTGCGACGGAACGTTTCAACGCCTCCATGAAATCGACGACCGTGGAGGCGCTTTCCTCCTTGTCGTCGTCGACCGAGACCACCTTGCCGGTCTTGATCTTTTCATCGACCAGCGCGCGCAGCGCTTCGGCGTAATGGTTCTTGTAGCGCGAGGGATCGAATTCGGAGGTTTTCCTGGTTATGAGCTCCCGCGCCATCTCGATGAGGTCCGGCCGCAGCGCCTCGGTGCCGATGCCCTCGAAAACCGTGTCGATGTTCTTGATCTCGGCTGCGTAATGCAGCGTCTCGAGCGACAGGCCCTTGCCTGCCGGCTTCACGGCAACGAGGTGCTCCTTGCCGCGCAGCGTGAGCTGGCCGATCGCGGCGAGTCCGTCGGCCGCAAGCGCATCGCGGATGACGCGGTAGCCCTCTTCGGCCAAATCGCCATCGGGCAGAATGAGATAGGGCCGATCGAAATACATCGGATCGATGCGGCTCGCACTGACGAACTGCACGAGTTCAATCGTTTGCCGGCTTTTCAATTTCAGGGCGTCGATCTCGCCGTCCTCGAGCAGGACGTATTCGCCATCGTCGATCTCGTAGCCCATTGCAATATCCTCGGCCTTGACCTCGCCCTTGCCGGGAACGGTCTTGAGATACCGAATGCGCTGCCTCGACTTGCGGTCGATCTGGTGGAAGGCGATCTTCTGATCCGCGCGGGTGGCGGTCACCATGCGAACCGGGATGGTCACGAGCGACAGCCTCAGATGGCCTTTCCAGAAACTGCGCCCGGCATCCGCCATCTCAACTCTCCCGCACCCGATCGGCATCAATCCGCCGATCATCGTCAGGAATGCCGGTCATCCGGCAAAAGTTCCGCGCCGGCGAGATGGATGGCATGGGAACCATGCGTCTTCCGCTCCGGTTTCCTCCATCCGTATCTGAACCTCTGCGATCATGCTCACTGTCATCGGCGGCCTCGCGGCCATTTGCTCCACAGCGAGCTTTGCGCCTCAGGCCTGGAAAATCATCAAGACGAGGGACACGTCGTCCATTTCCGTCGGCATGTATGTGCTCACGGTCGCGGGATTCACGCTGTGGTTTTGCTACGGCTTAGCCAAGGGCGAATGGCCGCTCGTCGCGAGCAACGGCGTCTGCCTCGCGCTCTCCGCGTTCATCCTTCTGTTGAAATGCCTGCCGCAGGAGAAGAAGGACGCAGTGTCGGACGCCATTCAATCCAAAGTTGACGACATGACGTGACCCACCTCTCTTGCGCTCGGCAAAAAAAAGCCGCCCATCAGGCGGCTTTTCAATTCACGCGGGCTAAAATGGTTCAGCGGGACAGCAAGGCGAAGAGATAGCCGACGCCGGCCGCGATTGCGATCGACCGAAGTGGGTTCGTCTTGATCTCGCTGATCACTGCGTCCTGCATTTCGGACGTCTTCCGCTTGGCCTTGTCGGTCATCACGTCAGTGCGGATGCCGAACTCCTGCAGCGTCGAATTGGCGGAGGAAGCGAGGTCTGAAACCTTTCGGCCGACCGTATCGGCGGTCTGCGACGCCTGGTTGATGAAGTCGTCCGCCTTGGCCGACGCCTCCTTGACACCATCATGAATGGCGTCGTTCGCCTTGTCGTTCAAATCGCGAATGTTGGTGTTCATTCCGGGAGTCTCCTGCTGATCGTCGCCGCCATCGGCGTCAAATCCTGTGCGAAGAACGTGGCAAGCCCGCCTGCGGTTCCGGTGCGAGGCAAGCAAATCCGTTTTGATCGGCAAAAAAGAAAGAGAGCGCGGCCTGTTACGGACCTTCGACCGGATTCTCGCGAAAACGAGGAACTTTTGCCCAAGAGCGTACGTTTGCCCGGTGTCAACGCAGAAAATGCGTCAACAGATCAAGGTTTTACAGGAGAGTTTCATGAACGGCATCGTTTATCTTGTGGGTCTCGTCGTCATCGTCCTGGCGATCCTCTCGTTCCTTGGCCTTCGTTAGACACCGGTCCGCCCTTGGCGGCGACATCAGGTCAGGAGAACTGCTATGTCTGATATGCAATATGGGCGAACCGCCGCAACTGCGCTCGCGGTCGACAACGCCGTCGTTTCATCGAAACCGATATCCAGTGTCGATTGGGCCGCGATCTTCGCCGGCGGCGTCGTTGCTGCCGCCATCTCGACCCTCATGACGACGTTCGGGGCCGCGATCGGGCTTTCTGCCACATCGCCCTTCTCAGGGCAGGGGCTGTCCGCGCGCGCGATCGGAATCGCGACGGCGATCTGGGTGCTGTGGGTCGCCGTCTCGAGCTTCATGGTCGGCGGCTATCTCTCCGGTCGCCTCCGCCGCCGCTCCCATGACGCCAGCGAGCACGAAAGCGATGTGCGTGACGGTTCACATGGCCTCGTGGTCTGGGCGCTGGGAACGCTGCTCATTGCCTATCTCGCAACCAGCTCTGTCGCCGGCATCACCCGCGCTGGTGTGGATGCGCTGTCGAAGGGTGCATCCGCCGTCGGTGGCGTATCGATGAAGGCGCTCGACCAGGCAGCCGACCCGATTGGTTCGGCGATCGACCGTCTTACACGCGGCAACGCTCAACCCGGCGTGAATGCCGACCAACAGCGCACCGCGATCACCCGCACGCTCGCCAACGCCGTGACCACGGGTGCGCTCAGCCCCGAGGATAAGAGCTTCCTGTCATCGCAGGTCGCAGCAGCAGCAGGCATTTCTCCGGAAGAGGCGAACAAGCGCATCGACGATACGATGGCGCAGGTGAACGCTCTTTCGGACAAGGCGAAGCACGTGGCTGAATCAGCCCGAAAGACCGGCGTGCTCGTCGCTTTTCTCACAGCGGCTTCGCTCGTGATCAGCGCGGCGGCAGCCTGGTGGGCGGCGACGATCGGCGGCAAGCATCGCGATGAGAACACCGATCTCAGCCATTTCTGGGGCTGATCGGATCATCACATCAAATCGAGGAGATCACCATGGGTCGCGGAATTCTACTCTGGATGCTCGGCGTGCCACTGCCGATCATCATCCTGCTGGCTTTCTTCGGCCGTTAGGATCAGTTCGTCTAGCTGTCGAAGGTCATGAGAAAGGCAGGGCTTGTTCCTGCCTTTTCGTTTGCCGTCGGCCGAGACAGTGTTTCTCAAACAGAAAAAAGGCCGGATTACTCCGGCCTTTTTTCTTTACTGCAAACCGTCTTCAAGCGTTCTGCATGTGGCCGAGCAGCGTCAGATGCTCCTTGATCATGCCCCGAGCCAGCTTGGCGACGGCCACGGTCGCCTTGTTCTGCCCTTCCTGGATATAACGCTCCTGAATGGCGAGAAGCTTCTGGTGTCCCTCGATCTGCGCCTTGATGTAGTCGCGATCGAACTCCGAGCCCTGCGCATTGCGCAGCTTGTTCACGATTTCGCCGGTCTGCGCGGTGGGCGAAACCTGGGGCGCGGCAGCGTTGCCGCTGCGGGCGTCGGCACGCGGCGCGGGATATTTCTGCTTGCCATGGTCCTCGTCGGTCATCTTGTCCTTGAGGATTTCGGCGATGGTCTCCTGTTCGGCGACTTCGAAATTGGCAAATTCCTTGACGCGCGGATCCTTGGCCATCTTCTGGGCGAGGCGGCTCGTCTCCAGCGCCAGCGTACCTGTCTGGAGTGTTTCGAGCTGATATTTGGCTTCGATGTCCGTAGTGGGGAGATTGAGGGTCGGCTGGCCTCCCTGCGCGCGGGCGGCGCTTGCGATGAAGCCCGAGCCAAGAGCGAGGCCGACGGCGAAGTGACGACGGTTCATGAGTGTTCTCCTTGGGATAACCCCCCGTCGGCACAACGCCCGCGATTCTGCTCTGTTCCGGCCCATCGCGGCAGGTGGCGCTTTCTCCTGCCTCACACGGCCATGCGCTCAGTATTCGATCTCGGTGCCGACGCCGATCGCGGCGCTGCCATCGGCGCCACCCTCGGCCTGGATGCGCAGGCGTCTCGTGACGTCGAGATTGACCGAGACACCGCTCTCCTCCGGCTTTGCTCCCGCCTTGACGCCGACGCTGATGTTGTTGCCGATTGAGCGCGATACGCCGACGATCGGACCATTCGCGCCGAACTGGACATCAAGATTGTCAACGCCGAGCGATTTTCTGATGCTTTCGAACGCATCGTCGCCGACGCCCGAGAACTGCGCCGCCGCCTGAGCGAGCTGCAGCGCCTGGAATGGCGAAAGCGACCCTGACGCCTTCGCGAACAGGATGCGTGACAGCACCTCGTCCTGCGGGAGATCCGGTTGCGAGGTGAAGGCGAAGACGGGCTCGGTCGCCGTGCCGCTGACATTGATATAGGCTGTCACGTCCGAGGCCTGTGTCTGCGCGATGAAATCGAGAGCGGGGATCGCGGCTCCGGTGAAGGTGACGCGGCCGCGCGTGAAATCGAGCCGCTGGCCGATGATGTTGAGACGTCCGCGCCGGAGATCGAAACCGCCGCTGACGACCGGATCGGACAACGTTCCGGCGAGCCGCAGCTCGCCGCCAAGCTCCGCATCGATGCCGCGGCCACGCACGAAGACGCGGCTGGGGGCGGACACGCTGAGCGCAAGCGCAGCATCAAAGGAGGCGGCCCGTCGGCCGCGCTTCGCCGCCGCCCTGGCGATCCGCTTCTGCTCGGCAAGCCGCTTTGCAACGGTCCCGGTGGCGTTGACGTGCCTGATGCCGGCGACCGGACGCACGCTTGTCGGCAGCCGATCGGCGACATTGACCTCGATCGTCTCGATCGCGACCTTTCCGCCGATGTTCGGGCGCTGCAGGAGCGGCCCGGAAACGCTGATGTCGAGGCTCGCCACCGCAGTGAGAAAGCCGCTCGACATCAGCTCCGCCTTCTGGCCAGTGACGCGGATCATCGCGGGAAAACCCGCGGCGGGATCGATCCGGATGCGGCCTGACGCCCCTAGCGTGCCGCCATTGCGCGTCGTGGCCGACGCGGCTTCGATCGTGACCTCAGTTCCGCGCGCCAGAAATCGCGCTTCGACGCCTTTCAACTGCACGCCCAGCAGCGCGTCCGAGTAGCTGCCTTTGGACAGCGCCGCCGACCCCGTTACCTGTGGCGCGCCGAGCGGACCCCGCGCCCGGAAGTCGGGGGCCACGCTTCCGCCGACCGATCGACCGTCCGCCGCCAGCGACGCGTTGGCGATCGAGGCGTCGAGCCTGCCTTGCGCGGTCACGTCGAGCGAACCCGTCGCCGACAGAGGAACCGCGCCGCGCAGCGTGAGCGTTCCGGCGCGGGGAATGGCGATGGTCGCGTCGATCGAGCTCCGGCCGCCGCCAAGCTGCCCTTTCGCATCGATGCCGATCGCGCCGACACCAGCCGACCTTGTTTCTGCAGTCGCAAGATTGGCGATTTTGACTTTCCAAGGACCGGTGGGTGCATCCGGCGCGCCCTTGATCTCGGCCTCTGCCTCCAATGTGCCCGCAAGATCGAGCGACGGGGCAAAGATGCGCGCAGCCGAAAGCGGAACGGCCACCGCTTTCAGCCGCAGGTCGAGCACGGAGCCGGCCCTGCCGGTCACGGACAGCCTTCCGGCATCGAGCGCGACGATCAGGCTCTCGATGGTGACGCTGCCATCGGCGATGGCGAGCCTCGCGGGGAAGGCGAGCGAGATGCGCCGTCCGTCGCGCCTCGCATCGAAGGATGCGATCTCGACCCGCATCTGCGCGCCAGGCAGCAGGCGGCCCTTGCTGGCCAGGTCGAAGCCTGCGGCTTTTGCCGCAAGGTTGAAGTCACTTGCAGCCGACGTGCCTTTG
Source organism: Beijerinckiaceae bacterium (assembly GCA_019753285.1). GTDB lineage: Bacteria > Pseudomonadota > Alphaproteobacteria > Rhizobiales > Beijerinckiaceae > JAIELD01. Next base: position 128,560 of record JAIELD010000005.1, on the reverse strand, counting down.
GCGTCGAAGCGGAGCTGGCTGATCGTCTGACCGCCGGCGATCAGCTTGTCCGCGCTGATGGCCGCGTTGAGGATCGGCGCATCGCTCACATTCTCGGCCGCGACATGCGCGGCGAAGCGATCGATGCTGGTGGAGGGCAGCACGAGACGGCTTCCGTTGAGATCGAGCCTGACGTTTTGACGGCCGCCAGCCGCGTCCAGCATCAGCGAGCCCTCGGCGTGCCCGCCGAGCCGCGCGAGGACGAGCGGCGACAGATCGTCGAGATTGCCGGCTTTGAAGGCCATGCTGCCGGTGGCGAGGTTCGACGCCGCAAGATCGACCGCGCCGGCCAGCGAGACCGATCCGACCGAGATGTCGAGCGGCGCGACATGCCAGCCGCCATCGATCAACCGGCGCGCGGACAGCATGCCTTTGGCAGGCTTGCCGTCGACGATGCCGCCAAGCGTTGCATCGAGCGAAAGCGCGCCCTGAAGGTCGCTTGCGGCGGCTTCCAGCGTGAGCGACGGAATCGGGCGGCCGAGCGCTTTTGCATTCTCGATCGACAGCCTCGTATTCGCGTTGAGTGCCGTCAGCGGTCCGAACAGGCGGGCTGTTCCATTGGCCCGGCCGGACAATCGCGCATCGGCGCGCTGCAAGTCAGGCGCATCAAGCATCGCTGTAACGTCTGCGCTGTCCTCGTTCGCTGTGCCGTCAATGGACGCGCTGAAATGCGCGCCGTCGAGCGCCAGCTTCGAGATCGCGTAGCTGCCGTCCGGGAGGGCCTCGATCCTGCCGCCGAGCTTGAGGCGGTTGCCGGAAAGCCCGTCGAAAGCCGGTACGCCGGTCTTCAAGGACACGGCCTCGCCGCCGAGCATCGCGCTTCCGACGCGTTTCGAAAGGTCGCCCGCCAGGTCCGCGCCGAGACGCGCGCTGCCCGACAAAGCGCGGCCCGTTAGCGTGCTGAAGCGGGCAAGATCGGGCAGATGCAGCGCCGCCGTGCCCAGAACGCGCTTGAAGCCGAGTATCCCCTTCCAGGAAAAGCTGCCCGCCGCAGTGCCCAGCGTCAGCTTTTCGAAATCGGTTGCGCCATCTGCGGAAGTGATACCCCTGAGGTTGAAGGATACGCCGCCGTTGAACGCCTGGGCGAGGCCGGGGTCGTTGAACGCGAGATTGGCGACCGCCCCGTCGGCGAGCAGGGAGAGATGAAGATCCGGGTCATCCAGGCGACCATCGGGCTTCGCCGAGACCTCGGCGCGCAGCGTGTCGAAGCCGCCGAATGGCAGCCGCGCGGCTGCGATGTCGAGCGAGGCGTTGACGGTCGGGCTGGCCGACGGTCCCGTGATCGTGGCGAGAAAGGCGAGCTTGCCGAGTTCGCTCGCCCCCGTCTTCGTCTTGCCGTCCTCGTTGGGCAGCGCGGTCGCGACCGCCCTGAATTCGAGCGACTTGTCCATGCCGTAGCGTCCAGCGACCTCGAAGCGCGCGAGGCTTGAGAGAAGCGTCAGCGTTTCGATGTCGAAGGAGCCGTCATCGCCGAAGGTCATCACGCCATCGAGCTTGGTCGTGCCGGCGAAGACCGGCGCGATCACAGGCGGCATCAGGCCCTCAATGCGGGAGGCAAGATCGAGCGCGAGCCTGCGTCCGCCGCCGGAGCGGCCGAGCCGCGCCGTGCCCTGCGCGCCGATCTCCGGTCCGGCATTGAAGCTCAGCTTCGCGAGGAACGCGTCGAGCGTGCCGTTGCCGTCGATGTCGAGCACCACCGGCGGCTGGCCCGGAATGTCGGCGAGATGGGCGATGATGCCGCCCGCCGGCTCGTTCGCCTGGAGCCGGGTCTGAAGCGCATCCGTGCTTGGCACGTAGGATAGTTTCGTGACGAACGCGCCCGGCGCATCGAGGCGTTTGGCCTCGAGCGTCAGGTCGAGGCCTTCTGCCGGCGAGCCGAGCGACGCTGACCCCGTCGCGCTGACCTTCGCCGCGACGCCAGTCACGGTCGAGCCAAGCGCCAACTCGGCGAGCTGGAAGGCTTTCACCTCCACCTTGACAGGAAGTTCGGGCAGGATGGGCGCGTCAGAGACCTGCGCTTTGGCCTGTGCTGTCGGCGGCGCTGGGCGGCGCAGGATGTCGAGCCTGCCGATTTCGAGCCGGTCGACCTCCAGCCGGCGGCGGAGCAGGGCGCTGCGGGTCCAGATCAGTCGAACCTTGTCGACTTTCAGCCACGGCCCGTCCCGGTCGGAGATGACGATGTCGCGGATGGTCGCGTCGGATGAGAGCGCCCCATCGACCGCGCCGACCGAAACGGTCGAACTCGGCGTCGAGAGAGCGCGGGAGATGAGATCGGCGAGGATGCCCTTGTCTTCTTCGGCTGCCCATGCCTCTGCTCGCGGAAAAATGCCAGCGAACGCGACGAGCGTGAGAGTGGCGAGCGTGAGGGCGAAGGAGCGGAGCTTTTGCATCAGAACGACTGTCCGATGCTGATATAGACCGCGACGGGCCGGTCGCCCCGGCGCGGGTTCAACGGCGCGGCGACGTCGAGGCGGATCGGCCCGATGGGCGTATAGTAGCGAAGTCCTATGCCGGCGGCGACCGCGATGGTCTGGTTGAAATCAGGATAGCTCGACTGGAAGGCGCTGCCGGCATCGACAAAGGGCACGACGCCGATCGTGTCCGTCAGCTTGATGCGTGCTTCGAGCGAGCCGTCGATCAGGCTGCGGCCGCCGATGAGCTGTCCCGATGGACTCAACGGGCTGATAGTGCGGTAGGTGTAGCCGCGCACCGAGCCGCTGCCGCCGGCGTAGAAGCGATGGTTGGAGGGGATGTCCGAAAGGTCCGAGCCGACGATCGAGCCGAAGCCGATGCGGGCGGCGAGGATGTAGCGGGCGTCCTCGTCGAGCGCGTAGTAGGTCGAGGCCGCAAGCTTGGTCTGGACGAAGCCGTCGCTTCGCCCTTCGAGCGCCTTGTAGGGCGTGAGCGAACCAGTGACGCGGACCCCCCTCGTCGGATCGAGCAGATTGTCCGTGCTATCGTATCTGACGCCGAGCGGCAGGCCGAGGAGCGTGTAGTTCACCTGGCCCAGCACGTCGCTCGTCTGGCCTGTCTCGCCTTCGACGCCGGCCTGCAGCGAAAACGTGTCGGAGAAGCGGTGGCGGATCGCGGCTGTTCCGTCGAAATAGCGTGCCGTGTACCCGCCATAGCGATTATTGCCGATGCGCTCGCGCACGGCGCTGCCATCGACGAGAAGATCGTTCCTCGAGCCGGCGAGCGCCGGCTTTTCGAAGTGGAACGAAAACCGTCCGCCGATGTCCGAACGGCGGAAGTCGCCGAAATCCTTGATCGTGGTGCCGTCGATGCGCGGCGCGAGGAATATCTCGGCGTCGAGCCTGAGGCGCTCCGCGCCGCCGAACAGGTTGCGGTGTTCCCAGTAGGTCCGCAATGCCGGTCCGTCGATGGTGGAGTAACGGGCCGAAAGCCCGACGAGGCGCGGCGCGCGCTCCGTCACCTCGACGAAGATCGGCAGGTTGCCGTCGCGGTCGAGCGCCGTATCCTCACGGATGCGGATCGAGCCGATCGCTGCGATTTTGGCTATCGACTTTCGCGTGTCGGCGATCGCTTTCGGCGAATAAGGCTCGCCCGGCTCGAGATAGATGAAGGAGCGTACCACCGCCGGATCGACGTCCTTGGTGCCGGCAACGGAAACGGCGCCGAAACCGGCCAGCGGTCCCGGCTCGACATCCATCTCGACATCCATGATGGCGAGCGCGTGGTCGACCGTCGGCCTGAGCGCGGTCACCTTGGCGAGCGGATAAGATTGCGAGCGTAGCCTGTCGACGATCTTCGCCTGCGCCGCCCGAAGCCTGATGGAGGTCGCGGGCGCTCCGGCTTCGAGGTCGGCGCGTTTTGCCGGATTGTCGATCAATGGCTGCGCATCATCGCCGCGGATGAGCAGCCTGAAGGCGCGTAGCGTGAAGAGTGGGCCGGCATGCACCCTGACGACGACCGGCACCGGTGCCTTGTTGCGGAAGGTCTCGATGCCGCGTGCCGCTGACGAAAGCCGCCCTTCTGACGCGTTGTCGATGCCTGCGATCGCAATGCCGATCTCCGCGTTGAAATAGCCGAGCGCCCATAGCGCATCGAGCAGCAGGCCGCGATCGGCGGCGGCGCGGCGCACCAGAGCATCGGCGTCGGGAGGCGGGTTGGCGCGGAGCTTATAAAGGTTGGAAGCTTCCTGCAGCGCCGCTGCAACCGCTTTTACGTCGTCAGCGCCCGTTACGTCGAAGGTCACGGCATAGGGCAGGGATTGCGGATTGGCGGCGGGTGTTTCGTTTTTCGAGGTGAAAAGGCCGAAAACGTCCAGCGAGGAAAACTCGAACGCCCGCAGCGGACCGCCGGCCAGAGCCGGAATGCCGATCGCCGCCAAGGTCGCGACTGTCTTGATGAAAGCGCCGGCAGTCCGCCTGCCTGCGACCAGTCTCAAAGCCATCGCCCTGCCCAGATTATCGTTTGGCCGCCCCGGCGACCCGCCTAACTGACCGTCGAAATGGGGTCGTTTTGTGTCAGCCGCTGACAAGCTTCAACGCGGTTTCGCGCTTGTAGCCGCCCCAATAACGGCGGCGATCCTCCGAGGTGGCGGGATAGCGCGGGCCGACGATTTCGTCGGTGATCACCTCGAACCCGGCGAGGCGATGCGACGCGAACGAATTCATGATCGGCACATCAGAGGCGTCGCGCCCTATGCCGATGAGGATGCGTCCGATGCGCGGACGGTTATGGCGTGCGTCGAACGCATACCACCGATCGCCAAGGAAGACCTCGAACCACGCGCTGAAATCCATCGGTGCAGGGTCTTTCGGCACCCCGATGTCGCCGAGATAACCCGTGCAGTAACGCGCCGGAATGTTCATCGCCCGGCAGAGCGTGACAGCCAGATGGGCGAAGTCGCGGCAGACTCCGACCCGCTCATTGTAGACATCGAGCGCGCTGCGCGTCGAGCTTGCATGATGATAGCCGAAGGTGATGTGCTCATGCACGAAATCGACGATTGCCTGGACGCGTGACCAGCCAGGCTGCACCGAGCCGAAACGATCCCAAGCGGTCTGACTGAGCTTGTCCGTCTCGCAATACCGGCTGCCGAGCAGATAGAGCAGCGTCTCGGCTGGCAGCGCAGCGACCGGAACTTCTTCGGCATCAGGGACGATGGGATCGGGGAAGCCTGAATCGTGGACGACACCCTCGCTCTCGATCGTCAGGGTGCCGCGCGGCGCAAGGATGCGGCGGCAAAGATTGCCGAAGCTGTCCTGATAGATCTCCGGCTCGATCGAAGGCGTGTAGCGCGGCTCGTCCGGCTCCGTGATGTCGTGACGACGGGAGGGATGGATGTCGAGCATCGTGATGATGGGGGTGTCGGCGGCGAACTCGAACGTGATTTTGTAGCCGTATCTGATGTGCATGGGCACCCCCCAACCAGACAGCATCACGGCAGATGCCGCGATGCTTGTCACTCTGTTGACATAAAGCGCCGATGAGGCGTTTTGTTCCCTTTGCGACGCTTGCCTTATGGTCGCCGCACCATTCCAAGCTGGCTAAGCCGCTGGATTGCAAAGACGCTGACTCAACCCCGTACGAGGCGCAGGTAATCTTCCGAAAACTTGCTGGTCGGCGTGTCGAACCGAAGCTTTTCAAGATGGGTATCGATCATCCGGTCGGCGAACTCGTCGCCACCCTGCTGCATCAGGCGAGGGTCGATCGGACCGATCTCTATGCCGGAAGCGGTGAGCCAGCTGCTGAATTCATAAGCCGCACGCAAAGCCGTGAGCGACTCGACGCAGCCGAGGCGGATGGCGGCCTCGCCGGCAATGCCATACCGACCCTTCTGGGACGCCGAAAGCAGGATCAGCAGCGCGATCTCGTCGCTCGACGCCAGCGCCGCGCCCATGGGCTTGAAGCGAAACGAACGGCGCTTGCCGCTCACACACGTTTTATAGATGAGCACCGCCGCTGTGACGATCTCGTCCTCCGCCCGCGCCAGAACATTGGAGAAAAGATGGTTGAGTGAGCCGTGACCGGCGATATCGGCCAGCAGGAACTGCTCATCCGCCTCGAAATTCTGGAACATGTCGCGAAATACGTCGATCACCCTGGTCATGTCTTCGGTGAGGATCATGGCGACCGTATCGTTGGCTTCCGTCTTTGACATCGCTGACCCTCTTCCAAGGCTCGTGCTTTCAAGACTCGTGCTTTCAAGACTCGTGCTTCCAAGGCTCGTGCTTTAAAGGCTCGTGCTTTCACGGTTTTTAACGAGACCATTCGCGGTGCTGTGGCAAAGCAAGCAGCTTGCCAGTTGATTGGACGCGGTCAGAAATTGACCACCTTGTGCTCGCCGCCTTTGGGGCGTTCGCCCGTCAGGCGCGCCTTCACATATCCGTAGGCGTAAAGCATCGTGGATGAAGGCGCGTCCCAGTATTCGGCAGAGCTGATCGTGACCTTGATCAACGCGATCTCCTGATCGTCCGGTCCTTTCGGGAACCAGACCCGCAAGGGTTCGCTCCACAACTCCTTGATCTTCTCGCGATCCCTGACGATCACGGCCTTGCCGTTCACCGAGACATATTCCTGCTTTGACGGCTCTGAATAGCCGAGAAGGACATCTGGATTGCCTTCGAGTTCGTCGATCTTGCCGGATTGGATGCTCGTGAAGAACCAAAGGCTGCCGTCGAATTCTTGCTGCTGCGCGGCCATGGGGCGAGAGCGCAACTGGCCCTCCTCATCGGTTGTCACCATCACGGCGATCCTGATGTCCTTGATCATCTCCCAGACCTTCATCCGGTCCTTGTAATCGTTGCTCGCTTCCATGATCGGCTCCTCACCTGGCAGCCCCGGGACGCCCGCATGTGCTGCGGCGAGCGGGAGCGCGTTGAATTCATGCGGGGCAACGCAGCGAGCTCGATCGATGTTCCCTCGATCGATGTTCCATGGGTGGCTCTCAACCGCCATGCGTAAAACCCGGGTAAAGCGTCATGCCCCCATCGACGTAGAGCGTCGTGCCGGTGATGTAATCGGCGGCGTCGGATGCAAGCCAGACGGCCGCTGCACCGATGTCCGACGGCTCGCCGATGCGGCCATACGGCACGAGGGTCATCAGGTCGGCGTAAGCCTCCGGCGTGCTCCACGCCTCCCTGTTGATCGGTGTGCGGATCGCGCCCGGCGAGATCGCGTTGACCCTGACCTTCGACGGCGCGAGTTCCTGGGCCATCGTCTTCATGAGCGCGGAAATGCCGCCCTTGGATGCCGCGTAATTGGCATGGCCGGCCCAGGGGATCACATCGTGCACCGAACTCATGCAGATGATCTTGCCGGCCGCCTTCGAGATGTTTGGAACGACGCCGCGGCGCTTGAACTCGCGCGCCGCCTGCCGCCCGCAAAGGAATTGTCCGGTGAGGTTGACGCCGATGACTCCGTTCCACTCGTCCAGCGTCATTTCGGTCAACGGCGCGTCGCGTTGGAGGCCGGCATTGCTGACGACGACATGCAGCGTGCCGAACTGCGCGATCGCGCGCTCGAACATGGCGACGACGTCATCCTCGCGGCTGACATCGGCCTTGACCGCCATGGCGCGCCGGCCCATCGAGACAATGCGATGGGCAAGCTCCTCAGCCGGTTGGGCGTGGGACGAATAGTTGATTGCGACGTCGCATCCGGCGCGGGCAAGCTCCAGAGCGACCGCATACCCGATGCCGGAACTCGCTCCGGTGACGAGCGCCGGCTGTCCCTCCAGCAATCCGTCGCGATGGAAGGCAGTGGCGTCTGGCGTCGTCTCGTCCGGCCTGGTCATTGCACCGCTCCAGTCAGGAGCCGGCGCTTTCATTCAGGACGCCGGCTTGTCGTTCAGAATGTCGAGCCGATGGATAACGGTCTCGCTGTCGAGCAGGCCGTCGGCGAAGCCGTCGAGCCTGTGCCGCCAATTGGGCGCCTCATCCGTCGTGCCCGGCACGTTCGGCTGTTCCTTCGTGCCGAGGGCGTCTTCGATCCCGACGAGTTTCATGGTGCAGGGCGTCCTCGCGATGAACCTCACCGCCGCATCGACGACCGGCACCGTGTCCCACGGCTCAGGCCGTTCGCCGCCCGCGACGCCCGCCTTTTCGAAAGCGCCCCACATCAGGCCCCTGTCCCAGGCGCGTTTCGATTGCCTCTCCTCGAGCGATTGAGATGCAAGCGCAAAATCCTCTTCAAGATCGCTTCCGGCCCACCAGCCGGCTGTCGGTACGAGATCGTGCGTCGTCGTCATGGCAACGGCCTCGCGCTCCCAGTGTTCCGGCTGAAGATATGTGTCATCGTAGCGCTCAAAGCGCAGCACGCGCATGCCGGCCATCGCCTGGCTGCGCAGGCTGTCGCGGAAGCCGTCCGGCACCGTGCCGAGGTCTTCGCCGATCACGCTTGCATGATGGCGCCAGGACTCAAGCGCCAGCAGCCGGAACATGTTTTCGGCAGGGTATTCGAGATAGGCGCCTTCCGTCGCCTTGGCGCCGTCCGGCACCAGCCAAAGCCGTCGAAGGCCCATGATGTGGTCGAAGCGCACGCCGCCCACATGGCGGAGCGAGGCGCGCAGCGTGTCGATGAATGGCTCGAAGCCGGTCGCGATCAGCCCGCGCGGAGAAAAGGTCGTGAGGCCCCAGCTCTGCCCGTTCGCATTGTAGTAATCCGGCGGCGCGCCGATGCTCAGCCCGTTGAGGATATCGCTTTGCCGGCTCCAGGCATGGCTTCCCGCCGGGTCCATGCCGATCGCGAGGTCGGCGATGAGGCCGATCTTCATGCCGGCCTCGCGGCAGCGGCGCTGACACTCGGAATAGGATTTGCCCGTCAGCCATTGCAGAAAGATGTGAAACGAAACGTCCCGCTCATGGCTGTGCGCAAAGGCGATCGTGCCCGCCGCGTCAGGCCGTTTCAGGTCCTCCGGCCAGTGCTTCCAGTAGCCGCTTGCAGGATCGCCGGCGAGGCGCGCAGCCTGGATGCTTTCGAAGATCGCATGGTCGCGCAGCAGGGCCGGGCAGGCATGGCGGAAGCGCTCGAACTCGGCCGCAATGCTTTCGAGCTGTCCGCGATCGGTCTGCAGACGCTCGAATAAGCCGCGCAGGAGCTGCATTTTCACCATGGACGCGCGCGGCCAGTCGATCAGGCTGAACGCCTCGAGCCGCGAGCGCTCCTCCGACAGCCCGAGCTCATCCGCGAGGCTGGAGATGAGGCTCTCTGGAAAGACCGCGGAAAGATCGGCGTAGAGCGGGTTGTAGAACAGCCGGGTCGACGGCGAATACGGGCTGAAATGGTGAGGATTGGCGGCATAGAGCGCGTGCACCGGGCTGATCGCGATGGCGTCCGCTCCAAGCTTTGCCGCAGGGCCCGCAAGCGCCGCGACCGAACCAAAATCGCCGATGCCGCCATCGCCGCTGCGCCGCAGGCTGTAGATCTGGGTGCCGAGGCCCCATGAGCTTTCCTTCTGTGTCAGCTCCGAGATCGACATGCAGCGCGCTGGTGCGGCCGCCACGGTAAACTCCTGCGTCGGCGTGCGCACGGTATGGTAGCCCGGCATCTCGAACGGCGGCAGCAGCATCGCGCCGTCGACGCCCTCGATCGAGGCGACGGCCCGTGTCGCGCCGTTCTCGTAGATGACCTCGACCACCGTGCCGACCGGCTGCAACTCCGGAATGATCACGGGCTGGTCGACGCGCGCGGTTAGGAAATTCGACCGGCTCCGAAACAGGCCAGCCTCCAGCGCCGAGAAGCTGTTGCGGATGTCGTCGTCATTGGCGCAGGGGATCGACAGCGATTGCAGAAGAGCGCGCAAGGTATCGATGCCGACCTCGTGGCCGGCGCCGGTGAGATCGGTCCATGACGAGGCCACGCCCATGCTCGACGCAAGGGCGCGGATTTGTTCATCGCTCATTGATGGTCAGCTTTCCGGAAGGCGACGAGGCCGAGAGGAGGAAGGGTGAGATGCAGTGACTGGGCCTGATGGTGCAGTGGGACCGGCTCGCTCGAGACGCCGCCGCCATTGCCCATGTTGGACCCCGCATAGCGCTCCGAATCCGAGTTGAAGATTTCCTGCCAGTAGCCGGGCTCGCCAACGCCGACGCGGTAACCCTCGCGCGGCACCGGCGTCATATTGGCGACGACGAGGATGACCTCGCCGCTCGAAGGATCGATGCGTTCGAAGGCGAAGACGGTGTTCGAGGTGTCGTTGTCGACGACCCAGTGGAAGCCGTCCGGCGTATGGTCTCGCGCATGCAACCCGGCGTGGCGGCGATAAAGGCCGTTGACATCGGCGACCATGCGGCGAAGACCGTTGCGGTTACGGTCGTCGCCATGCGGCCATGGGAAGGCGACATCGACGTTCCACTCGGTCTCCTGTCCGAACTCGATGCCCATGAACAGGAGCTTCTTGCCGGGATGCATGAACATCATGGCGAGGCAGAGCCGCAGGTTGGCGAATTTCTGCCACTCGTCGCCCGGCATCTTGGCGAGCATGGAGCCTTTGCCGTGCACCACCTCGTCATGCGAGAAGCACAGCACGAACTTTTCGGAAAATGCGTAGATCAGCCCAAAGGTGATGTCGCGCAAGTGATGCTGTCGGTAAAGCGGATCGCGCTCGAAGAATTGCAGCGTGTCGTGCATCCAGCCAAGGTTCCATTTGAAGTGGAAACCGAGACCCCCGTCCTCGACGGGATTGGTGACGCCGGGCCAGGCGGTCGATTCCTCCGCGATCATCACCGCCCCGTCGCCGGTGGACCGGATCACGGTGTTGAGCTCCTGCAGAAAGCTCACGGATTCAAAATTCTCGCGCCCGCCGTAGACGTTGGGGATCCACTCGCCGGCCTTGCGGCTGTAGTCGCGGTACAGCATCGAGGCGACGGCATCGACGCGCAGGCCGTCGACGTGAAAATGCTTGATCCACCAGAGCGCACTGGCGATGAGAAAGCCCTTCACCTCGGAGCGGCCGACATTGTAGATCAGCGTGCTCCAGTCCTGATGGAAGCCTTCGCGCGGATCCTGGTGCTCGTAGAGGTGCGTGCCGTCGAATTGCGCCATGCCATGCGCGTCGGTCGGAAAATGCGCCGGCACCCAATCGACGAGCACGCCGATGCCGTTCCGATGGCAGGCATCGACGAAGCGCGCAAAGCCGTCCGGCGATCCGAGCCGCGCCGTCGGGGCGAACAGCGACAGGGGCTGATAGCCCCATGAGCCGCCGAACGGATGCTCGCTCACGGGCATCAGCTCGATATGCGTGAAGCCCATCTCCTTGACGTAGGGAATCAGCCGCTCGATCGCGTTGTCCCAGTTCTGCTGTTCGCCGTCATGGGTGCGCAGCCAGGAGGTCACATGCACCTCATAGACCGAAACGGGCGCTTTGGCCGCCTGCCGCGCAGTCCGCTCCGCTATCCATGCGTCATCGCTCCAGCGGTGATCATGCGGAGCCACCACGACGGATCCGGTGCGGGGCGGGCACTCGGCCGCTTTGGCGAGCGGGTCCGCTTTCCAGGGCAACTTTGCGCCATCGGCACCGGTGATGGCGTATTTGTAGATGGCACCGGGCGGCACGCCTGGAATGAACAGCTCCCAGACGCCAGCCTCGAGACGAAGGCGCATCGGATGCCGGCGCGGGTCCCAGCTGTTGAAATCGCCAACGACCGAAACGGCACGGGCGTTCGGCGCCCAGACCGCAAAGAGCACACCCTCGACGCCATCGAGCGTGCGCACATTGGAGCCGAAGCGCAGGGGAAGGTCGAAATGCCGGCCTTGCGCAAAGAGGTGGAGATCGAGATCGGTCAGTTGCGGCCAGAAACGATAGGGGTCTTCGAATTCGTGCGTGACCTCGCCATCGCCCTCACGCGGCCACCGCACGCGGAGCCGATACGGCGCGCCCTGCGGCAACCGGGCGCTGAAGAGGCCGCCGCCCTCATCTTCGGCTTCGATCGAAGCGCCGTCGCTCAGAATTTCCAAGCCTGACGCGCCGGGAATACATGCGCGAATGACGCCTTGATGCGGACCCAGAACGGCGAACGGATCGTGATGGCGCGCCTCTGCCAGCGCGGCCTTGTCGTCGTCCGACAGGCGGACGCCGAGGGAAGCCGGCTTTTCGGTTGAAGCGGACGATTTATCCAGCATGATCATACCCTAGCACGGCCAAACGCATTGGAGAGCGTGCTTTATCGTTGGAGGAATTTTGGTGATTGTGGAGCGAACGTTCGAGGCGGACGATCGTTCCCGGATTTCCGATGCGAATGAGGCGCTTAAGCTGGAACTCGGACAGGCGGTGGGGCGTTCCGCATCGCAGAAGCCGCTCATGCTGGCGCTTACGCGGAGAACATGATCATGACCAACGAATCCGTCAGGCATATGGCCTACCTGATCTGGGAGAAGGAAGGCCGGCCCGAAGGGCGCGCTGACGACCACTGGAGAATGGCCGAGGAAAAGGTGCAGGGCAGTCATCAGTCGGCAAAGGGTGGCGAGGGTACGAACACAGCCAAAACGGCAGCGCGTGGCGCAGGATCGCAAACCAAGGTGCCGAGGCAAACGAAGCCAAAGACCGGCAAGAGCGCTGACTCCGAGGAAGGCGCCAAAAAAACCGGTGCCGCGCGAGCCGCTGCGGCGCGCAAGAGCACTACCCCCACGAAAGGCGCGCGTTGATCAGCCGTCGACCGCTTAGCGAGCCTGCCGGGAAAAGCGCGAAACATCGCGCAGCGATTATGATGGATCAGGCGACCAGCGTCTGCTTGTAGACATCGGCGTAACGATGCGCCGATTGCGACCAGCCGAATTTCTTGGCCATCGCGTGCCGGCGCATCTTCTGCAGCGCCGGCTTTTTCGCGAACGCATGGAGCGCCCTGTTGACCGCCTGCACCAAGCCTTCGGAGCTGAGGTTCGAGAACAGGAAGCCGGAGCGCCCATCATCGATCGTATCCGCCAAGCCGCCAGTCGAATGGGCGATCGGCAAGGCTCCGAGGGTCTGCGCGTACATCTGGCTGAGACCGCAGGGTTCGAAGCGTGAGGGCATCAGCAGAAAGTCGCTGCCCGTGAACATGGTGCGCGCATCCCTGTCGTCGAAACCGATCTTCACGCCGACCTTGCCGGGATAACGCTCGGCAAGACGCATCACGTCCTTTTCTAGCGCCGCTTCGCCCTTGCCGGTGACGACGAGCTGCCCGCCATTGTCGATGATGGTCTTCGCCGCGTCGATCGACAGGTCGATGCCCTTCTGGTGCACGAGCCTTGACACGATCGCGAAGATCGGCCCGTCAGACGCGCCAAGACCGAAGGATTGCCGGATGTCGTCAGCCGCTACCTTCTTGAACGCATCGCCCTTGGCGGGCGGCGCCCAGCTATCGTCGATGCCGTTCAATATGCCCGTCAGCCGTCCTTCGCGCATGCGCTCGGTCAGCAGGCCGTTGAGGCCGCAACCATGCTCGGGCGTCGTGATCTCCCGTGCATAAGTCTCGCTCACGGTCGTGATGTGCGAGGCGTAGAAGATGCCGGATTTGAGGAACGACACCTTCCCGTGGAACTCGACGCCCTTGATCGAGAACGCGTTGTCCGGAATGCCAAGAAGGCCGGTGCGCGACTGGTCGAACAGGCCCTGATAGGCAAGGTTGTGGATGGTGAGGATCGATGGGGTCGAGAGCCCTTTCCACTTCATGTAGCCGGCGGCGAGCGCAGAGGGCCAATCGTTGACGTGGACGAGATCAGGCTTCCAGTTCGGATCCGCCTCGCCGGAGGCGATCTCTGCGGCGGCGAGAGAGAGGCGCGCGAAGCGGATGTCGTTGTCCGCGAAGTCGGCTCCGGCGGTGTCGCCATAGGGCGTGCCTTCGCGGTCGTAAAGCTCGTCGCAGAGCACCACGTAGATGGAGAGCCCGTCCTCCGTCCTCACACGGCCGAGCGACCATGGCGGCAGCTCGGACGTGCCCGGCATGGATTTAACGACATCGATGTGCGGGTGGCGATTGCGCAGTTCGCGATAGCCCGGCATCAGGATGCGCACATCGCACTTGCGGCTGAGCGCGCGCGGCAGCGCGGCGGAAACCTCACCAAGACCTCCGGCCTTGATGTAGTCGCCAAGTTCAGATGTGACGAAGAGCAATCGCACGGCAGGCTTGCTTGACAGGACGAGATCATCAAACGCCAGCGGCTTTTCGAGCCAGCGTGTCGGGGATGCAGCCGTGCTGACCTCACTGTGCTCGAAGCTGCTGCGAACGGAGTCGACTTTGCCTTGGATGGTTCCTGCACCAGATGCAAAAGCCCCAATGGCACTGCTCATGACGTCCTCTCCGATTGCACGGGAAAAACACATTGAGGCCGCGGTTGTTCCACCGCGCCGCAATAATTTCGCCTAAACGCTTCGCGTTTGCGGAACCTTAACGATATGCGCACGTTGGCCGGATTGACGCCGTCTTCAGATAGCCTTCCCATCCAAGTCCGCTCCATCTTCACCCAGCAACTCCAGGGGTTTCCCGCTTATGTCTTCAGGTCAGCCATCCAAAGTTCTTCCTGGCCATGCCGATCAGTTGGGCAGCACGTTCGACGGCGAAGGCACGAATTTCGCGCTTTTTTCCGCTTCGGCTCATCGGGTCGAGCTGTGCCTGTTCGATGAAACGGGACGGAACGAAACTGCGCGTTTTGATCTCAATGAGTATACGAACGAAATCTGGCATGGATTTATCCCGGGGGTTAAACCGGGCGCACGCTACGGATTTCGCGTCCATGGTCCGAAGGAGCCGGACAAGGGACATAGATTCAATGAGAACAAACTATTAATCGATCCTTACGCGCGAGAGATCGCGGGCGAGGTCGATTGGAGCAACGCACTCTACGGTTATGATGTTGACGCGGAAGACGATAAGGACCTGACATTCAGCGTCGCAGACAATGCAAACCATGTGCCAAAGAGCGTCGTGACTGATCTGAAAGCGCTCGACCGCTCCAATCCGCGCATTCCGTGGGACCGAACGATCTTCTACGAGACGCATCTGCGCGGCTACACGATCAAACATCCGGCACTGCCCGATCATGTTCGCGGCACCTTCGAGGGCATGGCCGACGATGCGATCATCGCTCGCATCAAGTCGCTCGGCGTGACGTCGGTCGAGCTTCTGCCGATCCATTCCTTCGTCGACGACCATCCGCTCGTCACGCACGGCAAGCGGAACCATTGGGGTTACAACTCGATTGGCTTTTTTGCTCCGCAGCAAAGATATCTTGGCGGCGGCGGAATCGAGAGCTTCCGCACCATGGTGCGCAAATTCCACGACGCCAATCTCGAGGTCATTCTCGACGTCGTCTACAACCACACGGCAGAGGGCAGCGAACTCGGCCCGATCCTCAGCTTCAAGGGCATCGACAACGCATCCTACTATCGTCTGCTGCCCGACGATCCGCGCTACTATGTCAACGACACCGGCACCGGCAACACGATCAACGCCAGCCATCCGCGGGTGGTGCAACTGGTGCTCGATTCGCTGCGCTACTGGGTTGAGGTGATGGAGGTCGATGGCTTCCGCTTCGATCTTGGAACGATCCTGGCGCGCGAGCCGACGGGCTTCGATCAGGGCTCCGGCTTTCTCGATGCGATAGGGCAGGACCCCGTGCTCAAAGGCGTGAAGCTGGTCGCCGAACCCTGGGACATCGGCCCCGGCGGCTATCAGGTCGGCGGTTTTCCGCCGGGCTGGGCGGAATGGAACGACAAGTACCGCGACGAGGTCCGCGCCTATTGGAAGGGCGATTCCGGCACGACGCGCGATCTTGCGGCTCGGGTGACCGCATCCGGCGATATTTACGATTTTCGCGGTCGCAGGCCCTGGACCAGCGTCAACTTCATCACCGCCCATGACGGCTTCACGCTCAACGACGTCGTCTCCTACAACGAGAAGCACAACGAGGCGAATGGCGAAGACAATAAGGACGGGCACAACGACAACCGATCCTACAATTACGGCGTCGAAGGTTCGACCGACGACGAAGCCATCATCGCGGTGCGCGAGCGCCAGAAGCGCAATCTCCTCGCCACGCTCCTTCTGTCGCACGGCACGCCCATGCTGCTCGCAGGTGACGAATTTGGCCGCACGCAACAGGGCAACAACAATGCCTATTGCCAGGATAACGAAATCGGCTGGGTGAACTGGGAAGAGATCGGCGAACGGGACGAGGCGCTCACCGAATTCGTGAAGAAGCTGATCAAGATCCGTGCCGATAACCCGATCTTCCGGCGGTCCAGTTTCAGGGATGGCTGCGTCATCCGCTGGATGAACCCGGTCGGCGGCGATCAGACGCCGGAATCCTGGGATGACGAGGGCGCGCTGGCGATCGGCTGGCTGCTGCAGGCGCATGAGGATGGGGCGGAGGCTCCGCCAACCTGCGAAGCGCTCGTGCTGTTCAATGCGTTCGACGGCGACATTCCGTTCAACCTGCCGACGAAAATCAACGGCGAGCCATGGACCGTGCTGCTCAACACCGGCGAGGCCGGCGAGGATGTCGCGCTCGAAGAGGGCGAGTTGGGACCGCTGTTCCCGATGACCTCGCGCTCGCTCGCAGTGCTGCTCTGATCGGGCACACTTAAATACAAGCCGGCTAAAAATATAAGCCGGCTAAATGGCTACGACGCCCGATGCGGCCCTGCTGCTCGCGCGCCGTGCGCCCGATTAGTGCGGCTTGCTCCGTCTTAGGCTGAATGCAGCTTTTGCCGCGCGGCAGGTGGAACATCGGCGCTCCGTGCTCGTTACCGCCTCGCTGCCGGCCTCGGCCTTCCGCTCCTCATGGGCGCGGTCCGTGTCACGCCGTGAGCCCCACCCATCACGGAGTCTGCCATGACGCAGTTTCTCAAATACGTGGCAGGCATTCAGCGCCGGCAGATGCTCTACGGCACCGCCGCCACGCTTGCCTTCCTGCTTGTCAGCCGGGTCGTCGTCGCGAGGCAGAAGCCTGTTGGCAAGGCGGCTGGCGGTATCGCCCACGAAGCCGGCGACAAGGTCGATCTCGTGCTCGACATCAACGGTCAGGAGCGCCATCTTTCGCTCGATGGACGCACGTCGTTGCTGGACGCGCTGCGCGATCATCTCGATCTCACGGGCTCTAAAAAGGGCTGCGATCACGGCCAGTGCGGTGCGTGCACCGTGCATGTCGATGGCAGGCGGGTTCTCTCCTGTCTCACGCTTGCAAGCATGGCGAGCGGCAAGAAAATCACCACGATCGAAGGGCTCGCCGGCCCGGATGGCGGTCTCCACCCCATGCAGGCAGCCTTCATCGAGCATGACGCTTTCCAGTGCGGTTACTGCACGCCCGGGCAGATCATGTCGGCGGTTGCTTGTGTCGAGGAAGGCCACGCCGACGATGCGGCGGAAATCCGCGAATATATGAGCGGCAATATCTGCCGCTGCGCCGCCTATCCCAACATTGTCGCCGCGATCGAGCACGCCAAAGTCGCGATGGGGAGAGCTTAAAGATGCAGCCGTTTGCCTATACACGCGCGCATTCCGTCAAGGAAGCCGTCGAGATCATCCACGCCACCGACAAGGCCCCGGGCTCCAAGGCAGAAGGAGATGCGCAGACGCAGTTCATTGCTGGCGGCACGACGCTGATCGATCTGATGAAGCTTCACGTCGTCAACCCGGCGCGGCTCGTCGACATCGGCTCGATCGAGGCACAGCGCGAGTGGTCGTCTGTCACCGCCGACAAGCATGGATTGCATCTCGGTGCCATGGCGAGCATGGCAGCGGTTGCCGAGGACAAAGACGTCCTGCGCGACTATCCTGTCATCGCGCAATCGCTTCAGCTTGCCGCCAGCGCGCAACTCCGCAACATGGCAAGCCTCGGGGGCAATGTGCTGCAACGCACGCGCTGTCCGTATTTTCGCGACGTGAGCTTCACCGCCTGCAACAAGCGCAATCCCGGATCGGGCTGCGATGCCCTCCACGGCGTCAACCGCCAGCACGCTGTGCTCGGCGGCAGCGACGCATGCATCGCGACCTACCCCGGCGATTTCGCGCAGAGCCTCATCGCGCTCGACGCTAGCGTCCATGTCGCTGGCGCAAAGGGAACCCGCACCTTCCCCTTCGCCGAGCTGCATCGCCAGCCCGCGGAGACGCCGCATGTCGAAACGACGCTCAGGCCGGGTGAACTCATCACCGGCTTCATCGTCCCCGCTGCGCCCTGGACGCGTCGTTCGGCCTACCTCAAGATCCGCGATCGGGCGTCATACGCCTTCGCGCTTGCGTCGGCCGCGGTCGCGCTCGACATGGCGGACGGCCGGGTGCGTCAGGCGCGGATCGCGCTTGGCGGTCTTGCGACCGTGCCATGGCGGGCGAAAGACGCCGAGGCGAGCCTCGCGGGCAAGCCGCTCGACGAGCGCAGTGCGGCCGAGGCTGCCGAGATCGCCTTTTCGCAGGCTAACCCGCGCGAGTACAACGCCTTCAAGGTGAAACTCGGCAAGGAAACGCTTACGCGCGCGCTGCTGCACGTCGCAACGATGGAGATTTGAACATGGCGAACGCCGCAGCACCCGAGCCGAAGGAAAACATGGGCCAGCCGATGCCGCGCATCGACGGACGCCTCAAGGTGACCGGAGGAGCGCGATATCCTTCCGACATCCGGCTGAAGGAGCCCGTCTATGCCGCTCTCGCCTTGAGTTCGATTGCGCTCGGATCGATCAGCCGGTTTCGGCTGGATGCGGCCCGCGCCGTTGCCGGCGTCATCGACATCTTCACGCACGAGACCCTCTCTGATGCCATCAAGGAGCAGGTCATGATGGGCCAGTCGGAGCAGGCTGGCTATGCGGCGAGCACGATCAGGCCGCTGCAATCGGCATCCATCCTTCATGACGGGCAGATCATCGCGATCGTTGTCGCCGACACGTTCGAGGCGGCGACCGAGGCGGCCCGACTCGTCGCGCCCGAATACGATGCAAGGACTCCTTCAGCGACCTTTGGCAGCGACGGGGTGACAATCGAAGAGGCTGCCAAGATCAGCAAGAAGCATGAGGACCCCAAGATCGGCGATGCCGAGGCGGCGCTACGTACGGCTGAGGTCAAGGTCGACAATCGTTATTCGACGCCGGTCCAGCATCATAACCCGATCGAGCTTTTCACCACGAGCTGCATCTGGGACGGGCCGAAGCTGACGATCTTCGAGCCGAGCCAGACCGCGCACGGGCTTCGTTTTGGCGTCGCGCAGCAACTTGGCATGAACCCGGATGACGTTCACGTCGTCAGCTCGTTCATCGGCGGCGCGTTCGGCTCCAAAGGGGCGACGACCGAGCGAACGGCATTGATCGCCGCGATCGCAAAAAAGCTCGACCGGCCAGTCAAGTTCGTTTCCAGCCGCGCCGATGCCTTTTTCGTTTCGACCTACCGGGCGGAAACCGAACAGCGCGTCGCGCTCGCCGCTTCGCGTGACGGCAAGCTTACGGCGCTTATCCATGAAGGACATGAGGTCACCTCGCGTCCGGATGGGTATTTCGTCGGCGGCACCGACACCACCACCCGCATGTACGCCTGCCCTAACATCTCGACGAAGGTGAGCGTCGTGCACGCGGACCGCAAGACGCCGGGCTTCATGCGTGCGCCTGCCGAGATGCCCTATATGTTCGTGCTTGAGAGTGCGATGGACGAGCTTGCCGAGACGCTCGGAATCGACCCTGTGGAACTGCGCCGCATCAACGATACGCAGATCGAGCCGATCAAGGGGCTCGCATTCACGAGCCGCTCGCTGATGCCGTGCTTCGATGCGGCGGCGGCGGCATTCCGCTGGTCTGAGCGCAACCGGAAGCCGGGCGCGGCGCGAGACGGCGACTGGCTGATCGGCCAGGGCTGCGCGACCTCCTGCTATCCGACCATGGTCGCGCCGGCGACGGCCCGCGTGAGCCTGATGCCGGACGGCACGGCGCATGTCGAGACGGCGGCGCAGGATGTCGGCACCGGCACCTACACTGTGGTGGCGCAGATGGCAGCGGAGCGGCTCGGGATCGATGCGCGCCACGTCAAGGTGACGCTCGGCGACAGCAAGCTGCCGCCAGCGCCCGTGTCGGGCGGCTCAAACGTGACGGCGAGCGTCTGCTCGGCGGTGGCGAAAGCATGCGATGCGATCAATGAGAAGCTGCGCGGCTCTAACTCGCAGAACCTTGCCGAGCAGTTCCGCCGGCTCGGTGTGAGCGAGCTCGTTGAGTATGCCGAGACGGTTGCACCCGGCGCTTCACCTGAAGGGATCGACCAGCTTTACAAGGGCATCTCCGCGCTTGGTGGCGGGCCGAAACTGAAGGACCGCATCCAGTATGCGTTCGGCGCCCAGTTCATTGAGGTCGCGGTGCATTCGAGGACGCGAGAAATCCGCGTCCGGCGCATGACAGGAGCATTCGCCGCCGGCCGCATCATGAACACGCGCACCGCACGCAGCCAGCTGATGGGCGGAATGATCGGCGGGATCGGTTCGGCGCTGCTCGAGGCGACCGAAATCGACCGCCGCTATGCGCGCTACGTCAACAAGAACCTCGCTGATTATGAGGTGCCCGTGAATGCGGACATCGAGGCGCTCGATGTCATTCTCGTGCCTGAAACCGATGACAAGGTGAACGCCGTGGGCGTAAAGGGGGTCGGCGAACTCGGCATCGTCGGCACTGCCGCCGCAGTCGCCAATGCCGTCTACAACGCCACCGGCATTCGCGTACGCGACCTGCCGATCAGGCTCGACGCTCTGCTCACCTGAGCGATGGGCGCTCGTTGCCCATCCGGTTTTCGATGAAGAACGACGCGGCTTTCAGCACGGCCTGATCGGGCGCGGGTTGCCGCAGATAAAAGTCGAGGTCGCGCAGCAACCGTTCCGCCGGGTGCTCGACGAGAAAGGCGCGTGCGCCGATCGCCTGCTTCGTCAGATCGATCACGTCGCGCGCTGCCTCGCTGACGACGCTCCGGCCGAGGTTGACGGTGGCGACGATTTCGTCAACGGGAAGACTGTCAGTCTCCGCGACGCAGGCGCAGCGATCGACCCAGAGTGACGCCGTCTGGCAGCGCGCGATGATCGTTCCAAGACGCATGCGCTGCAGGTCCGCCGTGCCTTGCGCGACGTTGACGAGATGATCGATGAGCGCGGCCGCGATCGCATTCATTCCCCCAAGCTGCACGGCGAGCGTGCGCCAGGCGCCGGCGGAAAAATCCGGCTCGCGCATGTAGTCGCCAGGATTGCCGAAGACCTGCATCGGCTCGATCCTGATCCCGGTGAGATCGATGCCACCGTTGGCCGTCGCGCGCATCGCCGTCGCGCCCCAGCCACTCATGATCCGGCCTTCGTCATGGCGCGGAATCTCCGCGTAGATCAGGCGATCGACATCCTGCCCATCGATGGCGCTGACCACCGCGCGGTCGATATGGCCGACGCCGGACACGAACGTCTTGCCGCCCTCCAACCGTAAGCTTTCCCCGTCCTCGATAAGCTTCAGCGGGCGGCCGATCGCTTCGGTGTTCCAGATCCCCATCAGATGGCCGCTGGCGACATCGCGCGAGACGCGCGCGCGAAGGTCGTCGCCGGCATATCGGTCGATCAACCGCGCCGCGTTGACATGCCCTTCGAACAGCCTGCCGAGCGACAGGTTGGCAGCGCCAAGATCGGTGAGGATCGCCTTCAGATGGCGATGTCCGCCACGACGCAGCCCGCGATCGGGCAGGGCGGCCAGCAAAAGGCCGCGCTCGTGGAGCAATGCAATGTCGTCAGCAGGAAATGCGCCGTCCTTGTCAAGTCGGGCGGCGTTGCTGGCGATGCCCTCAAGATCGGCTTTCGAGAGTCTGAAGCGCTCTGTCGGCTCGGCGTCCATTCACGCGCTCACTCATGGTCGGAGATTTTGGAAATCCGCCCGGAAGGGACGGTCTGTTGCGCAAGGATAGAAGGCACAAACGCTAAACAACTGGAGAATATGTTGATTGTTCCACAAATGTATCTTGCAAAAACCAAGTCGGCAAAACGGAACCTGGCATTGGCAATGGGGTTTCCAAGGTGTCCGTCGCGCTTTCATCGGCGTCAGGCATTTGCCGGCGGGATGATGACAAGGTTGGTCTACTATGTCGGCTGCGAATTTGCTCGAGGGGGGTTTTCGTTCACTACTGATCTGCACTGTTTTTTTGGCGACGCTGATCAATTTTATCGTTGTCTTCTTCATACAGGCCAACCACTTCGCGACCATGTTCAGGCGGCCGCAAACGCTCTTGCGAGGCCGGTTCGCACTACCCGATGGCGAGCCTTTCATTTCGATCCATGTGCCGACCTATGACGAGCCGCCGGAGGTGGTCATAGCAACGCTCAAAAGCCTCGCAGAGCTCGACTACGGCGCTTTCGAGGTCATCGTTCTCGACAACAACACGCCCTCGCAGGAACGGTGGTTGCCCGTGCAGTCGGCCTGCGTCGAGTTTGGACCACGGTTCCGCTTCTATCATTTCGACAATGTCGAGGGGGCGAAGGCTGGCGCTCTCAACATCTGTCTCGGGCTTTCGCAGCGGGAAACGCGCTATGTCGCCGTCGTCGATGCCGATTATCAGGTGACGAGCAATTTCCTCCGCATGGCGGTGGACACCTTCCGCGGAACAGGTGCTGCGTTTGTTCAATTCCCCCAGGCTTATCGGGAGGTGGATCGCGACGTAAAATGCGTAGCCGACGAATTATCAGATTACTTCAACGCGTTTGCGCCGCGCGCCAACAATGATTCGGCTATGCTTCTGACCGGAACACTATCGGTGATCTCGTTGCAGGCGTTGAAGGAGATCGGCGGCTGGAGCGGCACCACCGTCACCGAGGACGCCGAACTCGGCGTCCGTTTTTTCGAGCAACGTCTCCACGGTGTCTATAACCCGACCATCGTTGGCCGGGGGCTTCTGCCGCTATCGTTCAAGTCGCTCACCGACCAGCGTCGTCGCTGGGTCACGGGTAATCTGCAGACGCTTTTCGCCATGGTCGGTCGTAAGGGGTTGGGTAAGGCGCCGGCAGGCTTCGGCACCGTCGTCGCGCAATTGACTGCGTGGCCTGTGTTCTGGCTGCTGCCGATCGTCAATCTCGCAGTCTTCGCCTGGACCGGCGTCGATGCAGCCAATGTCGCGACCATCCGCGATCTTTCGGCTCTCACGATCATCTTCGCTGCGATCAGCATCAGCGCGAGGCTGTGTTTCGATGCGGTCGGGCGCTCCCAATCCCCGACCAAGATCGCGGCCATCCTCGCCGTGAAACTGTCGCTGGCCTGGACAAGCTCGACGGCTTTCCTGCCCGCCATCTGGCAGCGCACGGTCGCTTTCGTGCGGACGTCGAAAGACGTCAAGTCCGTCAGCAGGCTGCGGCTTGACGCCAATGTGTGGCTCGGTTGTCTCGGTCTCCTCTGCGCTGCTGCCTATGTCCGCTCGCAGAACTGGGCGGCGGTGCTAGCCTGCCTGCTCGTTGCCGGCACGGCGCCTGCCGCGTTCTGGGTCGATCATCGGCTCCGCCGCTATGCTGCCGCCGTCGCGCGCCGCAAGTGAGGATCAGCGCCATGCATTGCGTCGTCGCCATCCCCACCTTCAATCGCCGAGCAAGCGTCATTCGCGCCGTCGAGACGGCTCTGGCGCAGGCTTATGATCCGCTGAAGGTCGCTGTGATCGACGATGGCTCGACGGACGATACGCGCGCCTGTCTAAGCCGGTATTTCGACGACCCGCGTTTTCTCTATATCGGCCTCAGGCACAATGTGGGAACGGCGCAGGCCAAGAATGCCGCGCTGGCGCTCCTCCCGTTCGACGCGATCACCTTTCATGATTCCGATGACCTGTCGCATCCGACGAAGGTGCTGCTGCAACAACGGGCATTGGCGCTCCCCGCCGTCATGGCTGATCATTGTCTCAACTGGCCTCTGGCGAGGCGCGAGCCGGGCAGCCGGCTCGATGTGGGCGCGGCGCTCACCTGCCATTTTCTCATCGCCCCGGACGGCTCCAAGGTGCGTGTCGGTCGGGCGCTGTCGCTCGTCGATGATTTCTTCCCGCAGCTTCAGATGAACGCCGGCCCGCCGGGCGACTGGATCCTGATCAATTCAGGCCTGTTTCGCCGGGATGTCTTCCAGCGGCTCGGCGGCTTCCGCGATTGCATCGAGGAGGACCGGGAACTGCGAAACCGCCTGATCATGAATGGCGAGGTGATCTGGTTGATCGACGAACCGCTGCTTACCAAGATCGACTCCGCCGGCAATCTGACCGGAGACCATGCGACAGGGTATGCCAGCGAACGGCGCAAGGCCGACCGCGCCGCGATCTGGAGTGCGATCGACGATTGGCGAAGAGGTTTGCCGCCGGCGCCCGTGCCGATCGACGTGAGGGAGATCGTGATCGATTTCGTGTCCCGGCCCGATGAAATCGTTCTGGCACGCGACATACCGCTCGTTTCGCCCGGCATCGTCGATCGATCCGAAAAGGCGGACCTCGAATGGACGATCTGACCGTCATGACCACTATCGATACCGCAGGCGTGGCATTCGAAACCTTCCGCCGCGCGCCGGTCGCGAATTGGCGCGATCTCACCGGAGGACAACCGATCCTCGTGATCGCGCCGCATCCAGACGACGAGACGCTTGGCTGTGGCGGCTTGATCGCCGAGACGGCCGCGAAGGGCGTCGAGGTCATCGTGGCCGTGATGACGGATGGCGCGCGCTCGCATCCGAACTCGCGGACCCATCCGTGCGATGCACTGCGTGATCTGCGCGAGCGGGAGGTCGAAAAAGCACTCCAGACGCTTGGCGTCGATCAGCCTTTGATCAACTTCTTCCGCCAGCCGGATGGCTTTCTCGGCGAAAGCGGGCCTGAGGCCGATGAATGCGTGGAGATGCTGGTGCGCCTCGTGGACGAGCATGGCATCGGCAGCATGTTCGTCACCTGGGGGAGCGATCCGCATCCCGATCATCAGGCGGCTTACGATCTTGCGATGCGCGTCCGACGCCAACGACCGGAGGCGAGGCTGTTCGCCTACCCGATCTGGGGGCTTACGCTGGCGGCTGACGAGATCATCCATGCGCCTTATCGCTCGGCGCTTCGCTACGAAATCCGCCCCTTCAGGTCGCGCAAGCGCGCAGCGATCGATTGTTTTCAGAGCCAGCTTGGCCGTGTCATCGGCGATGATCCCGAAGGCTTTTCGCTTTCGGTCGAGGACGTCGAGCGCTTCTGCAGCGATTTCGAGATCTTCATCGATCTGACGCAGCAGGATGTCGATCTTCGCCGTCACATCTCATCCGTGCCGACCGAGCATTTCGACCACCTTTACCGGCAGAACGCAGACCCCTGGAATTACATCGCAAACGGCTACGAGCAGGACCGCTTCACGGCCACGATCGAGGCCCTGCCGAAGCAGCATTACCGCCGCGCCTGCGAGATCGGCTGCTCGATCGGCGTGCTCACGGAAAAGCTCGCGGGCCGTTGCGAGAAGATCATCGGCATCGATTGCTCGGCTGCCGCCCTGGAACAGGCCCGCCTGCGGTTCGCCCCGCTCGGCAACGCTTACGCCCATCTCATGCGCGTGCCGGAGCAGCTCCCGGACGGCCACTTCGACCTCATCGTCCTTTCAGAAGTGCTCTACTTTTTCTCGCATGATGATCTCCTGGCGGTCGAACGCTTCGTCGCCGACCGGCTCGAGGCTGGCGGCACCTGCATGCTGGTCAATTACCTCGGTGACACCGAATCGCCCTTGTCCGGCGCTGAGGCCGCGGAGACGTTCATCGCGGCGAGCCAGCCTCGGCTGAAAGCGGTTTCGACGCGAAAATTCGACGGCTTCAGGATCGACGTGCTCGAACGGGTGTCGGAGGCCGGCGAATGAACCAGCACGCCATCGACCCATTGTCGCTTGAGATCGAAACGTTCGGGCCGGGGCAGACGCGTCTCTTCGGCGTCACCGTCGCCGTGCCTGCGAAGGATGAGGAAGAGCGGATCGTCGCCTGCCTTCGATCTTTCGATGCGCAAACCGGTATCGATTTTACAGATCTTGCGGTGGTGGTTCTTCTCAACAACTGCCGCGATGGCAGCCTGGAGGCGATCCGCCGCTTCGGTTCGGAAGTGCGCTTCCATCTCGTTGCCGCGTCAGTGGAGTTGCCGCCCCAATTCGCGAATGCAGGCTGGGCACGGCGGCTCGCCATGGAGCATGCAGCCGGATTGACGAGCGATGACGGCTATATCCTCACGACCGATGCCGACAGCGTCGCCGACAAGACGTGGATTTCGGAAACGCTGCGAGCATTCGAACTCGGCGTGGACGCGGTGGCCGGATTCGTCACGGCGGATTGGAGCGAACTGTCGCAACTGCCGCCGGATGTGCTGGCGCAGGGTGCCGATGAATGGGCCTATCAGAACCTTGCGGCCGAACTCGAGGCGAAGGCCGATCCGGTTCCCCATGATCCCTGGCCGCGCCACAACCAGAATTGCGGTGCAAGCACGGCCATCCGCGCCGATCTCTATCGTGCGCTCGGTGGTCTCATTCCGTTGCCCGTCGGCGAGGATCGGGCCTTGTTCGATGCCGTGCGCCTTCGGGATGGGCTGATCCGCCATAGCCTCGCAGCGCATGTCGTTGCGTCCGCGCGTACGGTCGGTCGCGCCAAGGGCGGCATGGCCGACGCGCTGCAGACGCGCGGCAGCGCCAGCTACGAGTGCGATGAGATCCTGGAGCCGGCGCTGATCACATGGCGGCGCAATGCCTGGCGGCATGAGGCGCGGGCGCGATGGTGCGAAGGCAGGCTAGAGGATTGGCTCATCGAAAAGAGGATCGATCTCCATGGCTTCGACGACCGTTGGGCGAGCGCGTTCGGTGTGGTCTGGTCAGAGATCGAGCGTCGGGTGCCGAGGCTTGCGCGGGTGCGAATGCGAAGCGAGGAGTTGCCGCGCGAATTGCGGCGGATCAAGAAAATCCTGAAGAGCCTCGCCTTACCGCGCCCTGTGAGCACGCCGCAAAGGTGAGCGAGCATTGCAAGACGGCCGTCGCCGTAGCATAGCTTCGGCTCGCCTCGCAGAGGCGGCATACAGCCGAGAGATGCATGAACCTGACGGCGATCAGAAACCGCTCCTACGCGTTCATCGTGCTTGGGTTTGGCTTGTTGGCCCTCGTCGGCCTTGCCATCCCGGTGCTTCTGGAGGCCCAGCGCGAGGACCAGTACTGGGTCCAGCACACCTTCGAGGTGAAGAACCGGCTCGCTCGCATCACCTCTTTGCTGCAGGACATGCAGATCGGCCAGCGCGGCTATCTCATCAGCGAGAATGCTGCGCGGCTCGAAGCCTATCATGCGGCTGTGGGCTCGATTGGCGGCGAACTCGACCAGCTCGAAACAGAGCTTTCGGATAATGCGGAGCAACGCGCGCGCCTCGTAGAGTTGCGACGGCTCGTTAGCGGCGCGCTCGATACGTTGAAGCGCCTGGTCGAAACGCAGCAGAGCGGTCGACGGGACGACGTGATCGCCGAGTTCCGTACCACCCCGCCGCGCAGCATGGCGCCAACGCGCGAACTCATCGCCCGCATGGATGAGGCGGAGAACGAATTGCTGAAGCCGCGCCAGGCCGATGCGCGAAGCACCGTCATGCAGACGCAGGTCTCCGTCTATGCGCTTCTTGTACTCATCGTCCTGCTGACGATCGTCGTGACCCGCGACGCGCGACGGCAGTTCCTCAAGCTGCGCGACGCAACGACCAGCCTCAACCAGTCGGTCGCGCAGGAGCGCGCGCTGCAGGAGCAGTTGCAGCAATCGCAGAAGATGGAAGCGATCGGCCAGCTCGCCGGCGGCATCGCCCATGACTTCAACAACATGCTTGCCGTGGTGCTGAGCAGCCTCACCCTGTTCAAGCGGCGCTCGGCCAAGGGCGAGGACGTCTCCCATTTCATCGACGCGGCGATCGAAGGCGCGAACCGCGCGGCGAAGCTCACGCATCGCCTTCTTGCCTATTCGAGGCAGCAACCGCTCAACCCGCAGTCGATCGACGTGAACCGGTTCATCGCCGACATGTCGGAATTGCTCGGACGGGCGCTCGGAGAGCATGTCAGGATCGAGACGGTGCTGGCCGGCGGGCTGTGGCGGACCTATGCCGATTCGAGCCAGCTCGAAAATTCGATCCTCAACCTGTCGATCAATTCGCGCGACGCCATGACGGATGGCGGCAAGCTGACCATCGAGACGGCCAACGCCTATCTCGACGATACATATTCGCAAGACCATCCGGGGATACAGGCCGGACAGTACGTGATGATCGCCGTGACGGATGAAGGTTCCGGCATGCCGCCTGAGGTCGCGGCGCGGGCCTTCGATCCGTTCTTCACGACAAAAGGTGTGGGGCAAGGCACCGGCCTCGGCCTCAGCCAGGTTCATGGCTTCGTTCGCCAGTCCGGCGGCCATATCAAGATCTATTCGGAAATCGGCCACGGGACGACGGTGAAGATCTATCTTCCGCGATATCTGGGGGAGGCGGCTTCATCCGCGCCGGCGCGGCATCCGGGCCTTGGCAACGCGCCGCAGGGACGGAAGGACGAGGTCATTCTCGTGCTGGAGGACGACAGCCGAGTGAGGGCCCTCGTGGTCGAATCCCTGACTGAACTTGGATACACGGTTCTGGAGGCGAGCAGCGGAGCCGCAGCGCTGAAGATGCTCGAGCACCAGCGCGTGACCCTGCTGTTCACCGACGTCGTCATGCCGGACATGAACGGGCGGAAGGTCGCCGAACTCGCCGTGCAGGCGCATCCTTCGCTGAAGGTCGTCTACACGACTGGGTTCAGCCGCAACGCCATCATCCATAATGGCGTTCTTGACTCTGGTGTGAACTTTCTCGCCAAGCCTTTCACGATCGAGGATCTTGCGAACAAGCTTCGCGCCGTTCTCGATCCGAAATAGGCGGCGTACGGATGAGCAGGAGACCGGACGGGCTTCGTCCGGTCATCCCGATCAACTCCTGCCATTAAACGTCTGCCGCGAATGCGTTTTATTTGGTGGTCGTCGGAGGCGTCGTGGCTGGCTGTGCGGTGGCGGGTGCCGTCGCGGCGGGAGCGCTGATCGGCGTGTTACCCTCGTAGGTATGTCGCGCCGCACCTGTAGCAAGCGGCGCAAGCACCATCAAAGCCGCGAAAAACCATATGATGAAATCTCTGCCTTCCATGGTCGTCATTCCTTGTCGTTGATCGCCTGAGCGTCGTCGCCCCCTGCCAAACCAACCGGCGATTGCATCGCTTGTTCCGCTGTTCGCGTGCACCTAAGAGCGCTGGTACCGCCTCGATGGGCTCGATATCGGTCTCGGACACGCAAAAAGGAACATCTACCGGCCATCGCCGTTGCCCCGGCATCACCTCGCGCGGAGCCGGCATGAGCGAACTTCAAAGTCTGTCTTCCATCGCCCTCGATGCGCCCGCCACCACGCCGCCCGCGCTCAGTGCGGTTCGGCGGGTGATCGACACCAAGGTCGGCCCGGTTGGCGTCTACACGGCTGGGTTCGGGCGGCCGGTGCTGCTCATCCATAGCGTCAACGCGGCCGCATCGCCCTATGAGGTAAAGCCCGTCTTCGAAGGTCTCGCCCACAGCCACGCCGTCTACGCGCTGGAGTTGCCCGGTTTCGAGCTCGTCGATCGCAGACGGCGCAATTATACGGTCCAGCTCTATCGCGATGTGATCCTCGCGATGGCCGCGCATATCCGGGATGAGAGCGGGCACCACGCGTTCGATGCGCTTGCGATCTCGCTTTCGTGCGAGTTCCTCGCGCGAGCGGCCGTCAGCGAGCCGGTGCTCTTCAGGTCGCTTGGTTTCGTCAGCCCGACCGGCTTTCAGCGCGGCGGCGACGATCTCAGAGGCCGACCGGAAAGCACCAGAACAATCGTCGGCCTCGAGCCTTTCCTGAATTTGCCCGGGTTGAGCGATGGTCTCTATGCCGTGCTCTCCAGCAGAAAAAGCGTGCGCTTCTTCCTGGAGCGCACCTTCGGCTCGAAGCATATCGACGAAGGACTGTTCCGCTATGCCCACCTCAGCACGCGGACGCCCGGGGCCAAGCATGCGCCGCTGGCCTTCTTGTCCGGGAAGCTGTTCAGCAACGATATCCGCACCGTCTACGAGGCCCTGGACCTGCCGATCTGGTTCTGCCACGGCACGCGCGGCGCGTTCAGCGACTTCAGCGCGAGCGGCTGGACCTACACCCTGCCAAACTGGATTTCCGAAATTTTCGAAACAGGCGCGCTGCCGCATTTCGAGATTCCGCAACGCTTCTGCGATGCCTATTCGACATTTCTTGCGCAGTCGGATGCCTACGCATTGGCCTGACTGCCGTCAAATTCGGCAAGCCTAAAGGAACCTCGGTGTTGTTGCTCGCGTTTGTTCGAGGACGGTGGGATGAGTAATCGCTTCCATCAGGCTACCGATATTCATTTAATGCGAGGGTAAAGACATGAAAAAAATTCTCTTTGCGTCTGTCTGTGCTTTGTCTTTGGCTGCTCCGGTTGCAGCACAGACGTCGAATTCGACGAACAACAATTCGAATACGCTGCCGGCAGATAACTCTACGACCGGTTCTACGACAAACCGCTCGACATCCGCGCCGTCCACATCGGCAAATCAGCCGCCGTCCCTGTCGTCAGGCTCGCCATCGGCGACGAACGCTGCGGCTCCTGCCGCTGGCTCGTTCCCGAGCATCGGCGCGACGGATGTCTTCTCGTCGAAGCTGCGGGGCCTCAACATTTATAATCAGGATAACCGCTCGATCGGTGAAATCGCGGATATCGCGTTCAATTCAAGCCATACGGTCGAAGCCTACATCGTCTCGGTCGGCGGCTTCCTCGGTCTGGGTGAACGCTACGTCGCCATCAGCCCGTCCGCCGTCGACGTTCATTGGGATGCCTCGGCCAAAAAGTGGCAGGCCAAGATGAACGCTACGGCCGAGCAGCTCAAGGCAGCCCCCGAGTTCAAATACCCCAACAGCTAAGCACCGCTTGATGGCGGGAGCGTCGCTCAGCCGCCCCCGTTCGTCAGAAGCCAATCAGGAGGAAAGCATCATGGGATTTTTTTCAAAAGACATCAAAACGATGGACGATCTGTTCGTGCACACGCTGCGCGACATCTACTACGCGGAGAACCAGATTTCGAAGGCGCTGCCGACGATGATCGAGAAGGCGTCCAATCCGCAATTGCGCCAAGGCTTTCAGACGCATCTCGCCGAAACCCAGAACCAGATCAAGCGTCTCGAACAGGTCTTTCGCCAGCATGGCGTCGAGATCAGCGGTGTGACCTGCCCGGCGATCGACGGGATCATCGAGGAAGCGAACGACGTTGCAGGCGAGGTGGAGGACCAGCAGGTTCTTGATGCGGCTCTCGTCGCCGCCGCGCAGGCGGTGGAGCATTACGAGATCACGCGCTACGGCACGCTGATCGCCTGGGCGAAGCAACTCGGCCGCGAAGACTGTGCACGGCTGCTGCAACAGAACCTCGACGAAGAGAAAGCGACCGACAGCAAGCTCACACGCATGGCGGAGGGCGGCATCAATCTTCAGGCTGCCGAATAAACAGCAACTTACAGTATAAATCCATATAAAAAGCTCTGCATCAACCAGATACAGAGCTTTTTTTTATAAAAATAATGAATCAAGTCAATGAGAACGTTCATTTTACTGAATATCGGAACATTGGACGCGCATGATTGTTTCTCATGCAGGGTTTGCAAGGTCGAAACCTGACAAAACCGCAACAGGAGACAATCGATGAGAATTTCCCATGCAGCCGTTCTGGCGATGATCGTGAGCGCGGGTCCGGCCTTCGCTCAAAGCAATCCGGCCGTCCATAACAACCCGCCGTCCAAGGCCAATTCGCCGACCGTGACGCAGGGTGCCAACAGCTTCACCGAGGCTCAGGCGAAGGATCGGATCATGAAGGCCGGGTATTCCTCGGTCGAAACGCTCACCAAGAACGCCGACGGCATCTGGACCGGCAAGGCCACCAAGGACGGTGCGCAGGTCAATGTGATGCTGGATTTCAAGGGAAACATTTCCCAGCAGTAACCATCATCTGAGGAGAATTCACCATGGCAACCATCACCAAGAGTTACATGTCCTACGACACCGCGATCCGTGTCGTGAATGCGCTCAAGAGCGAAGGCATTCCCGATCAGTCGATCAGCCTCATCTCGCGTTCGGCCGATTACAGCGCCGATAGCGACTACCCAGCGAGCGACACCCTCGCCGGTACCAACGGTATGGCCGGCACGATGGACACAGCTTACTCGAACGGCGCCAGTGGCGTGCGTTCGTCCACGATGGATCGTGACGGCACGGTCAGCAGCGCCAGCGATGACGCTGCGGTGGGCGCCACCACAGGTACCGTGCTCGGCGCGGGTGCGGGTCTTCTGGCGGGTCTCGGTCTGATGGCGATCCCTGGCCTCGGGCCGGTGGTTGCCGCGGGCTGGCTTGCCTCCACGGCCACCGGCGCTCTGGCCGGCGCAGTCGCAGGCGGCGCAACCGGCGGCATCGTGGGCGCTTTGACCGAAAGCGGCCTGTCCGAGGATGACTCCCATGTCTATGCGGAGAATGTTCGCCGCGGCGGCGCGATCGTCTCGGTTCGCGTCGATGAAAGCCAGCGCTCGCACGTCGAGCAGATCATGGGCCAGCACGATCCGATCGACCCGAGCATTACCGGCGATGAATATCGCCGCTCCGGCTGGAAAGGCTTCGAGCCGACGACCGGCGGGGCCGTGCCGTTCAACGCCAACCCACCCAGCATCTAGCTCGGTGGAACGCTGAGGGAGCCGGCAGCCGGCTCCCTTTTCGCGATTGCGCAGCAGCCAGGCTTGCGAGGGCTTCTCACAAGGTCGCCGGTCGCTGCGCTTTCAGTTCAACTATCAAGGAAGGAATGACATCATGGCCGAGAAGACGCTCGAAGATCTTTTCCACGAACAGGTGAAGGACGTTTATTACGCGGAACGCCAGATCCTCAAGAACCTGCCCAAGATGATGAAGGCGGCGCAGACGCCTGAGCTGAAGCAGGCGTTCGAACGACACCGCGAGGAGACCGAAGGCCAGATCGAACGGTTGACGCAGGTATTCGACATGCTCGGCAAGCGCGCGCAGGGCAAGACCTGCGAGGCGATCAAAGGCATCCTCGAAGAGGGCGAGGAGACGATGGACGATTTCGAGGACAGCCCCGCCCTCGATGCCGGTATCGTCGCCAGCGCGCAGGCGATCGAACACTACGAAATCGCCCGCTACGGCGCGCTGAAGACGTGGGCCATGCAGCTCGGCATGAAGGATGCCGTGAAGCTCATCGATCAATCGCTGCAGGAGGAAAAGAAGGCCGATCTTCTGCTCAGCGAACTCGCCGAGAAGACCGTCAATCACAAGGCCGCTGCCTGACCTTCAGTCTCTGATCCGCTTAGCAAACCCTCCGCCCCGGCGGAGGGTTTTCGTTTGTGCTCGACAGGCCGTCAGCGCTTTCCGTCGAGAAACCGTTCCACGAGAGAGGTCAGTTGCGTCTGCGCCGAGAGCGCAGTGAGGTTGTGGTCCGCGCCGGTCAGCAGAGCAAACTCGACCGACCCGGTCTTCCTCAAAAGGCTCGCATGCCGACCGACATGGATCGCGAGTTCGTCGAGCCCGTTGTCGTCGTCGCCATAGACGATCAACGTCGAACCGCCGCGTGCGGCGATTGCAGCGAAACCGCTTATGACGGGCGTTGCAAGCTTCGATCCACCTGGAAGCCGGCTTGCTGCGTGCCCGATCCTCGAGCGCAACAGGATGAGGCCCCGTCGCCAATATTCCTTTGCGAGTCCTGTTGCCTTGGAGCGACCGCCAGCGATGAGCTTCTTCCAGCCATCGAGTTGGCGCATGCGCTGCAGGTAGTTGGACGTCGAGCGGAAACTGACTGCTCCGCCTACCTTGCTCGCCTCTTCCCGCGAGATATCGAACCGGAGTAGATTGACCATGATGAGCGACTTGATGCGCGCATCGTTCGCCGCAGCATGGAAGGCGGCATGCGCGCCGCTGCACGCGCCGAAGACCACGATATCGCGATGGCCGTTGGCCGCGAGCCAATCGAGCGCTGCTGCGATGTCGGCCTGAAAGGCGTCGTCGTAAAGAATGACGGGCTTTTCGGGGTCGGCGACGAGGCTTTCGCCGAGCCCGGAAAAGTCCATGCGCAGAGAGGAATACCCGAGACCGGCGAGCCGGCGCGCGAGCGGCACGGTGAGGCGCGCCCAGCCGATGTTCCGGTTGGCGCCAGCATTGAGGAACAGGACCATCCGACCGGGATGGCTCGTGATGATCGGCGCACACAGAACGCCGAACAGCCGGCTATCCGGGCCGAAGCGATACGCCTCCTCCCGCCAGTCATCGCCGACGAGATGTGCTGGCGCCAATGGCGCTTCCGGCCGCGCAGCGCCGCCTTCAAGCCCATCGAGGAGGAAGGGCAGCGCATCCGCGAACGGCTCCAAGACGGCCAGTGAGCGGATGGGATCAACCGAGAGATCGGCCAAGGCGTCGAACGGCGCGCAGGACACGTCAACGCCATCCGCACGGAGTTTTGCCGCGACAGGGCTGTCCAGGCCGATCGCAGAGGACATCATCAACGCTCGCTGCAGATGCGGCTGGTCGATCGCGTCGAGCTTCACCGCCTTCAGCGTTGCTGCAGTCGCTGCGTTGAGAGTGAAGCCGGCAGAGGAGACGCCGCCATCCTTCGCAGCCTCGTCCTGGCGAACCGGGTAGAGCTGGGCCTGCAGCTGCATCTCGCGCAGGTAGAGCCGTCCTGAGGCTGGCGGCGCGATCAGCACCAGCCTCGTGACATTTGGC
The DNA here is from genome assembly GCA_019753285.1 of Beijerinckiaceae bacterium. Lineage (GTDB taxonomy): Bacteria > Pseudomonadota > Alphaproteobacteria > Rhizobiales > Beijerinckiaceae > JAIELD01. Next base: position 93,799 of record JAIELD010000005.1, on the reverse strand, counting down.
GACCGCGAGGCCGCGATGGCGGCGAGCAGCCCGCCAAGCCGATAGCCGATGAGTACGATCTCGGAGATGCCAGCGACGCCTCGCATGAACGTGATGGCCGCCGCGATGTTGCCGAGCCAGACCGGAATGCGGTCCTCGTCTCCGTCCATGCCAGCTGAATTGCCGGTGCCATGATAGTCGAAGCGCAGGGTCGACAGCCCGTGTTGTGCGAGCGTATCGGCAAACACGGCGACGTTGCGGTGCGTGCAGAGCGCATCATAGCCGTGCCCGGCGCAGATGATCGCGCCGCGGCTCGTGGTTCCCTGCTGGAACACGGCAAGACAGCCGTCGATGACGAGATCGCGCCGGCGCGTCATGGCTCACCGTAGCTGCAGGCATGGAGGCCATTGACCGCGCGGACGCGGCCGACGGGCGTTTCCGGTCCATCGCTGCGTGGTTCGAGCACGATGCGCCGCGATGCGCCGGGCGGCAGATGGAACCAGTTTTCCTGCGGGCGGAAATGCTCGTCCATGATCTGAACGAATTGCGCGAACCGCGCCGCTGAAATTTCGACAAACCAGCTCCCGCCATCCTGCCGGAGCGTCGCCTTCAGACCGAGGTCATGGCGTTCGACGCCGAGGCCGAGCGGAAAATAATCGAAGCGCGAAAGCGTTTCGCCCGAGGCGTGGTCGAACAGGTCGAGCGTGACGACATCATGCGAGGGTGGGCCGAAACGGAAGGCGTAGGTCAGGTCGAAGAACGCGCCGAGAAGGTCGGTCGCCGCGATCGCAATCTGGCTGTGAGCCGCAAGCTCGATGGTCCTGCGGCCATCGACCACGCGCTGGCTGCCGTTCTGGTAGCACCGGAGTTCGAGATCGACGCGGCGCATCTCCGCCGTTTCGTTGATGACGTGGAGGGCGAGGCCGTTGACGCCCTCGTCGGTTGCCAGCATTTGCACGGGCTGGAGGGTTTGCCGCATGGCGTGCCAGACCGATTTCGGCTCGTCATCGACATCGATGACGCCCCAGCCGGAGCCGCGCTCGATATCGGCCAGAAACCAGATCAGCGCCCCGCCATTGCTGGTTCCGGCCCGCCGCCATTCGGCGAAGGTCCGGGAAAAGACATGCGCCGTGCTGGCGCGGGATAGCTCGAGATAGCGATCCTCGTCGCTTGCGAGCAAGCCGCGCGGGTCGCAGCCGAAGACGACTGCGAGGTAATGGTTGCGCACATCGGCGAAATCCCAATCCGCGCCGATGTCGCGCGGCACGCCATGCATCCAATGCTCCGTCTTCTCCGGAACGTTCGCGAAGGCGAGGCACTCTGCGGCGAAGCGGACATTGGCGCGCCGCGCATCGTCGAGCGGACGCAGATAGGCTCCGACGCCATAATAATGCGCGACGCCCCGATCGCTGAAGAAGGGCAGCGCGCCGCCGGACGGCGAATTCTCGACATAGGGTGTGTCTGGCCGCCGTTCGGCGCAGAGTGCCGGCAGAAGCTCGGTGAAGATCGGGTTTTGCCACGCCTTTTCGGGCAGGCCCAGCATCGCCGCCTGCTGATAGACCTCGCTGCCACCGCACAGAATCGCGAGGCAGGGGTTGGTTCGCGTCAGCGCGAGGAATTGCGCTGCTTCCTGCCGAACGAGATCGACGAAGCCTTCATTCGTCGCCGGATAGTCAAAATTGGCGAACATGAAGTCCTGCCAGACGAGAATGCCGAGTTCATCGCAGAGATCGTAAAAGCCCTTCTCCTCGTAGACCATGGTGCCGCCGACGCGCAGCATGTTCATGCCGGCGCGTTTGGCGAGATCGAGGCGGCGCTCGTAACTCTCGCGGTCACTCGTCATCGCGATCAGATCGGCGGGCGTCCAGCAGGCGCCGCGACAGAAGATCGGCACGCCATTGCAGACGAGCCGGAAGTCCGCGCCGTCCGGTCCGCGATCAACGGCGATGGTGCGGAAGCCGACGCGGCCCAGTGAGTATACGCGGCCGTCGATCTGAAGCGCCGCTTCGTGCAGGGTCGGCGTACCGTGCGTATGCGGCCACCACGGTGCCACGTCGGCCATCTCCAGAGTTGCGCTGAACAGCCGTTTGCCGGCATGCGTCGATGGTTCGTGCATCGAGATGCGATACCCGGCGCAGACGAGCTCGATCGAATGAAACCGGATTTCATCGGCTTTTATGCTGCAATGCAGCATAGATTTTCCGTTTTGGTAAAGTGCAGCAAAATGCACAATTTCAAAATGTTGCGGTGCAACATTTCGGTCGACCGTGATCGGACGCCATGGGCCGACGGGTGGGATGGAGGGGCACCAGCCGGGCACGCGACCGAGCAGGGTCGTGCGCACACCGTTCAACGCCGAGGGTGTGACCATACGCGGCCGCCAGCGCGCCCGCTTCGCCGGTCTGGCGAGTACGGAGGCAAGACTGCGGAAGCACAGCCACAGCGTTGCGGCGGGCGTCGGGTCCACGTTGACCGAATGGCTGAGGAACATGCTCTGCGAGCGCAGGAGCATTTCATCGTCGAGCCAGACCTCGGCTATGGTTGCAAGTCCGCCGAATGTCAGCGTCACGGGCTCGTCCGCGTTGAACGGGTGGCTGTACCAGATATCGAATTCGTCGAGCGCCGGAGGGTTTGCGCGCTGGAAGCGTCCTGCCCGTTCGAGCGCCGCCGCCGCGGTGCCCGGTACCTGAGCCTCGATCCAATCGAGATCGACGCCGTGCGGAGGCGAGGCAAACTGTTGTGGCGTGGTGAGGCAAAGCCGCCAATCGCCGCCGAGAGGCTCCGTTCGTCCAGCTATCCCCGGGATGCCGAGCATGGCCGCTGACCGCTCGGTCATCGCTCGCCGAGGCGATGGACGAGGCCGCCGATCGCCTGGTCATAGGCTTCGATCATCGGGTCGAGCTTGGCGTCGAGACCGTCGAAGCGCTGGCGCATCAGCCCGCGCGCCAGTTGAAACTGCATGATCTTCGCCTCGGACGAAAGACGTTTCGCGCCCGACAGAGCGTCATCGAGGCCGGTTTCGCCCTGCACCGAAAGCCAGTCGAGATGGCTTGCCAGCAACTCGAAATTCGCGCCGATCTGGCGAAACGTGTTGAAGGCGTATTTGTGAAAGAAGTCCGGCGGCCGCTCTGCCAATGCACGCACCTGATCGGCAAAGCGCGCCTGGAACGCGGCGACAGGGTTGCTGCCTGGCCGGTTGGCGAGGTGACGGCGCAGGATGCCGATGGCAGCGTCGAGAAGATCGCCCGCGGCCTCCCCCGCGGCGAACTTCACGAATTCGACATAGGGAAACAGCATGTTGCAGCCGAGTTGTTGCGGCAACTGGCCGAGCGCGCCGTCATAGTCATCGCCTTCGAGCCTGTGGAAGCCGGCATTATGGAAATAATCCATCCGCTTGGCCGCCGTATCGATCCGGTTGATGCCGATCGTCGATTTCGTGTGGTCGATTTGATAGGAAACGCCGGCGGTGTCCGGAAGATAGAAGCTGTCGGCCTCGACGAGCGGCATGCGCCCGCGCCCCACCTGCTCGACAACCTGCGCCTCGACGCTGTCATAGATCGCAAGCTCGGTGACGCGCAGGCCGAACAGGGCCTCCAGATCCTCCGGCGGGAACTTGAAAAAGGTGAAATGATCGCCCTCGAAATCCTGGCTCGCGGTGAAGCCGAGCGCGGCGGCAGGATTGTGGCCGGTCGCGTGCAGGATTTCGATCCAGACATCGGCGTAGCAATTCGTCTCCGGCCAGTCGCGCTCGGAGGCGTGCAGCGCGCTCGGCTGATAGCTTGCCGGGTCGATGGACGCGATGCAGGCCGACATGGCGGTCAGAGCGCCAGTGCCTGGCGTACCCCTGCCGGCCAGTTCGCAAGCTCGAAGCCATGATGACGGAACAGGGCGAGCGTGATCCGCTCCATGCCGAAGCCGACGCAGGCCGTGTGCGCCACCTCGCCATCGGCGGTCTTGATCCCCCAGGCGAGGCCGAAATGGTCCTGGTGGTAGTTGAAGCTGAGGCAGGCGGTCGGATGCTCATCGCTGGTGATGGGGATCAGCATCTCGAATTTGAGCTTCTGGTCACGCTGGTTGTTGGCCATCATCTTGCCGGCGCGGCCGAAGAACGGATCGTTGGCGACATCGAGATGGTAGGGCAGCTCGAGCAGCTGCACGATCGCCTCGCCGCGCTCGATGCAGGATGCGCGAAACGCGACGACCTGCTCGGCCGTGCCCATGCGTACATATTCACGCTGGCGGAAGGCCTGCATGCGTGCCGGATCACGCGAGGGCTCATGGCGGAAGCACCAGGAGCAAAGGCTGAAGCAGAGGCCTTCCTTCGGCATCTGGCCGCGGCTTGCCGCGAGCGGATAGAGAGGGTAGCAGGCCGCCGGCGTCAGCACGACATCGGTGATCTTCTGCCGGCCCGACCAGTCGCGCTTCGCTTCCAGATCGGCGAGCAGATCACGATGCGCGCGGTCGTCTCCCGCAAAGCTGTGGATGGAGCCGGCAAGCCCGGGAAAACTTTTGAGGTAGCCGCTCTTCTCGAAATCAACCCGGCTCATCGATGGTGGATAGGTCACGCTTTCGGCGTTGAAACCGTCGCCATGCTTCGTCACCAGTGCGTTCAGCCCGTCGACGGTCGCCTCGAACAGCGCGCTGCGGCCGAACAGGCCATCGACTCCCGTGGAGAAGAGCAGCCCGTGCTCCAGCAGGCCTGCGAGGTAGTCTTCCTGCGTCTGCATGTCGGTCAGCCTGTCAATGTCGCATCCTGCCGATACATGGTCAGCAGGTTGGAGGTGTTGCCGAGAATCCGGTCGTTGTTGATCATGATCGGTGCGGACAGCGCATCGCGCAGCAGGCGGCCAAGGCTGTGCGGCGTGTCGTTCTTGTAGCCGTAGATGCCGCAGATCATCATCGCCTCGGTGATGATCTCCAGCATCGTCTCCGAGGCGCTGATCTTCAGATTGTTCATGGCGATGGTGAAGCTCAACGAGGTGAGCCCATCCGCGTCGCGGCGCACGGCTTCGAAATGCCGGATGCCTTCCATGATGCGGGCTTTCAGCATCTGCGACTTGCTGACGATATGGGCGAGCCTGATGCCGGCTGGCGTCGCGGCGTTCCCGCCCGGCGCGCCGGCACGCTTGCGGGCCTCTGCCTTGACGAAGCTCTGCGCTTTGGCGATCGCGCTGCTCGCGATGCCGAACCACATGCTCGCCCATACGAGATGGGATGCGCCGAGCATTGACTGCGCCGCGATTTCGGCGAAGGGCTCCGGCGCGATCTGCTCGCATGCCGCCGTGACTTCGACGATATGCCCCTCGCTGCACACGCCGCGCATGCCGAGCGTGTCCCAGCCGGTGGTGCGCTTCAGGGAATATTGCGCCCGCTCGATGACGGCGATGACCTGATCGGATGAGGGCGCATCAGGGTTGCGCCGGGCGGTGACGAGGATGCAATCGGCCTGCGTGCCGTAGGAGATGACGATTGCTTCCTTGCGCAGATGAAACTGCGTGCCGCTCGCCTCGATGGCGCACACGCTGTTGCGGAAATCGCCGCCGATGCCAGCCTCGGATGTCGAGGAGGCAAGCAGAAGCTGGTCGCGCGCCGCCCGCGCCAGAAACGCCTGATGCCATGCGCTGCTCGATGCGCAATCGATGAGGCAGATGACCTGGATCTGGTGCATGGCGTAAATCATCGCGGAAGACGCGCAATGTTGGCCAAGGACACAGCAGACATCACAGATATCCGCAAAGGACGCGCCCTCGCCGCCCTGGGCGAGCGGGATCATGGCACCGAGCAGACGCTCGGCCTTGAGAGCCTCGAATGTCTCGAACGGGAAGCGGCCTTCGCGGTCAACGGCATCGGCATGAGCCGCCGCTACACCGACGCCGATGGCGCGGGCGCGGGCATGCAGGCTGCTGACGCCGATGTCGTTCATGCTGCCTCGGCGTCTCGACCGGCTTCGGCGAGCAGCTCCGATACGGCCTGCTCGATGGCCGCGATGCTGGCGAAGGAGCGGCGGTTCAGCATCCGCTCGGGAAACTCGATGTCGAACGCATCCTCGATGCCCAGCATGAGCTGGACCGATGCGAATGAGGTGAGGCCGGCTGTGTAGAGATCGGCCTCGTTCTTGAGCGTCGCGACATCGACCGAAAGACGACCGAATTCGCTGATCAGCGCCCTGATCTTGGCATTCATGGATAATCCCCCTGCTTTGATGCACGAGACATAGGCAGGGGGAGTTAATTAAAGCTTTTGACGCACCTCGCTGACCGCGAGAGTGCTTAATGCGCTTTTAAACGCTTTTCATGGCGCCACCGTCGACGCGGAGCTTGATCCCGGTGATGTAGGACGCCTTGTCCGAGCACAGGAAGGCAACGGCGTTGGCGAATTCCTGCGGCTCGCCGTAGCGGCCGGCCGGGATGACGGACTTGGCGCTCGCCTCGATTTCGGCCTTCGACTTGTTCTGGCGCTTGGCGTTCGCTTCGTCGAGCTGGCCGAGCCGATCGGTGAGAATGCGGCCCGGCAGCACCATGTTGACCGTGACGCCATCAGCGGCGATTTCGCTCGCCAGCGTCTTTGACCAGCCGAGCACCGCCGAGCGGATGCCGTTGGAAAGCGTGAGGTTGGGAATGGGCTGCTCGATGCCGGATGAGGCGATGGTGACGATGCGGCCCCATTTGCGCTCGCGCATGCCGGGAATGAAAAGGCCGGCGATGTGGAACAGGTTGATCGCCATGGTCTGGAACTGCGTCAGCCATTGCTCGCCCGTGATCTCGAGCGCAGTGCCAGGCGGCGGGCCGCCCGAATTGAGCACGATGATGTCGACACCGCCGGCATCGAGAACAGGCTTCAGCACCGCATCGAGGCTGGCCGTGTCCGAAACGTCGAGGCGCAGCGCGCTTACATTCGCCTGAAGCGGCGCGTCGAGCGCGGCTTTCCAGCCTTCGATCACATCGATCGAGCGGGCGGCAGCGATGACCTGCGCCCCTTCCTGCGCCAGAGTGCGGGCGGTCGCAGCACCGAGCCCCTTGCTCGCGCCAAGGATGAGAGCCTTCCTGCCGGCCAATCCAAAATCCATCAATCGTCTCCTGAACCCTGTTTGAAATCGTATGCTCGAGGCTATGTCATTCCAGATATCGGAGGCGAGCGGGAATCCGTCGATCGAACCGATCTGAAATGTGGATTCCGCTCAACGCCGTGCTGTGCCGGAAATGACGGATTGAGCCTGTTGGTCTTCCTTCAAGCCAATTCCGCGAGGCGCTTGTCTTGCCGGGCGATCAGCCGCTCGACTTCGCCGATCTCGGCTGCGTTCAAGACCGGGCCAGGCTTGCGCTGCGCGGCTGATGCGATCGCGCCACGCTTTTTCATCACGTATTTGCGTACCGAGAGACCGATGCCGGGCTGCTGCTCGTAGCGCGCCAGCGGCAGATAGGCATCGAAGAGGTCGTCTGCGCGATCAGCTTGGCCTTTCGCGTAATGATTGACGACGTCGACCATCATTTCCGGATAGGCGAATCCCGTCATCGCCCCATCGACGCCGCGCGCCATTTCTTCCTTCAGGAACAGTCCGCCATTGCCGACGAGGATGGAGACCCGCCGCGTCGCGCCGCTGTCGCTTGCCGCGCGCAGGGCGGTGATCTTGTTGAGGCCGGGCCAATCCTCGTGTTTCACCATCACGCAGGACGGGTGCTGGCGGATGATCTCGTTGATGACGGCGACCGAGAACACGACGTTCGTGGTGAGCGGATAATCCTGCAGCACGAGCGGCGTCGAGCCGCCGATCGCCTCGACGACCTGCGCATAGTAGGAGACGAGCTGCTCGTTCGTCTTGAGGTTCGGCTGCGGCGCAACCATGACGCCGGCCGCCCCTTCGCCCATCACGAAATCCGACAATTCCTTCATTGGCGTCAGTCCCGGCGCGGACACGCCGACGACGGTCGGAATGCGGCCATCGATGCGCCGCAGGACGCGCTTCACGAAACTGCGCGACTCCTCAGCCGTCAGCTTCGGCGCCTCGCCCATGATGCCGAGAATGGTGATGCCGGTGACGCCCTTTTCGAGGTAGAAGTCGATCATGCTGTCAGTCGAGGCAAGATCGAGCGCGCCATCATCGGTGAACGGCGTCGCGGAGATCACGAAGACGCCCTTGGCGGTTTCATCCAGTCGTGTCACGCCTTCTCCCCATCCTTGTCCGCCGGCCTGCCGCTTGGGGCAAACTGCCGTATCAGAGGTATGTGGACTTACGCTTCGCCGTCAATTCGATAATGTGGCGGCGACCATTCGATTTTTTGATTGTGTCCAAGGATTTCGAGAATGACGCGAGGCCTCAAAAAGGGTCTGACCAATTATGGCGATGCCGGTTTTTCACTCTTCCTGCGCAAGGCGTTCATCAAGGCGATGGGCTATTCGGACGACGCGCTCGAGCGACCGATCGTCGGCATCACGGACACCTACAGCGACTACAACCCCTGCCACGGCAATGTGCCCGCGCTGATCGAGGCGGTTAAGCGCGGCGTGATGCTGGCGGGCGGCATGCCGATGGCGTTCCCGACCATCAGCATCCATGAAAGCTTCGCGCACCCGACATCGATGTATCTGCGCAATCTCATGTCGATGGATACCGAGGAGATGATCCGTGCGCAGCCGATGGACGCGGTGGTCGTGATCGGCGGCTGCGACAAGACGCTGCCGGCGCAGATCATGGCCGCGATCAGCGCCGACATCCCGACCATAGTCGTGCCGGTCGGGCCGATGGTGGTCGGCCATCACAAGGGTGAGGTGCTCGGCGCGTGCACGGATTGCCGGCGCTTGTGGAGCCAGCATCGCGCCGGCGAGATCGATGCCGATGAGATCGAGACGGTCAATGGCAGGCTCGCGCCATCCGTCGGGACCTGCATGGTGATGGGAACGGCGAGCACCATGGCCTGCATCACGGAAGCGCTTGGCCTCTCGCTGCCGATGAGCGCAACCATTCCCGCCGTGCATGCCGAGCGTGTCCGCTCGGCAGAAGCCAGCGGCAAGCGCGCCGCCGAGCTGGCTGTGTCGGGCGGGCCGCGCCCATCGGCGCTGATCAGCGAGGCTTCGCTCCGCAACGCTCAGATCGTGCTGCAGGCGATCGGCGGATCGAGCAACGGTATCATTCATCTGACCGCGATGGCGGGGCGCGCCGGCCTCGCGATCGACCTCGAAGCCTTCGACAGGCTCAGCCGCGACGTGCCGGTGCTGGTCGATCTGAAGCCGTCCGGCGATCACTATATGGAGCATTTCCACCATGCCGGCGGCGTGCCGCGCCTGATGGCGGAGCTTGCCGATCTGCTCGATCTCGATGCGCCGACCGTCGCTGGCGGCAGCTTGCGGGACGTCGTGGCGCGGGCTGAGTTCGTACCGGGCCAGGACATGATCCGTCCGCGCTCCAGCCCGATCAAGCCGCAGGGCGCTATGGCCTTTCTCACCGGCAATCTCGCCCCGCGCGGGGCGATCATCAAGCACTCGGCCGCCAGCCCGCATCTGCTGCAGCACACGGGCCGCGCGGTGGTGTTCGAGACGCTGGAGGATCTGGCTCTGCGCATCGACACTGACGATCTCGACGTCGCGCCGAACGACGTGCTGGTGTTGCGCAACGCCGGGCCGAAAGGCGCGCCGGGCATGCCCGAGGCCGGTTATCTTCCGATCCCGAAGAAGCTCGGGCGGCAGGGCGTCAAGGACATGGTCCGCATCTCCGATGCGCGCATGAGTGGCACCGCCTTCGGCACGATCGTCCTGCATATCACACCGGAATCCGCCGTCGGCGGGCCGCTCGCGCTGGTGCGCAATGGCGACCTCATCAGGCTCGATGTCGAGAACCGGCGGATCGATCTTCTCGTCGAGGATGCAGTGCTCGAAACGAGGCGCCGCGCGCTGACCGCCGCGGTGCCCGGGCCCGAACGCGGCTATGCAAAGCTGTTCCATGAGCATGTGCTGCAAGCTGACGAAGGCTGCGACTTCGATTTCCTTGCCGTGCCCAAGGGAGGTGAACTTTCATGAGGCGGACGATCATGGACCGCGCTTTTGCCCTGTTTTTGCTGCTCGGGTCCGGATCGCCAGGCCTGCCAGCCGAAATCTGCGGCGTAAGCGAGCCCTGCAAGGTGGAATCCGGCGCATATTATGCCGTCGAGCCTCAAAGCCCGCGCACGCCGGGGCAAAAACGCCCGGCGGTCATCTTTTTCCATGGTGCCGGCGGGACGGGCAGGGAAATCCTGTCAGACAAGGCTCTGGTGGAACCCTTCATCGAAGCCGGCTACGTGGCGCTCGGCCCGGTCGGCTTGATGCGGCCGAACAACCCTTACGGTGCCGGCTGGTCGTTCAGGCCGGAAGGGCCGCAGCAACGCGACGAGCTTGCCTTCGCCAAGCAGGTTCTGGACGATGCGGCGCAGCGCTTCGAGGTCGACCGCAACAGGGTGTTGATGACTGGCTTTTCGATCGGCGCATCGCTCGTCTGGTACATGGCCTGCAAGGAACCGGGGCTCGCTGCTGCCTACGCGCCGATCGCCGGGGGCTTCTGGCGGCCCTTGCCCCAAAGCTGCGCCGGGCCAATCGACCTGCTGCACACTCATGGCTGGCGAGATCAAACGGTGCCGCTGGAAGGCCGGCCGCTCGGCGGCGGCGTCATCTATCAGGGCGATATCTTCGATGGGCTCAAGATCTGGCGTGAAACCGATCATTGCACGAAACTGCGGGCGGATGACTTCGATACGTCTGGACCGTTCTGGTCGCGGACGTGGTCGAGCTGTGAGACGGGCAAGCAGATGGTGCTCGCGCTTCACACCGGCAGCCATGACGAGACGCCGGCTGCCTGGGGGCCGATGGCGCTTCGCTGGTTCGAAAGCAGGCTGAAAGCGACCGGCAAGACCCATTGAGCCAAGACCGATCGAGCCACGACCCATTGAGCTGTGCCAATGAGTGCCTACAGCGACGTCGCGAGCGGCTTTTTCCAAGCGGTGGAAGCCGTTTTCGCCCAGCGGGCGCGAAGAATGACGGCCAGTAGGAAAAGCAGGATGATTGGCCCGGTCGGCACACCGACCATATGGCTGTAGGGAACGAGCGGCGGCAGAAACAGAGCCAGCAGCAGCACGCCGAGATCGCCAGCCCGCATGGGAGACTGCTCGGCACGATGCTCGAGCAAGGCCACCGCGGCGAAGCCGAGCATTGGCATGTCGTAGATGAAGGCATAGGGCGTCGCGAGAAACACGGCGACGATGAACGCGGCGATGTCGAGATTGGGGATCGAGCCGCCCTCGTGCCTTCTGCGTCTGAACATGACGATGACGAGAACGAGCGAGGCAGCTGTCACGACGATCTGGACGGCTTTGGCGATGTTTTCGCCGAGGCCGGCCGACAGCAGGCTCACCGTGACCGTGGGCATGAAAGGCGCGAGCTTGCCGATGTTGGTTTGAAACAGTTGGAATAGGGTGGGGACAGCCTTCGCCCAGGTGAGCCAGATGCCCGGCCCGAATGTGATTTCGCTGGCGAGAACCATCATCAAGGCCGAGGCCGCCAGGCCGAAAAGCGCGCGCCAGCAACCGGCCGCGAGGAGAGCAGCGGGCAGCAGAAGAAGGAATTGCGGCTTGAAGAGCAGGCAGCCGAAAACCATGCCGGCGACGAACGGACGATGCTTCAACAGCTTGAAGCCGCCGATCATCAGCGCCGCCGAGAAAAAGCCGTTCTGGCCGGAAATCAGCGCCATCAGGCTGAACGGGGCGAGCAGACAGAGCCAGACATAAATCGCTTCGCGCGAGCCTTGCCAGAGCGCAGCCGCGAAAAGCGCGACTGTCGACCCGATCCAGGCCATGCACGCCGCGGCATAACTGAGAAAGCCGATCGGCCAGAGGATCAGAAGAAAAGCTGGCGGATAGGGAAAGGGGTAAAAGTCCTTGAAGTTTGGTGCGATCCGATGCTGAAATTCGAGAAGTCGCGCCGTGTCGTAAATATCCGCAGGCTTCATCTCGTGGCTGAATCGGGCGAACGACCAGAAGGCGAAAAAATCGCCGAATGGCAGTTCGGAACCGCTGCTCAGCACGCGTGCAAGATAAACGACGAGGTAGGCGGCGTCATAGATTGCGAAGGAGACGAGGAGCGCCGTGAGCGGTGATAGCCATTGTGCCCGCCGCGGTGCCGCAGAGCCTACCGCCGATGCCACGTCTTGCCGCTGATATGTCGTCATGACCAAGCCTGCCGGTGCGCGGACCGCGCACCGTTTCAAGTAGCCATCACAACCATTTCGCCTTCGTTAAACAGGCGCGCGAGGTCGTCGGTCGATCAGCTTTCCTTGAAGCCGTAATCGGGGATTCCCTGCTCGTTCCCGTAGTACTTGTAGGGCAGGAACTTGCCCGACATGCCAATCTTGACGCGGTCGCCCTTCGGATTGGGCTCGCGCTCGAACTCGATGTTGAAGTCGATCGCCGACATGATGCCGTCGCCGAACTCTTCCTCGATCAGCGCTTTCCACGCCGGGCCGTTGACCATCACCATTTCATAGAAGCGGTAGATCAGTGGGTCGGTCGGCGGCATGGGTGTGCCACCGCCGCGGTAGGGCACCTCGTTGAGCATCTTCTCTTCGTTCTCGGTGAGGCCGAACAGAGTGGCGGCCTTCTTTGCCAGTGGTTTGACCAGCTTCATCTGGCCAAGCAGCGCGCCGACGATCAGGACCTCAGACATGCCGCCGATTTCCGTCGTGATGTATTTCCAGGTCCAGTCCTTCTCGCGCTTGATGTCGAGGATTTTTTCGGTCAGTTCTTCACGCTTCATGGTTCTCTCTCCTCATAATGGTGATGGAAGGTGGTAGGTCGGCTGACGCTGCGGTCGGGATGGCGAGGAAGCGCTAACCGGCAGCGCGATGGATCGCCGGCGCGGCCGGCCTCAAGCCGTTCGCGTCGGGTCGCACGATCGGCGGATGGCGCTGGTCGTAGCCCGGGGGCCGGTTGTCGCGCTCGGTCTTGCTGCGGCTGACGAGGAAATCGATCAGGTGGTTGCGCAGCGGATAGTAGTCGGGATGGTGGTGGAGACCGGTCCGCTCGCGGTCTTTCGGCAGCGGATTTTCGACGATCTCGGCGATGCGGGCCTGTGGGCCGTTCGTCATCAGCACGATCTTGTCGGCGAGGAACATCGCTTCGTCGACGTCATGCGTGATCATGAACACGGTCTGCCCGGTCTCGAGGCAGATGCGGCGCACCTCGTCCTGCAGCGTGCCGCGCGTCAGGGCGTCGAGCGCCGAGAACGGTTCGTCCATCAGCATGATCTTCGGGTCGATCGAGAGGGCGCGGGCGATGCCGACGCGCTGCTTCATGCCGCCTGAGAGAGCGGCAGGCTTTTTGGCTTCGTTTCCGGCAAGGCCCACAGTCTTGATCGCCGCCTTCGCCTTCTCCTCGATCTCGGCCTTCGACTTGTCGCGCCAACGTGATGAAACGGCGTAGGTGACGTTGCCGAGCACGCTGCGCCATGGCAGCAGCGCATGGCCCTGAAAGATGACAGCGCGGTCGAGCGACGGCCCTTCGATCGCCTTGCCATCGACGATCACGCTGCCTTCGCTCGGCGCGTCGAGACCGGCGAGGATGTTGAGCACGGTCGTCTTGCCGCAGCCCGAATGCCCGATCATGCACACGAACTCGCCACGGGCGATGGGAAGCCAGAGATTTTCGAACACCGCGGTCATGATGCCGCCGGTCGAAAAGCGGCGGGCGATGCCCTCGATCGAGATGAAACGATCGTTTGTTCTACTTGTATCGGTCATTCTGGTCACTCTGGATAGGTCACGGCCCTGGCGACGCGCGCGAGCGCCTGATCGAGAATCATCCCGACGAGCCCGATGACGAGAATGGCGACGATGACGTTGGTGATGGAAAGGTTGTTCCACTCGTTCCAGACGAAATAGCCGATGCCGGTGCCGCCGACCAACATTTCAGCCGCGACGATCACCAGCCAGGCGATGCCGATCGAAATGCGCATGCCGGTGAGGATGGTCGGCGCGGCCGCAGGAAGGATGACCGTGAACGCCTTGCGCAGCGGCGACACTTCGAGCGTCGCGGCGACGTTCAGCCACTCCTTCCGCACGCTGGAGACACCGAAGGCCGTGTTGATCAGCATCGGCCAGAGCGAGCAGATGAAAATCACGAAGATGGCGGAGATGCCACTATCCTTGATCGTGTAGAGCGCGAGCGGCATCCAGGCGAGCGGCGAGACCGGCTTCATGATCTGAATGAAGGGGTCGAGCGCCTTGTTCATGAGCGGCGACATGCCGATGAGGAAGCCGAGCGGCAGCGCGACGATGAGCGCAAGAATATAGCCCAGTGCCACGCGGCCCAGAGAGAAGCCAAGCTGGATACCGAGCCCCTTGTCGTTGGTGCCGCGCACATAGAACGGGTCTTTCAGATGCCCCCAGATGGTCTGAGCGACATCGGCCGGACCAGGCATCGCCGATTTGCCGGTATTCGCACTCTGGCCGAGCAGTTTGGCGTATTCGGGATCGACGGTCGCGACCGCACTCTTGCCGCTCGTGCCAAGCTGCCAGGCGCCGATGAACAGCACAAAGATGACGAGGCTGACGAGCGCCGCGCGGAGGTTGAGGGAAGATCCCACCGCGATCAACCGCGCTTGATGGCGAAGCTGTCGACATAGGCGGCAGGCTTCGAGGGGTCGAACGCCTTGCCCATGACGACGATGGTCTTGCCGCTCGGAGTCGGCGGCGTCAGGCCCGCCTGCTTCATCAGCTTCTCCGCGTCGGTCGCGAGGAAGACCTGCTTCGCCACGCCAGCATAGTCTATGTCGCCCTTGATCTGGCCCCAGCGCTTCATCTGCGTCAGGATCCAGATTGCGAAGCTTTCATATGGGAACGGATCGAAGTCGATGCGCTTCGCGTCCTTCTTGATGTTGCCGAGCCCATCGGCATAGGTGCCGGTCAAGACCTGCTCGACCACGGTGACGGGCTGGTTGAGATAGTTGGCCGGCGCGATCGCCTCGGCGATCTGCTTGCGGTTCTCGTCCTTGGAGGCGAAGGCCGTCGCCTCGATGATGGCGCGCATCAGGGCCGAGAAAGTGTTGGGCGACTGAGTCACGAACTCCTTGCTGGCCGCAAAAGCGCAGCACGGGTGGCCGTCCCAGATTTCCTTCGACAGAATGTGGATGAAACCGACGCCGTCATAGACCGCGCGCTGGTTAACCGGATCCGGTGCCAGGAAGCCGTCGAGATTGTCGGCGCGCAGGTTGGCCACCATCTCCGGCGGCGGCACGGCCCTGATCTGCACGTCCGTGTCCGGGTCGAGGCCGTTTTCGGCGAGATAATAGCGCAAGAGGTAGTTGTGCATCGAATAGTCGAACGGCACGGCGAACTTGAAGCCTTTCCAGCTTTTCGGGTCGCGCTTGTCCTTGTGCTTCATCGACAGGGTGATGGCCTGGCCGTTGATGTTCTCGACCGCCGGCATCGTATAGGGGATGGGATTGGAGCCCGCGCCGATCGATATCGCCAACGGCATGGGCGAGAGCATGTGCGCGGCGTCGTATTCCTTGTTGATGGTCTTGTCGCGGATGACGGCCCAGCCGGCGGTCTTCACCACTTCGACGTTGAGGCCCTGTTTTGAGTAAAAGCCCATGGGCGCGGCCATGATGATCGGCGTCGCGCAGGTGATCGGGATGAAGCCGATCTTCAAATCCTTTTTTTCAGGCGCAGCGCCTTGAGCAAATGCCTCTTTCGCCGCCATGATGGGGAAAAATTGGGCAATCGCTGCCGCTGCTGTCGAGACGCCGACGCTGTTGAGGAAGGCGCGCCGCGTGGCGTCCTGCGGGAACAGAGCCCGCATCACGGCGGATTCGACGACGCGGGAGAAGCGGTCTTCCTCGGCATTTGGCGCGCTCGACGAAAGCGGTTCGACCGCCATGGCGCGACGATGCTCGCTGTCAGATGCGTGCTGCCCGCATGAGCAGCCCTTGAACAGGCGTTTTGCTGCATCGAATGGATGATCGAAAATCGACAAGCTCGTTTCTCCCTCACTCTGATTGCCGCTATGATAGCGAGAGATGTGCCAAGTAGCCGTCTGCGCGCCGTCCCTGAGACCAAAGTCATAGGGCTGCCGCGAAGCCATACTCGTGGCAAAACCGTTGGCAGTACGCCTGATTTGCCTTAGGCGACACATTCATGGCGGCAGATGAGACACGACCGAAGCGATCGCGCAGGGCCCGCAAGCACCGGCTCGTCATCAAGGGCATTCCCGACGCGCTTCACGAAACATTCAAGGCGATGGCGCTGAAGCGCCGTATGCCGATGACGCGGCTGGCACTGGAAATCATCTCCCGTCACGTGGCAACGCAGGCGGAAGCAGACGAGATCGTCGATGTCGTTCCGGAGCGGCCGATCCGCCCCGAGCCGATGTTCTGATCGACTTTGATTGGCGAGAGCCTATTTGCCGTTGAGCGGCGATTCCGGTCGATAGATGTAGTTGGCGATCGCGTCGGTGAGCTTCGTCGCATGAGTGACGTTCTCCGCGTTCGAAGCCATGAAGGCCGTCACCAGCGCCTCGATGAGGACGAGCGCTGGTGCGCAACTGCTGGAGATCACCGGATGCGCCGATGGTGCGATCAGCAGATCGTCGCACAGCCTCGCCAACGGCGAGGCGGGCGAATCCGTGATCGCCACCACATGGGCTTTCCGGTCGCGCGCGTACCGCGTCAGATCGATCGCGTCGCGCGCGTAGCGCGGAAACGAGATCGAAATCAGGAGATCGTCCTTGCCGACGGTTGCGAGCCTGCCGGCCGCCACCTCCGTTCCGCCATATTGCACGACGTTGACGAGATGGTTGAAGAAGGGCTGCAGGTTGAGGCTGAGCAGGGCGGCGAGGTGCGAGCTGAGGCCAAAGCCCATGACGTATATGGTCCGCGCCGCGCCGAGCCGGCTGACGATCGTTTCGAGATCCATCGAGCGCAGGCCTTCCGCCGTCCCCTCGATATTGGCGAGCGTCGCGGAAAGACCATCCGAGAAGGCAGCCTGTGCGCCTGAGCCGCGCAGAAAGGTCTGGCGGAGCTTCTCGACCGGATGAAGGCTGTCCCGCAGCGTCTGGGCAAGCGCGCTGCGCAGATCAGGATAGCCCTTGAAGCCGATCGCGCGGGCAAAACGACTGAGGCTGGCGGTCGAGACGCCAACATTGAGCGCAAACTCCTCGATGCTCCAGGCCGAGATCTGGATCGGGTTGCGCAGGAGATAGTCGGCGATCGTCCGGTTGGCTCCGGGCCTGCCGGCGGAGAGTTCGCCGAGCCGGACGCCGAGCTCGGATTTCGAGAAGGCGATCTCGGGCGAGGGGGAGTGTTGAAAACTTTCTTGCATGGATTTTTTCACTAATTGACAATATGAAAATATTCAATCAGGTTAGGCACAAGTTCCACCCTTAGCAAGACTGGACGAGACATGCTCCGCAAAATCACCCTTGCCGCCACCATCCTCTTCGCCAGCCTGGCGCCGGCGAGCGCCCAGACGAACACCTGGACCAAGCTGCGCATCGGCGTGGAAGGCAGTTATCCTCCCTTCTCGCAGATCGGCACGGACGGAAAGCTGTCCGGCTTCGACATCGACATCGCCAACGCCGTCTGCGCCGAGCTGAAGGCCGAGTGCACTTTCGTGCAGCAGGAATTCGACGGCATGCTGCCGGCGCTCAACGCCAGGAAGTTCGACATGATCGTCGCCTCGCTCACCATCACGGAAGAGCGCAAGAAGGCCGTCGACTTCAGCGACCCCTATTACGACGTGCCATCGCGCTGGGTCGCCAAGGCCGGCGCGTTCAAGGACGCCTCGCCCGCTTCGCTGAAGGGCAAGAAGATCATCGTGCTGCGTAACTCGCCGCGTGCGAAATACGTCGCGGACAACTACAAGGAAAGCGAAGTGCTGCTCGCGCCGAAGGAGACGGAAGTCTATCTCGAACTTTCGGCCGGCCGTGGCGACATCGCGCTCGGATCGTCCGTCGTCTCGAGCGAAGCGCTTCTCAAAAAGCCGGAAGGCAAGGGCTTCGAGCAGGTCGGCCCCGTCGTTCGCCTTGCGGGCGGCTCGGGTGTCGGCATCGCGGTCCGCAAGACCGATCCGGACCTCAAGGAGAAGATCAACGGGGCGATCAAGGCGATCCGGGCCAACGGCGTCTACAACACGCTGCAGAAGAAGTATTTCGACTTCGACGTCTCGCCTGACCAATAATCGCGTCAATATTACTCCTCGAACGTCGGACTGAAGCGAAACCGCCGCCATGCTCTACGGGTATCTTCCGGCCATTCTCGAAGGCCTTCTGGTGACCCTGCGCGTGGCGGCGCTCTCGCTTCTCATCGCAGTCGTGTTCGGTCTTGCGGGCGCGTTCGCAAAGCTTTCCGACAGCAGAGTGCTGCGCGCCGTGGCGGATGTCTACACGACGCTGATCCGCGGACTTCCCGAGCTCGTGCTCATGCTCATCATCTTCTATGGAGGGCAGGGGCTGGTGAACAGTCTGATGGACCGCCTCGGCTACGGCTATCTCGATATCGACCCGTTCATTGCCGGCACGATCACGCTCGGCTTCATTTTCGGCGCTTACTTGAGCGAAACCTTTCGCGGCGCGATCCTTGCCATTCCGGCCGGCCAGATGGAGGCGGGCTCCGCCTTCGGCCTCACAGGCGGGCAGGTGTTCCGCCGCATCATGGCCCCGCAGATGGTGCGTCATGCGCTGCCGGGCTTTGCCAACACCTGGCTCGTGATGGTGAAGGCGACGGCCATCGTCTCGCTGATCGGCATCGACGACATGATGCACCGCGCCAATCTCGCTTCGGCGACCACGCGGCAGCCCTTCACCTTCTATGCGGCCATCGCGCTGATCTATCTCAGCATCACCACCATCTCGACGATCGTGCTGCATGCGCTGGAGCGCCGCTACTCGCTCGGCCAGCGCAAGGCGGATTTCTGATTGCCATGATCGACTGGCCCATCATCATCGAAGCGCTGCCTGAGTTCTTCCAGGGGCTCAAGATCACGCTTATCCTGCTCGCGATCTCGATGAGCGCCGGGTTTGTGCTGGCCCTGCCGCTGGCGATCGCCCGGGTATCGCCCAACCCGTGGCTGTCGCGCCCGGTCTGGGTTTACACCTACGTCTTCCGCGGCACGCCGCTGCTGGTGCAGCTTTTCATGATCTATTACGGGTTGGCGCAGTTCGAATGGGTCCGCGAGACCGCGGCCTGGTATCTTTTGAAATCGGCCTGGTTCTGCGCCTGGCTTGCCTTCGTGCTCAACACCACCGCCTACACCACCGAGATTTTCGCGGGCGCGTTGCGCACCACGCCGCCGGGCGAACTGGAGGCTGCGCGCAGCCTCGGCATGAGCACGGTCCAGATCTACATGCGTATCCTCGTACCGAGCGCGTTGCGTCGCGCCCTGCCGCAATACGGCAACGAGGTCGTGATGATGATGCACGCGACGGCGATCGCCTCGGCCGTCTCGCTCGTCGAACTCACAAGGGTGGCGCGCGACGTCTACACCAATACGCTGATGCCGGTCGAAGCCTTCGGCACGGTTGCGGTCTTCTATTTCGTGCTGACCTTCTCCATGGTCGGCGTCTTCAAGCTTCTGGAGCGGCGGTTCCTCGTCCATCTGAGACCCCGTCGCTCCCAAACAGACCCAGGCCTCGTTCCCAATGTTCATTGAAACCATCGATCTTCCCATGGCAGGCCTCGGCGGCAGCCACAGCCTCACCGTCTTTCGCTTCGGCCGTCAGGGCGCGCGGCCCAAGGTCTATGTGCAGGGCGCGCTGCATGCCGACGAAATTCCGGGCATGATCACCGCCCATCACCTGTGCCAGAAGCTGAAGGAGCTGGATGAGGCCGGGCTTGTCATGGGCGAGATCGTGGTCGTGCCCGTCGCCAATCCGATCGGCCTTACGCAGACGATGCTCGGATCGCCCATCGGCCGTTTTGCCTTCGATGATGGCGGCAATTTCAACCGCGGCTACCCCGACCTTGCGCCGGCCGTCGCACGGCGCGTCGAGCGCGCGCTGGGCCCTGACGAAGCGGCGAATATGGCGCTGATCCGCGAAGCGCTGAAGTCGGAGGCTGCCGCCATTCCAGCCGTCACGCAGGTGGAGGCGCTGAAGCGTGCGCTCCTCATGCTCGCCATCGACAGCGACATCGTGCTGGATCTGCATTGCGACTCAGAGGCCGCGATGCACCTCTACACGCTCACCCCGCACGCCGAGCGCTGTGAACCGCTGTCGCGCTACCTTGGCTGCGAGGCGATGCTGCTCGCGACCGAGTCCGGCGACAACCCGTTCGACGAAGCATCGAGCCGGCCCTGGCTCGATCTCCAGAAGCGCTTTCCCGCCTATCCCATTCCGCTCCCCTGCCTCGCCGTGACGGTGGAGTTGCGCGGCCAGCGCGACGTCAGCGACGATCTTGCCGGAGAGGACGCCGAGGCCATCATTGATTTCCTCATCCATGAAGGGGCGATTGCGGGAACGGCCAAACCGCTGCCGCCGGCGCGATGTGAACCGACCCTTCTTGCAAGCACCGAACCGCTGACCGCACCGGTCGCCGGCATCATCCTGTTCCAAAAATCGCCCGGTGACGTCATAGAAAGCGGCGATCTCGTCGCCGAGCTGATCGATCCGATTGCCGGCAAGCGGCATGCCGTGAAAGCGGTCTCGGGCGGCGTATTGTTTGCCCGTACATCGCTTCGCTTCGCGCAGGCCGGCCGCAGGCTCGGCAAGATCGCCGGCCACACCCTGCAACGCACCGGAAACCTGCTCAGCCCATGATGACCGAAGCTCTATCGCATGCCACCGCGCAGCCTGCGTCGCAGCCTGAAAAGCTCAGCGCGCGCGAAATCCACAAGAGCTTCGGCGCGATCGAAGTGCTGAAGGGCGTCTCCCTCACCGCCCATACCGGCGACGTGATCGCCATGATCGGATCGTCAGGTTCCGGCAAGAGCACGTTCCTGCGCTGCCTCAATCTGCTCGAAAAGCCCAACAAGGGCTCGATCGCGCTCGGCGGTGAAACGCTGGCTCTCGCACCGAACAGCAAAGGCGAGCTCGTCGCCACCGACGCAAAAGCCCTTCAGCGCTATCGCAGCCGCATCGCCATGGTGTTCCAGCAGTTCAACCTTTGGGCTCATATGACCGCGCTCGACAACGTGATCGAAGCGCCGATGCAGGTGCTGAAACTGAGCCGGGCCGAAGCCGTGGAACGCGCAGAGCGTTATCTCGACCGGGTCGGTGTCGGCCATCGCAAGACCTATTACCCCGGACATCTCTCCGGCGGCGAGCAGCAGCGCGTCGCGATCGCCAGAGCGCTCGCCATGGAGCCCGAAGTGATGCTGTTCGACGAGCCGACCTCAGCGCTCGACCCCGAACTCGTCGGCGAGGTGCTGCGCGTGATGCGTGTCCTTGCCGAAGAGGGCCGCACCATGATCGTCGTCACGCACGAGATGAGTTTCGCGCGCGAGGTTTCCAACAAGGTCGTGTTCCTGCATAAGGGCCAGATCGAGGAAGCGGGCGATCCGAGGCAGGTTCTCACCAGGCCGTCGAGCGAACGCCTGCAGCAGTTCCTCTCCAACACGCTGAAATGAAGCGAGCCGTCAAGGAGCGTCCGCCGCACGATGTCCGGTCGAAAAAAAATCGATGCGATCGATCTCGGTATCCTCAACGCCCTGCAGCTTCATGGCCGCCGCTCCTTCAAGATGCTGGCCGATCTCGTCAACCTTTCGCCGACCGCCTGCATCTCGAGGCATAAGCGGCTCGAGGACGAAAAGGTCATCCGGCGCTACGTGACCGACATCAACCTCGAGGCGCTCGGCCGCTCGCTCACGCTCTATGCCGAGGTGACGCTGGCGAGCCATCATCCTGAGGATTTCGCGGCGTTCGACCGGGCGATCGGCCAGTTCGCCGAGGTCACCGAGGCGGCGCAGATCAGCGGCTCGGCGGATTACATCCTCAAAGTGGTGGTGCCGGACATCGAGCGCTGGGGTGCGATCAACGACGCGCTTCTGGAGCGCGGAATCCGCATCGCCAGCATCCGCACGAGCGTAGTGATGAAGCAGGCCAAACGCTTCATCGGGCTGCCGCTGGACCTCATCGCGAATGGCGATCAGACGTCGGCGTGAATTCCACGTAAAGCAACGTCCTCAACTTCATTTTTCACGCAAAAGGGCCTGCGTTTCGCATCAGCGCTCATCGTGTTTCGGGGGATAGTCCGGGCCAGTCAAACAATCCGCGCTTCGGAGGCCCCGATGTCCAACAGCCGTTCCAATCTGCTTGCCAACAATCTGGTGGCCATGCGCCGTCCGTCCGGCCAGAACCGCAGCAAGCCTGCGATCGAGGTGCTGGCGCTGCAAGGCTGGGCCTGCGACCGCTACACCGACCGCGCGATGATCGGCGCGGGTCTTGTCGCGCATGAAATCGCCAAGCGGCTCGGCCGGTCCGAAACGAGGCTCGGTACGCCGGGCGCGCCTGCCGATCTCGGTTGGCGCGAGACGATCGAACGCAGCGCGCCCTATCTTCATGGCGTCGCCCGCACGCTTTCGGCCAGCATGGCGGACGGCGCGCTGCCGGTCATCGCCGCCAATCGGTGCGCCGCCACCATCGCCACCATCCCGGTCGCCATGGCGCAGCATCCTGATGCGTGCCTCGTCTGGATCGATGCGCATGGCGACTACAACACGCCGGACATCACCGAGACCGGCTATCTCGGCGGCATGGTGATCTCGTCGCTCTGCGGTGAATGGGAGTCGGGCTTCGGTGCAGGCCTGACGCCTGACCGCGTGATCCTCGTCGGCATGCGCGACCTCGACGGGGCCGAGGAAGCCCTGCTTGTCTCGCGCGGCGTGACGATCATCAAATCGCAGCGTGCCGACAATGGCCGCTTCGTGATCGACACCGAGCGGCTCGCCAAGGCCGTCAGTGGCCGCAAGGTCTGGCTGCATGTCGATTGCGACGTGATGGACCCGAAACTGTTCCCCGCCGAATACAAGATCCCGAACGGACTGACGCCGGCGGATCTTCGCACGACGCTTCGCGCGGTGGTCGACCATGCGGATCTCGTCGGGTTCGAGCTGACCGAATTCGAAGCGCCGCGCAACGAGGATGAATGCGCGGTGGCGATCGGGACGCTGATGGCCGTGATCGAGCCGGTTCTGGCGGCCGTCGAAGCCGCTTGAAGGTGCATCTGTTTGAAGAATGGTGAAGCTTTTTGACAAACTCTTCACCATTCGCGGTAAGCGCTCATAGACTCTGAAATCACGTCTCGATTGATCGATCTGTCCGCTTGTGACGTGATGCGGCTGCCGCATCGGGCAGGAGTTTGTCGTGGTTCCATCCTGGGTAAAACGGATGCTGTTGACGCTGGCGATGGTCTTCGCCTTCAGCGCGGCTGCGCACGCCCAGCTCACGACCTTCACGAAGAGCACGCTCACGTCGGGCCCGATCACCTTCAATCTCGGCAATGGCGTCTCCGGCACGGTGACCTTCAGCGGCACGGTCGGATCGAGCGGTCTCTACAATGCGGTGACGAGCGGCACCAACCAGACCTCGACCTTCATCCTGGTCTCGCCGGGCGCAGTCGCGACCTTCTCGTTCAATTCGCCAGTGCGGCGTCTCGACGTGCAGAGTGGCACGGGCGTCACCGGCGCGCGCACGGATCGTTTCGTCATCAACCGGACGACGGTGGTCAACCAGGTCACCAACGTCAACACGTCGAGCGCCGCGCTCGCCAATCGGACCTTCAATCCGGCGACGCCGATCACGAGCTTCAGCTTCTCGTCCACCTCGGCCAATCCGGCCCGCATCGGCATCCGCACGACGAGCACCGCGCAGCCCGCGCCGCTCGATCCGGTCGGTGCGACCCTGCTCGGCAACGTCGTCGCCATCGGCGCGATCGCCGCCTATCGGCGGCGCCGGAAGAACAGGGCTGCGTTTGACGCGTCGCCCGCACTCGCCGCCTGACCGCCGTGCCACGGCCGATGCCGCAAATTCATCAGAAATCATGAGAGGTTTGGTAATCATCCCGGCTAACGGGCTGGTGACTCTAAACTCATGAACCGTTCGACATGCCGCTATGGCAGGCTAAACTGTACATGCGGGCAATCAGGCCAGCAAAGGCCCTGAGCCATGGTGATGAGCAAGCTGCGACCGCTTTTGACGGCATTGGTGCTGATGGCGGCATTCTGCGCGCCTGCCAACGCGCAGCTCGCGGATTTCAAGACCGGTCTCATCATCACGACGCCGATCACCTTCGACTTTGGCAACGGCCTTTCCGGCACGGTGACCTTTTCGGGCTCGACCGCCGCATCGAGCGGCCTCTACAACCCGACGATCAGCGGACTCTACTTAACGTCCAACTTCATCCTGATCGCCCCAGGGTCGGTCGCGACCTTCGCTCTCAACGTGCCGGTCTCAAACCTCGACCTGAGGCTCGGAACGGGTGCCGGCGGGTCACGGACGGACACGTTCACGCTCAACACGGTCGGTGGTATCCAGACGCAGAACATCGGCGCAAACGGCGCGGCATTGAAGAACCAGTCATTCACGCCGACCAACGCCATCACATCGTTCAGCATTTCCTCGTCATCGGCCAATCCGCTGCGCGTTTCGGTGCAGGGTACCTCGACGCCGGTGCCCGCGCCGCTCGATCCGGTCGGAGCGACACTGCTCGGCAACGTCGTCGCAATCGGCGCCGTCATGGCCTACCGCAGGCGCAGGCGCGCTGGCATCCTGCCGGTTCAGGTCGCCGCATGAGGAATTTCGTATCATCGCTCATCGCAAGAAGCCGGCTGCTGCTCGCCGCGCTGGTCGCAGTGCTTTGTCTGACCGCTCCGGCGGCGGCGCAGCTTTACCAGTTCAAGACCGATCTCCTTTCGACGACGCCGATCACCTTCAGCCTAGGCAACGGCATCACCGGCACGGTCAAGTTCACCGGCTCGACCGCCGGTTCGAGCGGGCTCTCCGCGCCTACGGTCAGCGGTCTCAACCTCGTGTCGAACTTCCTGCTCATCCAGCCAGGCACGATCGCGACGGTCAGCTTCACATTTCCGCTTGCCCATCTCGACCTGCAGTGGGGGCCGGGCAACACGGTGACGCGCACCGACAACTTCGTGTTCAACACTGCGCAGCAGACGAATATCGCCCTGCCGCTCGCCTCCAACCTCGCGACACGTTCAGCCGCGTTCTCGGGCACCGGCCTCGACATCGTCTCGTTCTCGTTCTCGTCGACATCGGCCAGCGCCACCAGGCTCGGCGTGCTCACCTCGACGGCTCCGGTGCCCGCGCCGCTCGATCCCGTTGGCGCGACACTGCTTGGAAACCTCGTCGCGATCGGCGCGGTCGCGGCCTATCGCCGGCGGCGCAAGCGCGCAGCGGCCGTGCGACCCGTCATCGATCCCGAGGCTTCGTCGCGTCTGGCTTACGGCCCGGTCTGATCCCTTCCGCTGTGATTTTCTTTCCTGGTTTCGCCGCATTCGATTGCTGCCGGTAACCCGCTATAGACTCTGATCCTGCTTCCAACTGGCTCAAAAACCCCGATATGCTAAGGTTTTGCTTGATTTTTGTCTGGTGAATTCAATGTCGTCCAACCGGTTCGGTGCGATTGTCGCGGCCCTGCTGCTCCTGCCTTTCGTGGCGGGCACCGCAGCGCACGCGCAGTTGCTGATCACCGCGACCGACTCATCCATCACAACGAAGCAGTCAGACACCGTCAATTTCGGAACCAACACGCCAGGGGCCGGCGGACTCGTCTCGACATCGCCGATCGGCTTCAACCTCGGCAGCGGCGTCTCCGGCACGGTGACCTTCACCGGCAATTCCGGCGTCTACAATGGCAGTTCCGGTCCCTGGGCTCCTGACGTTCAAGGCGGCCGCATGACCTCGAACTTCCTTGTCGCCTCGCCGGGCGGGCTCGCGACGATGACCTTCAGCACGCCGGTCGCCAAGCTCGGCTTCCTGTGGGGATCGGTGGGTCCGGCCGGCGACGGCAATTTACTGACGTTCTACAGCGGCAATACAGTGATCGGCACTGCCAAGGGCTCGGATGTGCTCGCGGCCGCCGGCACGTCGAACAATCAATCGACGATCGCGACGATGTTCTCATTCTCGACCGCCTCGCTCACCAAGGTCGTCGTGTCGACGAGCAGCCCGTTCGAATTCACCCTGCTCCAGACGACGCAGCCCGCGCCCGCCCCGCTGGACCCGGTCGGTGCGACGCTGCTCGGCAACCTCGTGGCGCTCGGCGCGGTCGGCGTTTACCGCCGGCGCAAAAAGGGCATTGCGATGGCCGCTTTGGCGACCGCGGCTGACTGAACCTTCTGCGGCTGCCGGCGGGGTTGATCTTCGTGCCGTCTTCGTGCTGTTGAGCCCTGTCAAGCATACCCGATGGGCTGTCGCGAGGATCGATCATGGTAGAAAGTTGGGCGACCCTGCATCCGACGCCCGTGACGGCCGCCGAAATGGCGGACGGCCACGTGGTGGGAGACAAGCTGCTCGCCCTCAACAACAGCCATGCCATCGAGCTTTCGCTCCTCACGCGCGAGCGCTTCCGGCATCTGGTGGCAGAAGCCTTCCTCGCGCTGCGCGTAGGCGAGGCCGATGCGCTGCTGCTCGCATTCGACGAGCGCGCCCGCTACGACAGCCCGAATTTTCTGTGGTTTCGCGATCGACTCCCGCGGTTTGCCTATGTCGACCGGATCGTCGTCGCCGACCATGCGCGCGGGCGGGGCCTCGCGCGGCTGCTTTACGGCGCATTGTTCGATGCGGCGCGGCGGGCAGGGCACCATCAGGTCGTATGCGAGGTCAACACCGATCCGCCGAACCCCGCTTCGCTTGCCTTCCACGCCGCCCTTGGCTTCGTCGAGATCGGGGCCGGGCCGGGCGTCGGTGGCAAGGTCGTCAGCTTTCTCTCCTGCGACCTCACCTAGCGTCCGCCCGGGCTACTGACCCTTGCCCGTCGCCATCACGGTCAGCGTCTTCACGATGATCCCGAAATCGGTCTTCAGCCAGCCGAGGGGCTTCGCGATCAGCATGGCGTAGGTATGGTCGTACAGCACCTTCGTTCTCACATCCTCGATCGAGGCATCATAGCCGTGGTTGACCTGCGCCAGCCCCGTAATGCCCGGTTTGATCGAATAGGTCCGCTCGGCATAGTAGGGAATCTCGGCCTCGAGCTTCGGGAAGAAGGCCGGACGCTCGGGTCTTGGCCCGACGATGGACATGTCGCCGCGCAGCACGTTCAAGGCTTGCGGCAGCTCGTCTATGCGGGTCTTGCGCAGGAAATGGCCGAGCCGCGTGATGCGCGGATCGCGCGTGCCCTTCGACCAGACCGCCCCGGTCGATTTCTCGGCGTCTGTCCTCATCGTGCGGAACTTGGTGATGTAGAACAGATCGGTCTGCTTTGATGTGCGTCGACCGACGCGGATCTGCCGGTAGAACACCGGCCCCGGCGAATCGAGCTTGATCAGGATCGCGATCGGCACGAGGATGATGCCGAGAACCACGAGGACGGCGAGGCTGACCACGATGTCGACCGCGCGCTTGCCGATGAAGGTGAGCGGATGGATATAGTCGTCCGGGTCTGCGGTGCTCGCCGCCTCGCTGCGAAACGAGCGGCGCGCCAGCGACGGGCGGACCATGCCGATCAGCCCGGCAAGGTAGCCCCGCACGAGGTAGGCGATCCAGGCGATCGGCCGCTGCACGAGCGGCCCGCCGATCTTTGCCTCGAGGAGGAACGGGCTGATCGCGGCCAGCGTGTAACCGAGAATCTGGCCGACGAGCATGGTCGTGTAAAACCCGCCCGCAGTGACCGCCAGGACGGCGTTCGAGACGAGCGCGCCCAGGAGAATGAGCGGCATGAAGGCGCGCAGGCCCTTGCCGGAGACGAAGGTGAAGGCAAGGCCCGGCCGATCGAGGCGGGCGAGCCGGCGCAATCTCACCGCCTGCTGCACATTGCCCGCGCCGATGCGGATGCGACGCATGAATTCCTGGCTGATCTGGGTCTTTTCGCGTTCGACGATCCTGATCCCAGGCGCATAGACGGCGCGATAGCCGTTCGCCACGATGGCCATGGGCAGGACGAAATCGTCGTTGATGGTGTCAGGCGCCAGCGGCTCCCAGGCATCGCGAAGAAACGCATAGAACGCGCCATGCGCCCCCATGGGACTGCCGAGCACGGCCTCGTTTCGCCGGATTTCGCTCTGCCAGCGCCAATACTTCCCTTCGCCGAGGCTGCCTTCGCTCAGAAGCTCGTATCCCGGGCATACGACGCCCACATCAGGCGCATTGAAGTGGCGCGCGACGCGCTCGAGCGCATCGCAAGGCACGGCTGCCGAGATGTCGGTCAGTGCCACGAGCGGCGTGCGGCAATCCTCGATCAGCTCGTTGATGACGGCGACCTTGCCACGGTTGTATGCGAACCGGCGCAGCTCGAACCGATGTGGGCAGGCATCGAGGCGGTCGATCGCGGCCTGCGCCACGTCCGCCGTCCCGTCGCACGACCCGTCGCATCCGATCACGATCGTGACCTGTCCGCCTGCATAGGTCGCGGCGGCGAGGTCCTCGATCTTCTTGGCGATGAACGGCGCCTCGTTATAGGCGGACATGACAATCGTCATGTCGGGCAGCGGCCCACCTGCGGCTGCCTCGTTCGCGCGCCTTTTGAAAAGTCGGATTCCGCGCGCGACGATCCTCAGCAACGCCGGATAGACGAGGTGATGATAGACGATCGCTGCGACCAGCAGCCAGAAGACGAACTCAATCATGGTCAACTCTTGGAACTCTTTCGTGGCATCGATCGACGGGCTCCTCCTCGCCTAGCCGAAGGCCAGCGAGCGGTAGGCGGCGACGGTTCGATCGAGTGAAAATCGTGGATCGACGAAGTCGCGCGGATGCTCCTTCGGAGGGTGGGCCAGCGCCTGATCAAGCGCCGCCGCGAGCACCGATGGATTTTCCGCCTCGACCAGCCGGCCGGTCCGTGGGCAGACGGCTTCGCGCACGCCGCCCACATTGGAGGCGACAACCGGCACGTCGCAGGCCTGCGCTTCGATCAGCGCGCGGGGGAACCCCTCGGCACGCGAGGGCAGGCAGAACAGGTCGAAGGCTGGATAGACCTCTTCCGGCCTGTCGTGCCGGCCGAGGAAATGAATCTTGTCCGAGACGCCGAGCGCCGCCGCCTTTTCGCGCAGAGTGCCGAGCTCCTCGCCGTCGCCGACGATCGCGACATGCGTGTCCGCGCCGAGTTTGCTCGACGCATCGACCAGAATGTCATGGCCCTTGACGTGGACGAGCCTGCCGACTGTTCCGATCATCCGAACGTCTTGCGGCAAGTGCAAGCGCGCCCGCGCGCCCGCGCGATCGGCGGGATGGAAACGCGCCAGATCGACGCCGTTCGGGATGATCTCGACGAGATCGGTATTGAGTGCCGCGCAGGCCTGCTCGGCGGTGCCGTGCGACACGGCGACCTTGCGCGGCTGCACGAGAATGTCGAGAACCTTGCCGAGACGAGCGCGTGAGAGATCGCGGTAATGCCAGCCATCATGCTCGACATGGACGCGGATCGCGATGCGGCCCAGCCTGGCGGCGAGCCCGCCATAGACGAGCGGGCCGATATGATGGGCGACGATCGCCCGCGCGTCCCACCGGCGCAGCAGCCGCATGATTTTGGGAATGAGCGCAGGAGCGATGCCCGGCGGCTTGCCGAGCGCCGCCAACCGGTCGCTCACCGGCTCCAGCCGCGGCCAGGCGATGACGAGCTCGTCGGCGGTGCCCTCCAGCGAAAGGATCCTGACAGCCGGGTCACGCAAGGCAAGGTCGAGCACCAGCGTCTCGATGCCGCCAGGCGCCATGCGCTGCACGATGTGGACGACGCTCGCCACCTTGTCAGAAGCCCCCGCTGATCGCTGCATCCGCTTACAGGATGCATAGCCAGTTCCTGACGCAAAGTTTGCCTGAACTTGCATAAGAAAGGCCTAATGAAAAACCTGAAAAGCAAAACGAATTTTTCATATTGATGCGATTAAGCTTGCTTTGCGCATGAGTGGCGGCCGTTGGGTCGCGCAACGCGCTGTGCCTGTTTTGCGTGTGCGTTTGGAGTTGAATATGCCGGTTACCTTTAAGGTAGCGGATGACATGGATGCCGATTACATGGCCTCCATCCGCCCTGATCTCGACCGGTTGGCGAACAGCGATGACGATGTCGTGCTCGATGTCGCGGACGTCACCTTCATCGATTCATCCGGCATCGGCGGCATGGTGTTTCTTTACAAGCGGCTCGCGACGCGCGGCCGCAAGCTGCGGCTCGACGGCCTCACCGGCCAGCCTTTGCAGATGTTGCAATATCTGCGTCTTACGGAACTCTTGCTCGCTTCCCGCAATGGAGAGGCGGCTTGATCCGATCGCTCGCATCGCGGCTCCGTCGGTTGGCGCTTCCCGCCGCGCTCGGCGCGGCGCTGTGCGGCGCGGTCGGCTGCACGCCCTGGCCAGACGAAGGCACCGGCGGCATTGCGGAGCGGCGGCCGGCCGAGAATGACGAACTGCAGCGTCTCGAACGACGCCTCGAGGATGCGATCGCGCGCGGCAGCCGCCATTCCTACGCGGCGCAGACGGCGGAAGCCGAGCTGCAGCTCATTCGCACCAGGCGCACCTGGAGCGCCGGCTTTGCCGAAGATTATGTGACCAACTACGAAGTGCTCGACGTGCTCGTCCGGGACATCGAAGCGCATGTGCGCCGACTTCCTTCGCGCGATCCTTTACGCGATCCTTCGGCGACGCGCCGGAAAGCCGGTTGATGGCCATGCAGCCGCGTCTGATCTTCTGTCTGGTCGGTCTTGCGCTGATGACGCTCGCGGGACTGACGCTGCCGAAGCATGTCTTCGCCGATCCGCAGATCCCCGACCCGATCGAAGACCTCTTCGCGGCCGCCAACCTGCCGGATGCTCAATCGGTCGGGCTTCGTCTCTTGCCGATCACGCCGATTGATCTCGATGCGGCCCAGGCCCAAGCCGGAGACGAACCGACGACCATGACCGCGATCGAGTCGCCGCCGGTGCCGCTTGTCTTCAAGGCGTTCCGACTGTCAGGTCCGATCTCCTTGCCTCGGTCCGAGATCGAGGAACCGTCGTCGGACGACGTCACCGGAACGATCCGCGAGCCTGAACTGCGCATCGGCGACATCCTGACGATCTCGCTTCCGGGCGAGACGGCGTTCAACAAGGATTTCAAGGTCGATCGGCGCGGGCAACTCACCCTGCCGGAGGCGGGAATCCTCACCGTCGCGGGCATGCCGCTCGACAAGGCGCGCGACGAGATCAAGGTGAGGCTGTCCAAGGTCTACCGTGATCTCGGCCGGCTTTCGGTCGTGATCAAGGAGCGCAAGCTGCTTATCAACGTGCTCGGCTACGTGAAGACACCGGGCCCGGTCGAACTTCCCGGTGACGCCTCGGTGCAGACGGCAATCACGGCGGCCGGCGGCCTCGCGCAGGGCGCGCAGCTCGACCGCCTCAAGGTGCGGCGCGGCGATGAGGAGATCCAGTTCGACTACAAGCATTATCTCGACAGCGGCGACGTGACGATCCTGCCCGAGCTGCGGCCGCTCGACATCATCTTCGTGCCGGCTTCGCCCCGCACCGGCAACGTGCAGATCGATTTCGACGGCAGGACGCTCGCCGAGGCGGGCGACGGCGCCGAGGACCGTTCGGCGATCAAGATCTTCGGCGAAGTCAACAAGCCCGGCACCTTCGCCTACAAGGACGGCATCAACGTCGTCGACGTCATCATGCGCGCTGGCGGCGTCTCGCGCTATTCGACGATCGAGCAGATTCACGTCATCAACCAGGGCCAGCCGACGCTCTTCAATCTCGACACCTACCTCCAGAACGGCACGAAAGCTTCGCTGCCCGAACTGAAGCCCGGCGCGACGATCTTCGTGCCGCGGCAGAACGATCAGGTGAAGCAGGGCCAGAAGACCGTGTTCGTCATGGGGGAGGTGCAGAAGCCCGGCGGGTTCGACGCGACCAATGAGGTCAACCTCATCGGGTTGCTCGCCAATGCCGGCGGACCGACGCGCTACGCCGAGACGAACCAGATCCGCGTGCTGAGAGCCGACGGCACGACCGTCAGCTTTAATCTCCCCGCCTATACGGAAGGCAAGGGCGGATCGCCGCCGACGGTGCGCCCGGGCGACGCGATCTTCGTGCCCGGCAAGGTCGAGAACAACGACCAGAGCTGGCTGAAGATTTCGCCGAGCCGCGCCGTGCAGATGATCGGCGCGGTCAACCGGCCCGGCCGCGTCGAATGGTCGGACGAGATGACCATTCTCGACCTCATCTCGCAGGCGGGCGGGCCGACCGCCGTCGGCGACGTCGCCAACATCCAGATCCTCACGCATCAGGGCGACAACGCGAAATCGATCCGCTTCAACCTCGAGAAGTTCATCGCCGAAGGCGGCTCGCTCGCCTCGCTGCCGAAGATCCGGGCTGGCTATGTGGTGCTGATGCCGGTGCTTCCCGTCAGCCCCAACGACACCAAGGGCTCCTGGGCGCGGCTCACCTCGGACGTGTCGATCTACATCATGGGGCAGGTCGGCATTCCGGGTCGCTATGCCTTCAACAACGGCCTGCACTTCCTCGATATTCTCTCTGCCGCAAACGGGCCGACGAGCGCGGCGGACATCCGCAACATCCGCGTCTCGCATCGCGGCCGCAAGGGCTCCTATGTCTCGAAGGTCGATCTCGCCCGCTATTTCGAGACCGGCGACGACAGCCTGCTGCCGAAGGTACGGCCGGGCGACGTGATCTTCGTGCCGGACCGCAACAAGGAATGGGTCGACGAGCGTAAGGAGGCGACCATCCGCGTGCTCGGCGCGGTCGCGAAGCCCGGTCGCTATCGCTGGGCCGACGACCTCACGATCCTCGATCTTCTGGCTGAGGCCGGCGGACCGCGCTCCGATGCGCTCGACACCAAGATCCTCGTCGTCAACTTCAAGGCGGACGGCGAACAGGCGCGCCTGTTCAACCTGCTCGATTTCGCCAAGACCGCCGACATCACCAAGCTGCCGCTGATCCGTGCCGGCGATCTCGTCTATGTGCCAAATACTTCACAAAGCGAACTCAAAGTATTTACCGATATTCTGCAAAGTGGCTCGACCGTGGCCTCGCTCGGCGCACTGATCTACACGCTCGGCAGATGACGTTGCGGAAGAAGCGGGGTGCGGGTCGGGTGCAGCAAGGGTGCGGCTTGGCGCCGATGGAGTGACGGAGCGCAGACATGGCCAATGACAGTGCGCGAGCCCTCAACCAGCTCGCCAAGGAAATCGAGCGCATTCATCTTGCGACCTTCGCCAAGGGCGACCGCGTGGTCGGGCTCACGGCGCCTTATCCGGCATCCGGCGTATCGGTCGTGGCAGCACTGCTGGCCGAACGTTGCAAGCTTTCGGGCACGCCGACGCTGCTCTGCGATCTCTCGATGGCGGATGACGAGCGCTTCGAAAGCTCGAAATGGTCGCCAGGCGACGGCTCGGCCGGGCAGGCCGCGCGCCTCGACCCGCTCGGCTTCGACCGGCTGACGCCCCGGCCCGGCAAAGAGGACAAGTTCCGCTTCAATGACGGCAAGAAGCTGCGCAACATGTTCGACCAGGACCTGAAACGCTACCATGCCATCGTGGTCGATCTTGCGGCGCAGGGCGTCGAGGCACAGGCCGCGATCGACGCCACGGTGGCCGCGACCGCCTGCGACGCCGTGATGCTCGTCTGCCAGGTCGGCAGCGTGACGCGGCCGATGCTGGCTGCTGCCTCCGCGGCGCTGGCCGAAGCCGGCGCGCCCTTGAAAGGCATCGTGGCCAATGAGGTGAACGCGCCGACGCTCGGCCAGGAGATAGCGCGCGAGGCGAGGCGCATGGAGAAATACGCGCCCTATCTCGCGCGCTGGATCGCGCGCAAGGCCGAGCAATCGCGCTGGCTCTCGACGCCGGCCTGATGGTCGCCGCGCGGTTTCAGCGCCCGATCTGGCTTCTCATCGACAGTTCGACGATCGGCGGCATCGAAAGCCATGTCGCGGCCTTGTGCGAGGCGCTGATCGAACGGGGACAGCCAGCGGAAATCGTGCTGCTGGCCCGGCATGGCGACAATCCCTGGCTCGACCAGCTCCGCGCGCGCTCGATACCGTTCCGCCTGCTTGACGGGCGTTTTCGCACGCTGCTCGGATCGTTGCGGGCGGAGCGTCCGGCGCTCCTCCACACCCATGGCTACAAGGCGGGCATAGTCGGGCGTCTTGCCTGTCGTCTCGCCGGTCTGCCGGCGGTCTCCACCTTTCATGCCGGCGAACGGGCCGCGTTCCCGGTTTCGCTTTATCAGGACATCGACTGCTGGACCTCGCGTCTTGGCGTGCGCGTCGCCGTCGACGAGACGATCGCGGCGGCTCTTCCCTCGCCCTGTCATGTGGTCAGGAACTTCATCGCTCTCGCGACGCCTCGCCGTGCCGACGAGCCGGCGCGGAGCGTCGCCTTCGTCGGCCGGCTTTCGCATGAAAAGGGGCCGGACACCTTCTGCGAGATCGCCATCCGGAGCGACCCCGGCATCGCCTTCGACGTCTATGGCGACGGCCCGATGCGGGCCGGGCTTGAGGAGCGTTATTCGAGCCGCGTCACCTTCCACGGCCTTCAGCGCGACATGCGGACGGTCTGGCCCCGGATCGGTCTCTTGCTGATGCCATCGCGCGCCGAAGGCCTGCCCATGGCCGCGCTCGAAGCGATGGCGGCTGGCGTTCCGCTCGCCGCCGCGCGTGTCGGGGGCCTCCCGTCCCTTGTCGAGGACGGCGCGACCGGCTGGCTGTTCGCGCCCGAGGCCATGGACGACGCCTGCCGGGCTGTTGCGGCCTGGGCCGCGCAACCGAACGAGCTGCGCGCCGCGATGAGCCGCGCCTGCCGGGAGACGGCGGAGCGTCGGTTCGGGCCGGACGCGCCTGTCGCGCGGCTGCTCGAGATCTACGGCGAAGCGGCGACACGCGGGACGACAGCCGAAATCCATTGACGCGGATGGTTCATCTGTCGAGGATGCGGGCTTGAATGCAAACCAAGAAAAGGGGAGGTTTTCATGCCGTTTTTGAAGTCCGTTCTCGCGTCGATCGCGATCATGGTTGCCGTTCCGGCACTGCCGTCGGCGGTGCTGGCTCAGGCGCAGCCGGCTGTGGCCGCGCAGCAGAGCAAGCTTGACGAGATCATCTCGCGCGGCGTGCTGCGCGTCGGCACGACGGGCGACTATCGGCCTTTCACCTATCTCAACAAGGATACCGGCAAGTTCGAGGGGCTCGACATCGATCTTGCGGAGAATCTCGGCAAGGCGATCGGCGTCAGGGTCGAGTTCGTGCAGACGAGCTGGCCGAATCTCGCGAAGGATTTCGAGGCAAAGGCCTTCGACATGGCGGCCGGCGGCGTGTCGATCACGCTCGACCGCGCCAAGAAGGGCGCGTTCTCCATTCCCATGATGCGCGAGGGCAAGACGCCGATCGCCCGCTGCGCCGACAAGGACAAGTTCCAGACGATCGCCGACATCGACAAGGCGGGCGTCAGGGTGATCGTCAATCCGGGCGGAACGAACGAGCGCTTCGCCCGTGCCAACATCAAGGCGGCGGACATCAAGGTGCACAACGACAATGTGACGATCTTCAAGGAGATCGCGGCTGGAAACGCCGATCTCATGATGACGGATTCATCCGAGACGCTCTACCAGCAGAAGCTCAATCCGAGCCTCTGCGCCATTCACCCGGAAAAGCCGTTCGACTTCGCCGAGAAAGCGTATTGGCTGCAGCGCGACGTCGCCTTCAAGGATTTCGTCGATCAGTGGTTTCACATGATCCGCGAAAACGGAACCTATGCCTCGATCTTTTCCAAATGGTTCAGTTGACCGGCAGCGGTCAGGCGGCCTGCGCCGCGGGCGCAGCATGCTCCAGCGCGATGATGGTCCAGTCATCGTCGGACTGCGTGCCGATGTGATGCTCCGTCGCGCGGCGCATCGCGTCCCTCAGCCCGTCGAAGCCTGACCGCACCCCGCCGGCCAGCGTGCCGACGAGCCATTCGGGCGCATCGATGCCGGATTGCGAGCCGCGCGGATCGAGGCCGTCCGTCGTGAAGACGAGGCGGTCGCCTGCCGCGAGCTTCAGCCGCGTATCCTCGTAGTGATGCTCGGCGATCAGCCCCGGCAGCGGCCCTTCGGTCTCTATGGTCTCGATCGCGCCGTGCCTTGCCAGCAGCGGGCGCGGATGGCCGGCATTGGCGAAGGTAACCGCGCCGTCGTCGAACACGTCGGCGACGAGCAGCGTCATCATGTGGTTCTGCATCAGCGGATCGATCATCATCACGGTCGAGACCGCGTTGAGATAGGCGCCCGGCGTCGGCGTGATCTGGAGGGCGTGGACGGTGCGAAGCATGGCCGCGAAGGCGGAACCAGCCGCCTGCGCGCCGAGGCCGTGCCCCATCACGTCTGCGAGGATCAGCCTGCGCCCGCCGGCAAGCGGCAGGTTGAGAAGGAAATCGCCCGAGCCGAGGGCCGCCGTGCCGGACAGCGTGGCCGTGAGGAAGCCTGTCACGTCGAGCGTGGCCGGAATCTGGCTCGCCGCCTGGACCGTGCCGCAGAAATAGCGGTAGGCGCGGGCATTGTGCCGCCTCGATCGGGCTAGCGCGTCGGCGACCGCCGTGCGCAAAGTCTTCGCCTGGATCGGCTTGATGAGGAAGCGGTCGACCCCCCGGCGCAGCGCCAGCGCATGCGTGTCAGGATCATGGTCGCCGGTGAGGATGATGATCGGGGCAGGCGGACGCGTCTCGTCCTCGTCCAGCACGTCGATCAGCGAGGTGCCATCGCCGTCACCAAGATGGAAATCCGCGATGATCGCCTCGACCGGGTTGGTCCGTGCGACCGCGATCGCGGAGGCGAGCGTCGTGGCGGTGAGGACCTCGTAGAGCGGGCGTAGGATCGTCTGGTACATGGCGAGCAGCGGGCTCGAATCCTCGACGAGCAGGATAGCGGGCTTCTTGAGATAGAGTTTGATGCTTGCCGTGAAGCGGTTCGGCGCGCCGGCCCGGTAGGAAGCGGTCTCCACCGTCGTGGCGATCAGGGCGAGCCCGCGTCCGCTCGTCTCCAGCGTCGTCATTTCGATGCCGTTGCTGTGCTGCCAGCAGGCATCGAAGCCGACGAAGGCCGCCCCATCGTCTTCGATCTCGATCTGCAGCGCCGTCCCGTCGAGCTTGACCTTGACGTCGATCCGCGATGGCGCCGGCGAACTGTGCTTCAGGAGATTGGCGCTGATCTCGGAAAAGACGAGCTGGGCGGTCTCGACGCTGCGCTTCGGCATCCTGAGATCGCCGAGGCGGCGCTTCATCTGCCGCCGCACTTCGGCGCATTTGTGAAGCGAGGCCTCACAGGATGCCTCGAACAGCATCATGCCGCAGCGGCTCCTTTCTTCGGTGCGTCCGGTGATGGCTCGATGTGTTTCGGTGTCGAGAATGCGAAGCGAACGCCATGGAACACATCGGATGCGGCGGCTTTCGCCTTGCGGAGCGTCGGCGCGGTCACGAGCGCCATCAGTTCCCCCGAGATGGCGCTCCAGTAGCGGCCCTCCATGCGGGCGATGTCTGCCTTGCCGGTGATGATGCGCGCCTCGGCCCGGCGCACGGCGGCCTTGATCAGCGGGTCCGGATGCGACCGATAGCGATCGATGATCATGTCCATGGCGACCAGCCGGTCGAGCCGCCGCATGCTCTCGCTGCCGGGTCGCATCAGGTATTGCGTCGTGACGATGCTGGTGCAGGCGACCGGAGCCTCATGCGCGAGCCTGAGCCAGAGATCCCAATCCTCTGCGGAGGGAAGCGCGCTGGTGAAGCCGTTCGCGTCCTCCAGCGTCTTGCGGCGGGCGACCACTGTCGACGTCCCGCAGACATTGCAGCCGAGGAGATCGGCCTCGGCATCCTCGATGAGATCGTAGCCCTGCGGCGGGCGGTTGGCGTAGGCCGGCTGCCAATAGGCAAAGCAGGTGCCGTAATTGGCGCCTTCCGGGTCGACATGGAGGTAGTCGGTGAAGCTGAAGCCGACATCTGGCGTCGCTTCGAGATAGGCGACCTGACGCCTCAGCTTGCCGGGGTACCAGAGGTCGTCGGCGTCGAGGAAGGCGATCAGCGGGCCTCGTGCGATTGATGTGGCCTGATTGCGGGCATTGGCCGGGCCTTTGCCGCCCGTTTCGATGATGCGCAGGCGTGGCTCTTCGCGCTTGAAGGCGGTGAGGAACGCATCGGTGCCGTCGGACGAGCCGTCATCGGCGACGATGATCTCCATGTCGCCGAACTTCTGAGCCTGAACGCTGCGAAGCGCCTTCGGAAGGTCCGCGATATTGTTGCGTGTGGGGATGACCACGCTGACGCGGCATTTTTTCATTGAGCGCTCCTGTAGACCTTTTCTTTAACGATGATCTGGCAGCGTTATCAAAGAGTGACTTTAGGTCAGCGGATGCAACAGTGCGTCATTTTAAGGTTTACGCTTTCTATATGTTAACCAATGGGTTGCGCCGTGTGGCCGCCTGTTGTGTGCCGCTTGCCCGCTTCACCCCGCAGACCGGGCGGGCCTCGGCATGAGCGGGTTCGTCAGGCTGCGCGGCACGGCGCTCGCACTCGCCAAGCGCTACGATTTCATCATCTTCTACGCGCTCAGCATCGCGCTCGGGCGCGGCCTCTCGATCTTCGTCCTGCCCATCACCTCGCGCTTCATTCCGCCCGGCGATTATGCCCGGCTCGATGTGGCGGCGAGCGTGATCGAGATTTGCGGGCTGTTCGCGAGCTTCGCGATGACCGACCTCGTCTTCCGCTTCGCCGCGCCGGCGAAATCCGAGGCGGAGCAGCGCAGGATCGCATCCGGCATTCTCGGCATCGGGCTCACCTGCGCGGCAATCACCTTCGCGGTGACGCAGCTCGTGCTGCCGCTGTTCGCCGCCGGGCTGTCGCTCGGTGTCAGCGAAGGCGCGCTGCGGGCAGGGCTCGCGGCGGCTGCCTGCGTCGGATTGATCGAGCTGCCGCTCGCCTGGCTGCGCATGCGCCAGCGGCCGGGCCTCTACCTCATCTTCATCGCCGGGCGTTCGATCGCGCAGATCACGCTGATGATCGCGGTGCTCGCGGCCGGTCACGGGCCGGAGGGCGTGATCGTCTCCAATGCCTGCCTCGAACTGTTCCTAACGCTGGTGCTCGTCTACAAGCAGATGCGCGCCTTCGGCGTTTCCCTCTCGCGCGAGATGACGCGCCACGCGCTCAACTATTCGATCCCCATCGTCATCGGCAGCCTCGCCATGTTCGGCCTCGGCACCTGCGACCGCTTCTTCCTCGCAGGCGCGGTCCCGGCCGCGACGCTGGCGCACTACACGCTGGCCGGCAAGCTCGCCTTCGCAACGCCGCTGCTCCTACAGCCGTTCCTCCTGTGGTGGGGACCGCAGCGGATCGCGCTGCTCGCAGAGAAGGGCGGGCTCGAGCGCTCGACCCGCATGGTCGGGCTCGGCATGGTGATCCTCGCAGCCTCGGCGCTGTTCGTCGTGCTCGTCGGCGCGCTGTTCCTGCAATTCGCGATGCCGGCAAGTTACCATGGCGCGATCGCATTGCTGCCCTTGCTCGTCTTCGTCTGCGTGCTAAACGAGATCGCCTCGCTCGTCAATGTGGGCGCCTTCGCCAAGAGCCATGGCCGCGAGGTGCTGCTCGTCAACGGCCTTGGCGGGCTCGCCGCCTTCCTCGGCTATGTCGTTTTCGTGCCCTTGGCCGGCGTTCATGGTGCCATCGGCGCGACGATCCTTGGCCACGGACTTCGCATCGCGCTGTTCATCGCGCTCGGCCGCTCCGTCGCGCCCATCCACTACCCGATCGCCGCGATCGCCGGCATGTCCGTGACGATGGCGATGCTCGTCTATGTTCGCCCAGCTCTCGACGATATCCTGCTGCAGGCGCTGTTCGCGCTGTTCGCCTTCGCGGTGATCCTTGCCGTCGCCCGCATTCTTGGTCTGGTGACGAATTTCAGCACTCTGTTCGGCGGATTGGCCGAGCGTAAACCGCTCGGGCCGGCCATCGAGCCACTCGCCTCCAAGGCGCCGTCATGACCGACCGACCGTTCCACAGCCGACCGAAAGGCGGGGCAGCCCGATGATCACGATCCGCCGTTTGCGCGCTTGGGCAAAGGCCCGGCAGAGCCCGCTCGCCCGCTTCGTCCATGGCGCGGCATTGGGCCTGCGCAACGTCTCGTTCCCGGTCATTCCGGGCGTCCATGCCGCGCTCTATCGGCTGCACGTCATGCTGAGGGCGGCTGTGGCCAATGCGGCGCGCATCCTGTGGCATACACCGCTCTTCCAGTCGCAGCTCCTGAAGCCCGCGCCAAAACTCTACCTTTACAGCGGCATTCCGCTGGTGCTCGGCGCGCCCGAAATGCGACTTGGCGAACGTTGCCGTGTCTCCGGCAACATCACCATCACGGGGCGCACGAGCGGCGCGGAGAAGCCCGTCCTCCTCGTCGGCGACAATTGCGACATAGGCTGGCAGACGACGCTCGCCGTCGGGCGGCGCATCGTCATCGGCAACAATGTCCGCATCGCGGGGCGGGCGTTTCTTGCAGGCTATGCCGGCCATCCGATCGACGCCACGAACCGTGCTGCAGGCCTGCCGGATACGGAGGATCAGATCGGCGACATCGTCATTGAGGACGATGTCTGGCTCGCGACCGGTGTGACGGTCTCGGCGGGGGTCACCATCGGGCGCGGCACGATCGTCGCGGCCGGAAGCGTGGTGACGAAGGATTTGCCGCCCTTCGTGCTGGCGGCCGGCGTTCCGGCCACCGTCAAGCGTTCGATAGCGAGCGGCGAGGGCGACGCGGCGACCGACAGGCTGCGCGCCGAGATCAAGGCGCTCGGACGCGTCGCCTGATGGCGCGCGACGCCCCGGCCGCGCTCGTCGCTTTCGCGGAGGATTGGGGCCGGCATCCAAGCTCGACGCAGCATCTCCTGTCGCGCCTCGCGCGGCGGCGGAATGTTATCTGGGTCAATTCGATCGGCCTCAGACGGCCCTCGCTCAGCCTCGCCGATATGGGCCGCCTCGCGGACAAGGCCCTGCGCATGACAGGTCTCAAGCAGGCAGGCGCCGGGCGTGCAGAGGTGGAGCGGCCGGAGCGGCTCTCGGTGCTTGCGCCGCGCGCCGTGCCGTGGCCGGGCAGCCAGCTCGCCGAAGCATTCAACCGCGCCAGCCTCTCGGCCCAGCTGCGCGCCGAGATGGCGCGGCGCGGCATCAGCCGGCCCATTCTGTGGACTTCGCTGCCGACGGCTCTCAGCGTGCTCGGCGCGCTTGGCGAGCGGGCAGCCGTTTATTATTGCGGCGATGATTTTTCCGGGCTCGCCGGCGTCGATCATGCGCCGGTGAGCGGCATGGAGCGCCGGCTCGCGTCGCGCGTCGATCTCATCCTCGCCTGCAGCCAGCCGCTATGCGAAAAATTCGCTGCGGAACGGACGGTTCTGCTTCCGCATGGCGTCGATCTCGAGCTTTTTGCCAAGCCCGCCGCCCGGCCGTCAGACCTGCCGGATGCGCCGAACATCGCCGGCTATTACGGCGGCCTCTCCCCCTGGCTCGATTTTGACGCTCTGGTGCGGGCGGCGCGCAGCCTGCCTGATTGGCGGTTCGTGTTCGTTGGCCCTGTGCGCTGCGATGTCGGTCGGCTCGCCGCCGAGCCCAACGTCGCGCTGCTCGGCGAAAAGCCGCATGCCGCGCTGCCGGGATACGTCCAGCACTGGAGCGTGTCGCTGCTGCCCTTCCTCGACACGGCGCAGATCAGGGCGAGCAACCCCCTGAAGCTGCGCGAATACCTTGCGGTCGGCGCGCCGATCGTCGCTCCGACGTTCGACGCGATGAAGCCCTACGCCGATTTGATCGAGATGGTCGATTACGGCGGGGATTACGCCGCAGCCATTCTGCGCGCTGCGGCGGACAGGGGCCGCGATTCCCTGCGCCGGGCGGCGGTGGCTCATGAAAGCTGGGATGCGCGTGCCGCCGCGCTCGAAGAGCTTCTGGCGCGCTTCGACGATCGCTAGACCCGCGCAGCCCTTGGCGCAGGCAAGACCTTGAGCCGCGAGATCACGAGTCCGCCCGTCGTCAGGATCGCGATCGCCAGCGCATATTTGGCGAGGTTGACGAGCGTGATGTCGAACGAATTGATGCCGGACCAGCGCGAGAGCAGCACGGCATAGACGAGCAGGCCGCTGATGACCGCCGCGCTTTTCCAGAGCGGCTCGGGCTCCTCCGCCGTTGGGGCGCTCGCGGCCGGCGCGATCGACTTGCGCAGCTTCAGCGCCGGCTTCTCGATGAAATGCCATGAGACGGCCGCGATGACGCAGATGAATGGCAATGAAATCAACAGGTTCAAGTACCATTCGCGCGACCAGGGCATGAGGTTGCTCACGGCCTGCTGGATCGGAAACCCGTAGAGATAGATGCCGTAGGAATAATCGCCGGTCTTGAGGATGGACGGCTTATACAGCGGCTGAAAGCCGAGATAGACGACGCAATAGGTGAGGCCGCAGACCGCGACATAGACGAGATAGGGCTCGCGGATCAGCGTCAGCCCGGCGACGAGCGAGATCGCGAACAATGCCGGCGAATACGGCACCCTGTCGCGCCAGAGATAGAGCACGTTGCCGGCCGAGAAGGCGAGGATCAGCACGTGGATGTAGGAGAAGACGTTGAAAAGATCGGTGTTGCGCCGGTAGTCGAGCACGATGCACACCGCCAGCAGAGCCAAGAACGAGGCCAGCATCAGGCCGCGATGGCGATGTATGCGCGTCGAAAGGCAGAGGCCGAGGAAGACGTAGCAGAAGATCTCGGGATTGATCGTCCAGAGCGAGCCATTGACGATGTCCGGAAGCGGGTTGTCCGAAAAAACGCCGGGCAGGTAGAGACTGATGCGCCCGAACAGGCTGCCGAAATAGGCGTGGAGCCGATCGTCGGCGAGATATGCGCCGAGCGAGACACTGCTGAACAGCAGCCCGATGAGCAGGGCGGAGAGCATGATCTCCGTTGCCAGGGCCGGCACGATGCGCAGCGCCCTGAGCAGCAGGAACTGCCGCAACGTCGCGGTGCGCATGGCGCTGCCCATGACGAGATAGCCGCTGAGGGCGAAAAAGAGAGGCAGGATCGCGCTGATGGGCGAGGCAAGCGGCATATGGAGGATACGATCGCTGACCGCGGTTCCGTAGCTGATGCTGACACTGTGCGTCGCGACCACGCCGATCGAAAGGACGATGCGCAGCGTGTCGAAGCCAGGCCCGACATCACCATGTGCCTTTGACACGTCCGCAAGCGATCTCATCCTGCCCCCTCCAGCGAAGCGCGGCAGGCGGGCCGCAATCCTGTGACAACTCTAGGTCACCCTCTCTAAACATTGGGTAAAAGGCAGAAATTTCAGCGTATTTGAACGGTTCTGCGCGGGTAATGCTGCGCTGCGGATTAAGACAATCAAAAGACATTTTCCCTAGACTGCGCAGCAGCAAACGAACGACGCGCGCTCCGATTGTCGGGTCGTCTTCGCCATGGCAGCAAACGGGCCGTCAGCCTTCAGATCGGTGCTTGAGACATCGATGTTCCGGAGCTTTTTAGGGATGCGGAAGTATTGGCTGGCGTTGATGGGCGTTTTGCTGCTTGCCGGCGTTCCGTTCGTGATGCAGTCCATCGCCGCTCCGCCGCTGGAGCCTGCGAAGGCCAGGACCCTTCCGATGGAGTTGCCGGCGAGCGCGATGCGCGCCTGCAAGGACGAGTGCGAGCTGCGCCTTGAAGGCGTGAACCTCGCCTCTCAGCCCGTCATCGCCGTGCTACGCATCGATGACTCTCAGTCGAAAAGCTATGCGACCCGCTTCAACGAGGAATTCAACATTCCGCTCGGGCCGTTCAGCATCAGCAAATCGCTGAGCGATCTTCGCGCGGTGGATGGCCGGGCGATCGATCCCGGCTCGGTCAGCCGCGTGCTGCTGTTTCAGGCGAGCGCCGAGCCCGGCATTCTGGTGCGGGCCTTCGAAATTCGCCGCGCCTCTACGAGCGCGGGCGAGGGGCCAGCCGTGACGCCTGCGGCTTCGCCCGCTGCCGAAAGCGGCCACGACGCGCAGCCGGCGCCGGCGATCACGCTCGCACGGCCCGGCGCGCTGCCGATCGACGTTCCGACCGCGCCGCTGCGCAACTGCCTGAAGAATTGCGAGATCGTGGTCGAGGGCACGGTCACGGGCACGACGCCGGTCGTCGTCGTCCTGCGCGTCGATGATGGGCAGTCGACGAGCTATGCGACGCGCGTCAACGAGGAGCGTACGCTGCCGCCGGGGCCTTTCAAGTGGCGCAAACCCCTCTCCGGCCTTCGCACGGTCAATGGCCGGGTCGTCGACCATCGCGCCATCGCCAAGATGATGATGTTCAACGGCAGCAGCCAGGCCCGCGTCGAAATCGCGAGCTTCAAGCTGGTCGAGACGCAGGCCCTGCCGATGAAGGCGATCGGCCTCAGCTTCGGCGCGCCGGATGCGCCCTTGATGTCTGGCTTCGAGCGCGTCGGCCCGTCAGATCCAAGGCTGACCGGCCAGATGTTCGTGATGCGCCGCCCGGCTCCCGATCCGCTCGTCGCAAACGGTCTGCGCGGCATCCAGAAGGTCGTCGTGCC
Organism: Beijerinckiaceae bacterium; assembly: GCA_019753285.1. Classification (GTDB taxonomy): domain Bacteria; phylum Pseudomonadota; class Alphaproteobacteria; order Rhizobiales; family Beijerinckiaceae; genus JAIELD01. The sequence continues at coordinate 49,152 of JAIELD010000005.1, read as the reverse complement.
CTATCCCAAGGGTTTTGCCCGTGTTTCGCTGTGGACCGAGGACCCCGGCGAGTGGGAGAGCCTGCCGCATCCGCTCGAGCGGCAGATTTCGATCAATGGCCGTGAGGTCCTGAACCAGCGCCTGACGCCGCCGCAATGGATCAAGCAACGCTATCTCGCGGGGAGCGATCAGGAGCCCTCCGGCAACGCGGATGCCTGGACGACGTTCGGACAGCATCGCGGCGGCCTCATCACTGCCGAGGTCGAAGTCGGCGATGCCGGCATTATCGTCGAACAGGCGGGCGACAGCCCTGCTGCGATGTTCCTATCCGGCATGGTGATCGAGCCGGCCGGGCAGCGGGCCGCGCTCGATGCGGTGCTGGAGCAGCGTGCGCGCTGGTATCGCGAAATCTGGCCGATCGGCGCGCCCATACCGCACAAATCCGCGCATGAGGTCGCAATAGCGGCAGATGAGCGGGCGGCGGCTCGCGAGCCCGGAGCACCGCTCCGGCTGACGCTGACGCCCGGCACCGGCGCGCGGGCCGTCATCGCGGTCTCCTCGGCCGAGCCGATCAGCACGCCGGACGTGGCGATCACGCCGCCGAAGACGGAGTCCTCACCAGCCGGCCTCAAGACGCAGGTTTGGGCGGCGCAGCGCCAGCTTGACCGCGCCAATGTGAGCTCGAACCTTCTCGTGCTGAAGGATGAGCGCCTGCGCAGCATGACGCGGCGCTTCCCCATCCTGCCGGGAGAGCCTCGGCGCTACGATGTCTGGATCGAGGCGCCGGCCGACGCCGCGCCCGGCATCTACAAGGGCCGGATCACGATCGGCGACGAACGCCGCGCCGCAGCGCTCGACGTGCAGGTCGAGATGCTGCCGGTCAAGCTGCCGCCGGTCGCAAAGCCAGCCGGCTTCTTCAACGACGAGGCGCCGCACCTCCTCTGGTTCTCTTGGCCCGGCGACGTTCGTCGGCGGCAGATGGGCTGCGATCTTGCGACGCTTGGCCGCTTTGGGCTCGACGGCAACGCGCCGGGGCTGTCGACCCCGGTCTTCAACCGCAACGACGACCTGATGCGCGATGCGCAGATCGCCATGCAGGCCGGCACGCGTCTGCCGATGATGGCCTATGCCGGAGCGGGGCGTGCCTTTTCGAGCCAGGGCCTGACAGGCAGCGTCCAGTCGATCGCCGATATCGAGCAGCGCTTCATCGACAAGGGCTACGAGCGGCTGCTCTGGAGTGTCGCGGATGAGCCGAGCAACCCGGATATGGCCGGCGGCGATCTCAAGGGCTGGATCAAGGCGCTGAGAGCCGGCGCGCCAGGCATCCGGCTGACCGCCCATCTCAACAACAAGGCCGACAGGGCCCTCATCCCGCTGTTCGACGTCGCCATCGTCAACGGCGGCTACGGCATCGATGCGCCGGACCTCGCCGACATCGCAGCCAAGGGCGTGGAACCCTGGCTCTACAATACCGAGCAGTATCGCTTCACCGCCGGGCTCTGGCTCTGGAACACGCCAGCCCGCCATTACGTGCAGTGGCATGCAAGGCTTCCGACCGCCGATCCGTTCGACCCGACCGATGGGCGCGAGGGTGACGCGCAGATGTTCTACCCGAGCATGGAGCTCTGCCCGGCTCAGCCCGACATGAACGCCAAGGTGCTGGAGATGGCGGAAGGCGTCATAGACCAGCGCTGGCTGCTCTGGCTCGAAACGCGGCAGGAGCCGGACGCCCGCGCGCTGCTCCAGCGCATCAAGGGTGAACTCGGGTCGAGCTTCGCCATCGCGGAACGGTTTGACGACGCCCGCATGGCGGCGCTCCGTGACTCCATCATCGATCTCGCCCGACACACGAACTGACGACGACCTTTGGAAGGCAAGAGGTGCATCATGGCCCATCCGACGAGGTTAACCTTAACGAAGAGAGTGTTGGCGGTAGCGTCACTCGGCTCGTTGCTCACGGCGTGCTCGCTCATCCCTGGCGCTGGCCTGAACGAGGCGGGCGACGAGCGGATCACGGCAGGGCAGACCCTGCCGCAGCAGGACGGCCGCGTCACCGGGCCAACCCTGCAGGCGCTGGCGGATCAGGCGCGCGCTGCGCGGGCGCAGGACGGAAAGTCCGGCGCGCCGGCCAGCGGCGCGATTGCGAAATCGACGCTGCAGACGGTCGACGGCTCGAAAGTGCTGACGCAAAAAAACGCAAGCGTCGCTGCCGACAGGCTCCCTGATCCTCGCGCCGCAGCGCCCGGCGATCGGCATGCGGCGGCGCTGGCATTGCTGGCGCGGGCCAAGTCGCGTGCGGCGGCCACCTCCGAGATGCCCGGCGACGCAGCGAGGCTCGACGAGGGCAGGCCGAAGACCTACCGTCTCGACGGGCCGGCTCCGGTCGCGGCCGGCGCGCCCTACGCAAACCCCTATCAGCCGCAGCAGGGCGGGCCGCCCGCCCCGGTCGCGAGCTATCCGCGCTCGGCTGCCTTTTCGCCCCCGCCCTACGCCGGACAGCCGAGCGGCTTTCAGCCGCCGGACCCTGCTCCTGAAGCGGTGCGGCCGGCAAGCGATCCCAAAGCGTTGATGGAGGCGGTCGAGCGGCTTCGCGCGCGGCAGGTCGTGCAGCCCGCACGGGTCGAGGCGGGGCAGCCGGACGCCACCGGCTCCGTGCCAGCCCCGGCCGGAGCCGAATTCACGCCGGCAACGCCGCTGACCTTCATCCAGTTCGAGAAGGGCTCCGTGACGCTGCCCGTCTCGGGCCAGAAATCGGTCGCGGCGCTCGTCCAGCCTTTCCTGAAGCAGAAGGGCGCGAAGCTCGTGATGGCCGTGGGTCTCGGCGGCGAAGGCGAGGCCTATGTGCGGCTCCTGCACGCCAACCAGCGGGCGCAGGCCGTGTCGCAGCAGGTGCCGCCTGGTTTCGAGGTCATCCGCCGGTTCGACCCCGCCCTTCCTAACGAGTCCGTAAGGATGTTCGTTGTAAATTCCGAGAGATAGCCGCGCCGCGCCATGCTGCGCGGTGCAGCTTTCCTCATGGTCCGGAGGCTGACGAAGGGTAGAGATGGTTCGCGAACCCGCCGAAATCATGATGACGCTCATCGCGGCGGCCTGGCGGCGTCGCGTGCTCATCGTCGTGCCGGCGCTCATCATGCCGTTCATCGCGCTGTTCGCATCCTTCGTGCTGCCGCGCGTCTACGAAGCCCGCACGACGCTCCTCGTGCAGGAACCATCGAAGCTCAATCCCTTCCTCAACGATCTGGCGATCGGCCCCAACGTCAAGGACCGCATCCAGGCGCTCGATGCGCTGCTGCACAGCGAGCACGTGCTCGACCAGGTCCTGCGCGATGTCGGACTCATCGACGCGAAGACCGCGCCGGAGGATCGCCTCAGCCTGATCCAGCGCCTCAAGACCACGACGAGCGTGCGGCTCATCGGCAGCGACCTTATCGAGATCAGGGTCAGCGACCGCAGGCCGGGCAATCTGCTGCCCATCCTCATCGCCGTGACGCGGCGCTTCGTCGATAGGCTGCTTTCGCCAGAGCAGAGCGCCATCGTCGACAGCCAGACCTTCCTAGACAGCCAGCTCGGCACCCGCCGCGCCGCGCTGGAGAAAGCGGAGCGCGATTATTCGCTGTTCAAGACCAAGCACGCCGACAAGCTGCCTGCGATCTACGCCGCCAATGTCAGCCGTCTCGGCGCCCTGCAGCAGAAGCTCGAAGAGCGCACCATGGAACTCGCCGCCGCGGATGCCGCCTTCGAAGACATGCGCGGCCGCCTTGCCAGCACCAATCCGGTGATCGGGCGGCTCGAGGAGTCGATCGTCGCGACGTCCAGCGAACTCACCGCGCTGCGCACGCGTTACACGGAGGAGCATTCGGAAGTGCAGGCCGCCGAGCGCAAGCTGAAGCGCCTGCAGGACGAGCGCCGCAGCCTGATCGAGGCGAGCCAGGCGCTGAAGGACACCGATCTCGACCGCTTGTGGAACATGGCGGCAGGATCGTCCGTCCAGATCGACGAAAGCGGCAACCCAACCGTCAATGGCTCGAAGACCCAGCCGGCGCTCCTCGTTTCGCAGATCGGGCGGCTGCAGGACATGCAGGCCCGCCGGATCGCGCTGCAGCAGGACGTGACGCAGATCAGGAAGACGCTGGCCGATCTCCAGCACACCATGTCGCAATTCGCTCCGATCGAGCAGGAGCAGCAGCAGCTCGAGCGGGCCATTGCTGCGGCGCGCGAAACCTACGAGGCGCTGTCGAAACGCTTCGAGATGGCGCGCGTCACAGGCGCTCTCGGCAAGTTCGAAGCGCCGGAGCGCATCAAGATGATCGACCCGCCGGTCGAGCCGACCTCGCCGGTCGGCCCCGGCGCGCTGCTCTACATGCTTGCCGGCCTCGTTGCGGGCTTCGGCATGGGCGGCGGGCTCGCCTTCCTCGCCGAGCTTCTGGACCAGCGCATCAGGCTGAATTCGATCTTCACCTTCGTCGCCGGCGTGCCGGTCGTGGCGCGGGTGCCGCGCGCCAAAGCGCTGAAGCTCGCCTGAGGGTTGTCAGGCGACTTTCGTCTTGACCGGCTCGGCTTCGTCCGCATAGCGGCGCAGTTCGGTGAGCGCCTCGCGCCCTGCCTCCACCAGCGCGGCGGCCTGCGCAAACAATTCCGCATCGTCGGCGTGCTGGGTCTCGCGTGCGAGGCGGGAGGCCTCCATCGCGCCGTATTGTCCGAGGATGCCGACAAGGCTGTGGGCGATCCGCCGGGTCTTCAGGCTCGATCCGGCATCGATCTGGCGGGAGAGTTCGTCGAGCTCAGTTTCGGCGCTGGCTTTCGCCATGCGCAGAAGCTCGACGAGAATGTCGACGCCGAACTCCGAACGCAGTTCGTCGAGAATATCGATGTCGAGTTTGGGAGGCGTCATCAACGGGTCCGATACGCTACAATGATCAGACCACGAGCATTGCAGCAAAGTGGTAACAAAAACTGTATGTCGTTGGCGATAATGCGCCTCACTGCGAAGGCTTGTCCTCCCGGCGGTCGAGCCACGCCAGAATGCCGTTCGCCGCCGCCACGCCGGTCGAGAAGCAGGCCTGCAGCAGATAGCCCCCGGTCGGGGCCTCCCAATCGAGCATCTCGCCGGCCGCGAAGACGCCGGGCCGCGCACGAAGCATGAGGCGGTCGTCAAGTTCTGCGAAGGACACGCCGCCGGCCGTCGATATCGCGCGATCGATCGGCCTGGCTGCAGTCATTTCGATCGTCGCGCTCTTGGCGAGGCGGGCAAGAGACGCGGCATCCTGCGGCAATGTCCCGCCCACGCTTTCGCGCATCAAACCGATAGCCGCCGGGGAAAGGCCGCCGCGCTTGCGAAGCTGGTTTGAAAGCGAATCGCCGCCGCGCGCGCCGCTCAGCCGGCCTTCGAGTTCGCTCTGTGAGAGATCGGGACGCAGATCGATCGAAACCCGCAACGGACCAGACGCATCGAGCCGATCCCGAATGAGCGCCGACAGGGCGTAGACGGCCCCGCCTTCGATGCCGCCATCCGTGATCACCGCCTCGCCCCGCGCGGTCTCGCCGTCGAGGGAAAGGGCGATGCGCTTCAACGGCGCGCCTTTGAAGCGCTCGTTGAAGCCCGCCGACCAGGCGACGCTGAACCCGCCATTCGCCGGGCGAAGCCGTCTCACTTCAATGCCGGCCTCGCGCAGCGTCGAGGCCCATGCGCCGTCCGAGCCGAGGCGCGGCCAGCTCGCGCCGCCGAGCGCCAGCAGCGTGGCATCCGCCGTAACGCTCATCGTCTCGCCCTGCGCGGTTTCGAAGCGCGGCGCGCCATCGGCCGCCCAGCCGATCCAGCGATGCCGCATCCGGAACACGACGCCCTGGGCTGAAAGCCTGCGAAGCCAGGCCCGAAGCAGCGGCGACGCCTTGAAGCTTTTTGGAAACACCCGGCCGCTGCTGCCGGTGAAGGTCGGTTCGCCGAGCGATGCGCACCAGCGCTGCAGATCGAGCGCGCTGAAGGCTTCCATCACCGGGCGCAGACGCCCTTCGGCCTCGCGGTAGCGGCGGACGAAACGCTCCGGCGGCTCGCTATGGGTGAGGTTGAGGCCGCCGCGCCCGGCCAGCAAAAACTTGCGCGCCGGGCTCGCCATCCGATCATGGACCGTTACGCCGATGCCGGCTGCGCTCAGCCGTTCGGCGGCCATCAGGCCGGCGGGCCCCGCGCCGATGATGGCGACGCTTGACGGCGCGCTCATTTCACGGTCGGCAGATCGACGATGTCGCTTTCGGGAATGGCCGAGCCGAGCTGAGCCTCACCGCGAGGGGCCGGGCGGACCGGTTTTGCAGCGCTCTCGGCGCGGCGGCGCGAGGGTTGCACCTTGAGGGCCTCGATGGTGCGCGAGAGGTCGCGCGCCGTTTCCTGCGATTCCTGGCGGGTGCGCTGAACCGCTGCCTCCAGCGCCGCAACGGAGCGACGCGCCTGCTCGAGATCTCGCTCGATCGAGCGGCGCGCATCGCCTTCGGCGCGCAGATTGGCCCGCAGCGTGGTGATCTGCTGCTGGTTGTCGTTGATGAGGGCGCTTTTGGCCTGCAACGCTTCGCTCTTCGCCTCGACAGCCTCCTGCCGCCGTGCTGCGAGTTGCTCGGCCGCCCTTGTCTCGGCCCTCGCCACTTCGGTCTGGTTGTGCGCGTCGGCGAGCTGGCGCTTCAAATCGTTGATCTCGGACGCGCGGGCCTGCAGCGTCTGCCGCAGGCTCTGCATCGCGAGGTCCTGTTCGGCAAGCTTGCCGTTGAGCGATTCTATCCGGAGATTGAGGTTGGAGATTTCGAATTTCCGCTCCTCGGCGCGCTCGTTGAGGGTCACGAAGGCGCTTTGGAGATCCTTATGCAGCCGGACCTGATCGGCGAGCCTGCCTTCGGTGTCTCCGAGCGCGGCGATCCGGTCGGCGAGATTGGCCTGGCTGGCGGCGAGCGCGGCCTGCAGTTCACCGATCTCGCGGCTGCGCGCATCGGCAAGCCTCCCGAGGTCGGCGTGGGCTGCTTTCAGCGTTTCGTGCGCTTCCGTTTCGCGCTTCAGGTTGGCGCTGGTCTCGTCATGGGCCGACCGCGAGGCCGCGAGCTCGGCGCGCAGCGAGGCGATCACGGAGGTCTTGTCGTTGAGCTCGGCATGCTGCGTGGCGATGGTCTGGTCCCTGTCCGCGATCGTGTCGCCTGCATGTCCGAGCGCGATCAGCTTTTCGCCGATCTCGCGCCGATCCGCCGCGCGGGTTGCCTCGACCGCCTCGATCCTCTGCTCCAGCCGACGCTGCTCGATCGCGAAGGCGGCGCGAAGCTGGTCGCGCTCGGCGGCGATCTCACGCGGGGAGAGCGGAAGCTGGCGTTCGAGTTGCTTGCGCACGAGGCGCTCGGCGCGCCGCCAGAAGGCGGGCAGGATGGCGATCGAGATCAGCCCGGCGCTGAGGACGCCGAGAGCGAAGATCATCAACTGCTCGATCATCTGCGCATTGTCCGGTTAATGACGCCTCATCCCTCGTCCATCGCTGCGCTGAAAACGGCTGCCACACCGCATGAAGCTGCCGTCCATAGGCCCGCGTTCGCGCCAGGCCCGACCGCCGGACTTCGATATCATAACAGGTCGTCGGCAGACAATGCGGCGCGTCAGAAGGGATTCCAGGTCGGCTGGTCGGTGAATTTGAGATAGCCGATGTTGACGCCGAGGCGCGCGCCGACGCCGGAGCGGATCGGCACGACGACCATGTCGTCGAAGGTAAGCGCCGTCATGCCGAACCCGCCGACGAAATAGGCGGAGCCGTCCACACCGACGAAACGCTGGAACAGTTTCTGCCTCCGGTTGAGGCGATAGACGAGCATCATGGTGCGGTCGCCGTCGCCGCCGAAATCGAAACCGACCGAAGGGCCCTGCCAGAAGACGCGCTGGTCGCCGCCGGTTCTCGTGTAAAGCGTGCCTTCGCCATAGCGCAGGCCGCCGATGAAGGCGCCCGTCGCCTCCTGCCCGAGAATGTAGCCATTGGGCTCGCCCCAGCGGCGGGTCGCTTCCTCTACCACCGAGGCAAGGCCCCGCGAGATCGTGCCGAAGAATTTGTGGCCGCTCGTCACGATTTCATTGGCGGAGAAGGTGTCCGGCGGCCCGCCCTGCGCGTTTGATCCCGCAGCACCGACGAGGCTTGCCGCGGTGCCAAGCAGCATGGCGAGAACGGAGCGTCGCGTGTCCGGTCCGCCAAGCGCGGTTTTGCGCTGTGCCGCAGGCCTGTTCGGCGATATGGAAGGTTGGAGCATGGCAATTCCGTTCCGAATCAGTGGATCAATCACGACTGAGCAGAGCAGATTTGCCATAAGATATGGTTTCCAAACCCATAACAGCCTGATGCCACTCGACGTTTTCAAACTCCTGCACCGCATTTCAAGCTTTTTTGCGATTGCGACGGCTGCCGTCGCCGTTTTGACGGCGATCAGCCCCGCGGGCGCGCAGACGGCGCCCCCGATTGCCGAGATCGGCGTCAGCGACGCCGTCATCGCCGAGCCGGTCGGCGGCATCGCTCTCTTCGGCTACGATCCTGTCGCCTATTTCACCGACAAGCGGGCCGCGCCCGGCAAAACAAGTCTGACGCTCACCGAGGGCGGGCTCGTCTGGCGCTTCATCAATGTCGGAAACCTGGAAGCGTTCAGGGCCGCCCCTGCCGCCTATGTTCCGCTCTTCGGCGGCTATGACCCGATCGACATCGCAGCCGGCAGGCTCGTCGCCGGCGATCCGGAGATCTTCGCCATTCTCGATGACAGGCTGGTGCTGTTCCGCACGCACATGTCGCGCTCGGCCTATCTCGAAGCAGCCTCCGCGCGGCGGGACGCAGCGGCGATGTGGCCGCAAATGTCCCGCGCCCTCGTTCGGCCACGGCCGTGAGCGGCTGACGGGCAGCGCATCGCGGTGATCGTTGGTCGTCTTGGCTGATTGGTATTCCCGGCAGATGGGTATATTGCTGCGATTCGATTGGGCCGTCCGCGACGCCGCGGTCTCTCGTGCTCCTTGAAAGGGTTTTGAATGATCCAGGTCGATCTTGAAGGTCTCGATCTTGCCGCGCTGCTGTGCAGCCGCGTCTGTCATGATGTGATTTCCCCGGTCGGTGCGATCGTCAATGGTCTCGAAGTCCTTGAGGACGAGAAGGACGAGTCGATGCGGGCTTTCGCGCTCGACCTCATCAAGAAGAGCTCGAAGCAGGCGAGCGCCAGGCTGCAGTTCGCGCGTATCGCCTTCGGTGCGGCAGGCTCCGCCGGCTCGTCGATCGATACCGGCGATGCCGAGCAGGTGGCGCGCGCCTTCCTGCACGACGACAAGAACTCGCTGACCTGGAGCGCGCCCCGCGTGCTGATGCCCAAAAACAAGGTGAAGCTGCTGCTGAACCTGCTGGTGCTCTCGGTCGCCGCGATCCCGCGCGGCGGTGCGATCGCTGTGACGGTCGAAGGCGCCGCCGAGCAGCCGACCTTCACCATCGAGGCGAGAGGCCTCAATGCGCGCATCCCCACCCATTCGGAAGACCTGCTCGCCGGACGCACAGAATCGGGTTCGGTCGATGCGCACGGCATCCAGATCTTCTACGCAGGCCTGATTGCGCGCGCCGCGAAAATGGCTGTTTCGCTCTCCCTCGACGGCGATCTCGTCACCATCAAGGCCACGCCGGACGAACCAGCCCCCGCCTGACGCGCCTGCGAGAAGCCTGATCGTTCATGTTTCTTCGGTGGTGGAAACGAAACATAAACCGTTCCATCGCACAGTGAGCCCCGAGAGTCGTCGTGTATTGGCGGCCGGGTGGGTTCAGATAAATGGATGACATTCTCCGCGACTTCGTGATCGAAACCACAGAGGCGATCGATGTCGTCGACTCGGAACTGGTTCGTTTCGAGCAGGAGCCGAACAATGGCGCGGTGCTCGCGCAGATTTTCCGGCTCGTCCATACGGTCAAGGGAACGTGCGGCTTTCTGGGGCTGCCGCGCCTCGAGGCACTTGCCCATGCGGCGGAGACCGTCATCGGCCAGTTCCGCGACGGCGTCCCGGTCACCACGCAGGCCGTCAGCCTCATTCTCGCGACGATCGACCAGATCAAGCTGATCATCGGCGAACTTGAGCGCAACGCCGCCGAGCCGGAAGGCGAGGACGCGGCCCTCATCAAGCAGCTCGAGGACATGGCCCGGCTGCATATCGAGAAGAAGTCCGCGCTCGTCAGCGTTCCAGAGCACACGACAGGATCGCTCGTCTATCAGGTGCTGGAGCGCCGGCTGCGTCCCGGCGAAGTCTCGCTCGACGATCTCGAACTCGCGTTTCGGGACGCACCCGGCCCGGGCAAGGCGCGCGCCGAACGGATGTCGGAAATGTTCGCCGCCGTCGATCAGGCCCGCGAGGCCTTCGACGCTGCGCCTGCGGCCAAGCCGACGATCGAGGACGCCAAGCCCGAGGTGACGATGGAGGAAGCGGCAAAGCACACGGACGCGGATTTCGCCGTCTATGAACGCCTGTTCCATACCGAGTCTGCTGCCGCGCCGGAATTGGAGACGCCTTCGCAAGCTGCCGCCGAATCCGCTGACGCTGCGCATGCCGAGCCGACGATGCAGCCCGAATCCGTCCATCTGAAGGAAGAAAAGGGCATCCCTGCCGAGACGGCCGCCTCGAAACAGACGCTTCGCGTGGCGATCGACACGATCGACCATCTGATGACGATGGTCTCCGAGCTGGTGCTCACGCGCAACCAGCTACTCGAGATCGCTCGTCGCCAGGGCGAGGGTCAGTTCAAGATCCCGCTGCAGCGCCTGTCGTCGATCACCGCCGAACTGCAGGAAGCGGTGATGAAGACGCGCATGCAGCCGATCGCTGCCGCCTGGGCGAAGCTGCCGCGCCTCGTCCGCGATCTTTCGGTCGAGCTGAAGAAGCAGATCGACCTGGAGACCAGCGGAGCCGAGACCGAGATCGATCGCCACGTGCTCGACCTCATCCGCGATCCGCTCGTCCACATGATCCGCAACGCGGCCGATCATGGCCTTGAATCGTCCGAGGAGCGCGTCGCCAAGGGCAAGCCGCGCGCCGGCAAGATCAAGGTCTCCGCGCTGCAGGAAGGCGGTTACATCATTCTGGAAGTGTCGGATGACGGCAAGGGCCTCGATCTCGACCGCGTTGCCAAGCGCGCTCTCACCATGGGCCTCGCGACCGAAGAGCAGTTGAAGCGGATGAATGATTCCGAGCTCGCCCGCTTCATCTTCAAGGCCGGCTTCTCGACCGCCCGCGAAGTGACGAGCGTGTCCGGCCGCGGCGTCGGCATGGATGTCGTCAACAACAATGTCGAGCAGATTGGCGGTTCGATCGACATCCGCACCAAGATCGATGTCGGCACGACCATTTCGATCAAGATCCCCGTGACGCTGGCGATCGCCAGCGCGCTCGTGGTCGAGGCGTGCGGCCAGCGCTTCGCGATCCCGCAGCTTTCGGTCGTCGAACTCGTCCGCGCCGGAGCTGGCAGCGAAGTGGTGCTGGATACCGTTAACGGTTCGACCGTGCTGCGGCTGCGCAACGAGCTTCTGCCAGTCGGCGATCTCGGCTCGATCCTCAGGCTTTCGACCGGCGGGGCCGATACCTCGGGCAAGACCTTCATCGTCGTCTGCCAGGTTGCCGACCGACGCTTCGGGCTCATCGTCGACAGCGTCGTGCAGACGGAGGAGATCGTCGTCAAGCCGACGAGCGCCATTCTCCACTCGCTCTCGACCTATTCAGGTGTGACGATCCTCGGCGATGGCTCCGTCGTCATGATCCTCGATCCCGCCGGCATGGGCCGCGAACTCGGCATCTTCGCCGAGCGGCGCGAAGATCGTGCGCAGGTGAGCCAGCTTCTGGAAGACAGTGAGCCGCTGACGTCGCTGCTCGTGTTCCGCTCCGGCGAGAACGGCTACAAGGCCGTGCCGCTCGAACTCGTCACCCGCCTCGAGGAGATCGAGGGCGCGAAGATCGAGATGTCGGGCGGTCAGTCCCTCATCCAGTATCGCGGCAAACTGATGCCGCTGATCCCCGCCAATTCGAACGGCGCGATCGGCGCGGCCCAGAACCATCACGTTCTCGTCTTCGCCCGCGGCCAGCGCAGCGCCGGCCTCGTGGTCGACCAGATCATCGACATCGTCGAAGAGCGGCTTGAGATCACCGCGGCGAGTGAAACGCCGGGCCTGCTCGGCTCGGCCATCATCGGCGGCCGGGCGACGGACATCATCGACGTGGCGCATTTCCTCCCCTTCGAGATGGATGGCTCCGAGCGCGACCTGACGACCGCGAAGAACCCCGCCGTGCTCATCGTCGATGACAGCGCCTTCTTCCGCGCGATGCTCGCCCCGGTCGTCAAGGCTGCAGGCTACCGCGTGTTCTCGGCCTCGGATGCGGCCTCGGCCCTTCAGGTCATGTCCGAGAACAAGATCGACGCGGTCGTCATCGATCTCGACATGCCGCGCGTCTCGGGCTTCGAATTCGCAAGCAGGCTTCGGCTCGAGAAGTTCGGCGCGGATGTGCCGCTGATCGGCCTTGCAGAGAAGGCGGGCGTCGCAACCGTGCGCACTGCGCGCGAAAAGGGCTTCGTCGATCTCGTCGGCAAGTTCGACCGCCAGGGGCTGATCGCTTCCTTGAACGATTTCCTTCAGCCGAAAAGCGAGGCCGCCTGATGATCAGCGTATCCAACGATCGCGGCCCGCAGGCCGTCAATGACACCAAGCAGCTCGTCACCGTGCTCGTCGAGGGCCAGCTTCTCGGCCTGCCGATCTCGAAAGTGCATGACGTCTTCGCCCTGCAGAACCTGACGATCGTGCCGCGTTCGCCCTCGGCCGTCGCAGGCCTCGTCAATCTGCGCGGGCGCGTCGTCACCATGCTCTCGCTGCGCGTGATGCTTGGCTTCGACGAGATCGCCGTCCAGGACGGCGCAATGGCGGTCGGCGTGGAATGGCGCGACGAGGCGCTCGGCCTCGTGGTCGATCAGGTCGGCGAAGTGCTCGAGGTCGATGGGACGCTGCGCGAGAATACGCCGGCCAATCTCGATCCGCGCTGGGCCGCGGTCTGCGCCGGCATCCACAAGCTGCCCTCGGGGCTGATCGTCGAGATCGACCTCAATGCTCTTCTCGAACGGCCGCTCAGTGCGGCGGCCTGACGACAGAAGGGCGCCTGCCATGGACCGGATCCCGTCGGGTTTCCAACAACGGAAAGCATGCGCATCATGAAATCATGCCTTGTCATCGACGACTCCTCGGTCGTGCGCAAGATCACTCGCCGCATCCTCGAAAGCGCCAATCTCAAGGTCGAGGAGGCCGAGGACGGTCGCCAGGGCCTCGACATCTGCCGCGATGCGATGCCGGATGCGATCTTCGTCGACTCCAACATGCCGAACGTCGACGGGTTCGATTTCGTTCGCGAACTGCGCCAGATGCACAACGGCAAGGGGCCCAAGGTCATCCTGTGCGCTACCGAGAACGATGTTTCCTACATCGAGCGCGCCAAGCATCTCGGCGTCGACAAGTTCATCCTAAAACCCTTCGACAAAGCCTATCTCATCGAGAAATTCCAGGAAGCGGGCGTGATCTGACAATATCCGCCAGCTTGCGTTGATCAGGACATGCCGTTCGTGACGTATCGTTCAACAGACAACGGCTGCCATTCTCATCCTCATCCAGGGCTTTGTTGGGCGGTCTCGTGCGCGGGCGCAGGCTCCGCCGCCAGGGCGGGCAGATGAGGCTCGTCCAGTCGGTCCCGCAGGACCTCGAACGCGAAGACCCCATCAAAGTTGCGATCGTCGATGACTCGGTCGTGGTACGCGGCCTGCTGTCGCGCTGGCTGATCGAGACGCCCGGCATCTCGGTCGTGGGAACCTATCGCTCGGGCCGTGACATCATCAATCATGTCGTCAACGCCGCCCCGGACGTGGTGCTGCTCGACATTGAGATGCCCGACATAGACGGGTTGTCAGCCCTGCCGCATATCCTGAAGGCGCGGCCCCAGGCGGTCGTGATCGTGGCATCGACGCTGACCGCCCGCAACGCCGACATCTCGCTGAAATGCATCGCGCTCGGCGCAACCGATTATCTTCTGAAGCCGCAGTCGAACAGGGAGGTGTCGACCTCGCAGGACTTCCGCCATGCGCTGATCGACAAGATCCTGACGCTGGGCGGACGGGCGAAGCTGCGCCAGCGCGCCCGCCCGGAGCCGCCGCCGCGCGTCGTCCGCAAGGATGACGGAAATACCGAGGCGCGGCCCGTGCAGCCCTACGCGCAGATCGGCCCGGCCACGCTGCCGCCGATGCGCGCCCCCTCGCGCGGCATGCCAAAAGCGCTGCTTATCGGCGCGTCCACCGGCGGCCCGCAAGCGGTGATGGCGCTCCTCAAGGGCATCAGGCCGATGCTGGCGAACGTGCCCGTTCTCATCGCCCAACACATGCCGGCAGCCTTCACGACGATGTTCGCCGAGCATCTCACGCGCCACGCCGCGATCGACGTCGTGCAGGCCAGCCATGGCGAACCTGTCAGGCCTGGCCGTGTGTTCGTTGCGCCGGGCGGGCGGCACATGGAGGTGAAGCAGGACGGCCCGCATATGGTGATCTCGATCTCCGACGCCGCGCCTGTCAACTTCTGCAAACCCTCCGTCGATGTTCTGTTCGACAGCGCAACCGAGCTTCTGGGGTCAGGCTGCCTCGCCGTCGTGCTCACCGGTATGGGCATGGATGGCGCGAAGGGGGCACTGCGCATCGCCGAGGCCGGCGGCACCGTCATCGCGCAGGACGAGGCGACGAGCGTGGTCTGGGGCATGCCGGGAGCCACCGTGCGGCTCGGCGCGTGCTCGGCTGTGATGTCTGTGCAGCAGATGGTGCCGGCGCTCGGACGGCTTTTGACAGGAGACCGGACGTGAAGCTCGACGATCTGATGCTCATCTCCAGCATCGTGCATCGCCGCGCCGGGATCGTGCTCGGCCGCGAGAAGGACTACCTGATCGACACGCGGCTCGCCCCGATCGCGCGGCAATTCGGCCATCTCTCCATCGAGAAGCTGGTCGATCAGATCCGGCGCGGCCATCCTGAGGCCGAAGAGGCCGCGATCGAGGCGATGACGACGAACGAGACGCTGTTCTTCCGCGACAAGCAGCCCTTCGAACACTTTACCAATCTCGTCATCCCCAATCTGGTGCAGCGCCGCCCGCCGGGCAGCACGATCCGCATCTGGTGCGCCGCCTGTTCGTAAGGCCAGGAGCCCTACTCGATCGCCATGCTGGCGGATGAGCTCGCGCCGAAACTCGGCTCCAGCCGCATCTCGATCCTTGCGACGGATCTGTCGAAGGCGATGGTCGCGCGGGCGCGGGCCGGCATCTACTCCCAATTCGAGATTCAGCGCGGCCTGCCGACCCGGTTTCTGCAGAAATACTTCCAGCCGGACGGGCTGACCTGGCGCATCGACAGCCGCCTCACCGAGCGGATCGAGTTCCGCACTGCCAATCTGCTCGAGGATTTCGGCCAGTTCGGGCTGTTCGACGTGATCTTCTGCCGCAACCTCCTCATCTACTTCGACGAGGCGCGGAAGAAGGACATACTGCACCGCCTGAGCCGCTCGCTCGCGCCGGACGGCTACGTGTTCCTCGGCGCGGCCGAAACGGTGATCGGCATCAACCAGGATTTGCAGCCGCATGCGGTCGCAAAAGCGCTCTATGTCCTGAAGGATTCGGAAGAAGCCCAGCAGCAGAACCGCTATCAGGTGCCGTTCGTTGCGACGCGCTGAGCCGTGAAGCATCTTTAGCGAAATGAACTCGGCCAAAAAAAAGCCCCGGACGAAGCCGGGGCTGGGAGAAACGGGTGCGCTGAATTTCAGGCGACGAATTTCTCGTCCATGTCGGTCGGCTCGCGCAGCACGTAGCCGCGGCCCCAGACGGTCTCGATATAATTCTTGCCGTCGGATGCGTTCGCGAGCTTCTTGCGCAGCTTGCAGATGAAGACGTCGATGATCTTGAGCTCCGGCTCGTCCATGCCGCCATAAAGATGATTTAGGAACATTTCCTTGGTCAGCGTCGTGCCGCGGCGGAGCGAGAGCAGCTCCAGCATCTGATATTCCTTGCCCGTCAAATGAACGCGGGCGCCGCTGACCTCGACCGTCTTCTGGTCGAGATTGACGATGAGATCGCCGGTGGCGATGACCGACTGGGCGTGACCCTTGGAGCGGCGGACGATGGCGTGGATGCGCGCCACGAGTTCGTCCTTGTGGAAGGGCTTGGTGAGGTAATCGTCTGCGCCGAAGCCGAGCCCGCGGACCTTGTCCTCGATACCGGCCATGCCGGAGAGAATGAGGATCGGCGTCTTCACCTTGGCGACGCGAAGATTGCGGAGAACTTCGTAGCCGGACATGTCGGGCAGGTTGAGATCGAGAAGGATGATGTCGTAATCGTAGAGCTTGCCGAGATCGACGCCCTCTTCACCGAGGTCCGTCGTGTAAATGTTGAAATTCTCGGATTTCAGCATCAGCTCAATGCTTTGAGCGGTCGCGCTGTCATCTTCAATCAGGAGAACGCGCATCTGTCCCCGTTCCTTCTTGCGTTTAGCGTTTTATCCGCCCGTTAAGGTCGCTTAACGGAAAATCATCCTGGACCCCGGCACGACCGAGCTTCCCTTAATGTCTTCGAAAAGGTTACGTCTTAAAGGTTAACAAAAGGTGTTTCGCCCTGGCAATGATTTACACCTGCTTATTCATGAAGGGCGATAAGATATTGCAGATTTGATTCTTTTTTCGAATCCGACACTTGAGCTCAAGAATGAGCTGCCGCCGATAACCGATTCTGATGATTCGACGATTGCCGCCGCGCCCCGTTTCGCACCGCCGGCCGCCCTGCCGTCCTTGAATTCTCTTCATCTCTCTTAACGAGCCGGGTAAACAGGACGTTAATGACCAAGCCGCGCGAATCACTTGTCTCGGACGTCGCCGGAGAGGGCGCGGCGGTGGCTGCGAGCCCTGCCGGCGAGGCTCTGATCGCCGAACTCGCCGGCGTTCCGGCCTTCGAGATTTTCGGCCGCGTGGTCGCTGTCCGGGGGCTTCTGATCGAGGTGGCCGGGCCTCTGTCCGCGATGACGCTGGGCGGCCGGCTCGACATCGAAACCTCGCCCTCCGTACTCGTTCCATGCGAGATCGTCGGCTTCGAAAACACCCACGCGCTCGCGATGCCGTTCGCCGGGCTCGACGGCGTAAGACGCGGCTGCCGCGCGATCGTCAGGGCCGAACGAGCCGGCGTCTGGCCGAGCGAGCAATGGCTCGGCCGCGTGATCGACGCTGCCGGCCGTCCGATCGATGGCAAGGGACCGCTGCCGACCGGACGCAAGCTCTATCCCTTCCGCAACGATCCGCCGCCGGCCCACAAGAGACAAAGGGTGGGCGAGCCGCTCGACATGGGCGTGCGCTGCCTCAATACGTTCCTCACCTGCTGCCGCGGCCAGCGCATGGGTATCTTCGCGGGCTCGGGCGTCGGCAAGTCGGTGCTGCTCTCGATGCTCGCGCGTAATTCCAAGGCCGATGTCTCGGTGATCGGCCTCGTCGGTGAGCGTGGCCGTGAGGTGCAGGAATTCCTGCAGGACGATCTCGGCGAGGCCGGCCTCGCACGCTCGGTCGTCGTGGTCGCGACCTCGGACGAGCCGTCCCTGATGCGCAAGCAGGCAGCCTACCTCACCATGGCGCTTGCCGAATTCTTCCGCGACGAGGGCCGCGAGGTTCTGTGCATGATGGATTCGGTCACGCGCTTCGCCATGGCCCAGCGCGACATCGGTCTTGCGACGGGCGAGCCGCCGACGACCAAAGGTTATACGCCGACCGTCTTCTCCGAACTGCCGAAGCTGTTGGAGCGGGCAGGGCCCGGGCTCGAAGGAAGTGGCAACATCACCGGTCTCTTTACAGTGCTGGTCGATGGCGACGATCACAACGAGCCGGTGGCCGACGCGGTGCGCGGCATTCTCGACGGTCATATCGTCATGGAGCGGCGGATCGCCGAGCGCGGGCGCTATCCGGCAGTCAACATCCTCAAGTCGATCTCGCGGACGATGCCGCGCTCATGCGACCCGCTCTACTGGCCGGTCGTGCAGCGCGCGCGATCGATCATCGCCACCTATTCCGACATGGAGGAACTGATCCGGCTCGGCGCATATCGCAACGGAAGCTCGGCGGAAGTGGACGAGGCCATTCGCCTCAATCCCGACCTCGAAAATTTTTTGGGCCAAGGTAAGGAAGAATCAACCTCCTTGCATGATTGTTACGAACGTCTCGCGGAGATCGTAAACGCCCAGCAGAACGAGGGGTGATGCGGTTAGTCAAGGAGTAGTCACAGCGATGAAATCGCGCGAAACTTTGGTCCGCCTCAAGCGCTTCCAGGTCGATGAGAAGCGCCGCCGCGTCGCCCAGATCGAAGCCATGATCGCCGAATTCGAGCGCATGGCCGGTGATCTCGATCGTGAGATCGCCAATGAGGAGCGGAAGGCCGGCATCTCCGACCCCGCCAACTTCGCCTATCCGACCTTCGCGAAGGCCGCTCGCGGTCGGCGCGACAATCTGTTGAATTCCGCAGCCGAGCTGCGCGACCAGCTCGAGGAGGCGCGTTCCCATCTCGAGATCGCCTTCGAGGAGTTGAAGAAGGTCGAACTGCTGGAGGATCGCACCAAGCAGATCGAGCGCGCCGAAGTCGCCGCGCGCGAACAGGTCGAAATGGACCGGATCGGATCGCGCCTCGCCTACGCGCGCGCCTGACGAAGCTCTGATCTTCGAACGGGAAGGACGCCGTCACCGGCGTCCTTTTGTTTTTGAAGCGTCATGGCGGCTGCGATCTTCGGCTGATCGGCCTCGGGACGGGTGGCCGAACGCGCTTTTTTGAGACCTTTTCCTTGCTTATGGCGGATCGCTCATGCAGATGACGGCGGAGTTCGCCTGCGTCCAGCGATAGGAAGACGATGAAGAAGGTAAAAGAGCTGATCTGGCCGGTCATCGGCCTCGTCGCGGTCGTCTGGTCCGTCCGTCTTCTCTATTTCAAGCTGCTTCTCGAAGTCAGCAACGATCCCAATGTCAGCGATGTGGTGAAGGGACAGCTCCAGACGAGCGGTATCCTCGACACGCTGAAGATCATCGCGATCGAGATCGGGCACAAGCTTGCCGCGATCCCGACGCAAGGCTACGTGCTCGCCGCGCTCTCGACGCTCGTCGCCTATGCGGCGCTCGCCTGGTACGACAGGATCGCGCTCATTCACCTGCACCGCGAGAAGGGCATCTCCTGGCTGTTCGTCTCGCTGAGCTCGTTCACGACCTATGCGCTCTCGCACAATATCGGCGGTTCGGTGTTCTCGGGCGGGCTGGTGCGCTTCCGGGCCTACAGCTCGAAGGGGCTGAGCGTCGCGGAGATCGCCGTGCTTGTGGCGATCACCTCCTTCACCTTCACCTTCGGCACGGTGCTGTGCGGCGCGTTCGTCCTGCTGGGCGAGCCCAACGTCGTCGAGCCGCTCGTCAAGGTGCCGAGCTGGTGGATCAGGCTGATCGGGGCTGGGATGCTGCTGTTTTGCGGCCTCTATATCCTCGGCTCCTGGATGCAGTTGAAGCCGCTCGTCATCCGGAATTTCAAGCTTGAATACCCCAATCTCAACATCGTGGTGCGGCAGATCTTCGCCGCGCCGCTAGAATTGATGGGCGCTGCCGGCATTATCTACTTCGCGCTGCCGGAGGCAGGCAATCCCGGCTTCTTCGTCGTGCTCGGCGCGTTCCTGCTCTCGTTTTCGGCCGGCCTGCTCTTTCAGGTGCCGGGTGGCATCGGGGTGATGGAGAACGTCTTCCTCGCCGTGATGCCGACCATCGCGCCGATCTCGGTATTCGCGGCGCTGCTCGTCTGGCGGCTGTTCTACCTCATCATCCCGCTGCTGCTGTCGATTCCCGTGGTGCTCGCCTTCGAGCGCTCCCAGTTCTTGAAGCGCAGGCGGGAAGCGGCGGAAAATCCGGCTGTGGAGACGGGCGCTTGAGGTTCTGCATGGTTCTGCATCAATCGGAGCCGATTTGCGCGGTCAGCGATCGCAAAGGTTCGGAGCTGATGCTGAATGGCGGGCTGAACGGGTATTCGTAAAGCGCGACGAGGGTGAACATGATGACGGTCGCCGCCGTGAACACGGTGAGCGCGGCGGCTTGTGCCCGCCTCTTGTCGACATGCACCAGCGCCATGCCGAGCTGCGTCAGCATGGCGAGAACGATGACTGTCAGCCATCTCACCCCATCGACCGACTGATTGGCGAGCGCGAGCCGTGCCTGCCGGGCGTTCCGCACCGTCTCGATTGCCGAGGCAAGGCTTGCGCCGGTATTGGCTCCGGCGCGGGGGGCGACGAGCGCCATCCGCAGGAGCGGATCGAGCGCTGCGTCGGATTCGAGTGTCGGCTCCTGTTCGGCCATCTCGCGCCAATCATTGTCCACGGCGGCCTTGAGATAGGTTCTGACTGCGTCACGCAGGCCTTCAGGTGCATCGGTTGCCCGCGAGAGCACCACCAGCGAATGGAGCCCGTTGCGCTCCTGCGCCACGGAAAGCTGCGCCCGCTTGAAGCGATCCCAGACATCGCTCGACAGCAAGCTGAACATCAGCGCGAGGATGACGGCCGTCGAGCTGAAAAACGGGGCGACGACGCCGGCGAAGCTCTGGACCCAGACCCTTGCCGGAGACGCGAAGGTCAACCAGTGCAGGAACAGCGCGAAGCCGAAGAAGAAGCCGGTGGCGGCGGCGATCATCGCCGGCGTCGGCAGGTTGAGCCAGGCTTCAATCATCGAACGCTTCGATCATGGCGGCTCCCGCTCATCAGATGCTGCCGACCGTCTTCAGCCTGACCTTCGGATAGATCTCCGCCTGGCCCATCACCGCCGTCTGCGTGCGGAAGCGTTCGACGATCGAGCGCACATAGGGCCTGACCGGGGAGGACGTGACGAGCACCGGCATCTCGCCCTGGCGGGCGGCTTCCTCGAAGCGTTCGCGCAGCGCCATGACGAACTCATGGAGCTTGGACGGAGCCATTGCGAGCCGCCGGTTCTCGCCATCGCCGACGATCGAGGTGGCGAAGGCGTCCTCCCAATGCGGCGAGAGCGTGATGATCGGCAAATGGCCCTGCGGATTGGTGTGCTGCGCGCAGATCTGGCGGCCGAGCCTGATGCGCACATGCTCGGTGACCATGCGCGGATCGCGCACCGATGGCGCGATCTCGGCGATCGCCTCGATGACGGTCGGAAGATCGCGGATGGAGATACGCTCGGCAAGGAGCAGTTGCAGCACGCGCTGCACGCCGGTGATCGAGATGCTCGCAGGGCAGATTTCCTTGATGAGGTCCTGATGCTCTTTGGGCAGTTCCTTCAGGAGCTTCTGCACCTCCACGAAGGAGAGAAGATCCGGCATGTTGGACTTGATGACTTCGGTCAGATGCGTCGAGAGCACCGTCGCCGCATCGACGACGGTATAGCCTTTCAACTGCGCCTCGTCCTGCATCGCAGCGTCGATCCAGGTGGCGGGGAGGCCAAAGGTCGGCTCGATCATATGCTGGCCCGGCAGCTGCACCTGGCCGCCCATCGGGTCCATCGCCATCACCGCATTCGGGTAGATGGTGCCGATGCCGGCCTCGACCTCCTTGATGCGGATGACGTACTGGTTCGCTTCCAGCTGCACGTTGTCGTGGATGCGGACCGACGGCATCACGAAGCCCATTTCGCCGGCGAGCGTCTTGCGCAAGCCCTTGATCTGCTCGGTCAGGCGGTCGCTGCCGTTCTCCGGGTTGACGAGCGGCAGGAGCGCGTACCCGATCTCGACCTTGAGGTCGTCCATCTTGAGGATGGATGCCATGGTTTCCTCGGCAGCCGCCGCGGCTTCCGTCACGGCGCCTGCGACCTGCTCGGCCTTCGCCTCGACGGCGGCATGGGCGTTCAGCCGGTCGAGCTTGCGGGCGAGGAGCCCTGCGCCGATGGCGAGCGCGATGAACGGAAAGGACGGGATGCCCGGCAGCAGCGCGATCGCCACCATGACGAAGGCCGACATGCCAAGGGCCTTTGGGTAGCCTGAAAGCTGCTTCGAGATCGCCTTCTCCGCCGTGCCGGTGACGCCCGCCTTCGAGACGAGAAGACCGGCAGCGGTCGAGACGATCAGCGCTGGAATCTGGGAGACGAGGCCATCGCCTGCCGTCAGCAGCGTGTAGGAGCGCGCGGCTTCGGAAAAGCTGATGCCCTGTTGCGCCACGCCGATGATGATGCCGCCGACGATGTTGATGAAGGTGATGAGCAGGCCGGCGATGGCGTCGCCGCGAACGAATTTCGACGCGCCGTCCATCGAGCCGAAGAACGCGCTCTCGTCCTCCAGCATCTTGCGCCGGCGCTTCGCCTCTTCCTGGTCGATCTGGCCGACATTGAGATCGGCATCGATGGCGAGCTGCTTGCCGGGCATCGCATCCAGGCTGAACCTTGCCGCGACTTCGGCGATACGGCCCGAACCCTTGGTGATGACGACGAAGTTGACGATGATGAGGATGCCGAAGACGATGATACCGATGACGTAATTGCCGCCGATGACGAAGGCGCCGAAGGCCTCGATCACGCCGCCCGCCGCACCCGTCCCCTCATGTCCATGACCGAGAATGAGGCGGGTCGAGGCAAGGTTCAGCGCCAGCCTCAGCATGGTCGCGATCAGCAGGACGGTCGGAAAGGCCGAGAATTCGAGCGGGGCCGCGATGAACAGCGCCGTCATCAGGATGAGCACCGAGAAGATGATCGAGATCGCGAACAGCAGGTCGAGCAGGAAGGGCGGCATCGGGACGATGAGCACGACCAGGATCGCCAGAACGCCGAAGGCGAGCGCGATGTCGCCCTGCTTCAACAGCGCGCCGACTTCCTTGGCGCTCAGCATCGTGACAGCCCCCGGCCTCGGCGGCTTGGCTGCAGATGGGGGCGTTGCGACGGCGAGATCGGTCATGACGGTCCTGCGCGGGATGTGCCAATGGGCTCATGCGTCCCGAAACGGGATGCACCCGGCAAGTTTTGCCTAGTGTATGGTTAACGTTCGGTTAGTTTTCTGACGGAAAGACATCCGCATGCCGAACGGCTTGCTGATTGCGCATTTCGGTGGAATGACTTCGTCGATGAACTCCAAACCGCTTGCCATCACAATGGGCGATCCTGCCGGCATCGGGCCGGAAATCATCGCCAAGCTCTTTCGCAACCATGACGCCGCCGGCGCGATCGTCATCGGCGATGTCGCGGCGATGGAGCGGGCTGCAGCGAAGCTCGGCGGCGGGCTCGCGATCCAGCTCATCACCCAGCCTGACGCCGTCGTGCCGGCGAAGACCATGCCCGTCCTGCAGACAGGCGCCGTCCCCGTCGACCTTCGCATGGGCGAGATCAGCCGCGAGGCTGGGCAGGCGGCCTATGACTGTATCATCAAGGCGATCGAGCTTTCGCAGGCCGGCGCCGTTTCCGGCATCGTCACCGCGCCGATTCACAAGGAAGCGCTGAAGATGGCCGGCATCAGCCAGCCGGGCCACACCGAGATCCTCGCCGAGCGCACCGGCACTCGGCATTTCGGCATGATGCTGGCGAATGACGAACTGCGCGTGATGCTGGTCTCGATCCATGTGCCGCTCGTCGAGGCGATCCGCCTCGTGACCTTCGACGCCGTTCTGGAGACGATTCGCCTGGCGGACAAGGGCACACGCGCCTTCGGCGTCGAGCGCCCGCGCATCGCTGTCGCGGGGCTCAATCCGCATGCCGGGGAGAATGGCCTTTTCGGGCGGGAGGACATCGACATCATCGCGCCGGCCGTCGCGGCGGCGCGGGACGAGGGCCTCGATGCGTCGGGACCATTCGCGCCGGATACGGTCTTCATGCGCGCTCGCGAGGGGGCGTTCGATTGCGTCGTGGCGCAATACCACGACCAGGGCCTCATTCCGGTGAAGTATCTTGGCGTCGACAACGGCGTCAACGTCACGGTCGGCCTGCCCTTCGTGCGCACCAGCGTCGATCACGGCACCGCCTTCGACATCGCCGGGCAGGGCAGGGCAGATCCCTCCAGCCTCGTTTATGCGCTCAGGGTCGCCGAGCGCATGACGACGCAGCGGTAACCTTGTCGAGCGGTTCCGGTTGCCCGCCGGGCGAGCGCCGGCGTAAATCAAACTTTAACCAAGTCAACGGTTCATCCATGCTGCTCAACGTTCAATATCTGCGCTTCATCGCAGCATTGATGGTGGTGCTCAACCATACGAGCCAGCTCATCGAGCGCGTGGGGCGGGACGATATCGGCCACTCTTTCGAGATCGGAGCTGCCGGCGTCGATCTGTTCTTCGCGATCAGCGGCTTCATCATGGTCTACATCACCAGCGGCAGAACGGTGAGCGCATTCAAGTTCATCGAAGAGCGGCTTTTGCGCATCGCGCCGCCCTATTGGATCGTGACTCTCGGCACCGCGGCGCTCATCGTGGCGAAGCCGGGTATTTTCGACAGCCATCCGCTCAAGATCGGGCATTTGATGACGTCGCTGCTGTTCGTGCCGTGGCCGGACGGCACGCTGTTCGACACCACGCCGCTTTATCCGCCCGGCTGGACGCTGAATTACGAAATTCTGTTCTACGGGCTTTTTGCCATCGCGTTGACCGCGCCGCCCCGGTTCAGGATCGCGCTCGTCTCGTCCGTGCTCGTCGGGCTTGTCGTAGCAGGGCTGGCGCTGCCGTCGCCGAACATTCTTTACCAATTCTACACGATGCCGCTGATGGTCGAATTCATCTTCGGCATGGCGATCGGCTGGCTCGTCGTCAATCGCCATGTTCCGGCTGCATGGCAATCCCTCGCAATCGGGCTTGCCGGGCTCATGCTTCTTGTCGCGATCGCGCAGGTCTGGCCCGTCATCCGCACGTCGCCATCACGCGTGCTGATGTGGGGCGTGCCCTGCGCTCTGATGGTCGCGGGCGGCGTCTTCATGGAAAGGCGTGGGCTCACGCGGCGGATCGACTGGCTCGTGCTCCTCGGAAACGCGTCCTATGCGATCTACCTCACGCATTATTTCGTCGTTGGCGCGGTCGGCAAGGGCTGGAGCGCGCTGCATCTGTCGGCCTATGTCTCGGATGCGGCGCTTGTTGCGAGCTGTGCCGGCTTCTCGATTCTCTTCGGCGTCGCCTTTCACATCTTCTGCGAAAAGCCGCTGCTGCGCCTGCTCAAAAGCCGCGTGGCGCGGACGCCAGCGGTGGCGGCATGATGCGCGGAAAGCCCCTTTCCTACAGCCAGAACCTCGAGGATTTCCAGCTCGCGCTCGCCTTTGCGGGGCAGGAGGCCGGCTTCTACATCGACATTGGCGGCGGGCACCCGATCGCCGACAATGTCTCGCTCTGGTTTTACGAGCGCGGCTGGAGCGGTATCGTCGTCGAACCGCAGGAGAAGCTCGCCGCCCTCTATCCGCTGCTGCGCCCGCGCGACATCTGCGAGGCAGTGCTGATCGGCGAAACACCGGGCGCAGCGGATTTCCATGTCTTCGACCGCTTCCACGGGCTCTCGAGCACGGTTGCTGACAGCGCCTCCGCTGCCCTCCATCTCGGCGAGCAACCGCGGATCGTCTCGGCCCCGATGCTGACGCTTGCCGAACTGTGCGAGCGCCATGGCGTCATCGCCATCGATTTCCTGAAAGTGGACGTCGAAGGCGCGGAGCTGGCCGTGCTCAAGGGCAATGACTGGCGGCGCTTCCGCCCCAAGATCATCGTGCTCGAAGCGATCGCGCCAGGAACGAACCTTCCTGCATGGGAGGTATTCGAGCCCTTCTTGCTGGCGCAAGGCTATTCATTTGCGTTGTTCGACACGCTGAACCGGTTCTATGTCGCGAATGAGCATCCAGAGCTGCTCGCGTCGTTCGCGGCAGGCCGCGCCGATTGGCAGGCGGCGACCCACATGTACGAAATCGGTCGTGCGCCGTTCAACGCCGAGCATCCCGAGCACGGTCTGTCGCGCGATCTTGCCCGAGGGCTATGGGCGAGTCTGCCCATGCTCGATCCGGCGCTGCTCGCCGCACTCGTCACGGTGGCGCGAAACGGCTCGGAAGCCGATAAAACCGCGCTCGCCGATTATTTCACGAGTGAAGCCGGCAGGCTGGCGCTCGGGCGAATCGCCTGCGGCTTCGATGGCGGGCAGATCCATGACGATGATTTTTAAAAAAATGCCCCGGCACCTGTCCGGGGCATTTCCGATCAATCAGTAAGGATCAAAGGCCAAACAGGCTGTTGCCGCTGCTGAATTTGTAATTCAGGCCGGCGCGCACGATGTGCCCGTCATTGTTGAAGCGGACGTTGTAGCCTGTGCCGCCGCCACCCGAGCCAGGAATGACGTTGACCGCGACGGTTTTCGAGCCGAGATCGTAATAGAGATACTCGATCTTGGCGGTCAGGTTGTTGGTGAAGGCGTACTCGAAACCGCCGCCGACCGTAAAGCCGACTTCCGTGCTGCTGCGGCGGCCGGTGAACTGAAGGTTGCCGGGCGCTGTGCCGAAGAAGGCGGCTGCGTTGGAGACTTCGCCCAGCGCAAGACCGCCGGTGGCATAGAGCAAGCCGCGATCGAACACGGCGTAGCCGATGCGTCCGCGAACGGTTGCGAGGTAGTCGAGGCTCGAGAAATACCGGTTGGTCAAGGTGCCAACGGCGGGAGCGAGCGGTGCCGAGTTGACCGTTCGAGCGTTTCCGAGGTCGGTGTAGGAGATGTCGCCCTCGATGCCGACGACCACCCTGTTCGGGAACTGATAATTGTAGCCGATGCCGCCGCCGATCAGGAACCCGTCACGATCGAGCGATACAGCGCCGGGGCGCGCGCCGCCATTGACGTTGTTGATGTTGGCAACAGCCTGGCCGGTCGTGGAGACCGTCGTATTGGAGCCGAAGCTGTAGCCGCCGCTGACGCCGACATAAAGGCCGGTCCAGGAAAAGACCGGGATGATCGGGATCACCGGAGCGGGTGCGCGACGACCGAGGTCAGCCGCCGCTGCGCCGCCGGCAAAAACGAGCGCCATGGCGGTGGAAAGAAGGGAAAGCTTTGTCATGCTGAAGTTGCCTCTGCTGTTACCCCCCGGTAGAAACTACCTACAGCGGACGCAAGTAATTCACTATGGTCTTTTGACCACAGTAGTTTGGAAAGACTCTTCAGATGTGCTGAGAAGCTGCGACTCTATGTCTACAGGCGGCGCGGTAAAGCTTTAATCATTCATTTTCAGATCAAACGCAGCGATCTTCGACGATCAGGCGACGTTGACCCTGGCCTGTCCGGGCTCCGCCACGTCGACGCCGTCGCCTACATATTCATGCAGCTTGTTGCGCAGCGTGCGGATCGAGATGCCAAGGATCTTGGCCGCATGCGTGCGGTTGCCGAGGCAGTGGTCGAGCGTGTCGAGGATGAGTTCGCGCTCCACATCGGCGAGGTTGCGGCCGACGAGCGCGCGGGTTGCGACTTCCGCCGCCTGAGCAGCCTTTGCGGCCGGGCTCGACACGGCGTTGCTCGTATAGGCGTCGCCGTCCGGCGGTACGATCGCATCCGGTCCGATCTCCAGCCCGTCGGCCAGCAGAACGGCGCGGTGGATGGTGTTTTCGAGTTCGCGGACGTTGCCGCGCCACGGGTTTGCGAGCAGCACGCGTTTGGCGTCATGCGAGATCGGCCGTTTGGGCACGCCGTTGATCTCGGCGTATTTCTTCGCAAAGAAGCCGGCGAGTTCGATTATGTCGCCCGTGCGCTCGCGCAGCGGCGGAATGCGCAGATTGACGACGTTGAGGCGGTAGAGCAGGTCCTCGCGGAACGAACCTTCGCGCACGGCCTCGCCGAGGTTGCGGTTCGAGGTCGCGATGATGCGGATGTCGACGGGCACGGGCTTGGTGCCGCCGACGCGATCGATGATGCGCTCCTGGATGGCGCGCAGCAGCTTGGCCTGCAGGCGGACGTCCATCTCCGAAATTTCATCGAGCAGCAGCGTGCCGCCGGTCGCTTCCTCGAACTTGCCGATGCGGCGGGCGAGCGCCCCGGTGAACGAGCCCTTCTCATGGCCGAATAGCTCGGATTCGAGCAGGTTTTCAGGGATCGCCGCACAGTTGACGGAAATGAACGGCTTCTGCGCGCGCTTTGACTTCGCATGCACCAGCTTGGCGATCACCTCCTTGCCGACGCCGCTTTCGCCAGTGATGAGAACGCTGGCTTCCGAAGCCGCGATCTGCGTCGCGAGCTTCACGAGCTTGTCCATCGCCGGATCGCGGTAGACGAGGCTCGAATTGTCGCGGGAGACGGCCTCCAGCACGGCGGCGATGAGATCCGCGTCAGGCGGCAGCGGGATATACTCTTTCGCGCCTGCATGAATGGCGGCGACGGCGGCTTTCGCGTCTGTGCCGGTGCCGCAGGCGACGACAGGAACGCTCATCATCTCCGCCGTCATGGCATCGACGAGCGCGCGAATGTCGATCGCGATGTCGGCCATGATGAGATCCGCGCCGCGCCCCGCGCGCAGATGCATCAGGGCGGGCTCCAGCGCATCGACCTGAGTCACCGTGGCGCCGCGCTCGCGCGCCATCTTGGCTGCGGTGATCAGTTCGCCCTTGAGAGTGCCGACTATGAGAAGCCGCATGGTCATCTACCTTGAATGGACTTGTGCAAACGGTGTCAGCGATCCGCCTTGATGATTTCCGTCATCGTCACGCCGAGCTTCTCCTCGACGAGCACGACTTCGCCGCGCGCGACGAGCCGGTCGTTGACGTAGATGTCGATCGCCTCGCCGACCTTGCGGTCGAGCTCAAGCACCTGGCCCGGCGCGAGCTGCATCAGGTCGCCGACATCGAGCGTGGTGCGGCCGAGCACGGCGGCGACGTTCACGGGCACGTCGAACACATGCTCAAGATCGGCGGCGGTCTTGGCGCCGCTGAAGCTGTCGGCCTTCAGCATGGCGGCGATGTCCTGCGAGGGACTGGTGAGGCCGGTCTGGTTCTCCAGATCGGGGAGCGGGAGGTCTGTCTCGTTCATGGCTCGATCCCTTGTTCAGCAAAATGGGGCGGTTGGGCGAGCGCGCGGGTCACGGCGTCGTCCAGTTTCGATTTGAGCAGCGCCTGATCGCGAACGATGCCGCCATCGGCCCATTCGATGCGGCAATCGCCGGTTGCGATCTCCGGCTCGCCGAGCACGATCATCTTGGCGTCGAGGCCGATCTCCCGCGCGATGCGGGACAGCGCCTCGCGTGCAGGCTCCACCAGATCGGGGGCGACGCGCACCGCCACATGCGGCACGCCTCTGAGATCGCCGAACACCTGGCGCGCCGCCGCCGCGATCGGCCCGATCGGCCGCTCGGCGACCAGCGAACCTGACAGCATGCCGGCAAATTCGATGGCGAAGCGCAGCGCCTCGCCGCTCGCCTGCGTTTCGATATGGCCGAGCCGCTCGGCGCTCTGCCGGAGCACGGCGGTCATGCCCTCCAGAGCGCGGGCGAGCCGCGCCTCCTCTTCGAGCCTTGCGGCGGCGGCGCCCTCCACATGGCCGCGCAGAAAGGCTTTGGCCTCTGCCTCGCGCAGCGCCGCCTCGTGTTCGCTCATGGCGAGCGTTGGCTCCGGCTGCTTCTGCACGATGGGCGAGGTGCTGCCCCTGTCGAATTCGCGCTCGAAGCTGAATTTCTTGAATCCGGTCATCGTCATGGGCGTCCTAGTAGACCAGTTCGTCTTCGGCGCGGTTCTTCGAGATCATGATCTCGCCGCGCGCGGCGAGGTCTTTGGCCTTGTTGACCATGCCAGTCTGCGCCTCGTCGACCTCCTTCAGCCGCACCGGCCCCATGCCGCCCATCTCGTCGATCAGGTTGGCGGCGGCGCGCTTCGACATGTTGCCGAGGAAGAAGGTGCGCACCGGCTCCGAGGCGCCCTTCAGCGCGATCGCCAGCGCATCCTTCTCCGTGTTGCGCAACAGCGTCTGGATCGAAGCCGGATCGAGCTTGGTGAGATCATCGAAGGTGAACATCAGCGACCTGATCTTGGAGGCCGAGTCGCGGCTCTTCTCGTCGAGCTGGCTGAGGAAGCGCGTCTCGGTCTGGCGGTCGAAGGTGTTGAAGATGTCGGCCATCAGCTCGTGCGAATCGCGGCGATGCGTCGTCGAGAGGTTGCCGATGAACTCGGTGCGGAGCGTCTCCTCGATGCGGTCGAGGACGTCCTTCTGCACGGCCTCCATCTTCAGCATGCGCTGCACCACGTCGAGTGCGAACTCGTCCGGCAGGATCGAGAGGACGCGGGCCGCGTGGTCCGTCTTGATCTTGGACAGGATCACGGCGACCGTCTGCGGATACTCGTTCTTCAAATAGGTCGCGAGCACCTGATCCTGGATGTTCGAGAGCTTCTGCCACATGTTGCGGCCTGCAGGACCGCGGATTTCCTCCATGATGCCGGTGGCCCGCTCCTTCGGAAGGAGCTTGGCGAGCAGGATCTCGGTCCGGTCGAAATCTCCGGTGACCGCGCCGCCTGCCGACATCTTGCTCATGAATTCGAGCAGGAGCTTTTCGACCTCCTCGGCCTCGAGATTGCCGAGGCCGGACATGGCGAGGGAGACCGTGCGGATTTCGTCATCGTCGAGGCCGGTCCAGACCGGACCGCCGTACTTGTCGCCGAGGACGAGAAGCACGACCGCGGCCTTTTCCGCTCCGACGAGCTTGCGCGGGATCTTGACGGTCGCGACGGCCTGATTGTTGGCGTCGAAGGTTTCGGTAATGCGGGAATACGCCATGGCTCAAGCCGCTCCGTGGATCCAGTTGCGCAGGACCGCGATGGTCTCCTGCGGATTGTTCTGCACCATCTGCCCGACCTGATCGACGGTGGACGCCTTGAGCGCGCCGTTCAGTTGCGAGAACTCGACCATTTCGGTCGAGGGCGCGATCTGCGCGATCTGGCCTTCGACGCCTTCGACGCCCGCTCCCTGCATGAAGCCAGGCAGAGCCTTGCGGAAGACCTCGGGCGCGACGACCTGCTTCAGCAACGGGCGGACGACGAGGAAGAGCACGAGCAGCGTGAGCACCGCGAAGACGCCAAGCTCCGCGAGCCGCAGCGTGTCGTCCTTCGAGAAGGAGAACAGTTTTTCGAGGAAGGAGAGCTCCTTGCCGGCATCCGCCGCGGGCGCTTCGGCAAAGCGCAGGTTCACCACTTCGAGCTGGTCGCCGCGGCTCTTGTCATAGCCCATGGCCGTGCGCACCAGCGTCTGGATGCGGTCGATCTCCTCCTGCGTGCGCGGCTGGTAGCCGAACTCGCCATCCGCGCCCTTCGCGTAGACGCCATCGACCAGCACCGCGACGGAGAGTTTCTTGACGCGGCCGCCCTCGATCGTCTCGGTGCGGGTCGTGCGGGAGATCTCGTAGTTGATGGTCTCTTCGCTCTTCTGCGTGTTTTCCTTGGTGTTGGCCCCGGTCTGGTTGTTCTGCTGCTGCGCGGCCGGCAGCTCGTTGGAAACCGAGACCGTGCCATCCTTGGCCTCCGAGGTGAGCTGCGCCTCGTTGCGGGTCTGGGTCGAGCGCACGACGCGGCTTTCGGGGTCATAGGTTTCGGAGGTCTGCTGCACGCGGTTGAAGTCGATGTCCGCCGCGACCTGGACCCTGGCGCGGCCGCGTCCGACGACGCTGGCGATGATGTCCTCGATCTGGGTGCGCAGGCGCTTTTCAAATGCGCCCTGCTTCTCGGCGGCGACGACGGTCATGTCGGTTTCGTTGCCCGCCCCGTCCGCCAGCAGTCGGCCGGCCTCGTCGACGATCGAGACGCGCTCCGGCTTCAGGCCCTCGACGGCGGAGGCCGTAAGGTGTCGAATGGCTCTGATCTGGCCGGCGTCGAGCTCGCCGCGCACCTTGAGCACGATCGAGGCGCGCGGCTCCTGCTGCTCGCGGCTGAACAGCTTGCGCTCCGGCAGCACGAGATGGACCCTCGCCGACTGGACCCGGTCGAGGCTGCGGATGGTGCGCACGAGCTCGCCTTCGAGCGCTCTCAGATGATTGACGTTCTGGACAAAGCTGGTGGACGAGAAATTGTCGCCCTTGTCGAAGATCTCGTAGCCGATGCCGCCGCCAGCCGGCAGGCCCTTGCTTGCAAGCTCGAGGCGCAGCTTCAGCACCTGGTCCTTGGGCACCAGCACGGTCGCGCCATCCTGGCGCAGCTCATATTTGATGCCCTTCGCTTCGAGATCCTTGGTGATCGAGTTGGTGTCCGAGGTGGAAAGATCGGTGAAGAGCGTCGACAGCGCCGGCTGCGTCACGCGCATGGCGATATAGATGAAGAAGCCGCCGAGAATGAGCACGACAGCGGCCATCGCAACGAGGCGCTGGACGCCGAGCCTTTTCAATCCGTCAATGATGCTGTCCACGAGAAACCCTGCACGTCGTCTGGAGAGAAGGAACGGCCTTCGGGCCATGCGCTTTGCGGATCGGAGGCCTGGCGGCCTCGAGAATCCGAGCGACTAGGCAGAATTTGCCCAGTTATGGTTACCGGGTCGTTAACGACTTGCCGCTAGGTCGGCAAATTTTGCCGGTTGGTGTCGAATTCCTTTTGAGAACGAGACAAATGCGTGGAACCGAGGCTCGCCGGGCGGCTCCGCCGGCATGCTGCCGTCGGCGCCAACAAAAAACCCGCCGGAAGGGCGGGTTCTTGGCATTCGAGAGAATAGACGTGTCAGAAGCGGTACTGCTGGATCCGCGTCGTGCGGAGGCCGGCCAGCCCGTGACTGTCGATCGATTGCTGCCAGGAGAGGAATTCCTCGACGGTCAGCGTGTATCGCGTGCACGCTTCTTCGAGGGACAGGAGACCACCACGCACCGCCGCGACCACCTCGGCCTTGCGGCGAATGACCCAACGCTTGGTCGTCGTCGGCGGCAAGTCTGCAATCGTCAACGGACTTCCGTCCGGACCGATCACGTATTTCGCCCTCGGGCGCAACTCTCCACTCATTTTGCACTCACTCAAACGCAACACTCAACTCAGCCGACGGTAGACCTCCCGGCTTAAAAAAGGCCTAAGCAAAAGCTCGATTTTCTCGTCATTAGGAAAGTTTGCCGCATTTTCAGGCGCGTTTGGCCCGTCTCCGCGCTCATCGTGACCAGGTGCGCGTGCTGATATCCGGGCGGAAATCGGCCTGGCTCGAGCGTGGGGGCGGCAGGGTCTCGAAGGCCGAGGGGCATGCGATAGGCCGTTGCGACAGGCCGTTGCGATAGGGTGTGGCGACGGGACGTCAGACGACAAAAGCGCCGCGACCGGCGCTTCGCTCATTTTGCTTGATGGCGTCTTATCGTGAAACGGCGACGATCTGATCCGTCGTGAAGGTCAGGCCGTTGGAGAGCAACTGCGGCGTGCCGGTGCTTGAATCAACGCCCGTGATGACCGCGTCAACGGTCGTTGCGATCGCGACATTCGCGCCGGTTGCATCCTTGGCCGT
This sequence comes from Beijerinckiaceae bacterium, assembly GCA_019753285.1. Taxonomy (GTDB): domain Bacteria; phylum Pseudomonadota; class Alphaproteobacteria; order Rhizobiales; family Beijerinckiaceae; genus JAIELD01. Next base: position 15,743 of record JAIELD010000005.1, on the reverse strand, counting down.
CACAGCGATCTGGTAGATACCGTCAGGCGCAGTCGCGCCCGACGATGTCACGCCGTCCCAGGCGATCGTCTGCTTGCCGCCGCTGAGCTGCGCCGTGAAGCTCGCGACCTGGGTGCCGCCTGCATCGGTGATGACGATGGTCGCTCCGGACGTCTGCCGCGGCGCATCGAGCGTCCAGGCGGCCTTGCCGCCGCTAAGCTGCGCGCTGGTCGATTTCGCGGTCGCCGTCAGCCCGACATAGCCGAGCAGGGCGCTGACCTGGTTGGTCCCGCCGCTTGCGGAGATCAGGGTGTCGAGCTTCGAATTGGTCTTCAACTGCTGCTCGACCTGCGAGAACTGCACGAGTTGCTGCGTGAACTGGTTGGTATCGAGCGGCGAGGTCGGGTCCTGATGCTGGAGCTGGGTGGTGAGCAGCGTCAGGAACTGGTTGAAATTGTCCGCGAGGCCTTTTGCGTCCTTCGTCGTGCTGGAGCTCGTCGTCCCCGTCGTCGAATTCGGCGAGGTCGTCGTGCCGTTCTGCGCGGCAGAGACGACCGATTTCGAGATCGTGGTCTGGGGATTGGAGACGATGGCCATGGCTTGGGCTTCCAGGAGAGATTAGACGTGAATGTCGAGAGCGGCGTTGCTGCGCCGTGCATAGGCCGCGAGAACGGCCGCCGTCACGTCGCGTGATTGGTCCTGCGGATCACCTGCATCCGGCGTCACATAGGCGGCATGCCGGCCATGCCCTTCAGAGAATTGCTGGCGCTGCGAGGCCTGCTGGCCGTTGTCCTGGCGCAGCGAAAACTGCACGCTATCCTCGGACGGTTTGAACCCGGCCTGCTCGAGCGCCTGATGCAGCGAGCGGGCATCGCGCTGCAGGAGTTGCAGCGTCTCGACGCGATCGACGGTGAGCTTGGCCTTGATGTCGCCCTTGTCGCTGATCTCGAGCTTCACCTCGACCTTGCCGAGCTCCGCCGGATAGAGATGGACGGTGAATTCGCGGCCGCCGTTGAGCGCCCGCGAGCCGATCGCGACCGGCAAGGCGGCGAGCGTCGCGGGATGCTGCGTTGCCGCCACCTGTGCGTTGGTCTGAACGGGAAGCTCTGCGCCGCCCGCCGGGGCGGTGTTCAAAAGGATATTCGCGGCAAACGCGGTAGGCACTGCCTTGAGGTCGGTCGCAACCGCCTTGATCGCGGCTTCGGGGCGAGCGGCTTTGGCTTCGAATGAGGCGATCGCCTTCTGGATCGCGGATTCGGCGAGTGGATTGGACGTCAAGCCGGCACTCTGCGCCGGAAGCTGGCCGAGGGCCTTGAGCGCCTGCTCGAGCCCTTTTGCCGGGCCATCGATTGTAAAGTGGCCCGGAGCCGCCGGCTTGCCGGTTTCGGACTTGGAAGCCTCGGCTTTGCCGTCGACGGTCTGCTCGGCTTTGCCTGCCGCGACGCCGACCTGCGCCTCAAGCGCAGACGCGGCAACTTCGGGTCCGATTGCGGCGCTGGACTTCGCGGCAAGCAGGGGGTCGTCAGTTGTCGCCGGCGTGCCTGCGGTCTGAAGCGCGGGCAGTGCCGCGATATCGACCGCGATCGGCTGCACGGCCGTTTTGCCTGCTGCTGCGGCGGCTGCTGCATCCAGAATGGTCTTTGCCGCATCCGCGAGGCTTGCGTCGGCGGTGCTTTTCGCCGTGTCGCCATCCGCATTCTCCGCATCGCCCGTCTTGTCTGACAGGGTCTTCTTGTCACCCGATTTGTCGGCGGTCGCCTTTGTCGCGTCCGCGTCGCCGTCGGCAGCCTTCGTGGCACTCCCGCCATCGGTCTCGGCGGCCTTCTTGTCGGCCTGTTCGGACCGGGCGGCGCGGCGCTCGGCGTTGCGGGCATGAACTGCCTCGGCTCTCGCCTGGCCATGCTCAGGGTGAATGCGGCTCGTATCGGTGCGTGCGTTGACAGGCGGCTCGCGATCCTCGGCTCGGGCTGGCGGCGCGTCGTAACGGTCGGCGTCGACAGGCAGCTCATCGGCGCGGGGCGCGGGCTGGTCGATCCGCGCGATGTCATAGGGTGTGGCGAGCACGCTTGGTGCGACCGGCGGTGATGGCCGTTGGGTCTCATCGTCCCGGCGGCGGTCCGCATCGATCTGGTTCTGCGCGAAGAGTTGCGCGAACGCATCCGAGCCGGAGCGGCTGGTCGATGAGGATGCGGTTGACTGGCTCTGCACGGCGACCTGATTGCCAATGGCTGACAGCGAAGCGAAAAAATCTGAACTCATCGGATACTCGACACTCGACGCAACACGCCCATACACCGGGCAGGCTGGAGGTTTGCAAGGCTCAGGCCAAGGCCATTTTCGTAAAATAATCCAGTAAAAACATATACCTGAAGTTTTATCCGCTTACGTTGCCCTTGGCGGCCCGGCAAGACTGGCCGGTCCATGCGGCAAGAATTTCCTAGGCCGGGAGGGATGCGCCTCCGGTGGGGCCGCGGGGCCTGCCAGATCCGATTGAGGTGCAGCCCTTTAAAAAACGGCCTGCCGGGGTTAAGACAGGCTCATCATGGCCCCTATCCACCCACTCTCGACCCCAGCCGGCGACGGATTGAATTCCCTCGGCATCGCAAAGCTGCCGCACGAGACGCGTGTGGTGGTCGCCATGTCGGGCGGCGTCGACTCCTCCGTCGTCGCCGGTCTCATGAAGCGCGAGGGCTATGACGTCATCGGCATCACATTGCAGCTCTACGATGCCGGCGAGATGGCGCATCGCAAGGGTGCCTGCTGCGCGGGCCAGGACATCTATGATGCCAAGCGCGTCGCCGAGCGCCTCGGCATTGCGCATTACGTGCTCGATTACGAAAGCCGGTTTCGTGAGAGCGTGATCGACCGGTTCGCCGAGAGCTATCTCAATGGCGAGACGCCGATCCCCTGTGTCGAGTGCAACAAGTCGGTCAAGTTCCGCGATCTTCTCAAGACCGCGCGCGATCTTGGCGCGGACGTGCTCGCGACCGGCCATTACGTGGTGAGCAGGCGGCTCGAAGACGGACGCCGCGGGCTGTTCCGCGCCGCCGACCCCGACCGCGACCAGAGCTATTTTCTCTATGCGACCACGCAGGAGCAGCTTGCCCTGCTGCGTTTTCCGCTCGGCGGCATGCCGAAGTCGCAGACCCGTGCGCTCGCGCATGAATTCGGCCTCGACGTCGCGGACAAGGCCGACAGCCAGGACATCTGCTTCGTGCCGGATGGGCGCTATTCCGACATCATCGAGCGGCTGAAGCCCAACTCCGTGACGGCTGGCGACATCGTGCATCTCGATGGCCGCGTGCTCGGCCGGCACAAGGGCATTCTCCACTATACGATCGGCCAGCGGCGCGGCCTCGGCGTCACCTCCCCGGACCCGCTATTCGTCGTGCGCCTTGATGCCGATACGGCGAGAGTGATCGTCGGCCCGCGCGATGCGCTGATGACGAAGACCGTAGCGCTGCGCGACGTCAACTGGCTGGGCGACGCGCCGTTGCCGGCTGATGGCGAGTATGAAGCGCCGATCGCGGTGAGAGTCCGCTCGACCCGCGTGCCCAAACCTGCCGCGCTCAAGAGTCGTGATGGCCGCGTCGAGATCGAATTGTTCGACGGTGAGGAGGGCGTCGCTCCTGGCCAGGCCTGTGTGTTCTACACGTCCGACGCGCCTGACGCGCGTGTGCTCGGCGGCGGAACAATCGAAAGCCGCAGGCCGTTCAGCGCGCGAGCGGCAATCGCCGGGCCGCGCCAGGACGTTAAGGAATTGTCCGCCCCATGATCGAAAAGCCGGCTCCGACACTGGCGCGCGCCCGCAAGACGAAGCCGGCGGCCGAGAGCGACCTCGATATCCAGAAAAACGTCTATGCGCGCTGGGCGCCGGTCTATGACAAGGTCTACTCGAAGCTGCTCGCCGATGCGCATCAGCGCACGGCCAACGCAGTGAGCGAGGACGCGGAACGCATTCTAGAGATCGGCGTCGGCACGGGGCTTATCCTGCCGTATTATCCGCAGGACCGCAGCATTTTCGGCGTCGATCTCTCCCTGCCGATGCTGAAGAAGGCCGCCGCGCGCGTCGCCAAGCGCAAGCTGAGCCAAGTGAGGATGCTGTTGGCGATGGATGCTTGTCATCTCGGTTTCGCGGACCGGACCTTCGACGCCATCGCGGTGCCGTTCGTGCTGACGCTGGTGCCGGACCCGGAACGCGCGCTCGACGAGGCGCTGCGCGTATTGAAGCCCGGCGGTCAGATTGTGATCACCACGCGGTTCGGCGCGGAGGAGGGCCCGCAGGCGAAGGTCGAGGAGATGCTCGCGCCGATCGTCAAAAAAATTGGCTGGAGCACCTCGTTCAAGCTCGCCCGCGTTCGGCGCTGGGCAGAGTCGCATGGCGTGCACGATATTGACGGGCCCGAGAACACCTTTCCCGGCGGCTATTTCAAGATGATCAAGGTGAGAAAGCCGATTGCGCTTTGAACGGGTGCGAAGCGCCCCAACCGCCTCGTTTCACTCTGCACCCTCCCCTGAATGGGAGGGATTTGCGCCGTGCGATCGTTCGATAACTCCCTCCCCGCGAGGGGAGGGTGGACCGCGTAGCGGGACGGGTGGGGCGCACCGTATCGCCCGCCGTCACTCTGCCGATCGCGTCTTCGCCCATCTCTTGAAATGAAGCGGACCGCTGATTTATTGCGCCGGCCTCATGCGCTTTCTTGACAGACAAAAACCGAAGACCGTATATGACGCAACCTTCCGGGGCACCTCCGGCAGGCTTTCTGCTTTGGCGCGTTCGACGCTGTCATCGCGGCCTTTGGAATGGCAGAGTAGCTCAGCTGGTTAGAGCGCGGGATTCATAACCCCGAGGTCGGGAGTTCAAGTCTCCCCTCCGCCACCAATCCCCGCATTCCCCATTGCCCCGTTTCCCTGCCCGGGCTAGGTCATGCCGCGACTTCAATGGCGCGAACAAAGGGATGCGACATGGCAGGTGCGTGTACGGAAGGCGTCGATACGGGCTTCGTGGCGCTCGGCTATGGCAAGGTCGCCGTGCTCGGCGTCGTGCAGGGCATCACGGAGCTGCTGCCGATCTCCTCGACAGCCCATATGCGCATCGTGCCGTCGTTTCTCGGCTGGCAGGATCCGGGCTCTGCCTTCTCGGCGGCCATGCAGCTCGCGGCGCTCGCCGCGGTCATCAGCTATTTCTGGGCCGATGTGCGCTGGCTGCTGTTCGGCTCGCTCTCGGCGCTTGGCCGCCGCGACTTCTCCGACCGCGCGCTGCGCTTTTCGCTCGGCATCGTCATCGCCACCATTCCGATCGGCATATGCGGGCTTTTGCTGTCGAAGCAGCTCAACGCCTGCGGCACGCCGTTGCGCAGCCTCTGGGTCATCGGCGCGTCCTGCATCGTGATGGGCCTGCTGCTCGCCGTGGCGGAAATCTACGCCGTGCACAAGCGCACGACAGAGCGCGTCTCGATCGTCGACTTCCTCATCGTCGGCATCGCGCAGACGGGTGCGCTCATCCCTGGCGTCTCGCGTTCCGGCTCCACGCTCACCGCCGGCCTGTTCCTCAATTTCAAGCGCGAGGAGGCGGCGCGCTTTTCGTTCCTGATCGGCTTGCCGGCCATTGCGCTCGCCGGCATGAAAGAGCTCTATATCTTGTGGAAGGCGGGCCTCTCGCTCGAAGGCTGGGGAATCCTCGCCGTCGGTCTGCTGGTCGCCAGCATCTCGGCCTTCTTCGCCATCTGGGGCCTGCTCCGCTTTCTGGAGCGGTTTTCGTCCTGGCCGTTCGTGGTCTATCGCATCGGGCTCGGAATTTTCTTGCTCGTCGGCGTCTCGATCGGATGGTTCAGTTGAGGCGTCATCGGGCCTGGCCGGTGGCTTCCTGAAGACAGCCGTTTGAGCGCAAGATCCGGATTTCAGGACGATGATCGAGCCTGTATTCCGGCGCCATCGAAAATAATTTTTGCATGGTGCTGCGATGGCTCGATCAATTCTCGTTCGAATACGCGTCCGTATCCTGCGGCTTTGGCGCCGCCTGTCTCCGTCTGCGGTTCTGCTTCTCGTGATCGGGCTGCCGGCCTATGGCATGGCGATCTCCAGCCCTGAGGATCGCAAGGTCTGCGCCGTCCATTTTGCCGGCGCTCAAGCCGCCATGGTTCCTGACGAACCACAGCGAATCACGACGCCTTTGGGCCGCATGAGCGTGGTCGAACTTTCATTGGCGCGCAGGCAGGCCATCGGCGGTCGCTAATGTCCGCCTGCCGCCTCCGGCGATGGCGGGCGCGGCCTGCGCATCAGGGGAATGAGAAACGGAACGAGCAGGAACAGCACTGTCAGGGCGAGAAATACGTCGCCGATCGCCATGACGGTCGCCTCGCGCCGCACGATTGCGCTCAATTTCGAGATCGCCGCCATCTCGGCATCCGACCCGCGCGAGGCCATGGCGAGCGTCATGCTGGCGAGCGTCTCCTCCGCCGCATTTCGCCCCCATGATACCGTCTCGTGCAGACGGGCGAGGTGCAGATCAAGCCGCTTGTTGATCATCGTGTTGATGAGGGCGAGTCCGAACGCGCCGCCGAGATTGCGCATCAGGTTGAAGAGGCCGGACGCATTCTTGAGCCGCTCCGGAGGCAGGGTGCCCAACGCCGTGTTGGTGATCGGGATCATGCACAGCATCAGCGAGACGCCGCGGAATATCTGCGGCAGGACGAGATTGCCGAAATCCCAGTCCTTGGTGATGTCGGAAGCAAGGAACGTCCCGATCGCGAAGCCTGAGAAGCCGGCCACCATCATCCAGCGCGGATCGACGATACGCACCAGCCGGCCCGCGATCGGTGCGGTGATGAACATGCAGATGCCGGTGAGGAACATCGTCTCGCCGATCTGCAGGGCCGAATAGCCGCGCACGCGCGCAAGGTAGACGGGGTAGAGATAGGTGAGGCCATAAAGCCCGACGCCCAGCACGAACGAGAACAGCGAGCCGGTCCAGAAATTTCGGTCCCTGAAGGTGGTGAGATCGACGATCGGCTGAGGCGCGGTGAAGGCGCGCCAGAAGAAGACGACGCAGGAGACGACGGAGATCGCAAGGCAGATCGCGACAGGCTGGCTCTCGAGCCAGTCCTTCGACGGCCCTTCCTCCAGCACGTATTCGAGCGCGCCAAGGAAGCCAGCCATCGAGATCAGGCCCCACCAGTCGAACTGTTTCAGGAGCGAGCGGTCAGGCTTGTCGAAGTCGATCAACTGCCAGGTCACCAGCGTCACGACGATGCCGGGCAGCACGTTGACGAGAAACAGCCAGTGCCAGGAGAAGAGCTCGGTGAGGTAGCCGCCGATGGTTGGACCGATGGTGGGCGCAAGCGTCGCTACGAGGCCGATGACGGGCGAGACGATCGGCTGCTTGTCCTTCGGGAAGATCGAGAAGGCGGTCGCGAACACGGTCGGGATCATTCCGCCGCCGATAAAGCCCTGCAGCGCGCGCCAGACGATCATCTGTTCGATCGAGGTGGCGGTCGCGCACAGGATGCTCATGAGCGTGAAGCCGGCGGCCGAGAACACGAACAGATACCGCGTGGAGAAAACGCGGGCGAGCAGGCCCGACAGCGGGATCATGATGACTTCGGCGATCAGATAGCTCGTCTGCACCCAGGCGATCTCGTCGGCGCTTGCCGAGAGGCCGGCCTGGATTTCCGCCAGCGAGGCCGAGACGATCTGAATGTCGAGGATCGCCATGAACATGCCGAACACCATCGCGACGAAAGCGATGACGCGGCGCGCGCTGAGCGGCTGGGCGGCAGGCGGCGCGGCCGGCTTCAGCGGCGCGCGGCCGGTCTGCGGCCGTCCGATCGATCCGCTGGCGTCGGCGATGCTCATCGGGGTGTGGCCTTATTTCCGGGCGGCGACGTTTTGGTCACCGGAGCGCGTGTCGATCTCGACCACGACGGAGAGGCCCGGGCGCAGCTTGCCTTCCGCGATCACATCTGCGGGCAGCTTGATCCGGACGGGCACGCGCTGGACGATCTTGGTGAAGTTGCCGGTCGCGTTCTCCGGCGGCAAGAGCGAGAACATGGAGCCGGTCGCGGGTGAGAAGCTTTCGACGGTCGCCTCTATATGGCGGCTGCCCATCGCATCGACGGTGACGCTCGCCTTCTGGCCGACCTTGATGTTTGCGAGTTGCGTTTCCTTCAAGTTGGCGTCGACATAGACGCTGTCGAGCGGCACGAGCGCCAGAAGGCGGGTGCCAGGCTGGACATACTGTCCGGGTTGAGCGGCGCGATTGCCGACGACGCCGTCGAAGGGCGCGCGGATCTCGGTGAAGGAGAGATCGCGTTTGGCTTTGTCGACGCTGGTTGCGATCTCGGCAAGCTGGCGCTGCGCCTCGACCTTCTGCCCTTCATAGACGGCAAGCGCGCCCTCTGCGGATTGGACCGAAGCGTTGGCGCTCGCCAGCATCGCGGCGCTCTTGTCGCGGTCCGCCCGCGCGGTGTCGAGCCGCTGCTGGCTGCCGAAATCGAGCTTCGCGAGCGAATTGGCGCGCTCGAAATCCGCCTGCGTGCGGACAAGGTCGGCCTTGGCCGAGGCGACCTGCGCCTTCGCCTGCTCGATGGCCGCCATCTGAGCTTTCGCCTGGTCGCCGATCCGGTCGATCGTCGCCTTCTGCGTCTGGTAGCGCGCCTCGGCCGTATCGAGCGCGTTGCGATAATCGCCGTCGTCGATGCGGGTGAGGAGATCGCCCGCCTTCACCGATACGTTGTCCCGCACGGCGACATCCTGCACGTAGCCGGAGACTTTCGCCGCAAGCACGGCCATGTCGGCGCGCACATAGGCGTCATCGGTCGACACGATGAACTGGCCGACGGTGACGTATTCGTAGGCCTTGTAACCGCCCGCGATCAACGCGGCCAGCAGCGCGACACGCAGCACGATCTTCTTGCGCGAGCCTTTTGGACCCGTTTCGGCGGTGGCCGGAGCGTCGCTCGTCGGCGGAGCCGCGCGTGCCGTCGGCTTGGCTTCGACCGGTGGGTGCGAGGGAGCAGGCGGCGCTTTCTGCGTCTCGGTGACGATGTCGGAGGGGCGGACGTTGATCGACATACTATCCTCATCGGCGGCGAAGCGCCTTGGAATGCACCAGTTGGACTGTCGCTCGCCGATCGGCTCCGTGCCGGCCTTCGAGCATATCGGCCTCAATTCTTGACATACTCTTAAACGGCAAGTAGGACAAGACCGAACCGTTCGGTTCGATTTCATATTCGCGCGCTGCGTCGTTCGATCGCTCCGCACCGTGCTTTAGATACGCGCGTGTCCGGCTGCGGTTTCGCGCGTTGAAACAGGCAGCGCCAGCATGTCGAGGTTCAGCTAACCGATCATGGACGAAGTCGTTACAGATCGACGCAAATGGCATCAAATCCTGGATGGCGCGCGGCGCGTGTTCCTCGAGCAGGGCTTTGACGGGGCGAGCGTCGGCGACATCGTGCGCGCTGCCGGCATCTCGAAGGGCACGCTCTATGCGTATTTTCCGTCGAAGGAGAAGCTGTTCGAGACGCTGATCTTCGAGGATCGCCGCCGACAGGCCGAGCAGCTCTTCAAGCTCGACATGGAGAATGACGATGTCAGGAGCGAATTGCGGGCGCTTGGCCTGCGCTTTCTCGAGCTCGTCTCGACGCCGCTTGCCCTGTCGCATTTGCGCACGGTGATCGCAGTGGCGGCGCGCTTTCCCGAAATAGGACGCGCCTATTACGAGGCGGGCCCACAATACGGCATGCAGCAGGTCGCCGCCTACCTGGTTCGGCACAGCGGCAAAAGTCTCGTCGACATCGCCGACCCGGAGACCGCTGCCAGCCGCTTCATCGATCTTTGCAAGAGCGGCCTCCACATGAAGCTGCTGATGGGGCTCGACGTGTCGTTTTCGAAGGACGACCTCAAGCGCAATGTCGAGGAAGCCGTCGAGATATTCATGTCGCGCTACGGTGCGCCGTCCTGAAGCATTGAGGCCGGCTTTCGCCGGCCTCAATGTTCTTTGTCTCGGCGATAGGCTTAGAAGACCTTGCTGAACACGAAGTAGAGCGTGCCGGACAGGACCATCGCGACGGGGAAGGTCAGCACCCAGGCGAGCGCCAGGCTTCGCAGCGTCGACATCTGGATGCCTGCGCCGCTCGCCGCCATCGTGCCCGCCACGCCTGACGACAGGACGTGCGTGGTCGAGACGGGCAGGCCGAGGCCGTCGGCGAGGCCGATCGTGCCCATCGCCACGAGTTCGGCCGAAGCGCCCTGCGCGTAGGTGAGGTGCGTCTTGCCGATCTTCTCGCCGACGGTCACGACGATGCGCTTCCAGCCGACCATGGTGCCGAGGCCGAGCGCGATCGCGACGGCGATCTTGACCCAGAGCGGCACGAATTGCGTCGCGGCATCGAGAGCGCCCTTATACTTGTTGAGCGTCGCGGTCTCCTCCTTCGACAATTCGCTTTCCTTGTCCTTGGCGAGGTATTTGAGCGCGGCGGCGGCGAGATACATGTCGTTGCGGGTGTTGCCGACGCTCGCCGTCGGGATTTTGGAGATCGAGCCGCTGGTCTCGACCTGATTGGCGATGTCTTTGACCAGTACCGAGAGCGATACGAAGGTGCCGCCCTCGATCTTGTGGGTGCGGACATATTCGGTGACGGCGGGGCGGGGATCGCCGATCACGTTGTAGCCGGCGGCCTTCGCCTCGATCACCTTGGAAGCTTCGCGCGAAATCGTCGTGAAATCGGCTGTCTGCGGCGCGCTGGGACCCCGGTTGAGCGCGTAGGCGGTCGGCACCGTACCGATCAGGATGAGCATGATGAGGCCCATGCCCTTCTGCCCGTCATTGGAGCCATGGAAGAAGCTGACGCCGGTGCAGGTGAAGATGAGCAGGCCGCGGATCCACCAGGGCGGCGGCGTGTTGCCCTTCGGCGCCTCGTAAAGCGCGCGGTTGCGCACCAGCAGCTTCAGCGCGAAGTAGAGACCCGCCGCGCAGGCGAAGCCGAACAGCGGCGAGAGCAGCAGCGCGTAGCCGATCTCGGTCGCCTTGTTCCAGTCGACGCCGGAAGTGCCGTCGCGCCCGCGCATCAGGGCGTTTGCGACGCCGACGCCGATGATCGAGCCGATCAGCGTGTGCGAGGAGGAGGCCGGAATGCCGAGATACCAGGTGCCGAGATTCCAGATGATCGCGGCGATCAGCAGCGCGAACACCATGGCGAAGCCGGCGCTCGAGCCGACCTGCAGGATGAGTTCGACCGGCAGCAGGCCGACGATGCCGAAAGCGACGACGCCTGTCGCCGTCGCGACGCCGAGAAAATTCCAGAAGCCGGCCCACATCACGGCGACGTTCGGCGGAAGGGCATGGGTATATATCACCGTGGCGACGGCGTTCGCCGTATCGTGGAAGCCGTTCACGAACTCGAAGCCGAGTGCGATCAGGAGCGCGAGGCCGAGCAGCACATAAGGCAGAACCGAGGTCGCCGTGGAGCCGGTCGCCTGCACGTCGAGATAGATGCTGTAGGCCGAAAAGAACAATCCGCCGGCCAGCACGGCGAAGAAAAGGATGATCGTCACCGACCCATTCTGCTGGTCGAGCTTAGGTTTGGATTCTACAGGCCCCAGCCCGCTTGCCGTGATGTCAGCCATGGGTTGTCTCCACCGTTGCGGCCATTTGCCGGTGCAACGACTAGATCAACTGGTTAACAGCCCCGTGACTATCGGCGTGCCATGCGCGGAATTGCTCCACCATGTGCCGATCGCGCGGGAAGTGGCTTTACAAAAGCGGGAACGGCGGCGAACATTCGGACATGACGCACGACGAAGCCGAACACGCCTCCCATCCCCATTCGGGTGATGGACATCATCATGATCACGAGCATCATCACCATTCCGGCTCTTCGGAAATGAGTCATCTCTCCGACGTGGAGCTCAGGGTGCGGGCGCTTGAATCCGTGCTGGTCGAGAAGGGATATGTCGAGCCGGCCACGATCGACGCGATCGTCCAGACCTATGAGAGTGAGATCGGCCCGAAGAACGGCGCGGCGGTTGTCGCGCGCTCATGGCTCGACCCGCAATTTGCCGCCTGGCTCAAACGGGATGCGACCGCAGCGATCGCCTCGCTCGGGTTTTCAGGCCGCGGCGGCGAGCACATGGTTGCCTGCTTCAACACGCCGGAGGAGCACAACCTCGTCGTATGCACGCTCTGCTCCTGCTACCCTTGGCCGGTGCTCGGCCTGCCGCCGACCTGGTATAAATCACCGCCCTATCGCTCGCGCGCCGTCATGGACCCGCGCGGCGTGCTGGCGGAATTCGGCGTCGCGCTGCCGGCGGAGACGAGGATCCGCATCTGGGATTCAACATCCGAGATGCGCTATCTCGTCATTCCCATGCGCCCTGCCGGCACGGAAGGCTGGAGCGAGGCGGAGCTCGCCGCGATTGTGACGCGCGACTCGATGATCGGCACGGCGGTCGTCACTGCGGAGGCGGTGCGCGCATGAACGGCGGTCAGGACCTCGGCGGCATGATGGGCCTTGGGCCGATCCAGGGCATCGACGAGCGCGGCGTCTTCCACGGGCGCTGGGAAAGCCGCGTGCTCGCCATCAATGTCGCTGTCGGGGCGGCCGGCTGCTGGAACATCGACATGAGCCGTCATGCGCGGGAAGCGATCCCGCCGGCCGAATACATGACGTCGAAATACTACGTGATCTGGCTGAAGGCGCTCGAACGGCTGACGGTCGAGAAAGGACTGCTGACGGCGGATGAGCTGGAGCTCGGCAAGGCGTTGACGCCGCCGCGCCCGGTGAAGACCGTGATGAAGGCTGCGGATGTCGCGCCGTCTCTGGCGCGGGGCTGGCCAGCCGATCGCCCGGCGGCGTCCGAGCCGCTCTTTGCCCCCGGCGACGCCGTGCGCATGAAGAACATGCACCCTTCCGGCCATACGCGCCTGCCGCGTTATGTGCGCGGGCGTCTCGGCACGGTGAAGCGCGTCCACGGCTTTCACGTCTTTCCCGACAGCAACGCCGCCGGCAAGGGCGAGGACCCGCACTGGCTCTACTGCGTCTCGTTCAATGGGCGCGAACTCTGGGGCGCGGATGGCGACCCGGCGACCGACGTCTCGGTCGATGCCTGGGAACCCTATCTTGAGCGCGCCTGACGCGGCATCGCTCTTTCGGCGGGACGCGCCGCCCTTTCGCGCGCCGTGGGAGGCGCAGGCCTTCGCCCTCACGGTCGCGCTCCACGACAAGGGTCTGCTCACTTGGGCCGAATGGGCGGAGGCGCTAGGGGCCGAGATCAAGGCGGCTCAAGCGCGCGATCCGGCCTCCTGCGATGACGGCTCCGACTATTATCTGCGCTGGCTCGCGGCGACCGAAACGCTGATCGCTCGCAAGGGCATCGCGAGCGAGGCCGCGCTCGCCGCCCGCAAGGCTGCCTGGGAGCGGGCGACCGAGGCGACGCCACATGGTCAGGAGATCGTGCTGGCGAATGATCCTCTCGGTGGTGCCGGGTAAAGGCCCAAAGGTCCGCGAACGTTCCTGTCATCCCGGAGCCGCATCGCGGCTATCCGGCATTCAGGCTTCACCAGAGGCAGGTCAAAGATGGATCCCAGCTCTCGCTGCGCTCGTCCGGGATGACGGTCAATTTTAATTCAAAAAGCTCCTGAACCTTTTCTCCCGTGCCCGCGACCCATGGTCATGAGGCGGCGATGGGCCGGCCTCGATGGACAAACGGGAGACGACAATGTCAGCACTTCGCAACACCAACAAACTTCTTGCAGCCGTCCTGTCGGTTGCCACGATCGGCGCCGCGATGGCGACGACCACGCAGTCGGCCTCGGCTTTCCCGCATGGTGGCGGTCATGGTGGCGGCATCCATATCGGTCACGGCGGGCATGGCGGCTTCGGCCATCACGGCGGCTGGGGCGGTCGCCGCTGGGGCGGACGCGGCTGGGGCTACGGTGCGCTCGGCCTCGGATTGGTCGGTGCGGCGGCCTATGGCGGGTATTACGCCCGCTGCCCCGTGGTCGCCCAGTATGACGACTTCGGCAACTATGTCGGCCGCATCCGGACCTGCCGCGCCGCCTACATCGACTGACGCAGATGCTGGGTGATGGAAACCGGCCCGGGGTTGTGCTCTAACCTCATGAGCAAAGTGCGCGCCCCGGGTCAATTCGAGCATGAACACCGATGTTTCCTCGGATGAAAGCCTGCTCAAGCGCATCGCGGCCGGCGACCGGATGGCGATGCAGGTCTTGTTCTCGCGCCATCAGGTCCGCGTCTATCGCTATGTGCTGCGCATGGTGCGCAATGAGGCGACGGCGGAGGACATGATCAGCGAGATCTTCCTCGATGTCTGGCGTCAGGCCGGGCAGTTCGAGGGACGCTCCAGCGTTTCGACCTGGATGCTCGGCATCGCCCGCTACAAGGCGCTGTCGCAGATCCGCAAGAGGTCGGAGGCGGAGCTCGACGAGGATTATGCCGAGCAGATCATCGACGATGCGGACACCCCGGACGTCGATCTGCAGAAGAAGGACAAGGGCGCGCTCATTCGCGCCTGCCTGATGAAGCTTTCGACCGATCATCGCGAGATGATCGATCTCGTCTACTACCATGAGAAATCGATCGAGGAGATCGCGGCGCTGCTGCAGATCCCTGCAAACACAGTGAAGACCCGCATGTTCTACGCCCGGCAGAAACTGTCGGACGTATTGAAGCAGGCAGGCATCGACCGAGGTTGGCCATGACCACCACACAGGATCATTCAGCAGGCGAGGCGCGGCGCGAGATCGAGGATCTGCTGCCGTGGTATGTCGCCGGCACGCTCAGCGCGGCCGACGCCGACAGGGTCGAGGCTGCGCTCGCCGCCGATGAGACGCTCCGCCCGGCGCTGGAAATCGCGCGCGAGGAAATGGGCGAGACCGTGCTCATGAACCAGGCGCTCGGCTCGCCTTCTCCCCGCGCTCTGGACGCGCTGTTCGCAAAGATCGACGCCGAACCGCGCCGGAACCGCCCGTTGTCTGTTGGCCTGCTCGACCTCGGCGGCAGGCTCGCCGCCTGGCTTCAGCCACGGACGCTCGCCTGGGCGGGCATCGCGGCGGCGGCCATCATCGCGGTGCAGGCAGGCTTCCTTCTCAACTCCTCGCAGCTCGACAGCGGGTCTTCGGCCTATCGCACTGCATCGCAGGGCCAGGCTTCCGGAGAGGCCGGGACGTTTCTGATGCTGAGCTTCACGCCGCAGGCGACCGCCTCGGAGATCGGCTCCACTTTGCAGGCCGTGAATGCGACGATCGTCGACGGCCCCCGCGCCGGTGGCCTCTACCGCATCAGGATCGGCTCGGCCGATCTTCCACGCGCCGAGGCCGAGCGCGTGCTTGCCGAACTGAAGAACCGCCCGGCGGTCATCCGTTTCGTGGGGCTGTCGCAATGAAACGTCACATGAACGCGGATTTCGACCGCATCGAGCCACAAATCGACCATTTAGCACTGGTTCATCGAGAGTCATGCAGCCTGTCGCCGCAAGTCGTTTCAAGGAGGTCATCATGAACCGGATCGTTCCGCTATCGGCAGTCCTGGTCAGTCTCGGCCTTGCATCGCTCGATGCCGGGCCGGCGGCCGCGCAATTCCGCGAGCGAGGGTCGTTCGGCGGCGGCTATCAGGCGCCATCAGGCAATTTCGCGCGCGAGACGCCGGGCGCGCGGCAGCCGACGGGCGATGGCCCTCGCTTTCCAGGCGGACCTCGATATCCGCGCGGTCCCGGCGGCTATGGCGGGGGGTATTACGGTGGCGGCT
>JAIELD010000029.1 GCA_019753285.1 Beijerinckiaceae bacterium | reverse complement strand
GATGCCCGACTTTTCGAGCCCGAGAATGCCGATCGCCGCGATATGATGATGGCCGCAGGCGTTGATGCAGCCCGAGATCTTGATGCCGAGGCGGCCGATCTCGCGCTGTTCCTCGAGATCGGGGAAGCGGGCGGCGATCGCCTGCGCGATCGGAATCGAGCGGGCCGTCGCAAGCGCGCAGTAATCCATGCCGGGGCAGGCGATGATGTCGGTGACGAGGCCGGCATTGGGCGTGGCGAGACCCGCCGCATCGAGCTTCTGCCAGACGGCCAGAAGATCGCTCTGCCGGACATGCGGCAGCACGATGTTCTGCTCGTGGCTGACGCGCAACTCGCTGAAGCTGTAGGCGTCGGCGATGTCGGCGAGCGCCTCCATCTGTTCGGCCGAAGCATCGCCGGGTGCGCCGCCGATCGGCTTCAGGGAGACGGTGACGATGGCGTAGCCGCGCGCCTTGTGACCGGCCGTATTGACCTCGACGAACCTTGCGAAGGCTGGGTTCGCCGCCTTTTGCGCCGCAAGATCGAACGCGGCGGCGGCGTTGTCGTAATCGGGGTTTTCGAACTGCGCGGCGATTCGCTCGAATTCTTCAGGCTCATGCGCCAGCGCGGCCTTGTCGAGCGCCGCAAACTCGGTTTCGACGGCGGCGCGGATGTCCTCGAGCCCGGTCTCATGGACGAGGATCTTGACGCGAGCCTTATACTTGTTGTCGCGGCGTCCGAACGAATTATAGACCCGCATGATCGCTTCGAGATACGGCAGCAGATCGGCCTTCGGCAGAAATTCACGGATCACATGCCCGATCATCGGCGTGCGGCCGAGACCGCCGCCAAGCACCACTTCATAGCCATGCTCGCCCGAAATGTTCCTGACAATCCTCAGGCCAATATCGTGCACCTTGATCGCGGCGCGGTCGTGCGAGGCTCCGCTGACAGCGATCTTGAACTTGCGCGGCAGGAACGAGAATTCCGGGTGCGCGCTCGACCATTGGCGCAGCAGTTCGGCCGTGGCGCGCGGATCCTCGATCTCGTCATCGGCGACGCCGGCGAAATGATCGGCCGTGATGTTGCGGATGCAGTTGCCGGAGGTCTGGATCGCGTGCATCTCGACATCGGCCAGCGCATCAAGGATATCAGGGATGTCGCTGAGCTTCGGCCAGTTGAACTGGATGTTCTGGCGCGTCGTGAAGTGGCCGTAGCCCTTGTCCCAGCGGCGGGCGATCATCGCCAGTTGCCGCATCTGCCGCGCGCTCAGCGTGCCATAAGGAATCGCGACCCGCAGCATGTAGGCGTGCAGCTGGAGGTAGACGCCGTTCATGAGCCGCAGCGGCTTGAACTCGTCTTCCGTGATCGATCCGGCAACCCGCCGCTCAACCTGGCCGCGGAACTGCTTGACGCGCTCGCGCACGAATTGCTCGTCGAATGCATCGTAGCGGTACATGTGCGGCGCCGAATTGGACGTGCCGGTCATTTCAGAGCCGCTCATGCGCCGCCTCCCGCCAGAAACGCCGCCTGCTTGCCAAGGTCCGGCCGGTTGCTCGGCCCCTTGGTCCGCACGCGCTCGCGATAATGTGTCGGCTCCGGACTGCCATCCTGGCCGATGACCACATCGACGAGGTAGGCGTCGACGACCTTGTTCGCCTTCATTTCGGCTTTGCCTAACACCTCCAGCGCGGCGATATCCTCGGGCGAGGCGGCTGTTCGGGCGCGCCGATGGTCGCTCACCCAGCCATCCTGCCCCATGAACAGCGTTTCGCCGGACAATAGGTCGTTTGATATCAAAATCTGGGTGGTTTCCGTCTTCGTCATGGCAATGATTTCAAATTCAATGGCGTTGACGCAATATGCTCTCAAGCAATGTGAATTGAAAGCCAATTCACGCATTTTTGAATATTATATTTTTTAAAACAAAAAATATATGTAAAATATAAGACCGTCTTTGCCGTTTTGCGGTTGCGGAGATGTCGGTTTAGCTGTTCAATGACATCTTGTAACATTCCGGGGTGCCGCATTGAAAGTGAAAGACCTTTTCACCGACGAAGTGAAACAAGGCTTGGCGGCGGGGTCCATCCTGTTGATCGACGTCCGCGAGCCGCATGAATTCGAAGCCGGACACATTCCGGGCTCCGTATCGATGCCGCTGTCTGAGTTCGACCCTCATGCCCTGCCGGAGGCGAACGGCAAGCGCATCGTCTTCTCCTGCCGCACCGGCGGGCGTACGCTTCAGGCGCTGAAACTTGTTCAGGATGCAGGGATCGACCTTTCCGAGCACTACAAGCCGAGCTTTTTCGGCTGGGTGAGCGAAGGCGGCGAGGTCGCTTACGGCGACGCCTGACACGCCATGACCGCCGCGGCGCGAGCCTCGATGCTTGCGGCGTTTCGTCCTGATGCCCAGCCGCCTGTTGTTCTTTTCCGTCCCGTCGCGGAAACTAATGCAAAATCACCGGAGTCCTCCTGATCATGCGTCCTACCAAATTCGGAATTGGCCAGCCCGTTCTGCGTGTCGAGGATGAGCGCTTCATCACCGGCGCAGGCCATTACACGAGCGATTACGCACCGGCCAAGACCCTGCACGCCGTCGTCCTGCGCAGCCCCCACGCCAAGGCGCGCTTCAAGATCAAAGATAGCTCGGCGGCGTTAAGCCTGCCCGGCGTTCGGCTGGTGCTGACAGCAGCGGAGGTGGCGCATCTCGGCAGCCTGCCGAGCGCGACGAAACTGCCAAACGGCAACGGCTCGCCTGGCGCTTATCCTGCCATTCCGCTTCTTTGCCAGGACACCGTCCGCCATGTCGGCGATGCTGTCGCCTTCATCGTGGCAGACACGGCGGACGCCGCCCGCGATGCGGCGGAAGCGATCGACATCGACTGGTCGCCCGAGCAAGGCGTCGCCGATCTGATGGCGGCGCTCGACCCTTCCGCGCCGCAGGTACACCCGGAAGCGAAGGGCAACCTCGCCTACGACACCTCGATGGGCGACAAGGCCAAGGTCGATGCGATCTTTGCTTCGGCTCCGCGCGCCGTGAAACTCGAAATCGTCAACAACCGGCTGATCACCAACTATATGGAGACGCGCGCGGTCGTCGCCGAGTATGACGCCAAGTCCGAGCGCTACACGCTCACCGTCACCAGCCAGGGCGTGCATGGCATCCGCGGCAACCTGCTGCCGGTGCTGAAAATTCCTGAAGACAAGTTGCGCGTGATCACGCCGGATGTTGGCGGCGGCTTTGGCACCAAATCCTTTGCCTACCGCGAATATGCGCTTGCCGCCGAGGCCGCCAAGTGTCTCGGGCGGCCGGTGAGCTGGGTCGCCGATCGCGGCGACCACTTCCAGAGCGATGCGCATGGGCGCGACAACATCACGATCGCCGAGGTGGCGCTGAGCAAGGGCGGCAAGTTCCTGGCGATGCGTTTCGACTGGATCGGCGGGCTCGGCGCCTATCCCCACCAATATGGGCCTTACATCCACAATCTCGGCGCGACGATGCTGACCGGCCCCTACGCGACGCCCAGGATTTATGTGCGTGTGCGCGGCGTCTACACCAACACGGTGCCGACGGACGCCTATCGCGGCGCGGGCCGTCCAGAAGCGTCCTTCACGCTCGAGCGCCTCGTGGATTACGCGGCGCGGCAGATCGGCATGAAGCCCGAGCGCCTGCGCGCGATCAACTTCATCAAGCCGTCAGCCATGCCCTACAAGACGCCGATCGGCGACCGGGTCTACGATGTCGGCGAGTTCGAGGGGCACCTCACCCGCGCGCTCGAAGTCTCGGATGCGTCGGGCTTCGAGGCGCGAGCCAAGGTCTCCCGCAAGGCTGGCAAGCTGCGCGGCCTCGGCATTGCCTCCTACATCGAATGTACGGCCTGGGGTTCGGGCGAGGCCGTCACCATGCATCTCGATGGCGATGGCGGCGTCACGCTCTATTCCGGCACCCAGTCGAACGGGCAGGGGCACGCGACCGCCTACGCCCAGTTCGCAAGCTCAGTGCTGGACCTGCCGCCATCGATGATCCGCGTCGTGCAGGGCGACACGCAGAAGGTCGCGACCGGCAACGGCACCGGCGGCTCGCGCTCGATCCCGGTCGGCGGCGTATCGGCCTATGTTTCGGCCACGAACATGGCGGAGAAGCTGAAGGCTCTGGCGGCCGACGAACTCGAAGCCGGCGTGCAGGACCTTGAAATCGTCGGCGGCGCGGTACGCATCGCCGGCACGGACAGGGAATTGACCTTCGCCGAAATCGCAAAGCTGCCCAAGGCGACTGACGAGGCGCTGACCTCCGTCGGCGAATTCGTGCCGCCGAACGCCACCTACCCGAACGGCACGCATGTCGTCGAGATCGAGATCGATCCAGACACCGGCATGGTCCATATCGACCGCTACCACATCTGCGATGACTTCGGCACGAGCGTCAATCCGATCCTTCTCGCGGGCCAAGTGCATGGCGGCGTCGCTCAGGGGGTGGGCCAGGCGCTCCACGAGCGCACCGTTTATGACGAGGACGGGCAGCTCCTGACGGCGAGCTTCATGGATTACGGCATGCCGCGCGCCGACAATCTGCCGCTTTTCCATTTCGAGACGCGCAACGTGCCTTCGACGACCAACCCGCTCGGCATCAAGGGCGCGGGCGAGGCAGGGTCGATCGGTTCGACGCCGGCGGTGATGAATGCGGTCTGCGATGCGCTCCACCGAGCCTATGGCGTGGCGCATATCGACCTGCCAGCCACGCCGCAGCGCATCTGGGATCTCATTCAATCCTGTTCACGAAATTGAGATTGGTGCGGGCCGAGCGCTGTGGTCTATTCCAAAAGTGAAGCTTCAATCGAAGCATGATTTGCAACGAAGGGCGGAGGGCACATGAAGATCAAATTGGCCATTGGCGTGACGATGGCGCTGGCGATCGCCGGCGCGGCTTACGCGCAGAACGTCGCGGTGATCAAGGAACGGCAGACCATCCTTGGCGGCTGGGGCGATGCGGCAAAGCCAGTCGGCGGCGCGCTGCGCGGCCAGGCCCCGTTCAATCTTGCCGAGACGCAGAAACTGCTCAACGCGATCGTCGATGGCTCGAAAAAGCTGCCCAATCTGTTCCCCGATGATTCGAAGACCGGCGAGAAGACCGAAGCGCTTCCCGTGATCTGGGAAGACAAGGCGAAGTTCACGGCCGGCTTCACGAAGATCGGCGCGGACGCTACCGCCGCGCTCGCAGCGATCAAGGACGAGGCGAGCTTCAAGGCTGAAATCCCCAAGGTGCTTTCGAATTGCGGAGCCTGTCACAAGGTCTACCGCAAGCCGGGCTGATCGGAATTGACGTCTTCCCCCAACCCGTCTTCGCGGATCGACGGCGCGACGGCCTGGCAGCCTGGTGGTAGCCCGGCCGCAAGTCGGTCTGCCAAGGTGGTGGCCTGGGACCTGCCGACGCGGCTGTTTCACTGGGGGCTCGTCTTCCTCATCCTCGATGCCTGGCTGAGTTTTCGCTTCTCGGAGGCGGTTGGCGATTTTTCGATGCGCTGGCACGCCTTTAACGGCTATGCGATCCTCATCCTGCTCGTCTTCCGCCTGCTCTGGGGCGTGTTTGGCTCGTCGACTTCGCGATTTTCGTCCTTTATCCGTTGGCCGGGAGCGGCGCTGTCCTACGGCCTCGATCTCCTGCGCGGCGGCAAGGCGCATTATCTCGGTCATAACCCGATAGGGACATGGATGATCATCCTGCTGTTCCTCGCTCTTGCCACGCAGGCGACGCTCGGCCTGTTCCTGCTCGATCACAACGACATCAATGCCGGGCCGCTGCAGGTTCTGATCTCCGACGACACCGCCAAGAAAGTCGGCTCCTGGCATGTACGCGGCTTCAATTATCTGCTCGCCTTCATCGCAGTGCACGTCACGGCCAATCTCTGCTACTGGCTTGTGCGCAAGGACCCGCTGATCCACGCCATGGTTACCGGCCGGAAGCCTGCGGCGGATTATGTCGATGAACGCGAGGCGGTCATCGCACCGGCGCTGCCAATGCGCGCTGCCGGCTGCTTGGCCGCAGCCGCTGCAATCGTTCTCGGGACAATTTATCTCGTCGGCGGCAAGCTCTAGCGCAACGGCCGCCTCCCGAGAGCCAGCTATCGCGCCGTCCAGCCCACGATCTGCGCCAGCGCCTGGCGAAGCGCCTCGTCGAGCGCCGTGGTCGCGCCGCCTGCATCGATCGAAGTGACCGGGATCCGCACCGTGAAAAGCTGCGCGCGCTGTATTTGGCCGGACCCCTGGCCGATCACCTTGGCGGAAATCTCCACCAGCGCCTCGCGCGTTTCCTCCTCGATCTGGAAGGCGCGGATTTCGGTGTTGAGCACCATCGTCGCGCTGATCTGATCGCCGGGCCGGCCGACGCTCTTGAAGCGGTTGGCGTTCTCGAAACTCTGGATCATCCTCGTCTGGACGAGGCGCGGCAGCCGGTCTGCCCATTGCGCGCCCGGCAGGTAGGTCAGACCCTGCG
Source organism: Beijerinckiaceae bacterium (assembly GCA_019753285.1). Taxonomy (GTDB): domain Bacteria; phylum Pseudomonadota; class Alphaproteobacteria; order Rhizobiales; family Beijerinckiaceae; genus JAIELD01. The sequence continues at coordinate 186,528 of JAIELD010000029.1, read as the reverse complement.
TCCGGCCTTTGACGACGAGGCGGTCACTGTCATAGACGGCGAGCGTGACGGGCTCGTAGACGATCAACTGGCCGCTGAGACCGCCGCGCTTGCGGGGCGGGATGTCGCGTGCGGCCGATAGGTCGAAGGTCGGTGAGGGCGGCGTGCCGCAGGCCGACACCGCTAGCCCGGCGGCTGTTATGAATAGGCCCGCCATGAAGCGACGACGTGACGTTTCGTTACGATCAGACACTAACGGCTCCCGCTGTATTCCGGCACGGAGGATTGACCGCCGAACAGAAGCTGGCTCGGGTCGCGGCCGAGGCTGCGCACCGTGCGGTTCGCCTCGTTGACGGTGCGGCGCGTATCGGTCGCCAAGCCCTGAATGTCGCGAAGGCCGGGACCGGAAAGCTTGTTGAAGCCCGCCGTGATCTCGGCCGTCCGCTTGTCGAGGTTAAGAGAGAGCGTGCGAAACGCCTTCGCGGCTTCGGTGATCTCGCTGAACATGTTCTTGGTGAGGCCGTTGGCGCCGCCCTCGATGCCGAGGAAATTTTCCGCCGCGACCAGCACGCGGTCGACCTTGTCGACGGTGCCCGTCAGCTTGTTCGAAACAGCGGCGGCGTTGCGCAGCACCGTATCGACGTCGCCGGCGCGTGCGCCGAGCGTATCGGACAGTTTGGAGATGCCCTCGATCGAGCGGTTGATGCGCTGCGCGTCGATCGCCTTCGTCAGATCGGTGAATGAATTAAGCGCGAGGTCGAGCGTCCCGGTGGTCTGGTTGAGACGTTTTGCCAGCGTCGCAGCATCGGAGAGGATGCCGTTGATGTTGGCCTTGTTCTCGGCGATCGTCTGCGTGAAGGTCTCGATGTTGCTGACCGTGCGGTTGATGCTGGCCGGATCGACCGCGCGCAGCAGGTCATCTGCGTCGCTCGACAGCTTCTCGAGCTTGAGCGAGAGAGCGGAGATGCGCTGCGACATGTCGCCGACCGCGCCGAGGAAGGCCGAGACGTTGGGCGAGTTGTCGGCGAGCGCTTTCGAGAACACCTGGATGTTCTTGATCGTATCGCCGATCTGGCCCTGATTGTCCTTCAGCAGGGCGTCGACGTTGTTGAGAATCGAATCCGCCTTGCCGGAGAGCCGCTGCGCCGTCTCCAGCAGGTCTTGGAAATCGGAGCGTTCGGCGTAGATCGTCGAAATACCCTTGCCGTCGGGGGTCTTCAGCGGCGCAGCGTCGCTCTTGCCGCCGGTGAGCGCGATGGAGGCGACGCCGGTCAGGCCCTGATATTCGAGACGGGCGCGGGTGTCGCTGCGCACCGGCGTCTTCGGGTCGATCTTGATGATGGCGGAGACGCGGCTCGGATCATCCTTGACGAACTCGATCTCCGTGACGTCACCAACCCTGATGCCGTTGAACTTGACGATGCCGCCCTTGCCGAGGCCGGAGACGGAACCAGTGAAGATCAGCCGGTATTCGGCGCGCTCGCCTGCCTGGTTGGAGACGCGAAACCACCAGACGAAGGCGAACACGGAGGCAATGACGCCAAGCGTGAACAGACCGACAAGCGCGTAATTGGCACGATTTTCCATGAAGCTCAGGCGCTCCCGATAGAAGCGGGGGCGTTCCCGTCGCGCGGTTCACGAGACGAGCGCACACCTTTGAAGCTGCGTGCGCCGTGGAAGTAGGACCGCAGCCATGGATGGTTCGAGGCCATCATTGTCTCCATCGGTCCGGTTTCCAACACCTTGCCTTCACCGATGGCGGCGATTCGATCGCATACGGATTTCAGACTGTCGAGGTCGTGCGTTACCATAAAAACGGTGAGCCCTAAAGTTTTCTGCAGGGTGGCGATCAGTTCGTCGAATTCGCCGGCGCTGATCGGATCGAGACCGGAGGTGGGCTCGTCAAGGAACACGATTTCAGGGTCGAGCGCGAGCGCGCGGGCGAGAGCTGCGCGCTTGATCATGCCGCCCGAGAGCTCGGAGGGAAACTTTTCGGCGGCCTCCGGCTTCAGGCCCACCATCTCGATCTTCAGGATCGCCAGTTCGTCGAGCAGCCGATCCGACATGTCGAGATATTCACGCATCGGGAGCTGGATGTTCTGCTTGACCGTCAAGGCCGAAAACAGCGCGCCTTGCTGGAAGAGGATGCCCCAGCGGCGCTCCACCATGCGGCGCTGCTCCTCGTTGAGCTTGGCGAAATCCTGCCCGAACACCTCGATCGAGCCCGCGCGTTTCGGCACGAGGCCGATGATCGTGCGCAGCAGCACCGATTTGCCGGTGCCGGATGCACCCACAACGCCGAGAATCTCGCCGCGGTAGACGTCGAGATTGAGATCCTTGTTGATGGTGCGGTCGCCGAAACCGACGGACAGATCGCGCACGCGGATGATGACCTCGCCATGACGTTCGTCGATGTGCTCGCCACCGCCATTCGCACTGACATGAACGTCTCCGGGCGCGGCTGCGCCTTTGCCGGGGGCGTCGATCATCGAAGCGGAAGGCATGTCTGGCTCGCTCATCGTCTAGTAGTGGATCGCTGCGAAGAACATTGCGAACAGCCCGTCGACGACGATCACCATGAAAATGGATTTGACCACCGAATCCGTCGTCTGCGCGCCGAGCGACTCGGCGGAGCCCTTGACCGCGAGACCCTCGACGCAGGCGATGAGACCGATCACCAGCGCCATGAACGGCGCCTTGATCATGCCGACGAGGAAGGTGTTGAGGCCGATGGCGGCCTGCAGCCTCGACAAGAAGATGTCCGGCGTCACGCTGCCATAGATCCAGGCGACCAGCCCGCCGCCGAACAATCCCGACATGGCGCTGATGAACGTCAATATAGGCATCGAGATGACGAGGCCCAGAACGCGCGGGATGACGAGGACTTCGACCGGATCGAGGCCCATGGTGCGAAGCGCGTCGATCTCCTCGCGCATCTTCATCGAACCGATCTCGGCGGTGATGCTGGAGCCAGAGCGGCCCGCCATCATGATGGCGGTCAACAGAACGGCAAGCTCGCGCAGGATGAGGATGCCCAGCAGGTCGGCGACGAAGGCGCTGGTGCCATAGGCCTGCAACTGGAACAGGCTCTGCTGCGCGATGATCGCGCCGACGAGCAGTGAAATCAGAATGATGATCGGCGCGCCGCGGAACGCCATCTTCTCCACCTGATTGACGACGGAGGTCAGGCGGAAGCGGCGAGGATTGAGGATGACCCTGCCGAGCGAAATCACGAAATCGCCGAGGAAGGCGGTGCCGCGCACGAGATCGCTGCCGCTGCGCGCGACCGCCATGCCGACCTCGGCGAGATAATCGACGACGCCCGGGTTTTTTTGCCTGACATGCGGATCGCAGCCGTCGCAGATGATCTCGTTCAGCAACAGCATGTATTCTTCGCGTGCGCCTTCGACGGTTACGCTCACCTTGCGCTGCTCGAGTTCGTGCTTGATGCGTGCGACGAGCCATGCGCCCATCGTGTCGAGCTTCTCGACGCTGCTCATGTCGAGCTTCGCCGACTTGATGCTGTCGAGCCCTTCCATCGCCTTGTCGGCCGCTTGCTCCGCAGGGCGCGCGCCGTCCGCGACCCAGAGTCCGCCAAAGACGATGCGCAGCACGTCTCCCTGTCGGTCATGGATGGCTGTTGGCAGGTTCGTCATCTAAAACTGGTCTTTCGCAGGCGAGGCGTCGTGGAAGACGGTGCGCCCGCAGGCAGAGTATGGGGAGCGACGCTGGCCGCGCAACGGGCTCGATGCGTTATTCGCCAAAGGATCGACCGAACCTGGCTTTTTTTAGCCGGGTGACGCCAAATTGCAGCGGTTGCATCGGCTTCCATCCGTTCAGGCATGCGCAGATGAAAGCCGCGACGATGGCGGGTTGTTCCATCGGCTTTAAATCTCGGAATGCGGTTAATGAAACGGTCCTTTAAGACTTCCTGACCTATCGTTTCGGCGGTTAACCAGCCATGCGTCGGCCTCGTGGATTCTGATCCGCCAGCCTGTCCTGCCCCTGAACGATACGCGCGCACCCATGACCCAACTGCCTAGTGTGCAATACAGCTCGATCGATTACGAAACCATCGAGGCGGCTGTTGTCGAGACGGAGCGCGGGCGTTGGTTCCTCTCCGAATACCAGCGGCGCAACCGCCATGCCGACACGCAGCAGGTGCTCGGCGCGATCGAGCGGATGCAGGTTTCGCTCGTCGAAACGGTCGCTGAAAACGTCGCTCGCTCGCTGCCTCAGCCCACGCCCGAAAAGACCGCCGATCCGGCCATCGCCGTGCTTCGGCAGGACCTGATCGAAATGGCGCGCCGCATCGCGGATACCCACACGGAGGTCGCCGCGGTCGGTTCGCAGGACCACGATCCAAAGCACATTGACCTCGTCTCCGGCGAGCTCGATGCGATCGTCCGCTCCACCGAGCAGGCGACATCGGAAATTCTCGAAGCAGCCGAACAGATACAGGAGATCGCCTGGACGCTGCGCGAAGGCGGGCTTGCCGTCGAGACCTGCGATGCGGTCGATGCGCGGGCGACCAACATCTACCTTGCGTGCTCGTTCCAGGATTTGACGGCGCAGCGTACGCACAAGGTCATCGAGACGATGCGCTTTCTCGAAAACCGCATCCACAAGATGATCAACATCCTCCAGGGTGTGGAAGGTTTCCAGATTTCCGATCTGCCGCCAGAGGCGCTGCCGCAGATCGACCCCGCAAGTCCGTTCGAGGGTGGCGACACCTCGCTTGCCCAGAACGATGTCGATTTCGCTCTCGAATGGGTCAACGAGCAGAAGGGCGAAGTGTCGGGCCAGTTCGTCGACGCCTTCACGACGTTCGCGGCGGAAAACCAGAATCAAAATCTGCTCACCGACGAATTCCTCAGCGACAACGAGGTTTTCTTCAGCGATGATTCGAGCGCAGCGGCACCGCCGCCAAGCACCGGGGCGGCGCTGAGCGAACAGGACATCACCGACACGCTCGAACCGCTCGATACCGCGCCTGCGCCTGCCCTCAGCGCCAATGTCGTACTCCTGCCGGACGTCTCGCAGAAGCCAGAGCCGGCCTATCAAATCCCGGCAGAGCGAATGAGCCAACTCGAAGCGCTCGACGAGGCCGAGCTCAACAAGAAGCTGTCGCTTTTCACCTGATCAGGCGTCGAGCGCCATTGCCGCGGTGCGTTCGACCTTGCGGCCGGCGCGCCGGTCGCGCTCGGCGGGCGTTTCTTCGCTGACTGCGCTTTCGAGCGTTTTCGGCTGCGCCGGCAGGACGGGCTCGATCACGCCATTGTCGATCGCCGCCTCGATCGGAAGCTCATGCGTCGCAAGAGATGCGGCCAGAGAGGCGTTCTTCAAAAACTGCCGCGCGCTTTCCGCCCAGGTCTTGCCAAGCGCGAAGGCGCGGCAGCGCTCGCGAGGAATGTTGAGCGCGGCGAGGGCCGCCTTGCGCAGATCCGTGTCGAGCACGGCGATGTCGCTGTCGCCGAGGGCGTCTTTGGGGCCGGTGACCGGGAAAGCCGCCACAGGCACGCCGGCCGCCAGCGCTTCCAACAGCACGATGCCGAACGTATCGGTCAAGCTCGGAAAGACGAAGACGTCGGAAGCGGCGTAGACCCTCGCCAGATCCTCGCCGACCCTCACGCCGAGGAAGCGTGCATCGGCGAAGCGCTGCTCGAGCGCGGCCTTGTGCGGGCCGTCGCCGACGACCAGTTTCGTGCCGGGCAGGTCGAGCGTCAGGAACGCTTCGAGGTTCTTTTCAACCGCGACCCGGCCGACATAAAGAAAGAACGGTTTTGCGAGGCCCTCGAATTCGGGCAGTCGCAACTCCTCGGCCGGACGGGGCCGGAACAAGTCGGCATCGACGCCGCGAGACCAGGGCAGGATGTTCTTGAAGCCGCGCGCCGCGAGTTCGGCCCGCATGCTGGCGGTCGTCACCATCACGCCGTGGCCGGCATTGTGAAACCAGCGCAGAACCGCATAGCTCATGCGCTCGGGGATGGGGAAGCGCGCCGAAATATATTCGGGAAAGCGGGTATGGTAGCTCGTGGTGAAGGCGCGGCCTGCATTGAGACAATAGCGCCGCACCTGAAAGCCGATCGGGCCTTCCGTCGCGACATGGATGTAGTCGGGCGCGAACTGCCTGACGTGCCTCGCGATCGCCATCTGCGAGGCGAGCGAAAGCCGGATTTCAGGATAGGTCGGCATCGGCACGGTCTTGAACATCTGGGGCGTGAGAAACGCCACCGTGACGCCGATCTTCTCGAGTTCGTCCGCCATCTGCTGCAGCGAGCGCACCACCCCGTTGATTTGCGGATGCCAGGCATCGGTCGCAATCAGGATCTTCATCGGTCCACTTTCGTTCTTTCGCAACGGGAACGCCGATGCGCCGCTCGATCCTTGGTTCAGGCAGCCTTGCGGGCGAGCTGCGGCTGCGACGTGGCCTTGCGGGAGCTGGAGTTCGTCTCACGTGCCGAGACCACGTCGGCCCAGCGGATGATCTCCATCGTACCGTCGTAGTTTTCCACGATCGCCGTGCAGGATTCGACCCAGTCACCGGTGTTGAGGTATTTGACGCCGTCGATGTCGCGCTGGGCCGCGTGATGAATATGGCCGCAGATCACCCCGTCCACCTTGTGGCGCTTCGCCTCGGCGGCCAGAGTCTCCTCGAACTTGCCGATGAAGTTGACCGCGTTCTTCACTTTGAGCTTGGCCCAGGCCGACAGCGACCAGTAGGTGAGGCCAAGCTTGCGACGCACGATGTTGAGATAGGTGTTGATGCCGAGCGCGAAGGTGTAGGCCCAGTCGCCAAGGAAGGCGAGCCATTTGGCGTGCCGCACCACGACATCGAAATAGTCGCCATGGATGATCAGATACTGCTTCCCGTCGGCGGTCTCATGGATCGCCGTGTCGTAGACCTCGACGCCGCCGAAGGTGAGGCCGAGGAACTCACGGAAGAATTCGTCATGATTGCCGGGCACGTAGATGACGCGTGCGCCCTTGCGCGCCTTGCGCAGAAGCTTCTGCACCACGTCGTTGTGCGCCTGCGGGAAATACCAGCCGCTCTTGAGTTTCCAGCCATCGATGATGTCGCCGACGAGGAAGATCGTATCGGCATCATGGTAGCGCAGGAAATCGAGGAGCATCGCGGCCTGCGCGCCCTTGGTGCCGAGATGGACATCGGAGATGAACATCGCGCGAATACGTCTCGTTTCGGGTTCATCTGTCACTGCGGGCGATCCTGACCTGTCTTTATCTCGTCGTTAAAGCCAGATTCCGGTCTCATTTTTGTGACAGCGGGCCAAAATCGGGGCAGACGAGGTGGTTCGGCGCACCCAGCGCCGCCACCGGCCGCAAATTTCTTTTCAAATGCCGGGCAACTATCTAGTGTCGAGAGGGCATCGCCGTTCGATCCCTCAGCGCAGCCCTTTTCTCGTGAATCCTTTTCTCGGCATTTTTTTCAAGGTCCTTTCGGGGCTTTCTTTCACCATGATGTCGGCGAGCGTGAAATGGCTCGGCACGAGCCATCCAGGTGAAACGATCTACCCGGTCGGCGAGGTGGTGTTCTTCCGCTCGTTCCTCGCCATGTGGACCGTGGTCGCCTGGCTCGCCTGGCGCGGCAAGCTCAAGGGCGCGACGCTTACCAACAATCGAATGGGGCACATCCAGCGCGGCCTCGTCGGGTCGTTCGGCATGTTTTTCGGTTTCGCGGCGCTATCGCTTCTGCCGCTGCCGGATGCGACCGCGATCAACTACATCGTTCCGCTCATCACCGTGATGCTCGCCGCCCTCGTGCTGAAGGAAACGGTCGGCGTCTACCGCTGGAGCGCGGTCGGCGTCGGAATGATCGGCGTCGCGGTGATGCTCTGGCCGCATCTGAGCTTCTTGCAGGCTTCGGCACCGCCAGCAGAGGGTGCGAGCTTCGGCGCGGCCTGCGGGCTGATGGCCGCCTTGTGCACATCCTTCGCGATGATCGAGGTGCGCAAGCTCACCGCCACCGAAAAGACCGGCACGATCGTGCTGTATTTCTCGGCGCTGACATCGGTCTTCGGCGCGCTGACCATCCTGCTCGGCTTCTTCGACGTGCGGTATCGCTGGCTGATGCCCACGGGGCTCGAGGCAGGCCTCATGATCATGATCGGGGTGTTTGGCGGGATCGGCCAGATCACGCTCACCGAAAGCTACCGCCACGCCGAACCATCCGTCATCGCGCCGTTCGACTACCTCAATCTGGTCTGGGCGCTGATCATTGGCTGGGTCCTGTTCGCCGAGACGCCGGACGAGGCGCTGATGATCGGCGCTTCGATCGTCATCGCCGCAGGGCTGTTCGTGATCCTTCGTGAGCATCAGCTCGGCATCAAGCGCAAGCGCGAGAAAGCCGCCGCTCCCTCGCGCCCCATCTGATTTCGACAGCCATTTTTGCCAGCGCCCCGGAGCCCGACCGATGCCACAGACCATGATTGCCCTGACCATCGCCGGCTCCGACAGCGGCGGCGGGGCAGGGATACAGGCCGATCTGAAAAGCTTTTCGGCCAATGGCGTCTATGGCGCGAGCGTCCTCACGGCGCTCACGGCTCAGAACACACAAGGGGTGCAAGGCGTGTTCGATGTGCCGCCTCCATTTGTTCTGGAGCAGATGCGAAGCGTGTTCACCGATATGAGCGTCGGCGCGGTCAAGATCGGCATGTTGTCGAACGCAGCTATCATCGAAACGGTCGCTGCTGGGCTCGGCGAGTTCGGCGCGCGCAACGTCGTGCTCGACCCGGTAATGGTCGCGACCAGCGGCGATGCGCTCATCGACCGCGATGCCGTGTCGAGCCTGAGGGACAGGCTGATCCCGCTCGCCCGTCTCATCACGCCGAACCTGCCGGAGGCTGCGGCGCTGCTTGGAGCGCCCATCGCTGCGAGCGATGAGGCGATGGTCGATCAGGCGCGGGCGCTGCTTCGGCTCGGGCCGGAAGCCGTGCTCGTCAAGGGCGGGCATGGCGTCGGCCCGACAAGCACCGACGTGCTGGTATCGGCCGAGGGTGTGCGCCGCTTCCAATCGGTTCGCGTCGCGACATCCAATACGCATGGCACGGGCTGCACGCTCTCTGCCGCCATCGCTGCCGGGCTCGCCAAGGGCGCTTCCCTTGAAACCGCGATCGGCGACGCCAAGCTCTATGTCACGAAGGCGATAGAGGCGGCGGATCGCCTTTCGATCGGCCACGGGCACGGCCCGACGCATCACTTTCACGCCTGGTGGTAGCGCAAATCCATCAGTGACGATGCAAGGGCGCAAGCCTGCTGCATCGTTTGGTCCCTTGTTGGTTGTCTTGCCCTGCGACGATGCTTGCTGCATTGTCCGCTAAATCAAACGTATTTCCGTTTCAAGGAACCAATCAAATCATGGCCGCGCCGGTAAAGGAAAAGACCAAGGAGATGGAGAGCGGCGCGCTGGCGCTGTCTGGCCAGCTCGGCAAGACGATCCAGCACCTGCGCAAGACCTATAATCTCTCGCTTTCGGAGCTTGCGGAGCAATCAGGCGTCGCCAAATCGATCATCAGCCAGATCGAGCGCAACGAGACCAACCCGACGCTTGCGACGATCTGGCGGTTGTCGCAGGCTCTCGACGTCTCGATCGAGCGCTTCCTCGTCCAGTCCGACGACATGCCCTTCGTCGAGAAATCGACGCGCGCCGACACGCCGATCCTCGTCTCGCAGGACGGCAAGTTCAGGCTTGCCATCATCGGCTGGCTGAAGACGGTGGAATGGCTGCAATGGTACGACGTGAAGGCCGAGCCCGGCGGCGTGCTCATCTCCGACCCGCATCAGCGCGGTTCGATCGAGTGTCTTTCGGTGATCGAGGGCGAACTCGAGGTCGAGGTCGGCGGGCAGACCGAGCGCGTCATGGCGGGTGAAACGCTGCGTTATCGCTGCGATCGGCCGCATGTCGTGCGCAACGCCTCGAAGAGCAATGCCCATGCAACGATGGTCTGCATCTTGAAAGCCGCGGTGATGGAGTAGGTCGACGTCTCAAACGACAAAGCCCGGGCGATTGCGCAAATCGCCCGGGCTTTTTTATTTCGGCCGTCGTCGTCTGCGCCTATTCGAACCGTCCCGAAGCGTGCGCCAGCATGGTGTAGACCTTGCCGTTGTCCGAGGTGAGCGTGTTTTTCGCCGCCCTGTCGTCATGTCCGTTATCCGAGATGTCGGCCAGCAGCGTCTCGAACTGGTCGACATAGCGGTCGACCGAGGCGGCAAAATCGGCATCGCGGCGATAGCGACGGCGGATTTCGTCGAAGGTCTGCTGACCCTTCAGCGTGTAGAGGCGGCGGCTGAAGATGTTCTGCTCGCCGGCGCGATATCGATCCCAAAGATCGACGACGGCTTCGTGGTCGATCATCCGGGCGATATCGACCGAGAGCGTGTCGAGCGATTGCGGCGCGCGGGCAGGCTGGACCGGCGCCGGGGCAGGGGTCTCGTCATGCGAGGCGCGCGAGAGCAGTTCCGACAGCCATGCGCCGCGCTGGCCGGCGGGCTCCGCGCGAACGGGCGCAGGAGCGTCGGCTTCCTGCCGCATCGAGACGCGGCGCGGCTCCGGCTGCGGCGCGGGCTGAGGGCGCACTGCCGCTGGGCGCGGCTCGCCAACATCAAGGCCCCTGCCTGTCTTGCCGACGATTTCGTTGAGTTCTGCCAACGCTTTCACCTGATCGGCCACCACGCGCCTGACAGCCGCGGTCGCTTCCTTCGCCTCGCGCGGCAAGTCCGTCGAGGTGCGGTGGAGATCGGCACGGGTCGCCTCGAGATCGCGCGAGATATCCGCCGAGACCGCCTTCAACTGGCTGGCGCTCTGCTCGAACCGCCCCGTCAGCTTGGAGAAGACGTCCTGCATCTCGCCGATCGCCTGCTCGTAGGCCTTGCGCAGCGCCGATGCGGTGCGTTCGCGCTCCTTGCCGGTTTCGTTGCGGATCGTCTCGAACTGCGCTCCGAGCGCCTCGGTCGTCGACTGGGCGTTTTCGGACAGCACGGAGCCGATCTGGCGGGCGCGAGCCTCGGCATTGCGCAGGCTGTCGTCGACAAGGGCGGTGAAGGAGCGGACGATCGAGTCGAGGTCCTCCGCGCGGTCGCCGACGGCGTGCAGCATCACCTCCAGCGCCTTCTGCTTTTCAGAGAGGGTACGGTCGACGACGCCATGCGCGTCGGCCATCGCCTTCGTCGCCTCGCTGATGGCAGTGGTGCGGCTCTCGAGGCTGGCGGCTATGTCGCTCGCCTCGGCGAGAACCGTGCCGGAGATCGCCTTCAGCGATTCGATCTGGCTGGTGACGCGGGTCGAGGTGCTGCCGGCCTGGCTGAGCATCGTCCGCATCATGTCCTCGAGCGTCTTGACGCGGCCCGAGATGTTCGCCTCGACCTCCGAGAGGTTGGACGTGGCGTCGGCGACGAGCGCCTGGAGGCTTTCGTTGGTGTGCGCGAGGCGCTCCAGCACCGAGGCCGTGTCGGTCTTCAACGCCTCGTTCGTGCTGGCGAGGGTGGAGAGCGCCCGTTCGGCGTTGGCACCGATCGTCTCGTAGAGCGCTTCGGCCTCGCTCTTGACGCGGTCGGAAGCGGCAACGAGGCCCAAGACGGTGCGCTCCGCGCTCTTGCTCAGCGTCGATTGCAGCGTGCTCGTCTCCGAGCCGATGCGGGAGATGGCGCCGGAGAGGTCCGCGATCGACTTCTCGGCGCTTTCGCCGATCGATGTCTCGAGGTTGCTCGTCGCCGTGAGGAGGCGGGCGGAGATGTCCTGGCCCCGGCCTTCCAGCGCCGAGACGACATCCTGGCCGACGCTCGCGATCTTCTGGGTGATTTCCTCGCCGCGCGAATCGAGCGCCACGACGAGGGAGTTGCTGCGGTCGTCGAACAGCTGCGCGATCTCGGACGAACGCGAGCCGAGTGCCGCCGTAATGTCCTCCACCCGGCCATTGAGAGTTGCGGAAATCTGGCTCGACAGGCTGTTGAGCGCCTTGTCGAGTTCGATGGCGCGTGAGCGGAGGGATTCGTCGACTGCGCTCGCCTTCGCGGTGAGATTCTCCGTCGCGCTGTCGATCCGGCCGGTGAGTTTCTCCGAGATCGTCGCTCCGCGCGCCTCGAGATCGAGGGCGACTGACTCGATCTGGTCCGTCAGCCTTTGCGACACGGATGCGCCGCGCGTCTCGAGATCGGCGGTGACGGTGTCGAGACGGTTGACGACGCGGCTCTCGAACTGGCCGATGCGGTCGTCGAGCGTCGAGGCGATTTCAGTCGCCTTGCCGCCGAGCGTCTGATTGATCTCATCAGCCTTGGCCGAAAGCGTCTCCGTCATGGCGGAAGAGCGGGCGGTGATGATCTCGTCGATCTCGCGCGCCTTCGTTTCCATCGCTGTCGTCAGTTCGCGCCCGCCATCGCCGAGCACTTTCGAGAGTTCGAGCGTGCGTCCTGCGATGGTCGAGTTGAGCGCTCTCGCACGGGCGTCGAGACCGCTGTCGATCTTGCCGAGCAACCCGGTGACCGTGTCCGCCAGCTGGGCCGTGCGGGATTCGGTGCGCTGCTCGATGTCGCCGACATGGCTGGCGAGCGCGGCGGCGATACGGTCGCCTTCGCCGATGAGCGCCTGCTGCTTTTCGTCGAGGGCGGCGGTCAGGCGGTGATTATGACCGACCAGCGCCTCGATATGGCCATCGAAGGCGTTCGCCAACGCCGCGTTGCGGCTTTCGAGCCGGGCGGCGATATCGTCCGTGCTGCTGACGATGCTGCGGGCATGGCTGTCGAGCGTGTCGGCGAGCGTCCGGTTGCCCGCCTCAAGCACCTGGACGAAGGTCTCGGTATGGCCGGATATGGCGTTGGCGTGCTCGTCGAACGCGTTGGCGAAGCGTCGCTGCTGGTCCTCGAGGCGGGAGGTGATCTCCGCGCCGCGCAGCTTCAGGCTGTCGTCGAAGCCGACGAGACGGCCCTCGACCGCATCGACCTGCGCCTTGATGCTCACGCCGATCTTCTCGGCGTTGACGTTGAACGCGTCGTTCAGCGTGTCGATCTGGCCGGACAGCGCCGCGTCGATGCCGGCGACCTGCGTGGCGATGGCGGTCGTGTGGCCGGTGATCACGCTGCCGATATCCTTGCTCGTCGTATCGAGCGAGGCGGTGATGAGCGCGATCTGGTTGCCGAGCGAGCGATCGAAGTCGGTTGCATGGCGGTCGAGCGTCGAGACATGCGCATGGACCGTGTCGGTCAGCACGCGGGCATTGACGCCGATCGCCTCGCTGATCGTCTCGATCTTGTCCTGCAGGGCACGATCGAAGCCGGAGAGGTCCTGCGACAGCGCATTGGCGTGCGTCTGGATGTTGCCGCCGAGGATCTGCGCGTTCTCGTGCAGCACGTCGTTGACCCGGCCGACCTGTTCGGCAAGCGAGAGGACGATCTCCTTGGCGGATTCGGTGAGGCTCGACGAGGAGGCGTCGGTCGCCGCCTGGAGCTTCAGGTTGAGCTCTTCGGCGGTCGCCTGCAGCTTGGCGTCGAGCGCATCGACATGGGCGGTGAAGGCTGCGCCTGCTTTCTCGGAATGCTCGCCGAGCAGAGCGCCGACCCGCTCTCCGGTGGCGCTGAGGTTGTCGTGCAGCGCCCTGCCGTGGATGTTGATCGTTTCGTCGAAGCGACGATGCGTTTCGCCGATGCCGTCCGCCAGGGCCTGGCTGCGCTCGAGCAGCGATTCTGCGAGTTGCGTGCCGGTTTCCTCGATCTTGGCCGTGATTTCCGAGCTGCGCAGGCTGAGGTCGACGACGAGTTGCTCGCCGATGTCCTTCAGGTTCTGGTTCATGCCGGTGGCATGGTCCGAGATTTTCTGCACGACGGCGGTGCCGGCGTCGCCCAGTGTCGCCGCAACGGTGTTGACGCTCTCCTCGAAGGAGGAGCGCAGCACCGCGCCGACGCTTTCGAGTTCGCGGGCGACCGTGTCGCTGCGCTGTGCGATTTCGTTCACGAGTTCATGGCCGGACCGGGCGAGCGAGTCCGAGACGTTCGAGCCGGTCTGGGAAATCTGATGGCTCACCGTGTTGCCGGTTTCGTTGAGCCGACTGATCAGCGTTTCCGAGCGCTGCGAAATCTGCTCTACGAGCTGGTGACCCGCACCGTCGAGCGCCGAGGCGATCTGGTCGCGTTTCTCGTCGAGCGAGGACGCGACCCGGTTGCCGGCGTCGAGCAGCGTGTCGCTGATGCGCAGGCCGGCAGCGCCAAGCTCGCTTGTCAGGTGATCATGCGCGCCGATGATGGCGAGACGCACCTGCTCGGCATTGGAATTGATCGCTTCACGCTGCGTCACGAGTTCGTCCACGAGCGCCCGGATGCGCAGCTCGTTGTCGGAATAGGAGCGTTCGAGCGCCGAAACCTCGTTGTGGACGATGACTTCGAGCTCGCTCGCCCTTGCAAGCGCGCGCTCGATGCCGTCGCCGACCGAATTGACCTCGCGGCGGATCGCCTGGCCAAGGGTGAATACGCCATCAGCCGCGACCGTCTCGGGTTCTGCGAGGCGCAGCGCGATTTCGGCCATGGCGCGCGAGGTGCGGCGAAGCTCGGAGGTGCGGCGAAAGATCGCCGCCATGCCGAAGAAGAACAGCACCGGGCCGAGGATCGCTAGCGTGGCGACCGCCACATCATCGAGCGGGAGGTCGGACAGGCCCGCGCCTGCCTTTATGGCGCTACCGAAGCGGCTCCAGGCGTAATAGCCGCTCGCTGCGACCCAGACGCAGGACAGGATAAAGGCGAGCGCCAGTGGCCAGCCCGGCGCTCGATCCTGTAGAGAATGCAGCAGCGGGCCGATTTCGCGGCGGTCGTCATTGGCGGGCAGCGACGGCGGAATGAACGTCTCCGACTTGCGCTCGGCCGCCTTGCGCTCCGTCTGCAGCCGTTCAGGCTGCAGCGGCGTGCTTGCCGCTGGTTGCGAAGCGCGCGGTGCGACGTTGAGAAGCGCTGCGTCCGTATCGGCCTTGCCTGTCGGCGCAGCGCTCACCGGCGCTGTGGCGAGCGCAGCGGCCACGGCGGCCTCCAGCGGGTCCATCTCCTCGGCGGCGATAGGCTGCCTTGGTGCGTCGGGCCTCGTCTTCTGGGTCTTCTCGATCGGGGCTGATGGCGCAGCCGTCTGAAGCCGCTCGCTCGACGGCGACAAATTCAAAGCTTCCTCGATTGCCGAAAGCGCAGCTTCTGTCGCGTCCATCTTGGCCGCGCCGGTTGCGTTGGACTTGATTGCCATATGATACTTGCCCTACTCGGAAGAACGCTGATGATCGGGACCGTTAACGGCAAAATGGGTAAAAATCACCGCATTTTGGCCATATTTGTCGCTGTTCGGGTTACAATAGCGGGTTGGGGTTGAAGCGCAAACAGGTTCGTTAACTTTTAATAAACTTCGTTAACGCGGCTCAACCTTAACGCCGTTAGCGTTCTGTCAACCCGGCTAAACTACGCTCGGCTCTTGGTTTTACAGGAAGTCGAGGTTTGCCGATGACAACGAACAGCGCATCTTTCGAGCGGCCGATCGACCTCGTCCACCTCGCGCGCCAGACGCTCGGCGACCGTGAATTGGAGCGCGAAATTCTTGCCCTGTTCGTTCGGCAGTCCATCTTGCTGCGGGACCGCATCCTCAAGAGCGGCGTCCTCGCCGAGCGGCGCGACCTCGTGCACACCTTGAAGGGTTCGGCGCGGGCGGTCGGCGCATGGAGCGTCGCGAAGGCCGCCGAAAACGTCGAGACAGCGTTGATGGCGGATGACGCAAGCAGCGCGATGGGCGACGCGGCGCTGTCACGCGAGATCGCCGAACTCGCCCGCACGATCCATGAAGCGAACGACGTCATCATCGGACTCGGTCGCGTTTCCTGACGGTTTTGCAGGGTCGCCCGGAGGCTCGGCAAGGGGCTCGGCAAGGGCTGCCGACGATCCCGCGCACGCGGCTTCGCGCCTCGCCCGGCCTCGCAATTGGCCTCTCGCCAAACCGCGCTTTAGGCATTAAACAGCGTTGCGCCAGCGCTGGCCGACAGCGTTCTCTCCACAGGATGACCGACCTCCATGCCAAAAATCACCTTCATCGATGCCAGCGGGGCCGAGCGGCCGGTCGAAGCGAAAACCGGCAGCACCGTCATGGAGGCGGCGATCCGCCATTCCATTCCCGGCATCGAGGCTGAGTGCGGCGGCGCATGCTCCTGCGCGACGTGTCACGTCTACATCGACGAAGCGTGGATGGGGATCGTCGGCAAGCCTGCCGCCATGGAGGAGGATATGCTGGACTTCGCTTTCGAGGCGAAGCCGAATTCGCGTCTTTCCTGCCAGATCAAGGTTTCCGACGCGATCGACGGGATCATCGTCCGTACGCCGGCCAAACAGGCCTGACCTCTGCGTCTAGCCATCACCCGCCCCTGCTGAACGGTGTTTCTCCGGACATCACTCTTTCATTCCGACCCATAGCTTGGTTTGATGCCTTGACCGGAATGCACCATGACTGGCCTGGAGGTCTGCGCGATGCGACGTCTTTACCTGCTGCGGCACGCCAAGTCGGCGTGGCCCGATGGCGTCGCGGACCATGAGCGGCCGCTTGCGGCCAGGGGCCGCGAAGCTGCGCCGCTGATCGGCGCGTTCATGAAGCGGGAGGGCTTCATCCCTCAATCGACGCTTGTCTCGACCGCGCGACGCACGCGCGAGACTTTCGCGCTCGTCAACGAGACGCTGGGAGCGCCTCCCGCGCGTTTCACAGACGACATCTACGACGCGAGTTGGGACGACCTTCTGCAACTGGTGCGCGGCGTTTCCGATGAGGCGGCCTCGCTGATGCTCGTTGGCCACAATCCGGGCATGGCGGACCTTTCCGAAGCCCTGATCGATCGCGCGCGCAGCAACCCTTCCGCAGCATCGCATCTCGACCTCAAATATCCGACCGCGGGGCTGGCCGTGTTCGAGGTCAAGGTCGCGAGCTGGCTCGACGTCGCGCCAGGGTCCGGCAATCTACGGCAATTCATCACTCCGCGCCTGCTTGGCGGCGTGGATGAGGACTGATGCCGCCATTTTCATCGATATCGACGAAATCGTGATCGATCCGACCGGCTATCGTTCCCGATCGTGCGTCGCGCGGTTTCGACTTTCCAGGCAAATGCTCTACTCTGGCGGCGAATGAGCCCTCCACCTGACCCCTTCCTCTTCGATCTCATAGGCGATGCGAGACGAGCGACATCCAGCGTCGTCGACTACGTCTCGAGTCTCACGCGGCCGACGATCCGGCTCGGCGTCACCGGCCTAGCGAGATCCGGCAAGACGGTGTTCATCACCGCGCTGGTGCACGCGCTCGTCTCGGGCGGCCGTCTTCCAGTGTTCGCCGCCGGGGCGGAGGGCCGCATCCGGCGTGCCTATCTCGAAGCGCAGCCGGATGACGCGGTGCCGCGCTTTGCTTATGAAGATCACCTCGTCGCCCTGACCGGCGCCGACCGTCACTGGCCGGAATCGACGCGGCGCATTTCGGAATTGCGGCTCGTCATCGAGTTCGAGCGCGATGGCGGCTGGTTCGGCGCTGGCCGCTCCTCGCTGACGATCGATATCGTCGACTATCCGGGCGAGTGGCTGCTCGACCTCTCCCTGCTCGGCAAGTCCTACGAGCGCTGGTCAAAGGAGACGCTCGAGGCGTGCGGCAAAGCTCCGCGCGCGGAGCTTGCAAGCGCGTATCTCGAGGCGCTCTCGGTCTGCGACCCGCACGCCCCTGCTGATGAGGCCAAGGTGCGCGGCCTCGCCGAGGCCTTCACAGCCTATCTGCGCGCCTGCCAGGACGAACGCGTCTCCCTCTCCGCCCTGCCGCCCGGACGGTTTTTAATGCCAGGCGATCTCGAGGGATCGCCCGCTCTGACCTTCGCCCCGCTGGCGCTCGCCGAGGGCGACGGGATCAGGCCTGGGTCGATCGGCGCGATGATGGAGCGGCGCTACGAGGCCTACAAGACCCACATCGTGAAGCCGTTCTTCCGCGATCATTTCTCTCGGCTCGACCGGCAGATTGTGCTCGTCGACGCATTGACCGCGCTCAGCGCCGGACCAGCCGCGCTCAACGATCTTGAAAATGCGATGGCGGACGTGCTGCAGGCCTTCAGGGTCGGGCAGAATTCGCTTCTGACGAGCCTCTTCTCGCCCCGCATCGAAAAGGTGCTGTTCGCGGCAACCAAAGCGGACCATCTCCACCACACCAGCCATGACAGGCTGGAGGCGGTCTTGCGCATGCTCGTCGGGCGGGCGGCGGCGCGGGTCGAGGTGAGCGGCGCATCGATGGATGTGATCGCGCTGGCTTCCGTGCGGGCGACGCGGGAAATGTCGGCCTCGGGCAGGGGGCACGGGCCGGTCGCCTGCATTGCGGGCGTGCCGCTCGAAGGCGAGCGGCTTGGCGACGAGGTGTTCGACGGCAGCGCGGAGGCGGCTGTCTTTCCAGGCGATCTGCCGAGCGATCCGGCGGCGGTCTTTGCCGGCGGCCAGCCCTTCGCCTTCAAGGCACTGCGCTTCCGGTCGCCGGTGCCGGAGCGTTCGAGTGACGGTCGCATCAGGATGATGCCGTCGATCAGGCTCGATCGCGCGCTGCAATTCCTCATCGGCGACAGGCTGAAATAGGCCCAACATGAGCGAGACCAGGTCCGATCCCCAAGGCCCCCGCGTTTTCCGCCTCGATCCGCGCGAGCGGCCTTCTGACGATGCCCGCACCGCGCTGACCGTCGATCCAGACTTTCTGGCGGCCGAACTTGATGCGCCGGCGGAAGCGCTGGCGGAGGCGATGACCGAAAAGCGTCGCCGGCTGACCTGGGGCGTCGTCTTCAGATCGGCTCTCGGCGTGCTCGCGAGTCTCTGGGTCGGTCTCTATGGCTGGCAGTTCATCGATAACCTCTTCAACGCGAGCGAGACTCTCGGCTGGATCGGCGCGGCGGTCGCGCTGGTCGCGCTCATCGCGCTCATCGTGCTGCTCACCCGCGAATGGCGCGCGCTCGCGCGGCTCGACGACCTCAGCGATCTTCGCGCCGAGATCAGCGCCGCCATCATCGCTGATGACCGCGATAAGGCGCGCGACCTCGTTCGGCGGCTGAACCAGCTTTACGAGAACGACGTGAGAAGCGCCGCCTCGCGCGCCGAGATGGAAGCGCATAGCGAGGCGATCATCGACGGGCCCGATCTTCTCAACATCGCCGAACGCGTTCTCTTGAAGCCCCGCGACGCTGCGGTGCGGGATGCGATCCTCACCGCATCGAAACGCGTGTCGCTCATCACCACACTCAGCCCCCGCGCGGTCGTCGACGTGCTGTTCGCCGGCGCACAGGCCGTGCGGCTCACGCGGCGCATCGCGGAAATCTATGGCGGACGGCCCGGTCTCCTCAGCTTCCTGCGGCTCGGCCGAAAGGTCTTCACTCATCTCGCCATCACCGGCGGCATGGCGGTGACGGATGGCGTCCTCAGCCAGGTGCTTGGCCACGGCATCGCCGCCCGCCTGTCGGCAAAGCTCGGCGAAGGCGTGCTCAACGGCATCCTCACCGCGCGGGTCGGCCTCGCCGCCATCGCGGTCTGCCGGCCGATGCCCTTCCTCGTCGAGCGTGAGCCGAAGCTCTCCGAACTCGCGAGCACGCTCATCACGGCGCAGAAGAGCCAGCGGGATGCGCCCGAGGCCTGAGAGGCGCCGATCGGCGTGGATGCGGGCTCCAGGGAAGGCGGCAAAATTTTCCCAGCAGCGGATTTTGTCCTGCCAGAACTGCCGCAACGGCACGATTTTAACATCTCGATAACCATATAACTTATTGAAATATAATAAAATACAGCCTTGGCACGACAGTTGAAATACCCCTTGCCAAGCAGAGCGGGCATCCAGGTCTCGCGTAACCGCCTCTGCACCAGTTTCTGTCGCGTAAGGGGTTCGCGTTATGGGCGTTTTTGATTCTCTGACTACTTCGGTCTCCGGTCTTCAGTCGCAGTCCTATGCGCTGCAGAACATCTCCGGCAACATCGCCAACTCGACGACGGTCGGCTTCAAGCGGGTGGACACAAGCTTCGTCGACCTCATTCCGTCGACATCGCCGACCCAGCAGCTTTCTGGCTCCGTCAACGCCTATGGCCGCAACACCACGCTGCTGCAGGGCTCGATCTCGCAGACCGGCATCTCCACCAACCTTGCGATCAACGGCGAAGGTTTCTTCGTCGTGCAGTCGCGCACCGGCAATGCCGGCGGCCAGCCGACCTTCTCCGGCATCGACCGCTACACCCGGCGCGGCGACTTCGCGCAGGACAATAACGGCTACCTCGTCAACGGCGCCGGCAATTATCTCGAAGGCATCCTCGTCGATCCGGTGACGGGCGCGCTGCAGGGCTCGAAGCCGCAGGTGCTCCAGATCAACACCAAGGACCTGCCGGCTCTCCAGACCTCGAACTTCAACTATCAGGCGAACCTGCCGCCGACGCCGAGCACGGGTGCGAGCCAGGCGCCGGGCGCGGTGGTGCCTCCGGCAGACCAGATCTGGGGCGGCGGCGCGGCTCCCGCGACCTTCAACCCCGCGACGGGCGTCGTCCAGTATCAGGACGAGGCGACCTTCATCAACACGACGGTCGATGGCGGCGCGAAGACCGTCTATGCGCCGAACGGCTCGCCAGTGAACCTGCAAGTCCGCTGGGGCAAGGTCGGCGCCAACACCTGGCAGGCCTTCTACCGCGTCGACAGCAGCACGACGCCCACTCCGACCGCGACGCAGGCGCGCTGGCAGCAATTCGGCGGCACGGCGGCGGGCGGCAACGGTTCTCCTGGCGCCAATTTCACCTTCAATCCGGCCGGCACCAACACGACGCCGGTCACCGTGACCTCGCTCTCCAACGTGATCATCGACGGCGTTCAGGTCGACAGCGCCGGCCTGCCGCTCAAGGTCGATTTCTCGACCGGCCTGACGCAGTTCTCGGGCTCCACCTCTTCGGGCAGCGCGGCTGGCCAGGTCGGCGGCATCTCGATCAACGCCAACGGCTACACGGCCGGTTCGTTCCAGGGCCTCAGCCTCGATACGGGCGGTCGCCTCGTCGGCAACTACACCAACGGCCAGATCGTGCCATTGGCGCAGGTCTCCGAAGCAAGGTTCAAGAACAGCGATGGTCTGACCCGCGTCTCAGGCGGAACCTTCCAGCAGACGCTCGACTCCGGCCAGCCAGTCGTCCTGAGCGCAGGCTCCGAACTGTCAGGCGGCGCGGTGGAATCGTCGAATACCGACATCGCATCCGAATTCACCAAACTGATCGTCACGCAGCAGGCCTATTCGGCCAACGCCAAGGTGATCACCACGGCCAACAACATCCTTCAGGATATCCTGCAGGTCATCAGGTAATCTAGCCGGCGCTCCTGCCGGCAACCAGGAGGACGCCTCGAACGGCGTCTAGCGAATATGGGACTTTCAAGCGCACTTGACGCTGCCCTCAGCGGTCTGACCACCACGCAGGCTCAGATCGAGGTCATCAGTCAAAACGTCTCCAACCAGGGGTCTGTCGGCTATACGCGCCGGCAGGCCACGCTCGTGCAGCAGGTCACGGCCGGCAACACGACGGGCGTCCAGGTTGCGAGCATCCAGCGCATTCTCGACACGGTGGTGCAGAGCCAGCTGCGGACGGAGACGTCCGCCGCGGCCTACACCAGCGTGCAGAACGAAAACTTCGCGCAGATCGACCAGATCTTCGGCCAGCCCGGCTCCAGCGGCTCGCTCGACGCCGCCGTCAATGCCTTTACGACGGCGCTGCAGGCGCTTTCGAACGATCCCGGCAACAGCATCACCCGCAACGGCGTCATCTCGGCCGCGCAGGCCCTCGCCCAGCGCCTGAGCGGCATCAGCACCGACATCCAGACCCAGCGCGACGGCATCGAGGCGCATCTCGCCGATGACGTCAACACGGTCAACGGCATCCTCAGCAACCTGCAGGACCTCAACAACAAGATCATCGGGCTCGGCAGCACGCAGGCTTCCGCCGCGCTGCTCGACCAGCGAGACAAGCAGATCTCCGAGCTGTCGAAATATGTCGATGTCAGCGTGTCCTCGACCGCCAATAACGGCGTGCGCATTACCACGACAGGCGGCCTGCCGCTGCTCGACATCAACGCCTCGAAGTTCAAATACGATCAGCATTACGTTCTCAACGCCACCTCGCAATACAGCACCGATCCACTCGTCCGCGGCGTCGGCACGGTCACGTTGCTGTCGCCGAATGGCGGCGCGGGGATCGACGTTCTCGCCAACGGCTCGATCCGCTCCGGGGAGATCGCCGGCCTCGTCAATCTGCGCGACAAGCAGCTCGTTCAGGCGCAGGCGCAGGTCGATGAGCTCGCCGCCGGGCTCTCCAACGCGGTCGCCAACAATCAGGTCGCCGGCGCTCCGGTCGCCAACGGCTTCAATGTCGACCTCACCAACTATCCGATCCAGCCCGGCAACGAGGTCACGATCGACTACACGGTCGGCGGCATCAACAAGCGCATCACCATCAAGCGGGTGGACGACACCACGATCACGCCGCCCAACCTTTATGATGCGCAGAAGCTCGCCGAGCTCAACGAATCGACCGTCAACAACCGTGTCATCGCGCTCGACTTCTCCGGCGGCGTCGCCGGCGCGCTCGCGCAGCTCGCAACCAAGATCGGTGCCGGCACGGAAGCCCCGCTGCCAGCCGGCATCTCTCTCACCAGCCCCGGCGCCAACCAGATCCAGGCCGTGAGCACGACGCCCGCGACGCTGACGATCGGCAAGGTCAACGGCTCGATCACCTCGACCGCGCTTTCAGGCCAGGACGTGGCGCTGCCGCTGTTCATCGATACGCAGACGGGCAAGCCCTACACCGGCAGCTTCGAGGGCAGCGTCGATCAGACCAACGGCCTTGCCCAGCGCCTCGCGCTCAACCCGGCTGTCATCAACAACCCGGGAAGCCTCGTCGTCTATACGAATGCCAGCGGCGTCACGACGCTCGCCGGCGACGCCAAACGCCCCAATTTCCTGATCGACCAGCTGACCAAGGCCAACCAGGCCTTCTCGCCGCTCGGCGGCATCGGCTCCAACGGCGCGCCCTTCGACGGGACGGTGGTCGATTTTGCAAAAAACGTCGTCCAGAACCAGAGCGGCCGCGTCATCGACGCCAAGAACATCGATGACGGCCAGCAGATCGTGCTGAAATCCATCCAGAAGACGTTCTCGGACAATTCCGGCGTCAACATCGATCAGGAACTCGCCCACCTGATCGAGGTGCAGAATGCCTATTCGGCGAATGCGCGTCTGATCAGTACCGTCAAGGAACTGTTCACGACGCTGCTCCAGATCTGAGGATTGAAACCATGACGATCCCATCGCTTGCGGCAGGCCTGTTCTCCACCAACCTCAACACCAACAATCTGTTGAGCATCGGTTCGCAGCTCACCGATCTCCAGCAACAGCTCGCGACCGGCAAGGTCGCGCAGACCTACAGCGCGCTCGGGGCAGGGCGCGTCACGGCGCTCGAGTTCCAGCAGAGGCTGACGCTCTCGCAGGGCTTCCAGAGCACGGCGGATCAGACGGCATCGAGGCTGAAGCTGGCGGACAGCTCGCTTGATCAGCTAAATCAGTCGTCGAACAGCTTCTCGTCGGCGCTGCTGACCGGGTCGTACCAGACGGACGCCAGCGGCAAGATCGTAACGCAGGGCCTCGCCAGCTACAATTTCCAGCAGGCGGTCGAACTGCTCAACACCGATTATGCCGGGCGATACCTGTTCGCCGGGCGGGCCAGCAACGTGCAGCCGCTCACCAACTCGGAAACGATCCTCAACGGCGATTCCACCCATGACGGGCTGAAGCAGATTCTTGCCGAGCGCAATCAGGCTGATCTTGGCATCGTGGCGGCGGTGGCCCCCGCGATCGATTCTCCCTCGACCGGTCGCCTCGTGCTGGCCGGCGCAGGCGCGCCGACCACGATTACCGAGGATGTCGCCGGCAGCCCCTACGGCTTCAAGTTCAATGCTGCCAATCCGCCGACGAGCACCAACCCCAACATCGCCGTTTCAGGCCCGGCGGGATCGCCAGCCGGCGTTTCGGTCAACGTGACGGGCCAGCCGCTCGTCGGCGATTCCATCACAATCACGCTGACGCTGCCGGATGCGACGACGACGACGCTGACGCTGAAGGCAACATCATCCGTCACCACCAACGGTGCCGGCTTCAACGCCAGCAAGACGCAGTTCGAGATTGGCGCGACGACGGCGCAGACCGCGGCCAACCTCAATTCCGCGATCACGCTGGCGATCAACGCGGCGGCGGCCACGACGCTGAAAGCGGCGTCCTCGATCACCGCCGCAACAAACTTCTTCGGCCAGACCGTCGCAAGCCCGGCGCAGCGCGTCGGCACCCTGCCGGCGACGACGGCGACGACCACGACGACGACCTTCGCGGTCGGCGCCAAGGCGACCATCGCGTTCTACAATGGCGAGGAGCAGCCGACGGCCACCACCGCCAACATCGACACGATCCGCAACAGCGTTCCCTCCCGCGTCGATAGCAGCATCGCGGTCGGCGTCGGCGTGCAGGGCAACGAGCCAGCCTTCATCAAGGCGCTCGCCGCCTTCGCCGTGCTGGCGGTCGAGCCGTTCAACACGCTCGACCCCAACGACAAGGACCATTTCCAGGCGCTCGCCACCCGCGCGCAGACCGTGCTCGGCAACAAGGCGACGGAGAGCATCGCTGACGTGCAGGTGCAGCTCTCGAACTCGGCGGTGGCGGTCAAGGACGCGCAGACCCGGCTGAAGCAGAAGACGGCCTACTACCAGGACCTCATCGATGGCGTCGAAAACGCCGATTCGACGTCGATCTCCGTTCAGATCCTCAGCCTTCAGAACCGCCTTCAGGCAAGCTACCAGACGACGAGCATCCTCTCGAAGCTCACTTTGACACAGTATCTGCGCTGAGGCCTGCAGGGCATCGTTAACGCCGATTGGAAACTCGCGCGCCGGCGCAATCGACCGGCGTGCATTTGCCGGGCGGCTGTGCTTGATGGTCGCCGATCGCCGAGATCGCGCCGGTTTTTGCGCATCCGTGTCGCCAAGGCGATTGATTCACATTTTAATGAATTCCTTTACGGCGTTTTCGTCGCTCCTTGATACGTTCTGTTTTGCAACCAGAAGGTTGTGAGTTCTCGCAAGGAGCGGGTCATGACTATCGATGTCGTAGGGCGGGTCGGTCCGGTTGCCTCCGATGGCGGCCAGACGTCCACGCCTTTATCGTCCTATCAGCAGCCTGCCGTGGCCGATGCTGTCGCGACGGACTTGCCGCCGGCCGAATCCGTGCAGGCCGCGCCGAAAAGCTTCGCGCTTCCCGTCGATGACGCGCAGCAGGCCCAGGCTCGCGCTGTCGCGCTGCAGCAGACAGCCGCGAGCTTCATCAAGAGCAAGTTCGTCTATGACGCGGAGGAGGAGCTGGTCTTCATCTCCGTCGATGAGCGCACGGGCGACGTCGTGCAGAAATTTCCGAACGATGCCGTGCTGCGCGATGCAACCTATCAGCAGGCCGCCGTCAGAAGCGCGGATGAGTCCCATCTCGTCGAGAAGGTCGCCTGATCGGCGCGAAGGCGACGAGATCCGCCAGTCGCATCAGGGTTCATCAATCCTTACGTTTTGGCTTTCCGCTAACGGATCATTAACCTTAACAAATCATGATGCTGCCTGACGAAGAGAAGTGAGAACACTTCTCATCCAAGGAATGGCACGTCATGTCGAACATCGTTCTTTCAGCTGGGATACGCAGTAACCTCCTCGCATTGCAGCAAAATGCTGCCGATCAGGACGTGGTGAACAGTGCGCTTTCGACAGGCAAGAAGGTGAATACCGCGCTCGATGATCCGCTGCGGTATTTCTCGGCGCAGAATTTCGACACGCGCGGTTCCCAGCTCGGCGCGCTGCTCGACAATATCGGCCTTGGCATAAACACGATCAAGCAGGCCAATGACGGCATCACCGCGCTGTCCAATACGATCCAGACCCTGCAGGCACAGCTTAGAAATGCGCTGCAGAATTCCGCGACGAATGCACAGCTTGCTTCAGGCTCCAACACCAACGGCCAGCTTATCAATTGGGGTCCCGACTATTCCGGGAAGTATCCATCGCTCCTGACCCCCGCCGCACCTGCCGGGACGACGCCTGGGCCATTCACGAACGGCGCGACGCTCGCGATCAGCGCGACCCGGCCAGACGGCACCGCCGTTCCGCTGACGACCCGGACCTTCGGCGGATCACTCGCGACGAAACTGCCCACAGCGGGCGCGACGCTGAAAGCGACATACCCAGGAACTCTGCCCCTTGTCATCAATTCAGCCAAAGATCTTGCCGACGCGATCAATTATGACGTCAACAATGTCGACACGACCTCTCTGACTTCACCACAGCCCGCGCTGGTGCATGCTTCGGTTGATGCTGGCGGCCGCTTTATCATCGAAAACGTCACGGGCACGCCGACCACGACCGGCGCGCCGGCCAATGCGGGCCAATTGTCGATCACGCTTGGCGGCACAAACGTTTCCGTTGCCGCTAACGACGGTTTGAAGACGCTGAGCGATTTGTTTGGACGTCTGCCGGAAGCGATTGTGCCGCTTGCGAACAACCTCAACACGTCGGTCACCGGTATTCCATCGGTGCTCAACAAGACGCGCGCGACGGCCGGGGCGACCTACGCGAACACCCTGCAGCAGATCACCAACATCGCGAAAGACGCCGGCTATAACGGCACCAATCTGCTGTACGGCGACAGTCTCAACCTCGTTCTGAACGAGAACAACACCACAAATCTCGTCGTCACGGGCGTGATCTACGACTCGACAGGCCTCAACCTGAAGCGCTCAGACGTCGAGTACAATCTCCAGTCCGATAATGAGATCAGGACAGCGATCACGACGCTGCAAACCGCCTATGATGCGCTCCAGGCGCAGGCAGCGGCATTCGCCACCAACAACACGGTTGCAACCACCCGGCAGGAATTCACCAAGAACACGATCAAGACGCTGGGCGACGGCTCCAGCCTGTTGACGCTCGCCGACCAGAACGAGGAAGGGGCGAGCCTGCTCGCGCTCCAGACCCGCCAGCAGCTCTCGACCCAGGCGCTCTCGCTCGCCAACCAGTCGGACAAGGCCGTGCTCCGCCTCTTCAACTAAGCATTAACCCTACTGACAAAAGACCGCGAGAACAGCGACCGTCTCAAGGAGGATAGAATGGCCCTCAAAGTCGAATTGAAGCCGAACGAACGCATCATCGTCGGCGCCGTCGTCATCCGCAACGGCGACAGCAGGACCCGGTTTTTCATCGAGGGCAATTCGCCGATCCTGCGCGAGAAGGATATTTTGACCGGCCAGACGGCGAATTCGCCCGCCAAGCGCATCTATCTCTGCGTCCAGCTCATGTATCTCGACGGCATGACGAAGGAGCAGTCGGACCTTTATTTCGATCTCGTGAACGATTTCCTGGAGGCAGCTCCCAGCGGTCGGCCTATTTGCGCCGAAATCAATAACCGCATTTTAAGTGGTGACTTCTATAAAGCGCTGAAGACCGCGAAAGAACTCATCACTTACGAACAGAAGCTGATAGCGAATGCAACAGGCAGCCCAAGCGTACTCTAAAAATGCCCTTCAAGCCGCCGACCCAAGAAACCTCGAGGCAAGAGCCCTCATGCACACGGCGTCTAAGATCCAGGCGCTGAAGGACGATTGGGACACTCTGCCGAACCTTCGCAAATCGCTCGATGAGGCGCTCACGCTCAACCGCCGCCTCTGGACCATCCTCTTCACCTCGGCCATCGCCGAAGACAATCCGCTGCCGAACGAGATCAAGAGCAACATCGCCAATCTCGCCAATTTCATCTTCCGCCACACGATCGCGCTCACCTTCGAGCCGAAGCGCGAAGGGCTCGACATCCTCATCAATATCAACTGCAATATCGCCGCCGGTCTGCGCACGCCGGTGGGACAGGCCGCTGCTGCTTCGGCCCAGGCCCAGGCCGAAAAGGCTGCGTGAAGCTTTAGTCCCGACTTAAGCCTTCGATCGATCTTTGTAAGGTCGCTGACCGCCTGAAACGGCTGGCTTGAGATGGCGTGACGCCGTCATGCCGCCTTCAGCGCACGCTCCAGGTCGCCAACACTGGCTGCACGCCCAAAATGGTGCACGACATCTTCAAGCACATGCCGCCGCTGCGCGTCTGTGAATGATGCGCATGCATCTTCGGCAATCGTCGCGTCGTATCCAAGGTCATGAGCCTGGCGCAACGTGCTCTCTACGCAGACATGCAGCGCGTAGCCGGCGATGATCAATCGCTTGATGTTGTGCGCCCGCAAATGGATGTCGAGATTTGAGTGTGCAAAGGCACTTGCGCCGACACGCCCTGACACCACAAATTCACCGGGGCCGGGCTCGAAGCCGTCGGCGAAGGGCCTGCCGGCGTCGATCCAGGTCCTAGCTCGTGGAATCGCTGCAAACAGGCCATGCGCGAGGCCGCCGGCGATCTCGGGGTAGCCGGCGTCATGCAGACACGGGACATGGACGATGCGAATGGCAGCTGCGCGTGCGGCCGCTAAAAGCCGTTTTGCCGCATCTGCCGACGCGCGTAATGCCGTTTTGTCCGCCACCAGAGAATTTAACTTGCCCACCGCTGGATCGAGCCATTCGCGTTGGAATTCGATCATCACCAGCGCGGTGCTACGAATTTCAGACCTGGTCACGGCATGATCGACGACACTTTCAGCATGAAACATGAAATTTATCCTTTAGTTGACGTAAGATGTAGATTTTAAAACGAAAGATAACCGGCTTTCGTTGGCCATTACCTTGCTGCGTCGAGCGCAAGCTGCTCGAGTCTAGCAATGTTGGCTACGAGGTCGCGACGAAAATCGGACAGCTCTTCAAGTCTGGCCTCCGTATCGCGCAAATGTCTGCGCAAAATTCCGAGTACTTTTCTCTTGCCGTCGGCGACCATGCCGGCCGTGAAATACAGGTCGATGACGTCGCGAATTTCCTCGAGCGTCAGGCCGATCCGTTTGAGCTGGCCGATCTTATTCAGCCTTTGCTCGCTGGACTCATCATAATAGCGATAGCCTCGTCCTTCACGTTCTACGGGCGAAAGCAAGCCGAAGCTTTCATAGTAGTGGATGGCCCGCTGGCTAAGCCCAGTGCGCCGCGCCAACTCGCCGATCGAAAAATATGGTGGCTCCACAATCATTTTAAAAAAGCTACACCTGACTGTAACTTTATGTCAAGCGTCAGAGGATCATGCCCAAAAGGCGACCATTTCTATTTCAGCGAAGACCGTAGAGCGTTCGAACCCGCCCTCAAACCGCCTTTGACACCGCGAGCGGCGCGCTCGCCATGCGCGTCTGTGCGCGCTGCTCCATCATGCCGTTGGAGCGGTAGCCGACCGGGTTCGCCTGTGCGGCTACCTCGGAGGAAACCTCGCGGATGATGCCTTCCGACACGGAGCGGGCCGTGGTCAGCACTGCCATGTTGTAGGCGAGGAGTTCCGAGAAGCTCTCATGCCGCAGCTTCAGCAGCGCAAGGCCGTCCGGCGCGAAGCGTCCAAGCGAGATCGCGTTGCCCTTCAGGGCCTCCAGCATGCGGGTGTAGTGCGCGGCCGCGCCCGCCTTCTCGGCGGAAAGCTTCAGCGCGTGGCGCATCTGGCCGTCGCGCATCAGCGCAGTTTCCTCCGCGATGATCGGCTCGAGCGTATCGAGCGCATCGAGCGCGTTCTCGACGAGACGCATCGCCTCTTCGGCCGTCGCGACGCGGAGCTGGCCGGGCTGAAACTCTGAACCTTGACTCAACATGACACTGACTTTCGTTTGAACCGGACCGACGCGGGAGGCTTTGGCTCCAGCGCTATTTTGAAACCGTTTTCGCGCCTGCGCGCTCCTGCACCTGGAGAAGTTCGCGGTAGACGTCCTTTGCGATGCCGATGCCGCCGGACCGCGTGCTTGATTTGGCGTATTCGTCGACGAGGAGATCGCGCCAGGTCTCGGCGCCTGCGCCGTCGGTACCGAGCGGGCCTTCTCCCTTCACGCCGCTGAAGGCCTGCGAGTAGAGGTTCTTGATGAAGATCGACTCGAAGTTCTGAGCCGCCGCCCAGGCGGTCTTAGCCTTCTTCGATGTGTTGCCGTCAGGTGGCGTCGTCTGGCCAAGGCCTGCGAGCGCCGAGTTCTGGGGAAGGATATGGGCTGTCATGGTCTTGTCCTCACATCACTTCGATGTCGGCTTGCAGGGCGCCCGCGGCCTTGATGGCCTGCAGGATCGAGATCATGTCGCGGGGGCCGATGCCGAGCGCGTTGAGCCCGTCGACGAGATCCTTCAGCGTCACGCCCTCCTTGACGATGGCGAGCCGTTTGCCGGCGTCGTCATTGACGTTGATGTTGGTGCGCGGCACCACCACCGTCTGCCCGTTAGCGAAGGCGTTGGGCTGCGAGACGACCGGCGTTTCGCTGATCGTGACGGTGAGATTGCCCTGCGCGATGGCGACGGTGGAGACGCGCACATCCTTGCCGATGACGATGATCCCGGAGCGCTCGTCGACCACGATGCGGGCGCGCTGGTCTGGCGAGACGCGCAGCAGTTCCACCTCTGTCAGCAGCTTGATGATGTTGCCCTTGTAGTTCGCAGGAATCTGGATCGCGACGGTCGCTGGGTCGGTCGGTTCGGCGCAGTTGGCGTTGAGAAATTCGTTGATCGCGCCGGCGATGTTCTTCGCGGTCGTGAAATCGGGGTTGCGCAGGGCGAGGCGCAGCGCGGTCTGGCCCTTCAGCGCGAAGTCGATCTCGCGTTCGACGACGGCTCCGTTGGCGATGCGCCCGACCGTCGGCACGCCGCGTGTCACCTTCGCGGCTTCACCTTCGGCCGAGAAGCCCGAGATCGCGACGGAACCCTGGCCGACGGCATAAACCTCGCCGTCAGCGCCGAGCAGCGGCGTCACCAGCAGCGTGCCGCCCTGGAGCGATTTCGCATCGCCGAGCGCGGAGACGGTGACGTCCACCCGCGTGCCCTGCGTCGAGAAGGGCGGCAGGTTGGCGGTGACCATGACGGCCGCAACGTTGGCGGTGCGAAGATTGGTGCCGCGCGTGTTGACGCCAAGGCGCTCGAGCATCGAGGTGAGCGACTGCTTGGTGAAGGGCGAGTTGTTGAGCGTGTCGCCCGTGCCGTTGAGGCCGACGACGAGGCCGTAGCCGACGAGCTGGTTCTCCCTGACGCCCTCGACGCTGGCAAGGTCCTTGATGCGTGAATTCGCGACGGCCGGGACGGCGATGGCGGCGCTGATGGCAACCGCGCCGAGAACGAGCGCTATCTTGGAAAGGAGCAGCCTTGTGGAGAACTGAGGTGCACGCATGGGTCTGAAAACCTTGGCAACATTCTGGCGGGAACTCCCCGTATGAGACGCAGCACGCAACGAACTGCTGGAAGCTTTGCGAAAGCCATGCCATAGGGTAAGGCTAGTCAACATATTGAAATCATTAAATTATAATGCGGTAAACATGAACGGTTCCGCAGCGTTAAGGCTTTATTTGCCGTGCGCCCGGCAAATCTGGCCGGCATCTTCACCAACCCTTAACCACGCTTCGCTCATCATGTTCTGAGAAAAGCCGCCAGGCGGCATGATGGGCGCGATTTCCGGGTGGATTGATGCGGGTATATTCAGGTTCGGGCATTTCGAGCGCAGTTGCATCCGGTCGGCCCCGTCGCGCGGGCGGCGCCAGTTTCTCGCTGCCGACGAGCAGCACGTCCAAGGCCTCGACACCGATCAACATCAGCGCTCTTGCCAATCTCGACGCGCTCATCGCGCTGCAGGAGGTGGATGACGCTCCCGAGCGCCGACGGCGCGCTGCGCAGCGCGGGAAAAACCTGCTTGATTCGCTCGATCAGCTGAAAGCCGCCATGCTTGCGGGCAAGGTGCCGGCGCAGGCGCTCCATCGCATCGCCGAGCAGCTCCGCCACCGCGCGCCGAGCGCCGACCCGCAACTCGATGAAATCCTTGCGCATATCGAGCTCAGAGCCGAGGTCGAACTCGCCAAGCTCGGCCTGCGCGCCTGAGCGAAACCACACCTTCTCACGCTTGGTGAGAGCTGAAATATTTTCGTGATTGTCGTGTCACAATGGCGCGCGTATAAGGCGGCACCTTCGCAGCCCGCCGAAGCGCGGTGGCGGCGCATTTCAAACATTGCAGGAATTCGAATGGTCGATGCGGCGTTGAAACCCGAGAGCGATTACCGTCCATCAGAAGACGAGCCGTTCATGAACGAGCGGCAGAGAGACTACTTCAGAAAAAAACTCATCAAGTGGAAGCAGGACATCATCCGCGAATCCACCGAGACGCTCAACACGCTGCAGGCGGATGTGGATGCCCATCCCGACATCGCCGACCGCGCCTCGTCGGAAACCGATCGTTCGATCGAGCTCCGGGCGCGCGACCGCCAGCGAAAGCTCATCTCGAAGATCGACGCCGCGATCTCGCGCATTGACGACGGCAGCTACGGTTTCTGCGAGGAGACGGGCGAGCCGATCTCGCTGCGCCGGCTCGACGCCCGGCCGATCGCGACCCTGTCGATCGAAGCGCAGGAACGCCACGAACGCCGCGAGAAGATCTACCGGGACGATTGATCGGCCTCTGACGGCAGCATGCGCTGCAGCACGCCGTCTTTCAAAAAATAGCGGTGAAACAGCGCTGCTGCGCTGTGCAGCCCGGCTACAGCGATGATGATCCAGCCAATTGTACCGTGCAGTTCCTCGACCTGGTGCACGAGCGCGCGATTGCCGGGCTCGTAAGCGGGGATCGAGAATAGGTTGAAGATCGAATCGCCACGCGTCCAGGCGAGAAACAGCCCGACAAGGACCATGGCGGTCAGAAGGGCGTAAAGACCCCAATGGGTTGCCTTGGCCACGAGGTTCAGCACGCCTTTATCCGCCAGCGGAAGCCGCCGCCCCTCGGTCGCACGCCAAATTATGCGTGCGAGGAGAACGGCTCCGGTCAGCACGCCCAGCATGATATGAACGGAACGCGCATCGACGCGCAGCGGGCCACGTGGAAAGAGGTCGATCGTCTGCGCGCTGAGCCATTGCAGCACGACCAGCACCGCGATCGTCCAGTGAAAGACGATCGTTCGCGTGTCATAGCGCTGGGCGTTCGGGCTAACCGGCTGCATCTTGTGCCTTCCTCGAAAGCGGGGGTGTTCCGACTGCGGTCGACAACCTGACGATGCCAAGATTGTTCTGAACCGCCAATGTACGCGGCATGTGACCATTGTCACAGCCCCAAGGGATTTGACAGTCTCGTAAACGAGGTGCGGCCCCGGGGGGAGCTCCGGGGCCGCACGCGTTTTGGCTGACCACAAGGGGGAGCGGGTCAACCAACCCGCTTTCAGAACCGGCGCTCGCCCAAGATGATCAGGCAGGCAACCGGAATGACGAACGCAACTGAACGCGACGCAGGACTTTACGAGGACGCGACAACCGCAACAGGCACACTGCTCCCTCGGCCCTGCCTGCCGGCAGGACTTCATGCGCTCCCTTCAACTCGTATAAAAAGGCTTAGAACGGCAGCAGCACGTCCAGCACCTGCTGCCCGTAGCGCGGCTGTTGCACGTCGGTGATCTGGCCGCGGCCGCCATAGGAGATGCGGGCCTGCGCGATCTTCGAGCTCTGGACGACGTTGCCCGCCTCGATGTCCTCCGGCCTGACGACGCCGGCGACGATCAGCTCGCGCACCTCGAAATTGACGCGCACCTCCTGTTTGCCCTCGATCACGAGGTTGCCGTTCGGCAGCACCTGCAGCACCACCGCCGCGATGTCGGTGACGATCTCCTCCTTGCGGTCGACCGAACCCTTGCCGTCGCTCGACCCGTCCGAGGTGGCTTTCACCAGGCTTTCGGGCGTCACGGCGTTCGGCAGCAGGTTGCGGAACTGGCTTTCGAGGCCGAAGAACTTCGGTGCACCGAGATTTTCGCTGTTGTTGCGCGAGCGCTTCGTCTCGTTATCGAATTTCGCCTTGTCGGTGATCGAGACATGCACCGTGAGAATATCGCCGACCTGGTTGGCGCGCTGGTCCTTGAAGAAAGCGCGCGAGCCGGAGCGCCAGAGCGAGTTCTGCGTGGTGAGTGCGGGTACCGGCACGGGCTGCGGAAACTGCACGGGCTTGTAGCCTGGCGCGGCGGCGGGATTGTCCACCGCCGAAAGCGCCGGCGCCGCGCCGATCTGCTCCAGCCGGTTGAAGGCGCTGCAGGCGCCGAGCGGCCCTGCCACCGCGAGCGCGAGACTGAGCGTGACCGTGCGCTTCACCAGCGTCGGGGCAGGGGCCTTGGGTGTCTTGATGCGCTCACTCATGACTGTCACCTTTTTCACGATCTCGATCGAACGGGCGGGAGCCGCCCCGATCCCCAATCCTATTTCTATTGTGCAAGCAGCGAGGTGCGGGTCGGCGCACGGGCAAGGTCAGGCTCCAGCGCCGAGGTCTTCTGGCTTGGCTGCACTGACTTGTTCTGCACGCTGATCTTGCCCGGCCCGATGATCACGCCCTCGACGGTGCGCTTCGACTGAAGGTTCTGCACGCTCACGGTGTCGCCCTCGCTGCCCCCGGTGATGGCGCGCCCCTTGGTGGAGAGCGACATGCCTGGCGTTTCATAGACGAGCGTCACGAGCGAGCCGCGCTCCACCCACTCCGCCTTGACGATGTCGCCGCTCGCGATGATGTCGCCGCTGCGCATCGCGTGCCGGGCGATCTGGCCGGCGACCTTCTCGGGATCGACCTGCGCGTCGCCGGTGAAGTCCACCCTTTTCCGCCGCTCGATTGAGATGTCGTTGGCCGTGATCGTGTCGCCCTTTGCGAGTGCACGGGTGACGATCGGCACCCGGATGTTCTCGCCGAGCGCGCCGGCGATGCGGTAAGGCGTTTTCGTGGTGATCTCGCTGCCGGGAACGGTGAACGTCGCCTCGAAGCGGTTGCTGCGGTTGTCGAATATGAAGCTCGCGACCTGCGGCGAACGGCGGGCATCCGCCTCCACGATCATCGGCTTCGTCGTCTTTTCCGGCACCAGCTCCGTGTCGGCCGGCAGACCGAAGCGCCGGTTGAGCGCCTCGCGGACGAGGTCGAGAATCTGGTCCTGTGCCACGATGTGGCCGGAACGGCGCACGATGATCGCGGTGAGGTCACGCGTGTCGATCTTGCCGAGATTGTTCTCGGCCGCCGCCGACAGGATGCGTGCCGCCTGGATGGTGCCGATCTGGCCGAGCTCAGGAGCGCGAAACACCGGAACGTCGCTGCGGGGATCGACGCCGTTGATGAGGTCCGAGAACCGGACCACGTCGCCGTTGACGATGGCTTCCGATTTCAGCGTCAGCGGCACGATCGCCGGCACCGCCTCTTCCACGGGGGACTGGACTGCCGCCGCGCTTTTTGCGGCAGGGGCGGCTGGCGCACGGTCTTTAGGCTTGGCGGGTGCGGCGGCGAGGCTTCCCGTCGCGACGAGGGCTGCGAGCGATGCGGTGCCGATGATGCGGAGCGAGTGGTTCATGGCATTCCCTCAGGCGCGGAACATTTGCGCGGTGGTCGTCAGCATCTGGTCGACGGCGGTCACGATCTTCGAGTTGAATTCGTAAGCGCGCTGCGCCGAAATCAGCCCGGTGATCTCGGTGACCGAGTTGACGTTCGAATCCTCGAGATAGCCCTGCTGCAGCGTGCCGATGCCGTCAGCGCCGGCGGTGCCGTCGATCGCGGGGCCGGAGGCCGCCGTTTCGCCGTAGAGATTGTTGCCGAGCGATTCGAGGCCCACCTTGTTGATGAAGCGCGACATGGTGAGCTGGCCGATCTGCTGCGGCTGGACATTGCCCGGCTGCACGATGGTGACGATGCCTTGCGGGCTCACCGCGTAGCTCGTCGCGTTGTTGGGCACGGTGATCGTCGGATCGACGAGGTAGCCGTCCGCCGTGACGAGGCGGCCCTGGCTGTCGAGCTCGAACGATCCATCCCTCGTGTACGCGATGGTGTTGTCCGGCTTCTGAATCTTGAAGAAGCCTTCGCCGTTGATCGCAACGTCGTAGGTGCGCTCCGTGGGAGACAGGTTGCCCTGGCTCATGATCCGCGGCGTCGCCACAGTCTTGACGCCGGTTCCGATGAAGACGCCGGACGGCACCTGCGTGTTCTGGTTCGAGGTCTGCGAACCGGCACGCCGCTGCTGATCGTAAAGCAGATCCTGGAACTGCACCGTCTGGCGCTTGAAGCCGCTGGTGCGCAGGTTGGCGACGTTGTTCGAGATGACCTGGACGGACAGTTCCTGGGCGGCCATTCCGGTGGCGGCGGTATAAAGAGCGCGCATGGCGGATAATCCTTTATGAAAATACGAATCAGGTGGAGATGTCCGCGAGCTTCTGGATCGCGGTCCGGCGAAGCTGGTCGGTCTGGGTCATCATGTTGGCGACGGCCTGATAGGACCGATTGATCTCGATGAGGCGGCTCATCTCCAGCACGGCGCTGACGTTGGACTTCTC
Organism: Beijerinckiaceae bacterium; assembly: GCA_019753285.1. Lineage (GTDB taxonomy): Bacteria > Pseudomonadota > Alphaproteobacteria > Rhizobiales > Beijerinckiaceae > JAIELD01. Next base: position 150,050 of record JAIELD010000029.1, on the reverse strand, counting down.
CACCGCACCCGTCTCGAGCCTGACGTCCGTGCCCGCCGGCCTCGCGCGGTCCGTGCTGCTGAATTCGTTGGCGCCGACATTGGCCAGAGACTGCGGATTGTCGAACTTGACGAGTTTGATCTTGCCCCTGACGCCATCGCTGGTCGTGATCTGCCCGTCAGGCGCGATCTGGAAGTCGCGCTCGGTCTGCGTGAGGCGGAACACGCCCTGATCGGTGACGACCTGATGCCCGCTCTGCGTGACGAGTTCGCCCTTCGCATTGAAGGAGAAGGCTCCGTCCCGCGTATAGCGCTCGCCCTGGGGCGTCTGGACCGCGAAAAGCGCGTCGCCCTTGATCGCGACGTCGAGAGGATTGTCGGTCCGGCTCAATCCGCCGGCCGCGAAGTTCAGCGTAGTGCCCTGGTCGAGAACGAAGGACACGCGCTTGTCCACGCCCTTGAAGTTTTCGGCGCGGGCGGTCGGCGATATATATTCCTGAAAGACCGACGAGCGGCGCTTGAAGCCGTTCGTCTCGATGTTCGCGACGTTGTTCGCGACGACATCCAATTCGCGGCCAAGCGCCACCTGGCGCGACAGGCCGACCAATAGCGCGTTTTCCATCGGAAACGACGCCTCCATGCTCCCCAATTCGGCTGACCTCAACGCTCCCCAGCGCGGCCAGCCTCGGTCATTCATTCACCAAGAGGCGTGCCAAACATGGTTAACAAAAACTACTTCAGTCAAATCAGAGATTTAGCGGAAAGCCTCCATTAGCTCTGCCACGGGCAACAACGGCCAGCGGGCAAAATAAGCTCGGCAAAAATTGCCCGGTTCCGCATTTTTAAAGGCTTCATTAACCATCTTTGGCGATGGTGACCTTAGGGAATGCGGAATCTCCGGCCCATCGCGCGATGCGCGAAGCGGGCCGGGTGCAACACTGGGGCTGCTATCATGGCGAAGAAAAAGCAGGGCGAGACCGACGAGACGGAAGTCGGCGCGGAAGAGGGCAAGAAGAAGACCTTGCCCAAGCCCGCGCTCATCGGCGCGGCCGTGGCGCTTCTGGCCGCGATCGGCGGCGGCGCCTATTTCATGATGAACAAGGCGCCGAGCGAGACGGCGGCGAAGGTCGAGGTCAAGAAGATCGGCTCGATCGATCTGCCCGACATGACGATCAATCTTGCGGGTTCCTCGACGCAGGAGCGCCAGCAATTCCTGAAGCTGAAGCTCTCGCTCGAAGTCGCCGACCCCAAACTGGTGCAGGAGATCACGCCGATGCTTCCGCGCGTGCAGGACACGTTCCAGGTCTTCATGCGCGAGCTGCGCCCCTCCGACCTCGAAGGCTCGGCTGGTCTCTACCGCCTGAAGGAGGAGCTGATGCGGCGCGTCAACGTCGCCGTCTATCCCAACAAGGTCGATGCGGTGAACTTCAAGGAAATCCTCGTCCAGTGATCGAGTGCGAAAGCGCGATCAGGCTCGAATGGAAAGCAGTGTCTAGTGGCTGACATACCTTCAACCAATCAGGACGATCTTGCCGCCGAGTGGGAGCGCTCGCTCGGTGGGGCGAAAAGCGCCGACGACGTCGCGGACGATCTCTGGGAGACGTCCGAGACCGAAGTCACGAAAAGCAGCTCCGCCAGCAACGACCTCCTGATCGACCGCATTCTCAACCAGGATGAGATCGACAACCTGCTCGGCTTCTCGATCGAGGACCAGACGCTGGACGGCACTGGCGGCGTGCGCACGCTCGTCGACTCCGGCACGGTCAGCTACGAGCGCCTGCCGATGCTCGAGATCGTCTTCGACCGCATGGTGCGGTTGCTGACGTCGTCGCTGCGCAACTTCTTCTCCGACAACGTCGAGGTGACGCTGAACGGCATCACCTCGGTTCGCTTCGGTGATTATCTCGCCTCCATCCCGCTCCCGGCGGTGCTCAACGTCTTCAAGGCCGATCCGTGGGACAATTTCGGCATCGTGACGGTTGATTCCAGCCTCATCTACCTCGTGATCGACGTGCTGCTCGGCGGACGGCGCGGCCATGCTGCCATTCGTGTCGACGGCAGGCCCTACACCACGATCGAGATCAGCCTCGTTCGTCGCATGCTGGACATCGTGCTTGCGGATGCCGAGAAGGCTTTCGAGCCGATCTCGCCGGTCAAGTTCTCGACCGACCGCATCGAGACCAATCCGCGCTTCGCCTCCATCTCGCGTCCGGCCAACGCCGCGATCCTGATCGAGTTGCACCTCGACATCGAGGGCCGCGGCGGCCGCGTCGAGATTCTGCTTCCCTACGCCACGATCGAACCCATTCGCGACATGCTGCTCCAGAGCTTCATGGGCGAGAAGTTCGGCCGTGATCCGATCTGGGAGGAGCATCTCGCCACCGAAATCTGGCAGGCGAAATGCGATATCGAGGCGGTTCTCTACGAAGCCAAGCTGCCGTTGCGCTCGGTGATGGACCTCAAGGTGGGGGACACCTTGATGTTCGACCTGAAGCCCGATCCGATGATCCAGATGCGCTGCGGCGACCAGTTGATCACGCAGGGCCGCATGGGCCGGCTCGGTGATCATATCGCAGTCCAGGTCGCCCGCCCGCTGAAGCGCTCGCGCACGACCTTTTCAATGTTCGAACAGTCGACGAATACCAGGAGAGATGCATGAGCGGCATGGGTTTAGGCCTCGCGGTCGAGGGGCTGGTCACGGTGCTTCTGGGCGTGACCGTCGGGTACTGCTTCATTCTGGACAAGCGGCTGCAGCGCTTCCGCAAGGACGAAGGCACGATCCGCCAGACGGTGGTCGAGCTGAGCCTTGCCACCGAGCGCGCCGAGCAGGCGATTTCGGGGTTGCGCAACACCATTGCGGAGGCCGATGGCAATCTCGCGCAGCGCCTGCGCGCCGCTGAGCATTTCTCGGCCGAATTCGACGCCAAGATGAAGTCCGGCGACGAGGTGCTGGGGCGCATCATGAAGATCGTCGCGACCGCGAGGCTGGCCTCGGGCGAGCAGCCCGCACCCGCTCCGGTCGTCAAGATCGCCGAAGAACCGCAGCAGGAAATTCGAGCCAACCGTCTCGCGGATACGCTCGCTTCGGCGCGGGCGATGGCGGACCGCGTCCGGACGCGGCGCTTTCCCCTGGCGCAGGCGGCCGGCCACGAACATAGCGCAGCGTGAGCGGACATGGCGCGTTTTCGCATTCTCCCAGTGTTGATCGTCGCGGCGACCGGGCTTTTGTGCCTGAAGGCGATGGGCATCGCCCTTCGCGGAGGCTATCTCTTCACCGAGGCTTCGACGAGCGAAACGGCCAATCTCGACCTTGACCCAAGCCGCAAATCGTTTGGGCGAGCGCTGACCTCCGTTCGGCAGAACCCTGAAATCGTCGATACGATCACGACCGGCTCCGTCCCGGAAAAGAAAAAGAAGGACGGCGATGGCGGCCATGGCGCGAAACCGCCGGAGACGAAGGTGGCCGAGAACAAGCCCGTCGACGCGAAACTCGATGCCATCAAGCCGCAAGCCGAGGAGCGCCCGGTCGTCCAGGCGCCACCGCTCCCGCCCTCAGGCACCGAGCGCCAGTTGATCGAGCGCCTGCAGGACAGGCGGCAGATACTCGAACAGAGAGCGAAAGAGCTCGACCTGCGCGAGAATCTGTTGAAGGCGGCCGAACGCAAGATCGAAGACCGCATAGGCGATCTGAAGCAGGCGGAGATCAAGGCCGACGTCACCGGCACGGCGCGGGCGAAGAACGAGCAGGAAAACCTTAAGCCGCTCGTCATCATGTACGAAGCGATGAAGCCGAAGGAAGCAGCCCGGGTGTTCGAAAAGCTCGACATCAAGGTGCTCGTGCCCGTCGTGCTCGCGCTCAATCCGCGCAAGATGTCGGAGATCCTCGCCGCGATGAGCCCAGACAGCGCCGAGAAGCTGACGACGGCGCTGGCGTTGCGCAATCAGCTCGGCGACGCGCAGGATCGCGGCGACGCGCTGCCGCCCGGCGAACTGCCGCGCCTCGATCGCAAGAAATAGGTGCGCCGCCGCGCGGCGGGCCCATTTTTTGCGGTTCAGCCCTTTGTCCTCGGGCCAGCCATTAAATCTCCCTTAGGCATATCGCCCTAAGGTCTGTCCGGACTCCGCGCGCCTGTTGTTGGCGTATCCGCGCGGCGTTTGGAGGGGCGAAAGCCCGTTGTGCCCATGTTTGTTGCGTTCCGTGTCGTTCGCGAAGTCGTTCGTGCCTGCCGTTCCTCCGGCGAGGAGCCGGCGCGGCATGTACGAGAGCGGAACCGCCTGCTCGCCGCGATCGCCGGCGTGGTGCTGTCACTTTGCCTTTCCGATGCCGCATCCGCCGCGAATCGAGGCAATGCCGCCGCGTCCGAGCAGCAGGGCTATGGCCGCGTCATCTTCAATTTCGATGCCGCGATTCGCGCAAAGGTGCGGGCAAGCAACGGCGTGATGGTGGTCGAGTTCAGCGAGCCGGTCGATGTCGATCTCGAAAAGCTCGCGCTTCAGGCGCCCAATTATATCTCGCTGGCGCGCCGAGATCCGGACGGCAAGGCCCTCCGCTTCGCGCTCGTGAAGTCGCTGCGCCCGGATATGAAGGAGGCAGGCGAAAAGCTCTACCTCGACCTGCTGCCGGACGAATGGAAGGGTCAACCGCCCGGTTTGCCGGCCGAGGTCGTCCAGGATCTCGCCAAGCGCGCGATTCTGGCCGAGGAGAACAATCGCAAAGCGCAGAAGCAGCGCGAACTGGAGACGGTTCGCGACATCGAGGTCAGGATCGGGACAGCGCCGACCTTCAACCGCGTGATCTTCGAGATGCCGGTGGTCGCGCCGGTCGATTTCAAGAAGGAAGGGGACTTCGTCACCCTGACGTTCGATGGCGCTTTCCGCATCGACGCCGCGGCGGTGAAGCCGACCTTGCCTGACTCGGTGAAGTCGTTCGAGGTCGCGCCGAACTCGACCTCGCTCAAGGTGACGATGGCGATCCCCGGCAATGCCCGCGTGCAGGGGTTCCGTGAGGACGACACCTTCGTCGTCGATATCCCGAAGGGCAATGTGAAGGCAGCCGCGAAGGCGCCTGCCGTGGCGCCGGCGCCAGAACTGAAGCCCGAGGAAAAGCAGGCGGAGCTTGCCTCGGCGGCGGGCGAGCAGCAGCCGGACAAGGAAAAGCCGCGCACGGCGAAATTCGAACAACCTTCCGTAGCCAAACCCTCGAGGCTGTCTTCGCTTGGCAGCGGACTTGATGGCATCGGTGCTGGACCCGCGACGGATGCCGGGGCGGGCCGTGTGACCTACAGCAAGGCGGGCGAGGGCGTCCGCGTGAAGCTTGCCTTCGCAAATCGGCCGCCGGCGGCTGTGTTCGTCCGCGAGGATGTGGTCTGGATGGTGTTTGAGGGATCGAAGGGGCTCGAGAGCGAAACCCTGCCTCAGGCCTTCAAGGACGTCATCGGCGCGACCGAAGTCGATGGCATTGGCGGCGCGGCGATCCTGCGCGTGCAAATGGCGCGCAAGCAGGTCGTGAGCGTCGCGCCGGAGGACAAGGGCTGGACCGTCACGCTCGGAGACGAGACGCAGGCTCCGACCGATCCGATCGTGCTGAAGCGCGGCGTCAGTCAGGACGGACGGACCGCGCTCGTCGCCAATCTCGCGGATGCCGGCAAGGTCTTCTGGCTCGACGATGCGGCTTCAGGCGAGCGTTGGGCGGTGGTGCCCGCGCGCGGCAAGGTGCAGGGTCTCGCCAAGGCGCAGCATTTCGTCGAGGTCAACGCCATGGCGACGGCGCAGGGCCTTGTCTTCTCGCCCGTTGCTGACGATCTGGTCGTGAAATCCGGCCTCGACGAGGTCTGGGTCACGCGCGACCAGGGTCTTTCGCTCTCGCTCGGCGTCGAGGGCGCGAAACAGGCGGGCCGTGACGATCGCCGCAGCGATCTCCTGATCGACACCAGCGCCTGGCGCACGGCTGGCAAGGGCGTGACCCGAGACCGCGAACGGGACCTCCTGCGCAGCGCGGCCGAGTCGCCGCAGCGCGACCGCACCGAAGCGCGGCTTGCGTTGGCGAAGTTCTATCTCGCCAACAAGATGCCCAATGACAGCGTGGCCGTGATCCGGACCTTGTCGAAGGACGATCAGCCAGCCGGGCAAAGCAAGCCGATCATGATGATGAAGGCGATCGGCTATGCCTTGGCCAACGATGCGGCCAACGCGCTGAAGACGCTCAACGATCCGATCCTGCAGCTTGAGGGCGAGTCCGTTCTCTGGCGCGCCTATCTCGACGGGAAAGCCAAACGCTGGACGCCGGCGCTCGTCGGGTTTCGCCAGTCGCTTGACCTGCTGGAGAAATATCCCGATCCGCTGCAGGCCGAGTTCCTGCCGCTCATCATCGAGGCGGCGCTGGAAGCGCGTGATCTCAACTTCGCCGCACAGCAGCTCGACCTTTTCGAGCGTTTCGATGCCTCCGAACGCGACCCGGCGCTCATCGCGCTCTTCCGTGGCCGGCTCGCGGAAGAGACAGGCCGCGTAGACGATGCCATGAGCCAGTATGCCCTGGCGAAGATGACGAGCAATCGCGAGATCGAAGCCAAGGCGCGGCTGTTCCACGCCATTCTCGGCTACAACGAAAAACGCGTCGAGCCGCTGAAGGTCGAGGCCGAGCTCGAGACCGTCGCGGTGATCTGGCGCAGGGACGAGGTCGAACTGCGTGCGCTCGCCAAGCTCGGTGAGATCTATGCCGGTTCCAAGCGCTGGCGCGAGGCCTTCGCCGCCGCCAAGCGCGCCGAGGAAATCCTCCCCGATCACCCGATCACGCGCAAATTCGAAGACGATATGGGCGTCAGCTTCGAGACGCTGTTTCTCAACGGCAAGTCCGATGACATCGACAAGCTGAAGGCGCTGGCGCTGTTCTACGATTTCCGCAACTACACGCCGCCGGGCCGCAAAGGCGACGAGATCGTGCGCCGGCTTGCCGATCGCCTTGCAGAACTCGATCTCCTCGATCAGGCTGCGGAACTCCTCCAGCATCAGGTCGACACCCGTCTCGGCGGCGTCGCGCGGGCGAGCGTCGCCGCGCGGCTGGCGGTCATATACCTCCAGAACCGCAAGCCGACGGATGCGCTTGCCGTGCTGCGCAACTCGCGGCTTTCCTCCGTGCCGGCAGAGATGCGGCGAGCTCGCGCGCTGCTGGAAGCCCGCGCCCTTTCCGAATTGTCGCGCACCGATCTCGCCATCGAGATGGTCGCGGCCCGTTCCGGCCCCGATGTGGAGCGCCTGCGCGCCGACATCTACTGGCAGGGCAAGCGCTGGCGTGAGGCTGGCGAAGCGTTCGAAATGGTGCTCGGCGATGCGTGGGAGCAGCAGACGCCGCTCAGCGATCGCCAGCGCAGCGACGTGATGCGCGCCGGCATCGCCTACGTGCTCGGCAATGACAGGCTCGGCCTCGACCGGCTGCGCACGAAATATGCGAGCCTGATGGCGGATAGCGTCGACGCCAAGAGCTTTAGTCTCGTCACGGCGGAATCGGGCGTGCGCGCGAAGGACTTCAAGGAACTTGCCCGCACCGTGGTCTCCAGCGACACGATGGGTGCGTTCCTCGAAACCTATCGTGAGCGCTATCCGGAGACGGTCGGCGCGCGCAGCACCAAGTCGCTTGTGCCGGACAAGGCCTGAGCGGCCGGGCTAGCCGCCATAGCTCTGGATGAGGCTGCCCGCGACGAGCCGCCAGCCATCCACCAGCACGAAGAAGATGAGCTTGAACGGCAGGGCGATCGTCACCGGCGGCAGCATCATCATGCCCATCGAGAGCAGGATCGACGATACGACGAGGTCGATGATCAGGAACGGGATGAACAACAGGAAGCCGATCTCGAACGCCCTGCGCAGCTCCGAAATCATGAAGGCAGGCACCAGCAGGTTGAGCGGCATCGCCTCGGCGTTGGCGGGCTTGGGTGCATTGCTCAGGTTGACGAAGAGTTCGAGGTCTTTCTCCCGCACATGCTTCAGCATGAAGGTCTTGAATGGCGCGGATGAGCGGTTGAATGCTTCGACCTCGCTTATCTGACCTGCGACGAGAGGCTGGATGCCGTTGGTGTAGGCTGTCTGGAAGGTGGGACCCATCACGAAGGCAGTGAGGAAGAGCGCGAGCGCGGTGATGACGCCGTTCGGAGGCGCGGTCTGCGCGCCGAGCGCCGTGCGCAGCAGCGAGAGCACGACCACGATGCGCGTGAACGAGGTCACCATCACGAGGATGGACGGCGCGAGAGATAGTATCGTGATGAGCGCGACGAGCTGTAGCCCGCGCTGCGTCACCCCGGTGCCGCCGCCAAAATTGATGCCGATATCCTGGGCTTGAGCGGTGGACGCGCCAAGACAGACGGCGATACAGACGGCGAGAACCATCGCCGGCAGGGCGGAGATCCGCGCCAGCCTCAGCGGGCAGGTGAGCCCATATCGTCCGACATCAGAGAGCGCGCTCACGGCTTGCTGCCCGGGGACCTTCCGAGAAGCCGCGCCATTTCCTGTTCGAGATCGAGTTCGTCGCTCTGCGCCGCGCTGGCGGCTGGCTTCGCCTGCCCATCGGCCGGGACGTCAGCTTCGCCTGCAAGCTGCGCCGTGCCTTCCATCTCGCTGGCGGCGGGTGGCGGCGTCGGCGAGAACGGAGCCGGCTGGATTGGCGCCGTGACGGCCGTTGCCCGCGCCGTGGATGTCGTGATGGCTGACGGCGTCAAGGCCTGCGGACGTCGCAACGCCTCTTGAAGGCGCTTGCTGACATCCTCGAACGAGGTGCGCTTCGGTGGTTCGCGAGGCGGCAGCTCCACCACCGGCGGCTCCGGCGCATCGATAGGCTCGGCGGCTTGCGGCTTGGAATCCGCTTCAGGCGCGGGAAGCTCGGAATGGGCCGGTGCCGCCTGAGCGGGACCCGGCCAGTTGCGCTGCGTCGGGCTGGACGCCGGCGGCTCACGCAGGGCGTTTCGGCTGGTATCTTTCGCCAGCGCCGCGAGTTCGTCGAAGTCGGGCATCTGAAAGTCGGGTTTCGCAGGCGGTTCCGGTGCTGCCTGCGGCGCTCGGCTCGGCACGAGCTTGGCCGAGCGAAACTCCGGCGCTGGCACTGGCGGCGGTTCGACCGGTTTCGGCTCCGGCAGCTTCGGCGCAGGCGCTGTCGGCTCGGGTGTCCTGGCGGCGGGCTGGCGCGTCGGCGTCAAGCGTGGTTGCGGCACGACGACCGGAGGAGGCTCCGGCAATCGGGGTTCCGGCAATCGAGGTTCCGATGATCGCGGTTCAGGGGCCGCGATTTCTACTGCAGGCACCTCCGGCGTCTTGAGCTCGAACGCCGGCGCGGCTCGCGGTTCGACCCTTGGCTGCGGTTCGAACCTTGGCTCAAGCGATGGCGGAACCGGTGCGGAGCGGGCTGCAAGCTCGCGCTGGGGCAGTCCGGTCTCGAACACGCCGGCGGGGGCGCCGTCCAATGACGCGTTGTCGATCTGGCGCGGCTGCACGGTAGGGCGGCCGGTGGAATCGACTGTGGAGACCTCCGGCCGCAAGCCGCGGACGATGTTGGTCTCTATGACGACGTCGTTCGGGCCGCCGACCATGACGAGATGCTCGACATTGTCGCGTCGAACGATGACGAGACGACGGCCCGTCCGGTCGAGATTGAAGAAATCGGTGACGCCGAGCCGGGGTGGGCGACCGCGGCGATCAGCGGCGCTGCTCATGTTGAAGGCGGGAGCGAAGATGCGCTTCAGGACAATGATGATGAGGAGGATCGCAAGGAGCGCGACGAGTCCTATGCCTCCCCACACAGCCCACCTTACGCCGTCCTCACCCAATAAAGTCTGCAGTTGCGTCATGAACCACTCTTGAAACGGCGGGTGCTCGCCATGCAAGTCTTAACATGAGACGAGGTCTTAACAGGAGACGGCGGAGCGTTCCGGTTTCCTACAGTCTTCGCGCGACAATACCGGCTTCGTCAGCGAAAATCCTTAAAAATTTCTGATTTTTGTACCCGAACGGTACAGCTACGGCAGCTTCTTAACCGGAAATTAACCATACGCACGGCAATATTTTCCCATACAGATTGGAAGGTTAAGGAAAATGGCTGGCGATCTCCCGATTCTCTCTGCCTTGAAGGCGCGGATGCACTGGCATCAGACCCGCCAGAAACTGCTGTCCGAGAACGTCGCCAACGCCGATAGCGTCGGCTACAAGCCGCGTGACCTCAAGAGCTTCGGCGCGTCCTACGCCGCCGCCAGCCTCGGCATTTCGTCCGTGCAGCCGCGTGTCACTGCAGCCAATCACATCGGCGCGGCGGACCCTTACGAGGCGACATTCTCACCGGACAAGGGCAAGGGCGCGGAGACCGTTCCCTCCGGCAATTCGGTCAGCCTCGAGGAGGAGATGACCAAGCTTGCCGAAAACCAGATGGACTACGCCGCTGCCATCTCGCTCTACACCAAGAGCATGAACTACCTCAAGATCGCGCTCGGCAAGCGTAGCTGATCGGACGAAAGGACACTCTGATGGATTTCGTGAAATCGCTTTCGATCGCAGCCTCCGGCCTCAAGGCCCAGTCCGGCCGCATGCGGGTCATTTCGGAGAACATCGCGAACGCCGATTCGATGCCGACCAAGCGCGGGGAATCGCCCTACCGCCGCAAGCTTCCCAATTTCGACCGCAAGTTCGATAGCGAACTCGGCGCCGAAACGGTGAAGCTCGGACGTATCGCGCGGGACAGGGCTCCCTTCCAGAACAAGTTCGAGCCGGGCCATCCGGCGGCGGACGCCAATGGTTACGTGCAGGCCCCCAACGTCAACACTCTCATCGAGACGATGGATCTGCGCGAAGCGCAGCGAAGCTATGAAGCCAACCTCAATGTTGTGAGTGCGACGCGTCGAATGCTGCAACGCACGCTTGATATCCTGCGTGCCTGATCCTTTTGGAGAGAAAACATGGCAACCCCGGCAACCCTAGCTGCAAGCGCCTACTCGGCCGCGCAGCGATATGCAGACCCTTCACGGCAAAACGTCTCTCAGGCGCTAGGCTCGAAAGCGTCGGGCGGCTTCGACGATCTGCTGCAATCCGCGATCGATCAGGTCTCGGCCGCCGGCCATAAGGCCGATGTCCAGTCGACCCAGGCCGTGACGGGCAAGGCGGATATCGTCGACGTGGTCACTGCCGTCGCCGAAAGCGAGGCGGCGCTCGAGACGCTCGTCGCCGTGCGCGACAAGGTGATCGCGGCCTACGAGGAAATCATGCGGATGCCGATCTGATGAACGGCGCGGAGATCATGGACATCGCCCGCGACGGCATCCTCACCTTCTTCAAGATGGGGCTGCCGGTGATGCTGATCGGGCTCATCGTCGGCGTCGTGATCTCGCTGCTGCAGGCGCTCACGCAGATCCAGGAGCAGACGCTCGTCTACGTCCCGAAGATCATCGTCACTTTCCTCGCCCTGATGCTGCTGATGCCGTTCATGAGCGATGCGCTTTCGGGCTACATGGGGCGTGTCGCGACGCGAATCATAGCGGGCGGCTGACAGGCGGCGCAGAAGCGCCGAGGGACCAGAAGGGTGTCGGGCAGATGACCATTCGGCTGCTACCGGAATTCGCGATCGTGGTCATGCTCGTCTTCGCCCGCGTCGGAACCCTGATGATGCTGATGCCCGGCATCGGCGAGCGGACCATCGTGATGCGCACCAGGCTTGCGCTCGGCTTTTTGACGACACTTGTCATCGTGCCTCTCGTCCGGCCGATGGTCACTGCCTCCCCGACCGACATCCCGCTCCTCATCAATCTCCTCTTTGCCGAACTCATCATCGGCGGCATGATCGGCATTTCGGCGCGGCTCGCGCTCTCCGCGCTCCAGACGGCGGGCATCATCGTCGCAAACCAGATGTCGCTCTCCTACGCGCAGACGCTCGACCCGACCTCTCCCGGACAGCAGGGCACGGTGTTCGCCAATTTCATGACGATGCTCGGCGTGACGATGATCTTCGAACTCGACCTGCATCACATGGCGCTTGCCGCCATCTTTGACAGCTACAAGATGTTTCTGCCTGGCAACCTGCCGGTCGCGGCCGATGCGCTGACCCTGGTGACGGACGTGATCGTCGGCTCCTTCAAGGTCGGGGTGCAGATATCGGCGCCATTCCTCGTCTTCGGCCTCGTCTTCAACGCCGGGCTCGGCATCCTCGCGCGGATGATGCCGCAGCTTCAGGTCTTCAACATCGCGCAGCCCGCCGCCATCCTGCTCGGCACGCTGATCTTCATCGCCATCATGGGCACCATGATGAGCACCTTCCTTCGCTACATGGAAACTGTGCTTGCGCAGTTCATCGTGAGGTAGGCCCATGGCTGAGCCTGGTGGCGACGAGGAAGACCGCACAGAAGAACCTTCGCAACGAAGGCTCGATCAGGCGATCGAGAAGGGCGACGTCGCCAAGAGCAACGAGGTCGTCACGTTTTTCCTGCTGGCCGCCAGCACCCTCGCCATCATGATCTGGGCAGGATCCGGCAGCCAGAATCTCGCGCTTGCCATGCGCAGCATGCTCGGCAACGCCCACCAGATTCCGCTTGACGGGCAGGGGCTGCGCACGCTCGCCGCCTATAGCGGCATGATCAGCCTTGCGGCGATCGGCGTGCCGATGCTGTTCATCGTCATCGCCGGCATCGGCAGCAACATGATCCAGCATAGCCTTGTGTGGAGCTTCGAGGCGCTCGAGCCGAAATTCAGCCGATTGTCGCCGATCGCTGGCTTCAAGCGGGTCTTCGGCAAGGAGGCGCTCGTCCAGTTCCTCAAGAGTTTCGCCAAGATGCTGGCGGTCGCGGTGGCCGTCGTCATCGCGCTCTGGCCGGAGCGCCGGAAGCTGCAGAGCTTTGTCGATCTTGATATCGCCGCCGTTCTGCCGGAGGTGCTGGCGCTGATCCTCAAGCTGCTCGGCTCCACGCTGGCGATCTTCGTGTTCATTGCCGCGGCGGACTATACCTACCAGCGCATGAAGTGGGCAAAACGCCAACGCATGACCAAGCAGGAGGTGAAGGACGAGCACAAGGAGAGCGAGGGCAATCCGGAAATCAAGCAGAAGATCCGGCAGATCCGCAACCAGGCCGCGCGCAAGCGCATGATGGCCGCCGTGCCGAAGGCGACCGTCATCATCACCAACCCGACCCATTTCGCGGTGGCGCTCAAATACGAATCCGGCATGAATGCGCCGATCTGCGTGGCGAAAGGCCTTGATGGCGTTGCGCTGAAGATCCGCGAGATCGCGGAGGCCAACGATGTGCCGATCGTCGAAAATCGGCCGCTCGCCCGCGCGCTTCACGCCGCGATGGACATCGACAGCGAAATCCCGGCCGAGCACTATAAAGCGGTGGCGGAAGTCATCGGCTACGTAATGCGCTTTAGAAAAGGCAGAATCTGACGCATAATCATTAAAATCGTCGATTCTTGTCCCACGGAACCGGCGGCTATCAGCGAGACGAACATTTGGTGCTGGACTCCGCACGACATCAAGGCCCCTCGGTCGAAAAGCCGGAACCATCTGGCCTCTTCAAGAGGGTCGCGCCCAAGCTGGATGACGACCCGCCTCAGCCGTTGATGCCGCATGTCGCGGATGGGGCGATGATGCCCTCCCTCGACAGGGGAGATCGCAATGGCAGCGTCGCGCTGGTGCTGTTGCTCGCCGTCGTGCTGGTCGGCGCGGTTGCCGGAACGTCGTTCCTCGATGACGAGGTGCGGACGCAGTTCATTCTCTGGTTCCTCGCCGCCTGGTCGGCGATCGGCGTGCTGGCGCTCTTCATGTATTCGATCGGCGTGCTTCAGATCGGCGCGCGCGCGGCCCGCAACGACCTGACGAAATCGATCGCCGACAGCAGCCAGGACGGATTGCTCGTCACCAACCAGCATGGCCGCATCGTCTACGCCAACGCCGCCTACATGACCTTCGCCAATGGCAGCGATCCCTCGCTTCTGAAGCCGGTCGAGCGCCTCTTCACCGGTCCTGCCGATGTCAGCGAGGCGGTCTACCGCCTCAGCCTCGCCGCCAAGGAGCGCCGGCCCGCGAGCGAGGAGATCCGGCTGACGCCGCCGCTCACCGGCGAGGGCGCGGTCGGCTGGTATCGCGTCAGAGTGACGCCGGTGGAGCGCGGCGGCGGCGATCACGCCAGCGTCTGGGCCATCACGGACCTCACGCGCGACCGCGTGCGGCAGGAAAACGTCTTCCAGGACCTGCAGGCGGCGATCGACTATCTCGATCATGCGCCGGTCGGCTTCTTCTCGACGGATGCGGGCGGCACCATCGCCTATATGAACGCGACGCTCGCCAACTGGCTCAATCTCGATATCACGCAGGTCGGTTTCGGTGGGCTGAAGCTCAAGGAGATCGTGCCGGGTGACAGCGTGGCGCTGTTCTCGACGATCAGCGGTCGGCCCGGCGAGGTGCGGACCGAGGTGATCGACCTCGACTTGAAGCGCCGTACCGGCCAGGCGCTGGCTGTGCGCCTGCTGCACCGGGTCGCGATCGCAAGCGACGGCGCGCTCGGGCCCTCCCGAACTGTGGTGCTCAACCGCTCGCAGAGCAACGACATCGTCGACGGGCAGGAGGCGGCCGAGGTCCGTTTCGCGCGATACTTCAACAATACGCCGATGGCGATCGCCACGGTCGATCGACGCGGCCAGATTGACCGCTCGAACGGACTGTTCGCGCGCCTCTTCCCGGATGTTCTGACGCCGAAGGCCGACGGTCAGACGCGTCTCATTCAATCGACGGTGAGCGAGCGCGACCGCATGGCGCTCGAGGCGGCGATCGGCCAGGCGGCAGCCGGGCAGGGCGACATCGCGCCGATCGACGTGACGCTCGCGGATGGTGCGCGCTTCGCTCGGTTCTTCGTCTCCGCGGTGCAGGATGGCGGCATGAGCAACGCTCCGCCGGTCAACACGCCGGCGAGCCTGATCGGCACCGCGACGCCTGTCGGCACCGAGGCCGCGATCGTGTATGTGCTGGAGACGAGCGAACAGAAGAAACTGCAGGAGCAATTCGCGCAAAGCCAGAAGATGACGGCTGTCGGCCAGCTTGCCGGCGGCGTCGCGCATGATTTCAACAATGTGCTGCAGGCGATCATCGGTTTTTCCGACATGCTGCTCGCCAACCACCGGCCGACCGATCCGTCCTTTCAGGACATCATGCAGATCAAGAACAACGCGAACCGCGCGGCCGGCCTCGTGCGTCAGTTGCTCGCTTTCTCGCGGCGGCAGACGATGCGGCCGCAGGTGCTGGTGCTCGGCGACGTGCTCACCGAACTCACCAAGATGCTGCAGCATCTCATCGGCCCAACCATCGAGCTCGACGTTCATCACGGCCGCGATCTCTGGCCGATCAAGGCCGACATCAATCAGTTCGAGACGGTCATCGTCAATCTCTGCGTCAACGCGAAGGACGCGATGCCGAATGGCGGTCGGGTGTCGATCCGCACCCGCAGCGTCGATGCGGCGAACTGCGAGGCCTATGGCTATGAGGGGCTGATCGCCGCCGACTACGTGCTGGTCGAGGTCGCCGACACCGGCACGGGAATTCCGAAGGAGGTTCAGGAGAAGATCTTCGAACCGTTCTTCACGACAAAGGAAATCGGCAAGGGCACCGGTCTCGGCCTCTCGACTGTCTATGGCATCGTGAAACAGACCAATGGCTATATCTACTGCGACTCCGTGATGGGGGAGGGAACGACCTTCCGCATCTTCCTGCCGCGCTACGTGCCGACGGCCGAAGAGCTCGCGCCGAAGGACCTTGCCGAAAAATCGGGCCAGATGGTCGATCTCACCGGGCAGGGCACCATCCTGCTGGTCGAGGACGAGGAAGCCGTGCGCGCCTTCGGCAAACGGGCGCTTGCCTCGCGGGGCTATACGGTGCGCGAGGCATCATCCGGCATCGAGGCGATGCGCATCGTCGACGAACTCGACGGCAAGATCGACCTCGTCGTCTCGGATGTGGTGATGCCGGAGATGGATGGGCCGACGCTGCTGCGCGAATTGCGCAAGCGCAATCCCGACCTCAAGATCATCTTCGTCTCCGGCTATGCGGAGGACGCCTTCCGCCAGAACCTGCCGGAGGGTGAGGAGTTCAGCTTCCTGCCGAAACCCTTCAGCCTGAAACAGCTCATCGAAACGGTGAAGGCGACGATGCCGGTGCCGGAGACGCGCTAGCGATCGCCTCGGCTGGAACAGTCATTCCCCGTGCTCGTTGAAGCGCATGGAGGAACGGGCCATGCCACAGGGCGAAAAATCCGCATATACCGATAAGCAGAAGCGCAAGGCCGAGCATATCGAGGAAGGCTACGAGAAGCGCGGCGTCAAGAAGGACGAGGCCGAGCGCAGGGCCTGGGCGACCGTCAACAAGGATGATGGCGGCGGCAAGAAATCCGGCTCCGGCCGAGGCGCAGACACCGGCCACCCGGCAGCGCACAAGGGTGGCGAGGCGGGCGGAACAGCGTCCGCCGAGCGCCCGAAAGCCGATCGGTCCGCTGCCGCGAAGAAGGCGGCGGCGACCCGCAAGCGCAATGCCGAGGCTCAGGCCGGGTAAGCAGCGATCGCCCGCTGTTCAATACCCAAGCGTCCGGTCAATACCCAAGTGTTCGGTCAATTCCCTTGGGCACGGCACCGGACTGACGGAACGCGCGGATATTGGCAGCTGCGATCGCCGCCGCCGTCGTCCGGTTGGTTTCCGCCGAGATGTGCGGCAGCACCGTGACCGCTGGATGGCTCCAAAGCCTGCTCTCCTGCGGCAGCGGCTCACGCTCGAACACGTCGAGCACGGCATGGGCGATGTGAGCATCGTCGAGCAGCGCGATGAGGTCGTCCACGACGACTACCGGGCCGCGGCCAAAATTGATCAGCGACGCCCCTCTCGGCAGATGGGACAACGTGCGCCGGCCGAGAAGCCTCCGCGTCTGCGGCGTCAGCGGCAGCAGGCAGACGAGGATGTCTGTTTTCGAGAGCATGTCAGCAAGACCGTCCTCGCCGTGGAGCGTCTCGACGCCGGGAACCGTTTTTGCCGTGCGGCTCCAACCGCGCACCGGAAAGCCTGCCTGGAGCAGGACCCCTGCCGCGGCGCGGCCAAGTTCGCCAAGTCCGAGCAGGCCGATCGAGCGCTCCTGCGGGCGGACATAGTCGAGTGGCCGCCACCGCGCCTCGCGCTGCGCGGCCGCATAGGCTGGCATGTCGCGATGGAGATAGAGTGTCCAGGCGAGCACCGCCTCGGCCATGGTGCGGGCAAGTTCAGGATCGACGAGCCGCACGATCGTGCCGTCGAAGCCTTGAAGATCGTGCACGATGCGCTCCACGCCCGCCCAGAGGCTTTGGATCCAGACGAGGCCGGGGAGCTGCGCCACTTCGGCTGGGTCCGGATTGGCGACGATCGCAACCCGCGCCGCCTGCCCGTCGTCGCGGCCAAGCGCCGCGAAGGGCACGATCCGCTCATCCGGCATCGCGAGCGACAGCGCCTCGACCCAGGCAGCCTGCTCGGCCTCGTCAGATTGCGAGAGGAAGGGGATGGGCTGCATGATCGACGCTCGAGGCTGGAGGTTGGTCTCGAACTCGCTTACAGCTTGACGGCCACGCCTCGTAGCGTTTTTTTTGCCAACGGTGGCGATGAAGCCGCCGCCATTCCCGAAAGAGCAGCCATGACCGCAAGCCGCATCGACGCTTCGCCCGACACCGTCCATTGGGGCTACTTCGATGCTGCCTTGAAGCCGGTGTTGACGATCGACAGCGGCGAGACCGTGACCCTGTCGACCGTCTCCGGCGGGGAGGACGTGATGCCTGCGGATGGCAGCCCGTTCATTGTTCCGGATGCGCTGCGGGCGATCCATCGGCAGGTTTCGACCCGCTTTCCCTTCCACATCTGCACCGGCCCGGTCGCCGTGCGCGGCGCGCGCGCCGGCGGCGTGCTCGAGGTCAGGATCAAGCAAATCGATCTCCATTACGACTGGGGCTTCAACGTGATCCGCCCGCTCGCCGGTGCGTTGCCGGACGATTTCCACCAGCGCCGGCTGATGCACATTCCGCTCGACGCGAGCCGAATGGAGGCCCGCCTCCCATGGGGCCTGACATTGCCATTGAAGCCCTTCTTCGGCGTGATGGCGGTTGCGCCGCCAGCCAATTGGGGCGCGATCCCGACGCCGCCGCCGCGCCGCAATGGCGGCAACATCGACAACAAGGAACTCGTCGCCGGCACGACGCTCTACCTTCCCGTGTTCTGTGACGGAGCGCTGTTCTCCGTGGGGGACGGGCATGGCGCGCAGGGGGATGGCGAGGTCTGCATCACTGCGATCGAAACGGGGCTTGTCGGCACGTTCGAGCTCGTCGCGCGCAACGACATGACGCTGGAATGGCCGATCGCCGAGACGCCGACGCATTGGATCACCATGGCGTTCGATCCTGATCTCGACGACTGTGTCGTGATTGCGCTGCGCGCCATGCTCGATCTGATCGAGCGGCTTGGAGGCTTGTCGCGCGAAGATGCCTACACGCTGTGCAGCCTTGCCGCCGATCTCAGGGTGACGCAGGTCGTCAACGGATCGAAGGGCATACACATCATGCTGGAAAAAACCCTGCTGCAGCGGTAATCCGCCGCTCGGGGCGTGCTGTGGGCAAGGCCGATAGGCGATGGCTCTGCAGCCGCTCTTGTGTTTAGCTTATCGCGGGCGTTTGCGAACAGCGAGCGACCGCCTTTCTGCGCCGTGAGACGCGGAAGCCAAGGAGCGACGCACATGGACGATTTGGCGAGCAAGACGAGGACCGAAGAGGTCGGCAGCCTCCCGCACTCGCCGGCCGGGCTTCCGACGTCGTCCAACGGGCTGCCGAGCGCGATGAAGGCGAAGAAAACGCAGATCGTGGTGATCGGCGGCGGCGCCGGTGGGCTTGGCCTCATGGTGAAGCTCGGCCGCACCTTCCCGCGCGACAGCTACGACATCATCCTCGTCGACCGCAACCGCACTCACATCTGGAAGCCGCTGCTGCATGAGGTCGCCGCCGGCTCCCTCGACGCCAATCTCGACGAGGTCGGCTATCGCAGCCACGCCTATCGCTGGAACTACCGCTTCTTCGACGGTTCGCTGCAAGGCATAGACCGCGAGGCGCGGCAGGTGATCGTGGCTCCGCTGCTCGATGAAAAGGGCCGGGAGATCATCGGGCAGCACCGCATCCGCTATGACTATCTGGTGCTGGCGATCGGCTCTGTCTCGAACGATTTCGGCACGCCGGGCGCGCGGGACAACGCAATTTTTCTGGACAGTCGCGAGCAGGCAGACCGGTTTCGCCAGATGCTGCTCAACCAATGCCTGCGTGTCTCCCGCACCATGAGCGCGGACCCGGCCGCCGATGCGTATGTCCGCATCGTGATCGTCGGCGGCGGCGCGACCGGCGTCGAGCTTGCGGCCGAGCTCTTCACCGCGGCCCGCGGCCTAGGCTATTACGGTCTCGAAGTGTTCGACGAGTCGCGCCTCAAGGTGACGCTGGTCGAAGCCGGCCCTCGCATTCTGCCCGCGCTGCCCGAAAAGCTTTCGGCGGCCGCGAAAGCCGAGCTCGAGGCGATCGGCGTTACGGTGCTCACCGGGCTGCAGGTGACCGAGGTGCGCGAGACCGGCATTGCCACGCGCGACGGCGGCTTCATCGAGGCCGACCTCAAGGTCTGGGCGGCGGGCGTCAAGGGCGCCGAGTTCCTCAACGGAATCGGCGGGCTGGAGACGACGCGCAACAACCAGCTCGTGGTGCGCGACACGCTGCAGACGACGCGGGACGAGCGCATCTTCGCGATCGGGGACTGCGCGAATTGCCAGCCGCAGGGCGCCGACCGGCCCATTCCGCCGCGCGCGCAGGCCGCGCACCAGATGGCGGAAACCTGCTTTCGCAATATCCGCGCGCTGATCAAGGGCGGTAGCCTCGAACCCTTCGTCTATCGCGACAAGGGCTCGCTCGTTTCTCTGTCACGCTATTCCACCGTGGGCAGCCTGATGGGCAACCTCATCGGCGGGCGCATGGCGGTGGAAGGCCGTCTTGCGAGGCTGATCTACGTGTCGCTCTACCGCATGCACCTCATCGCCATTCATGGCTGGCTGAAGGGCATGACGATGATCGCGATCGGCCATGTCAACCAGGTGATCCGCCCGAAGCTGAAGCTGCATTGAGCAGCGGAGGTTCAGCCCTCCGCCTCGAAGAGGATGGCCGGCAGCGGCGCGTCGATCGCCCCGAAAGAGCTAACAGACGCTATGCGTAAAAAAAGAACGAAAGGGGGTATAGCGATACGTTCGAAGTTGAGCCAGAACTGACCAAGAACACATCACACAGCGTCGGTTTTTCAGGATAATTCGGATGTCTAGTGAGCGTTTAATCGTTCACCGACTAATCATCCGTTTAGGCCCCAAATAAGCTTTTTCGACCGGAGTTTCTGGGAAGAGACCGCAATTATTCGGCGACCCAGCCTTGGGCATTACGCTTTCCTTCAGCTAGCCTGCCAATGATTGAATTATCTTTGATGTCATAGATCACCCCGACCTGACGGACCTTGAGGCCGAGCAACTTCTTCGATTCTGAACAGACTGCGAGATGCTGTTTGGCTGGCGAAATCACGGCCGCCTCCACGCGAACTTTGCCTCCTTTCAACGCAGCAGCAACCCTGGTTTCAAGGGTCGGCCACAAGGACTCTTCGTCGGCGCTTCTCCTAATGCCATCGAGCATCTCAACTAACGAACGGAGGCGCGGCGGTTCGCTTTTTGTCGCGAACTCAACATGAATCGGTAGACCCGAGAGGGTACAGGTACGCATGTCGTCTGGATGCGAGCGGCGACCACTCCAGAAACAAGCCTCTGCCTCCACTGGTAAACAATATGCCCCCCCCAGCGATTGGAGAGCCTCTTCTGGTATGAGCGGGGCTTGGGAAACGCTGCTAGTGACGAGTAGGCTTTTCAGCACCCGTTTCCGGGATGCGGCGCAGACGCTGAGTTCCGAAGGTAAAACCCGCTTACCCGTAATATCACAGCCGATAAGGATCCCAGGCCGCACCTTCTTCTGAGTTATTTCGCAAGTCTCGGCCTCGTTCGCCGCTATTGTCTGCCGAGTTTCAAAACAAGCCAAAAACTCGCTTTTATGGCCAAGTTTCCCAGTGAATTCGGATCGTGCTTGCTCGTCAGAGCGGTAGTATTTTTCGGAAATCTGGCTTTCAGCCTGCTCGCTTTTCAGAGCGGTCGAATTTGTGAAATGACATTGGCTGAAATGCTCCGGTTCGCCTCGTTTCCCACTTATCGACGATGTCATAAGCAAGCTCGATGCGATTAGTCTGCCGGTGACATAGGATAACTCAAGTTCGTCTTTTACAGCCGTTTTCCCGCTCAAAGCGCAGGTTGCAGTGAATTCCGAGAGTGCTTGCCGTGTCGAAAATTCCGATGAAACCAACAAATGCTTCAGCACTTGCGCGCCCGAGTAGGCACATTGTCCGAAGCAGGTAATGGGAGCTTGTTGTCCCGATTTGCCACAACGAGCAATTTCAGGGCCTTTGACGATTTCGCGCGTGCTAGGCCGGATCGTAAGGTCGCTCTCATATTCGCCACCGGAAGCGAAAGTGTAGCGGACACGAACATCGACATCGCGCGAAACACTTCCTTTCACTCCCACAAGCGTCATTTCGAGGCGCGGCGTGAAATCATCTTCCAGTTTCTTCCGCTTCCTATCATCCGTGCCGGCAGCCTCGACTTCAATCGCTCCTCGCTCTAGGTAGAACCTACTAAATTCAGCAATAGCCATATCGCTCTCGCCCGCTGTCCGAAGCTTTTCGGGATCAATTCCGAGCGTTCCAATGTCCTGGATCAGATCGGCTACCGGCGTGATAAATTCGGGCCCGCTTTTATAGGTCTGATGGTCCTGATTTTCACATTTGCATGACACCAGCCGCTCGTAACTATCGTGCGCCGTGGTTGCGCGGACCCGGAGCAGAGCGTCACCGTGGAATGACCGTGCTGCGGCCGTGACCTTCGCGATATCGAATTTCGCGCCAAGCTGTTCAACCCATGCCGAAGCGATGCTTTGCGATTCCGTACCAGGATTGTCATCGCCATCCTTAATGTCATGCAGTGCTGAACTGATTGAGCGTTTTACGAGCCGTTGGAATGCGGGAGATTGGGGAGTGTAAAGCCCTACGCGCTTATCTGCGGATTTTTCTGGATCAAATGTAATGTATTCACGTGAAGATTTTTCTTCTACCGCGAAGATGCCAGGCCGAAATTCTGAAATCTTTGCGCCCAACATTTGAAAAGCGGACTGAATGAAATCTGGTGGCTCCATCGAGCGCTGAATTTTAGGTAATGCTGGGGCCTTTGGACCTGTGTATCCAGAACTATCCATGCTGCCGAGCATCGCGTTAATGGCAGCTTCCTCGAGTTCTAACTCACGCTTTGCGTTTTCAATGCTCGTCTCTTTCAGACGCACATCTTTTTCGACATCCTTGCCAGCCAAGGCGGCGAGGACAAGTTCCAAAATCTGATCTTCGAAGCTCCTACCAGCATCTTCGTCTCGATCACCGACATCCGCTCCCTGGAGAAGGGACTCGATATCCCCGATGGCATGCGAAGCCATCTGCAATTTTTCCATGAGCCGCGCTACGATGTATTCTTCGAAAGTGCCTTTCAGGGTGATGTTGAAGATACTGACATGAGCGTGGTCAGAGCCCAGTCTCTGAACGCGACCGATGCGTTGTTCGACAATCATCGGGTTCCAAGGCAGGTCATAATTCACAAGAACGTTTGCGACCTGAAGATTGACGCCTTCAGAACCAGCCTCGGTCGAAACGATCACCCGATAGCTAGGTGGCGTCTCACGAAATTTGGAAATTGTTTCCTGATTTCGTAGTCCGGAATCTCCATTGATGAGACCAACCTTTAGACCCTGTGATTCTAGAAAATTTTGTATGGTCGTCTGAGTCTCTCGGCGCGTCGTGAAAACAATCAAACGCCAACTATCAGGTTGTTGCCTTTTGAGTTGTTCAATTAAGACCGCAAGACCTGATAGTTTGGCGCTCGGAGGCATTGCCAACACGATTTGACCGACCTTAATTGCCAGGTCCTTAGATACTGTCCCGTTTCTCGCCATATTGATGAGCTGAGCGGCGAGCGCATGTGGACTACTCGCCAAAGCCTGCAATATGCTAATTTGTGCGAGGCGGTTCATCTCCTTGATCGGTTCCGCGATTGCGGTGATCAGCTCAATCTCTGCGGGCGTTGGCAATACATTGTGCATCTGAACGATGCGCTCGGGAAAAAGGAGATTTGCATCTCCTCGCCGGACACGAGACATATAACCGTACACTATCGAGCGAAACTCATCGCGAGCTTCGGGTTTTAATTGCCTCGCCTTATCCCTTTCATCGGCGATGAAACGCCGAGCGAACATGCCAGGCGAGCCGAAGGGATTGTCGTGGCCACGAGCTGCCGTAAGCAGGTCGACGAGCGAATATAGGTCCCAAAGTCGATTTTGAATTGGTGTTGCAGTGAGCATCAACACAAAAGAAAACCGCCGGTTCGATAGTGCCTTATAAAAGGTTCGTGCTACCTGAGGTGTATCTGGCGTGCCGTGAAGATTGCGAAGCTTATGAGCTTCATCGAGAACAAGCATTTGAAAACGGTCCTCTGGAATTTTTTCCAGATAAAGTCGGGCCGAATTGTAGGTTGTAATTACTGCGCCGACGTCGCCAGGATTAGCCGACAAGATCTCTCGTCCGGTCGCAATTATACTGGGAATATCAAACTTGGACGCGAGCTCCTCTTTCCACTGCGGGCAGAGCACTTTGGGACAGACGATAAGAACTTTTGAGAGCCGCGCGCGTGCGATCAGCTCGCTCATCACAAGCCCAGCGCTGATCGTTTTGCCTAAGCCGACGTCATCGGCGAGTAGGGTAACTGGCAAGCGGCGGCAAAAGGTGATGAGGTTGCTGATCTGGTGATGGAAGGGTGTGAGCCTCTCTTCCCACCGCTTTGTTGACTTGAAGTCGTCAGCGCTCTCGATAACGATAGGGTCGGTGAGGTCCCACTCCAGAGCTGAACAATAAATGTTGTAATGCGAAGCTTCGGAGGGGCGACTTAGTATTTTTGATTGAAATTTCGAAGTGGATCGCATTGACGCCGCCCCTGCGCTTTAACCGATTTGGTCAATCAAACTCAAGAAACGAATACGTTTATCGCGTGTATTCAGTAGAGCGATATCGATATGCAGGTGTGTTTGGTTTATCGTGAAACCAGAGCTCAATTTGTGGATATTCACAAATATTCTTAGCAATGCGCTTTTTTGTCCGATCGTTGAGAGAGCCAAAAATTAAATAAATTGCTCTTTGATAACCGACGATATTTCTGAAACGCAACAAGGTCTCGACATCTTTCTTCAAACCTCCATTTTTAACATTCGAAGTTTTTACTTCAATGATCGTGTGATTATGCCTCATCGATCCTGGAGAATGGATAAGAAAATCAGGAATTTGCTGAGCCTTTAGTTTTCTCAGAATCGGATGCCCCCGTTTGTCGACTTCGCCATTAATTATATACGGAGAAGCTTCAGGCCAGCAGAGGCGGAACTGATGATACAATTCATAACAATAAACACGCTCACGTAATATTGGAGCACCTCCATCAATTCTAAGATTGAAATATCCTTCATCTACTTGCGCAGTAGCGCTTTCAAAAATTGTATTGAACAGTTCAGAATCAAAATTATTTTCGATTTTGTTCAAAACCATAATCCTAAGTCGATATCGCTGCTTTGACTTCAGCAATAGAAAGCGGCAGGCGTTTACGGTGCGCCATCCTATGACAATTCGAACAGAGCAAAGCGAGGTCGGATAGTTTCGTCTTAGAACCTGGCTTCATCGCGTGGACAGGTTTCGTGTGATGCACCTCGATAAAGTCTGCACCAAGCGTTCCGTATCGCTTTTCAAAGTCGAAATCACAGATTTCGCAAACCAAAAGTCCTTTAAGCCGCGCGTCCTTCTTTTTTTCTACGATAAGACGCGCGTCCCGCTCGTAACGGCGATGAAGGCGCATTATGATGCCACCTTCGTCACCCTCATAGGGGTCGCGACTACTAACATCGGTCGGAGCCGCAACGTCTGCAACGGTTATTGCTGCTCGGATGGCTCCTGCATCTTGTGCCAATTTAGCGCGTTTATTTTTATATTCCTGCCAGATTGTTTTTTCTAACAAGCCGCCTGATTGCATGCCCACCTTACCCTGCGACGTGAAGTTCGAGTCCAACGCCCGAAGGTTCATCATTTTAAGATACACGCCATTCTGATTGCGGAGCGACGCGTTTCCAGTCGTTCCATTTAAACGCTGGAGCTTGTTCAACAGGGCCGAAAGATCATCTACCGCTTTGGAGCCCTTGCCAGGTGGATTAGTTGGATTTGTAAAGTACAGGTCCAGTGCCAAAATCAATTCGTCTCGGCTCCAAGGTGGATTGCGAGCCGGTTGACTAACTTCGAAACCTAGTTTTTGTAGACGCTTTGCCGCATCGGCTTTGCCGCCGCCAAAATCGTTAAATTTCAACGGCTTGGACGAAGGCGTAATAAACTTATGAGCGACACCTAAAATAGCTTTACTAGCGTATTCGCGGCCGTTTTTAACTAAATTGTAGCCACGAGCCTTGCCGTATCCATATTTCTCAATGAATTTATCATGTCCAATGCGATCACATTCCATGATAGCTTGTTCAATGTGTTGGGTATCTATATCTTCAATAGCCATTTTCTGTGAACTCGTATTCTATTTCGAGCGACGATCACTTTGAGCTCTAATAAAATTCCGATCGCTGTCCCATCTAATATCGCGCTTGAATTTTTGAGCTTCGACGTCTCCCAATCGGTCGCGCACGGCATTTCTGTAATCGGCAATCGTCATACCATCACGATAGCAATCGAAGCGGAAATAGCTCTTCCCAATCTTTGGGTTGTGATCAATTAAAACGCGGATTACGTCATCCAATCCTGATTTGATCGGTTCGATTATGACGGTCTGATTTGTCTCTTTATGCCTTTGGTCATTATCCAAAAACGGCCGGGTGTTGGATAATTGAGCCGCTAATTTTGCTGTTGCTGAACCGACCGAACCAAGATCGGCTGGGAGAAGGGATTTTAACTTAATTCCTTTTTCACTCCACCAATCTCCATTTTTCGGAGAGCTTTGGCCGGTAGGGTGCATCACCAACATCAAAAGCGTTGAGCCATTCCAGGCGTATCCGTTCGCATTGAACCTTACACCTGCAATTGCCTCATAGTAATCTCGATAGGTCGTCCCATAGAAAATTACGAATGTGGGGACAAATGTTTCAAGACGTTTTCGCAAAGTAGCAATTCGCTCATCGCGGAAGTCTTTTCGATCAACAGGACTCTGCATATTTTTTGCTTGTAGTGCAGAAAGCCATATCACGGCTGTCTCACCTTCGAGACTTCCCCACTCGTTCTGTTGATAAATACGAACTGAATCAAGATCAGTTCTTTCACCCTTAAATCCGAGGAGTAATTGAATTAGTCTCCTCCACGTCGGCTGCGTCGGTGGATGAACTCCAACATGCCAGCGGGTAGAGTTGGATGCTAGGTGATGAGCGCGACAGTCAATTAGCTCCGTCGCGCCAAGTTGCATCCAAGCTTCATAAGAATGAGTGTTCTCGCCTCCTGGCTCCATTCCGATAAACCAATACGGCGCGCTCCATCGACCGTAGCCGAACCAGTTTCGAGCAATGAGCTGCTTCAAGGTAACGTCATTAGTCATGACTGAAGTCTACCAATTATCGCACATCGCGAAGTAGGGCTAAATGGGACCATCACTCAGCTGGTCCCATTTGCTAGTTCGATTGAATGTCTAGCCGTCGGATGCCAGCCAAAGTTATGGATTGGAATAATGCCTGAGATACTCAATGACCTGTCTTGTGATTTTTCGCCGTCCATTGATCATTTTCGACAAATTTGCCGGATCGCAACTCAACTTTCTAGCAAATTCTGAAATTCCAATTCGGGCAATTTCGGCTTTTGCTAATTCCCTCAGCTGCTCAATTTCCCGATTTTTCGCATTTTGACTGGATATTGCAGCATTTAATTTGGTGAGTGTTTCGAGCCTAAACCCTTGTTTTTGCTCACTCTCTGATTTTCGAATTGTTGTCCGTGAAATTCCGGAAATTCGCGCTAATTCCCTTCCGGATATCGGCATTATGTATTTCATCAAATCGGCAAGCGGATCGTCTACCGATGACACGCCAAACCCATAGTCAACGTCGAACTCGTCATCCAAACCGAGGGCGTTTTGCTCTTCCCACCTATTAGATTCCTTGCCTATCAGGCGGGTATTTCCAGTCGCTCGAACATGCCGACGGTTTGTCGTCCCAACGTCTGCTCGGTCGCCGTTCTCAAATTTCAATTCAGGGCTGAGGTGATAGAAAGCCAATGTGTCTCTGTATGTCTTCAATGCCCCCGGACTTACGGGCGCGCCACTCTCCCTGTCGAAGCAATTTGCGGCGGCCTCAGCTGCATTTTGAAAATACGGCGAGACAGGTCGAACGGGCAGGTTTTTTGGTCGTTTCGATTGAGTGGATAAATCATCGCCATCCCTTAAGATCGCTTCGCTCCAATCACGTTGGATCATCGGCTTTGCCTGCGATCCCAATAGGAAATTAAATGGCTTCACCTGCTCGCCATAGGGTTTGCCCTTATTATATTTTGAGAACCATTTGAGGAGATCGGGCGTCGTCGCAGCATAACGGGCGACGGCTGGCAGTTTAAATGCGGGATGATAATCGAGCCGGACTCGGTCCGGTTTGTCGCTGTAGGCTGCCTCGATGATCTTGAACCAAAGATCGTATTGCCAGCGACGCACACCGATTTCTGAGAGTTTGGTCGTCGAGGCCGGAATGGATGACGGCGCGTCATCTTCGGGATAGGGGTCCGTCAAATGCCCCAGGCCATGAGCTGAGGCCTTTCGAATGATCGGCCTGTTGTCTTCGTCAAGATTGAACAGTGCATAGCGCTTCGCGGATATCGCCAAGCAATAAAGCGGGAGGATTTCGCTCGTTCGGGCCCGATTGTTGACGTTTTCAATTTTGAGAAGCGGGCCTTTTTTCTCATAAGGGTTAAGCGGCACGAACCAATCACAAACGCTTTTCGCTGTTTTCAAAAACTCCTCTTCGCTCATCTGACTAGGCTTGGCGATCGCCATGCTGTCGGTATCGCAAAAGGCCCAATCGAGCTTTGCTTCGTTAACGGCGTGTTCCGTCAAGGCGAGCATGAGGCGCGCAGCACCGGTGATCAGCGTTCCAAGCAACGGATGAAAGTAAGCGCCGCGATTTTCTGATTTGTCAGTCTGGATCGAAATCGGTTGCTCGGCGCCCGAATAGCAGGCTCGCTTCTCTTTGACGTCCAAAGCCTCGACATTCAATTCAATGAAAATGCCATAGCTCGTCGCATTGGCGAGTATCTTCGTTGCTAGCTGCTCACCGTCGAGCCTTTCTCGCTCGGCTCCCTTTGCTGACTTCATGCGGTCCTTGGTGCGGCTGCGCAGATCGATCAGGCACTTATAAAAGTCATCTTTCAACGGATCGATCGTATGGCCGCCAGCGCCGCCGATGCTGACACATCGTAATGCCTCTTGCGAATTGCCAGGACTAAACGTCAGCGCTTTGATGATCCTCGGCGTCTTACCGGTCAGAAACTTCGACGCCAGACAATCGGCGAGCGTGAACCAGAGCGGTTGATCGGAGGTAAGGTAGTTGAGACCAATCGTGGTCGCGCCTTCCTCCCCGTATTGAGCTCTGACCGGCAACACGTCATCATCCGGCACAAGCTGGACAACCGTTGTCAGACGTTGCCAGGCTTTCGGCCTTTGCAAATCGGTTGGCGTGACGGTTTCAAGCCAGGTGATCGTTTCTTTCGTAATGTCGCGTACGGTCATGCCCTTTGCGATGACGAAACGCCAAAGCTTCATCAACGTGCATACGGTCGGATACATCGAGAGAAAGTCGCAATAGAGGACGCGCACGGGCGTTCGGCGGATATGGACTTCAGCCCGCCCTCCGAAATAGCTGCTCATGATGCTGCCAATGATCGATGGACCGAAGTCGGGCTGCATGTCGCGCCAAGGTCGAATGCCCATTTGCCGCAGATAGGCTTTACCAAGGCTCGCTTCACTCAAGATCTGACTGAGGCGCGCATCAGATAAATCATGCTCGTCAAACTTATCACTGAGCGCTCGAAAGGCCTGCCAAGTGACCTCCACGTCTTGAACCGCGTAACCGAGATAGGCCGGCGTTAGCTCTTTGCCGTGATCATCGGTTTCAGCCTTTCGACAGGTGAGTTGAAGAAAACTTGCCATCGACGACAGGGAGAACGATTGGCTTAAAAGTGCTGCCCCGATCGTTTTCAAATCGATGAATGAGCCGCGCACGGCTGGAGCTTCTCGTTTGTCGCGTCGCATGCGTCGATTGTCACGGCGCTGCTTGGTCGAAGCGAACTGAATTAACGCCATCCGGCTCGAAAGGTGCTTGATTTGCACACGCGGCTTCCAGGGATCGGACGATAATTGGAAACTAAAACCGCCTTTCATTTTACCTCTCGCAAAGCCATGCCGAACCGCTAGGCGGGATATATCGAAGGGTAGATTGAACCCGACGATATTAGCGCGCAGCTCGTAAGCCTGCCCGAAGAACACATCGTCCACGAATTCGGACACGGTCGTGCAGCTGAGATCGTTCTCGGTCGCGTATTTCTTAACAAGCTGCTGCTCCGTCAGTGACAGAACGGACGCGTCATAAAATAGCCCGGCTGAGTGTCGTGTTTCCCCTTTGCGCAGCTGAAAGGCACCAAAGCGCAGCTGTTGCGACGCGTCAGTCGTGGTTTCCGTATCGAAAACGAGCGTCCATTCGGACGGCCCGCGCTGCTTGCGCCGCTTGCCGGATGGCTTATGAGCCGTCGACATTGGCACGTAAGCGCGAAGTGCAATGGTCAAGAGATCGCGGCGTTCTTCATTCGACGCTTTGTGACGAGGGTGGGAGGCGTTCATCGTCCGGCCTCCGTATTTTGAGCTGCCATCTTTGCTGCCCGAGCGATGAGGTCGCGCCCGAATTCTTCAAGGCGACCGACAAGCATCCTGAAAAGATCAGCGAGGCCGAGTAAAAAGTGACCCATTCGATCGAGAGGGTCGGGCGGGATCGAAGCAGGACCGGGATGATCCTTTTGCTTGTCCGATAGCTTTCGATGGCAATTCCGGCAAACAATGACGGTTTCATCGTCATAGGCGCAACCGGCGATATGATGCGCTTCGAGACAATGCGGATTGCACTCTCCGCAATGCATGCAGCGCGGCGTGTTTGATCCAAGGCGGTCCAGCGCTCTTTGGCGGCGGATTTCGCGTTTGATTTCGGTGTTCTGCTTATCGGTTTGCATATCAAAGTCCTTGTTCATGAGACGATCTTGTAAATTTGTTCGAACACCTCGGAGCCAGAGGCAGCGAGGCGATAAAGAGCGTTAGGGCGTGTTTCGAGAAGGTGCGTTCGGCCCGCCGTGTCTTTGACGGACACGCCTTTGAAGGGGTCGAGCAGCGAGACGTCCTGGGTATCGAGGAAGGCTTTCACCGCTGCATCGTGCTTGCCGATCAGCGACGCTGCTTCAAACCCAGCGACCTTCAGTAGAAGCGCGCCTTCCGTGGTGATGGCAGGCATCAGGCGGACGCGATGATCGGAATAAATCCAGGTGCGACCTTGGCGCTTTGCCAGGTCATGTTCGCGGATAAAGCGCCTAAACCGCTCAGTTGAAACGCCAGCCTCTTTGGCTGCCGCGCTCTGACTGCCCAAGCTCCTTAGCTTGCGGAGAGCATCCTCAAGGCGGTCGTCAGGCGGAGAGCGTGCCTTTGACGATAAAGGGGCTTCATTGGCTTTAGCGTGGCCACGGGCCTGAGAGCGGCTGAGGCCTTTGGAAAGAGCACGCGCAATGCGGCGCTGGTATTCGGCTTTGAAATCTCTGATCTTGATCATTGTCACGGTCCTCACTCTTGCGAAGACTGTGACTCGGAAGACTCAGGTCAAAATGCCCCTTTGGCGCTTGGTTGTAAGAAGGCGAGCAATATTTTGCACGAAGGTCTGCTAACCATCGATGAGATATGCGAGTCTTTAGAGAGGCTTAGCGTCGTCTGTACCAAGACTAAAATAGCACGTTGGCAGACCCAAGGACTTATCCCGCAACCCAGCCGCCAAGGGATGGGTCGCGGAAAAGGGCGATCAATAGCCCTTTACCCCGCCATCACAGTCGAGCAGATCAGGTGCATCGATGTCTTGTTAGGGCAGAAGCGAGACGCGAATTTCGTCGGCTGGCAGCTATGGCTTAGAGGTTATCAGGTCGACGACATATATTGGCGGCAGCCCTTCAAACAGGCATCTGAACATTGGCGTGTTGGGAAGGGTCATCTCATATCAGTGTATGACGATGACAGCTTCGATTCCGATCCAGTCGCCGAACTCACTTCAAGTTTGTTTGACGCAGAAGTAGACAGTTCCTTTTTTCGGAGAACTCGAAAACGCATTGGTCGAGAGAGATTTCAAAATTTCCTGACAGTGATATTTACAATTGCGATTGGAATTTACGAGAGCTATCGGAGTTCTGAAGAGGACAAATTTAAAAATGAATTGATCAAAACATTAGATGCGGGCCTAGGTTTGACTGACGCAAGAACCCAATACGTAGGAATATTAAAAAGTCTGATAAATTTTGATTATAGAGACATATTGGAAAACATATCCTCTGTCATTAACAAATTTGATTTTGAAAAAGCTGTATTAAACGAAAATCTAATCAATTTCGCGCGAGATGATTTTTTCCTATTAGTTGATATTTTTAATAAATCAGCCTCGATATCGCAAATCCTGATTGGTAAAATCGGTTTTGGCCTCAAAGTGGCCTCGGAATTGAATCAACTTACAGAAGCTCAACAAGCGATGATGATATGCCTTTGGTCGATGCTAGGCCCAAAGATTGAGCGATCGGATCAATTTCAGCCGAAAAATTTGAAATTCATTCGCGGACAATTAGAAGTTGCTCTAGCGCAATTAAAGGCAAATCCGCCCGTAGATAAATTGAAATTGAAAACACGGGTTCCTCGCTACAAATAATTGCAATCAAATAAAAATATCGTCGTCAAAGCATTGATGAGTTGATAGAATCTCTGCGGCATCATGGATGGCCATTGCCCGGATTTAGTCGCATGCAGACGTCAGTCGCAATTCGAAACGAAGCGGAAACTCAGATTGCCGCCTGGGCATGGCGCTCTGAATTCTGGCAAAAGCGCTCTTCGAAAGAGCGGGCCATTCCAAAAGGCCAAAGGCGAAAAGAACCGCTGATATTATGCGGGCACGGAGTCGCTTTGAAGATCGAAGCAGGCTCGCTGCTCATTCGCAACGGCTTCGCGCATTATCCGCAAGAGCGGGAGGAATTCCGGTTCTTCAAGGGAAGCCTCGATATTCCGCCGCAAATAATCATGCTTGATGGCAGCGGGCAAATTACCTTTGATGTTCTGAGTTGGCTGGCTGAGCAGAATGTCGCTCTCACCCGAATTAAATGGAATGGCGAAGTCGCGTCGGTTCTCAGCGGCTATGGCTATGCCGCCAATCCCTATCGAGCCCAATGGCAATTCGAAACCCGCAATGACCATCAGCGGCGTATGGAATTCTGCATTGCTCTGATTATCCGCAAAATCGAGAGCTGCATTGTCACCTTGGAAAAGGCCATTCCGCGCTCTGCCAATTGGGAAAAGGCCATGAGCCGGGCCTATGCGGATATTTCGACGCTGGAGCTCGATCCGCCCAATTCAATCGAGCAATTGAGGATCATCGAGGCCAATAGCGCCGCTGCCTATTTCAGGGCCTGGCGTTGCATTCCCTTGAAATGGCGCGGATTGACCAAGAGCCCCATTCCTGACGAATGGAAAGAAATCGGAGCTCGCACCTCCGAATTTGCCATTGCGGGCAATCGCAATGCCTCGCATCCGGTCAATGCCATATTGAATTACGCCTATGCGGTGCTGGAAAGCCGAATGCGCATTCAGGCCGTAGCGGACGGATATGATCCGACTATCGGAATTATGCATGTTGGCGGCAATGGCGCGTCAGCATTCATCTTTGATGTCATGGAGCCTGAGCGGTCAAAGGTCGACTTGGAGATCATCCAGTTTATAAAAACCAACACGTTTCATCCGGCGGATTTCATGTTGCGATCGGATGGAGTGGTGAGGCTCAGCCCGCCGCTGGCGAAGTCCGTTGCAGGAATCGCGTCGAGTGATATTTCATTGTCATGAATCGCAAAGTCGCTCGGGTAGGTGGTGGGTTAACAAGCGATGTCAGGAGAACCAGCGAACGCCAAGGTGTCGCTCCTAGCATCTCGTCACGGCGACTTTGCTATTTGGTGTAGGAGACTGCTGGCGTTTTTGTAGCGACAAATCGAGAGATTAGAAATGCAGTTTCCGAAATATGACCGCGTCATTTATTCAACTAATCCCTTAGTTGAGGTAATTTTCCAAGTTAAGTTTCCTCGAATATTCAAGATAGATGAGCAGATACCAGTCGAATTTCAGAAGCAGATGGGTAGAAACTATCCTTTTGTAGAAACGCGTGATGTCGTACCCTTAATTATTCCTTCTGCTACTGAAAATAATATTACGCGCAGATTAGTATACGACTTTGAAACAGAACAGAAAGATTATAAAATCACTATAGCTAGTGAATTTCTGTCGGTATCGACAAAAAAGTACGTCCGATGGGAGGACTTCCTCCCGCATATTGTCGCGGGTTTAGCCGCTTTGAAAAACGTCTATTCACCACCCTTTTTTACCCGTGTTGGTTTGCGATATGTAGATGTAATTTCACGGACGCGCCTTGGAATACATGATTGTAAATGGTCCGAATTGATTCGTATCTCAGCCTTAGGCCTATTGGCTGACCCAGATGTCCCGACAGAAGATGTGAATGAGCTTTCCGCCGGAACCTTGCTTTCCCTCGGAGATGATCGTCACGTAGCGATCCGTTCCGGTCTTGGCCAGACCGAAGAGACGGGTTTCGAAGCAGTGTTCATAATTGACAGCGACTTTTACTGCGAACTGCCTCTCAAGGATACAAATCATGTCATTAGCTTATGTTCAGACTTCAATAAGTCCGCTGGCAGGGCCTTTCGGTGGTTTCTCAACGAGAAACTACATCAAGCGCTCGGACCAAAAAAGCCATCGCATCAAAGCTGATGTCTTGCAGGATCAGGAAACAAGTAACATCTCGATGTTATCAGTACCAAATACATATATTAAAATTATACGCGAAGAGAGAATTAAAATAATAGGCACAAATCATTCTTCGTTTTCGCTAGAAAAAACCGATTTCGGTGCAGTAAATACGTTAAGCATAGATGTTTCGTGGATTTTCAACTCAATCACTGCTGATGCCCAATCCGCAACAGAGGTGGTCACTTCGACGATTGATAGCGTAAACAAGCTGATAGCTGCTCGGGAGTTCGATCTGCTTGGGCGAGCGATTGCAGCTGTCGACGTGGGCAATGCAGGCCGACATATGCTTTTAGCTCTTGCCCGAGCTTCTTACCCCGTAAGGAGTAAGATATCCAATTGGTCATCGTATATCGAAAAAATTAATTGTCGTTTTATCGAGCTTGGCTTGGATGCCGATCGCCTTCTAAGAGGTCTGACTGCTTAATGTGTATTCTAGAACCGCATGACCGTGCCTGCTCCGATGTAAAAAATGCTGGGCTTTTCATCACCGCGACTCCCTATGGTTTTCATTCAGGATTTCTTTACACGCAGAACAATGCGACTAGAGCAGTTCATCTCGCATTTCATTATAGATTGAACGATGATATTCCTGGGCCATCTTACAGGTGGGTTCAAATTGGCTTAGACGAGGATAACAGTCTCGTACTTTCTGGTCTTCTGTCTCGAATTGGAAATGCGGGGTCTTTGATTCCTTATGGGTTTGATGCGAGCGGCTGTTGTTTTGACGCTCATTCCGGTGAGCTCATATCGCCGTTAGAGATCGGGAAGGGACTGACCTGCGCTACTTTCATAACTTCAGTTTTAAACACCTATGGATACAATTTATTGCTGATTGATAGCTGGCCTGAGCGTCCGGATGATGTCGAATGGCAACGTGATATTGTTTTGCTCCTTGCCAAATACGCTAGTGCCGAGCACGTCAAGATAGTTGAGGGCGATATAGGTAAAGTCCGCTTACGGCCGCATGAAGCGGTCGCAGCTGGAGCCGTTGACGGTGAAAACTGGCCGTTGAGCTATGAGATGGTCTCTTCTGCAGCTGAACAAGTAGTATTTGAGCTAATCACCGACTTATAAAAAAATTTCGTCGAAGCGAGTTATCGGCTGCACACCTTTGCGTGTGTTTAGGAGGGAGTATGTGGCCTCGAAATCTTTACACGGGTCCCGGAGGTGGTGCCTACACTGGTCCGGGCGGCGGCTTATACACTGGGCCGGGCGGGGGCGCATATAGCGGTCCTGGAGGGGGTTTGTACACGGGACCCGGGGGAGGGCTTTACACCGGTCCTGGAGGGGGTTTGTACACGGGACCTGGGGGAGGGCTTTACACCGGTCCTGGAGGGGGTTTGTACACGGGACCTGGGGGAGGGCTTTACACCGGTCCGGCAGGGGGTTTGTACACGGGTCCCGGGGGAGGAATGTATACTGGTCCGGGCTCCTACAAATCTAACATTCCTCCGTGGTTTGTATTTATCGCTGAATTGAGAAAGCGTCGTCTCGACAAGCACGCCGAACTAATAGAGCGATA
The DNA here is from genome assembly GCA_019753285.1 of Beijerinckiaceae bacterium. Classification (GTDB taxonomy): domain Bacteria; phylum Pseudomonadota; class Alphaproteobacteria; order Rhizobiales; family Beijerinckiaceae; genus JAIELD01. The sequence continues at coordinate 114,246 of JAIELD010000029.1, read as the reverse complement.
TCTTCGAGGAAGAAAAGCCTAACCGCCTTGCTGTTTATAATCAGCACGAATGTCGTTGATTATCGGTCGCTTCGATAAAATTTAGTGGCATTGCGTGGACTTCATCGGATCGTATCAAGTGGCAGCGTCGGGTCAAAGGTGGTGCATCTTTTGACCCATCACTATACCCCAAAAAGAACGAAAGCAGAACTTTACATTGGGAACAAAATATGAACATGTAAATGTCATTGATGCTTTCCCAAGCCGCTGCCATAAGGAATCACACGATGTCTCAGGCCTCTCTCCGACTCGTCGAAGGACAAGGTTCATCCATGGACAAGACCAAAGCTCTGGACGCAGCCCTGAGCCAGATCGAGCGCGCCTTCGGCAAGGGCTCGATCATGCGGCTTGGCGCCAACCAGAAGCCGATCGAGGTGGAAGCCATTCCCACTGGCTCGCTCGGGCTCGACATCGCGCTCGGCATCGGCGGTCTCCCCAAGGGCCGCGTCATCGAGATCTACGGTCCTGAATCATCCGGCAAGACGACGCTTGCCCTGCACACTGTCGCCGAGGCGCAGAAGAAAGGCGGCATCTGCGCTTTCATCGACGCCGAGCATGCGCTCGACACGATTTATGCGAGAAAACTCGGGGTGAACCTGCAGGATCTGCTGGTCTCCCAGCCTGATACCGGTGAGCAGGCGCTCGAAATCTGCGACACGCTCGTTCGCTCCGGGGCTGTCGATGTCGTCGTGGTCGATTCCGTCGCCGCGCTGACGCCGAAGGCCGAGATCGAGGGCGAGATGGGCGACGTGCAGCCGGGCCTCCAGGCGCGCCTGATGAGCCAGGCGTTACGCAAGCTGACCGGCTCGATTTCGAAGTCGAAGACGATGGTGATCTTCATCAACCAGATCCGCATGAAGATCGGCGTGATGTACGGTTCGCCCGAGACGACGACAGGCGGCAACGCGCTCAAGTTCTATGCCTCCGTACGTCTCGACATCCGCCGCATCGGCGCGATCAAGGAGCGCGAGGAGGTGGTCGGCAACACAACGCGCGTCAAGGTCGTGAAGAACAAGGTGGCCCCGCCCTTCAAGCAGGTCGAGTTCGACATCATGTACGGCGAAGGCGTCTCGAAGATGGGCGAACTGGTCGATCTCGGCGTCAAGGCTGGCATCGTCGAGAAATCTGGCGCTTGGTTTTCCTGCAACAGCGAGCGTCTTGGCCAGGGCCGCGAGAACGCGAAGATGTTCCTCAAGAACAACCCCGACGTCGCGGCGAAGATCGAACAGTCGATCCGCCAGAATGCCGGTCTGCTCGCCGACAAGATTCTCGAGCAGGTCTCGCCCGAGCCGGGCGAGGATGATGGCGACGAGCCGAACGACTGATGCCGGACGTCCCGCCGCGCCTCTTGCGCAGATGGGATGGCGAGCCGATGGACATGCGCAAAAACCGCAACTAAAGATCAGGCCGGAGTTCAACTCCGGCCTTTCTTTTGCCCGAAAGCCCGGGCGCGCGTCATCAGAATTTGAAACACCGGATCAGTCAGTCACATGAGCGGCGTCAACGAAATCAGGTCCACCTTTCTCGATTATTTTGCTGCCAACGACCACAAGGTGGTCGCATCGAGCCCGCTCGTTCCGCGCAACGATCCGACGTTGATGTTCACCAACGCCGGCATGAACCAGTTCAAGAACGTGTTCACCGGCGTCGAGAAGCGTGATTATCTGCGTGCTGCAACCGCGCAGAAGGTCGTGCGGGCCGGCGGCAAGCACAATGATCTTGACAATGTCGGCTATACCGCGCGCCACCACACGTTTTTTGAGATGCTCGGCAATTTCTCGTTCGGCGACTATTTCAAGGAACGGGCGATCGAACTTGCCTGGAAGCTGATCACGAAGGAGTACGGACTCGACCAGAGCCGGCTTCTCGTCACCGTTTACCATGAGGATGAGGAGGCGGCCTCCCTCTGGCGTAAGATCGCTGGCTTCGCTGACAGCCGCATCATCCGCATCGCGACCTCGGATAACTTCTGGCAAATGGGCGACACAGGCCCGTGCGGACCGTGCTCGGAGATCTTCTATGATCAGGGCGAAGCTGTATTCGGCGGGCCGCCGGGCAGCGCGGATGAGGATGGCGACCGGTTCCTCGAATTCTGGAATCTCGTCTTCATGCAGTTCGAGCAGATGCCGGGGGGCGTGCGCGAGGGGCTGCCGAAGCCGTCGATCGACACCGGCATGGGGCTGGAGCGCATTGCCGCCATCCTGCAGGGGGTGACGAGCAATTACGACACCGACATGATGCAGGCGCTGATCCACGCGGTCGCTCACGCGACGGGCGTCGATCCCAGGGGGCCGCAGGCCGCCAGCCACAGGGTGATCGCGGACCATCTCAGAGCCGTCAGTTTCCTCATCGCGGACGGCGTTCTCCCGTCCAATGAAGGGCGTGGTTACGTGCTCCGGCGTATCATGCGGCGCGCAATGCGGCATGCCGAGCTGCTCGGCGCGCGCGAGCCTCTGATGTGGCGGCTCGTGCCGGCGCTCACACGCGAAATGGGCCAGGCCTATCCCGAGCTGATCCGCGCCGAGAGCCTGATCGTCGAGACCCTGCAGCTCGAGGAGACGCGTTTCCGCAAGACCCTGGAGCGCGGCCTCTCGCTGCTCGAAGATGAGACCGCATCGCTGCCGAAGGGCGGCGTCCTCAAGGGCGAGACGGCATTCAAGCTCTATGACACGTTCGGCTTTCCACTCGACCTGACCCAGGACGCACTGCGCGGAAAGGGCATGAGCGTCGATCTCGACGGCTTCAACGCTGCCATGGCGAAGCAGAAGGCGGATGCGCGCAAGGCCTGGGCAGGCTCCGGCGAAGCCGCGACTGAAACCGTGTGGTTCGCAATCCGCGAGCAGGTCGGTGCGACTGACTTCCTTGGCTACGAGACGGAAGCGGCGGAAGGCGTCGTCACGGCGCTCGTCAGCGGCAGCGCGGAGGTCGATGCGATCCCGGTGGGAGTGGACGGCTTCGTCGTGCTCAACCAGACGCCGTTTTACGGCGAGTCCGGCGGCCAGGTCGGCGACACGGGCCTCCTCATCGGCGACGGCGTGCGCTTCCGCGTGACGGATACGCTGAAGAAGCTCGGAGATGTGTTTGTCCATGTGGGCAAGGTCGAGGAGGGCACGCTGCAAAAGGGCCAGGCGCTTCAGCTTCAGGTCGATGTGGCGCGCCGGAAGGCGATCCGCGCCAATCATTCGGCGACGCACATCCTGCATGAGGCGCTGCGGCTGGTGCTCGGCGACCATGTCGCGCAGAAGGGCTCCTCGGTCGACAATTCGCGGCTGCGTTTCGATTTCAGTCATCAAAAGCCAATTTCCGACGAGGAGTTGGCGCGGATCGAGGACCTCGCCAACGGCGTCGTGCTGCAGAACGCGCCGGTCGTCACCAGCCTGATGGGGGTCGAGGACGCGATCAAATCCGGCGCGCGTGCGCTTTTCGGTGAAAAATACGGCGACGAGGTCCGCGTCGTCTCTATGGGCGAGACGGATGGCGACAAGGCCTGGTCCGTCGAGCTTTGCGGTGGCACGCATGCGCGGCGCACTGGCGATATCGGCCTCATCACCATTGTTTCGGAGGGCGCGATCGCCTCGGGCGTGCGGCGTGTCGAAGCGATCACGGGCGATGTCGCGCGGCATTACCTCGCGGAGGAAAGCCGCAGGCTGCGCGAATTGTCGGGCCTCTTGAAGGTTCCGCCTGTCGCTGCCAGCGAAAAGCTCAACGCCATCATCGAGGAGCGGCGCAAGTTCGAGCGTGAATTGACGACGGCCCGCAAGAAGCTCGCAATGGGCGGTGGCGGCGGTGCGGGCACCGAGGCGCGCGACATCGGCGGCACCAAGCTCTTCACTCGCGTCGTCTCAGGGGTGGCGGCGAGCGATTTGAAAGACCTCGCGGTCGAGGCGCGGCAAAAGCTCGGGTCGGGCGTCGTTGCGATCATCGGCGTGGATGACGAAGGCAAGGCGGGTATTGTCGTCGCCGTGTCGCCGGATCGCCTCTCGCTAAACAACGCATCCGATCTCGTGCGCAAGGCCGCCGCCATCATGGGTGGCAAGGGCGGCGGACGGCCGGACTTGGCGCAAGCCGGCGCGCCTGACGGCTCCCGCGCCGAAGAGGCGATCGAGGCGATCGCGAGCGCGATGGCGGCCGCCTGACCCTCGATCGCAGGCTAGCGGCTCAGGCCGCCATCGCCTTTTTGAGGTTCTCGTCGATCTTGTCGAGGAAGCCGGTGGTCGAGAGCCACTTCTGGTCGGCCCCGACGAGCAGAGCAAGGTCCTTCGTCATGAAGCCTGATTCGACCGTATCGACGCAGACCTTCTCCATCGTCAGCGCGAATTTGTGGAGATCGTCATTGCCGTCGAGCTTGGCGCGATGCAGGAGGCCGCGCGTCCAGGCGAAGATCGAGGCGATGGAGTTGGTCGAGGTCTCCTTGCCCTTCTGGTGCTCGCGATAATGTCGCGTCACCGTGCCGTGAGCCGCCTCTGACTCGAGGGTCTTGCCGTCCGGCGTGAGCAGCACGGAGGTCATCAGGCCGAGCGAGCCGAAGCCCTGGGCCACGGTGTCGGACTGTACGTCGCCATCATAGTTCTTGCAGGCCCAGACATAGCCGCCAGACCATTTGAGGGCAGAGGCGACCATGTCGTCGATCAGACGGTGCTCATAGGTGATGCCGGCTGCGACGAACTTCGCCTTGAACTCGTTCTGATAGACCTCCTCGAAGATATCCTTGAAGCGGCCGTCATAGGCTTTCAGGATCGTGTTCTTCGTCGAGAGATAGACCGGAAATTTGCGGTTGAGGCCGTAGTTCAGCGAAGCGCGGGCGAAGTCGCGGATCGAATCGTCAAGATTGTACATGGCGAGCGCGATGCCTGCGCTTGGGAATTTGAAGACCTCGCGCTCGATGACCGTGCCGTCCTCGCCCTCGAACTTCATGGTGAGGCGACCCTTGCCAGGCACCTTGAAATCGGTCGCGCGGTACTGGTCGCCGAAAGCATGGCGGCCGACGACGATCGGCTGCGTCCAGCCCGGCACAAGGCGCGGTACGTTTTTGCAGATGATCGGCTCGCGGAAGATCACACCGCCAAGAATGTTGCGGATGGTGCCGTTCGGGCTCTTCCACATTTCCTTCAGCTTGAATTCCTCGACGCGCTGCTCATCCGGCGTGATCGTGGCGCATTTGATGCCGACGCCGCATTTCTTGATCGCCTCCGCCGCGTCCACGGTCACCTTGTCATTGGTGGCGTCGCGATGCTCGACGCTGAGATCGTAATACTGAATGTCCATATCGAGGTAGGGGAGGATCAGCTTGTCTTTGATCAACTGCCAGATAATCCGGGTCATTTCATCGCCATCGAGATCGACGACCGGATTTGCTACCTTGATTTTTTGCATGGGGAGGTTCTTTCGCGAGGATGAGCGGGGCATTCGTTGGCGCTGGACGCCCAATTATGACGCGCCTATAGCACTAAGCGGGCAGGCCGCAAAGTGCGCCGCCCCTCGAATTGAACGACCTGGGCGGCATGAACGAAGCGACGGCGCAGAGCGCGGCAGGGTCATTGCAAAGACCATCGCATGATGGGCCGGCGATCATCCTCGTACGGCCGCAACTTGCTGAAAATATTGGCATGGTCGCCCGCGCCATGGGCAATTTCGCCCTGCGCGATCTGCGGCTCGTCGCGCCGCGCGATGGCTGGCCGCAAAAGAAGAAGATCAAGAAGGGGGCCATGCAGGCGGCGTCCGGAGCGACCGAGATCCTGAGCGGCGCGAGGCTGTTCCCGACCGTGGAAGAGGCTGCGGCCGACCTGCATTTTGTGCTCGCAACCACCGCGCGGCAACGGGAGATGGTGAAGACCGTCCATCTTGCAGAAGACGGCGTCTTCGCCGCGCGAAGCCGCATGGCATCCGGGCAGAAAGTCGGCATCCTGTTCGGTCCGGAGCGCACCGGGCTCGACAATGACGACATCTCGCTGGCCGATGCGATCCTCACCTTCCCGGTGAACCCGGCCTTCTCATCGGTCAACCTCGCGCAGGCGGTGCTGCTCGTCGGCTATGAGTGGTTCAAGCAGGGAGAACAACGCAGCCCGATGGCGGTGGGCGAGGCTTTGCCGGCCAAACGCGAGACCCTGTTCGCCTTTTTCGCCTATCTCGAGGATGAGCTTGGAAAGCTTCGTTATTTCGGCGACGAGGACAAGCGCGCCATCATCAGTCGCAACCTGCGCAATATCCTGCACAGGATGGAGTTGAGCGAGCAGGATGTTCGGAGCCTGCGCGGAGCGGTGCGGGCGCTGGTCCGCAGGCGCGATCCCGCGTGAGGCAACCGAAGATCCTCATCTTCGATTCGGGCCTCGGCGGCCTCACGGTGCTGCGGGAGATCGTGCGCGTCCGGCCGGACGCCGATTGTGTCTACCTCGCTGACGATGCGGTGTTTCCCTATGGCGCGCTAGGGGAGGCGGAGCTTGTCGCGCGCGTGCTGTCGCTCATGGAGCAGCATGTCGCGGGCATCACGCCTGACCTCGTGGTCATCGCCTGCAACACGGCGTCCACCCTCGTGCTGCCACCCCTGCGCGCGCGCTTTTGCCTGCCATTCGTCGGCACTGTGCCTGCCATAAAGCCTGCGGCAGCCGTGTCGCGGAGCCGCCTGGTGAGCGTGCTCGCAACGCCTGGTACGGTGGCGCGCGACTATACGAAGGCGCTGATCGCGGACCATGCCAGCGACTGCACCGTGAAACTCGTCGGCTGCCCGCGTCTTGCAAGCCTTGCCGAGGCGGCGTTGCGCGGGGGCGGCACTGCGGATGCCGATATCCTGGCGGAGATCGCGCCGGCCTTCGTGCAGGAGGCTGAACGTCTCACCGATACGGTCGTGCTCGCCTGCACGCATTATCCGCTGCTGCTTGAAGCGTTCGAGCGGCTCGCGCCCTGGCCGGTGACCTGGATCGATCCGGCTCCGGCGATCGCGCGGCGGGTGGCGACGCTGCTGGGGCATTTTCCGCCAAGCCGCCAGGCGGCCACCGTCACCGGCATTTCCACGAAGCTCGGAGGACCGTTCCCACTGCCTGAAATCGCATGGGCATGCGGAGAGGGCAGGCGTGAGGCAGCTCCCGGTGGTGAAGGTGTTTGACAAAATGACGACAAGGCCGTATCGAGCGCCCAACGACAAGCGCGCCCGTCAAACGGCGCGTTTGTCGTTTACGTGACCCGCGGCGGTCCCTCGATCCAGATGTTAGCGCATTCTGGTGGAAGCGGGCAGCCTGTCGGTCGGGTGCGCCAGCATCCGGCAGAGGAGGGCGCGTTCCTCAAAACCATACCTTTTGAAAGAGGACACGCGATGACAAAGCGCGCAACGTCTAAGTATAAACTCGACCGCCGCATGGGCCAGAACATCTGGGGCCGCCCGAAGAGCCCTGTGAATCGCCGTGAATACGGCCCCGGCCAGCATGGCCAGCGCCGCAAGGGCAAGATGTCTGACTTCGGCACGCAGCTGAAGGCCAAGCAGAAGCTGAAGGGCTATTACGGCAACATTTCGGAAAAGCAGTTCCGCAAGTATTACGCCGAGGCGATCCGTCTTAAAGGCGATTCCGGCGAGAACCTGATCGGTCTGCTCGAGCGTCGCCTCGACGCCGTCGTCTATCGCGCGAAATTTGTGTCGACCGTGTTCGCCGCCCGCCAGTTCGTCAATCACGGCCATGTCCGCGTCAACGGCAAGCGCGTCAACATCGCCTCCTATCAGGTGAAGGTCGGCGATACGGTCGAGGTCAAGGAAGCCTCGCGCCAGCTTGAAATCGTGCTCGTCGCAAACCAGCTCGCCGAGCGCGACGTGCCGGATTATATCGAGGTCGATCACGCCAAGCAGGTCGCCAAGGTGACCCGCATTCCTGGCCTTGCCGAAGTGCCTTACGCCGTGCAGATGGAACCCAATCTCGTGGTCGAGTTCTATTCGCGCTAAGTGTGGCTGGATATCAGTTACGAAAGCCGCCGGATGGTCTCCGGCGGCTTTTTTGTTCGATTGCAGCCCGCTCGTGCATCCTAAAGCTTTGCCATGAAGCCTGCAAAGCGCATCAACCCTTCCGGCCAGGGGCCGTGTCCCGAATCGCTGTTGATATGCCCGGAATCGCCTGCGTCAATGAAGGCGGAGCCCCAGGCGTAGGCGAGCTCCTCCGCGTCGAGCCACGGGCAATAGGGGTCGTTGCGGCTGGCGATCAGCGTCGAGGACACCGGCAGCGGGTCATGTGAAATATGCGCGAAGGCATGGTCGATGTCGTCTCGCGAGATGATGGCAGGCTTGCCGGGCGGTGCAACGAGAAAGGCGCCGACTACCTTGCCTTTCGGCGCTTGCTGCAACGCGGCTGCCGCTGTCAGCACGCCGAGACTGTGCGCAACAAGAACGACCGGTCGTTTTGCCGCCACGATAGCCGCCTCGACCGTTGCGACCCACTCTTTCTTGATTGCCTTGTTCCAGTCAGACTGATGCACGCGGCGGGCGCTCGAAAGCTTTTCTTCCCAACGCGTCTGCCAGTGATCAGGTCCAGAGCCGCCAATGCCTGGAATGATGAGGAGATCGCAATCGGCCGTGCGCATGGCAATCCTCCTGTCTGACGTGATCGGATCAGACAGTCGATATTTTATGCGCCGGTCCCTGTCCAGCACGCTTCTGCGGCAGGGCGAGATGCGGGCGAAGGGCGGCGAGTAGCACTACGCCGAGCCCTGCGCCGAGCACATACCAGGCTGGCCGCACGCCGATGTCGAAATCGAAATTAGCCGGTAGGATCAGCAGCGGGTCGATGTTGCGGGTGAACCCGTACCAGGACGCTTCCATGATCGCGGTAAGCACCGACGCGCCAAGCGCCATGCCCAGCAGCGTCCAGGCATTGGTTGGCAGCGATGCGCGGTTCATCACACGATAGAGCAGAAGGTAGAGCAGATAGCCGCTCATCAGCAGCGCCTCGCTGGCGTCGAGCTTCGACTGCATCGCGAAGTGAAGCACGCTCAAGATGGCGATCGGATAGGTGAGAAAATGCAACCGGTTCCAGCGCTCGGAGCCGAGGCGTCGAATCGCGCCGTCAAACGACGTCAGGCCGAGGGCGAGCATGCCAAGCAGCGCCACGAAACCGATGGTGAGATAGACGCGCAGCACGATCTCGCTTGCGACCTTTGCGAGGTTCCAATGCTGGTCGACATTGTAGAGCACGAAATGCAGCAGGAGATAGCCGAGCGCGGCGAGGCCAAGCATGCGCCTCACCAGAATGAGGCGCGGCCAGTTCGCGATGCGGCGCAGCGGCGAGACGGCAAGCGACAGCAGCAGGAAACGGACGGACCAGTCGCCGGAGCGGTGAATGGCTTCGGTAATCGGCTTCGATCCGAGATCGTTCACCTCCCAGCGCCAGGCGAGATAGGCGAATGGCAGCAGCGTCGAGATGAAAACGGCAAGCTTCAGCCAGGAAAGGCGGCCGGCGCGATCGGTCCAGGGTAGCAATGCTCGTCCTCGCGGAAAGTGATGGCTTGCGACGGACTAGCTATCACAAATGTGGAAGAATATTGCTCACGCAGATGCGCGTGCGGACACAACTGCGTGACATCACTTCGCCAGGAACTCGCCGATCCGCGGTGCCAGCGCCTGCAGGCCGACGACGCCGTTCAAATGTCCCAGATTGCCGATGATTTCGGCGCTTTCCACCGATGTCCCGCTGCTTTTCAGCGCTTCGATCGTCGATTTCACCCAGTCCTGCGGAAACACCTGGTCCGTCGGCGTGTAGAGGATGAGCGTCTTCGCCTTGATCTTCTTCAAGCCATCGAGATTGGCGCCGTTGCCGGTGGCGAATGTCTGGTTGGCCTTGACGAGATAGAGGAAATGGTTTGCGTCCGACACGGCTGCACGGGCGGCGCTGCCCGCTTCCAGTGCTGCCTCGATCTTGTATTTGTTGCCGTAAGCCGCATTCGGGTCCTTGCCTTCCTCCGCCCAGGCGCGGCCGAAGCTCTTCTCGGCCCAGAGCCAGTGATTGGCCTGGAGAGAGACGATCTTCAAGGCCTGCGTCAGGCCCTGCAACGGCGGCTCCTTGCCGTAATAGTCGCCGCCATTCCATTTAGGATCGACGAGGATGGGCGCCGCCCAGACATTGACCCAGGCGATCAGCCAGGGGTCCGCCTCGCCGGCGCTGATGACGGCGACGAGCCGCTCGACCATCTCAGGGTGGTTGGCTGCCCAGTCGTAGGATTGGAGGCCACCCATGGACGCGCCCATGACGGCGTGCAGCTTCTTGATGCCGAGGCTTTCGACCAGCGCCTTCTGCACGTTGACGAAATCACCGATCGTCACCAGCGGAAAGCTCATGGCGTAGGGCTTGCCGGTGTCCGGATTGATGGAGGCAGGGCCTGTCGTCACCACGCGCGGATCGCCGGTGTTGAGGTTGACGAGCGTGTCGGAGGCGATGACGTAGTATTTGTTTGTGTCGATCGCCTTGCCGGGGCCGATGAGATAGTCCCAATAGCCGGGGGCCTTGTCGCTCGCCGCGTATTTACCCGCCGCGTGGCTGGTGCCGCTGAAGAAATGGTTGACGAGAATGGCGTTCGACTTGTCTGCGTTGAGCGTGCCGTAGGCTTCCCAGCCGACCTTCACCTGCTTGATCGTCTTGCCGCTCTGCGTCGTGTAGGACGGCATCTCGAAGGTTTTCTTCTCGACGATCATGTCGTCTGCGTGGGTAACGCCGCACAAAGCAGAGAATAAGCAGGCCACAAGCGTTATCGTCTTTAACGAGCGGGATGGCATGGGCGTTCCTAGTAAATCAGTTTTACATCGATGATTGTGTAGACTCTTCATCGTTGGGCAATCATCCTACACCGCACGCGGCAAGGCAATGGGAGCTGCGCGTGGTCGTCGACCAACAGCTGACGCTCTTCATTGACCAGAGAATTAAAGCACGAAATGAGGGCTTAAACATTGATCGTTGATTAAAATTTGATAATACGACAAATATTTATGTAATCATCGTACGTAAAATTGATAGGATAATATAAATGCAAAAATCAATGATTTTATTTCTCAAGAAAAATTCTATAGCGATATCTGTATCATTAGTTTATCTATTTTTCCTTATAGGATCAGTAATTTATCTCATAAATTATTCAGATACAAAATCACAAATTGTACTGATCCAAATTCTATTAGCACCTAGCTTGTTTCCTTTGTCGATAACTGGTTTGATAAACATACTCCCTAATTGGACCGGAAACATTTTTGTTCAAGGCGCTCTCAGTACGGCAATCATGTACTTAATTGGTTACATTTTCGATTGGGCGACCCGAAGTCGTCTTTGAGCGGGATTTTCACTAAAAGCAGCAGCATAAATCAGGCAAGCTGGAAGGCTCGATCTGGATGATCGCCATCAAGCGAATTTATGAACCGCGCGAAGGCGGCGATGGCTATCGCGTGCTCGTCGACAGGCTCTGGCCGCGCAGGTTCACAAAGGAGCGCGCGGCGATCGACGAGTGGCTGCGCGACATTTCGCCGAGCGATGATTTGCGCCGCTGGTTCGATCACGTGCCCGAGCGTTGGCCGGAGTTCAAGGCGCTTTGCGGCGGAACTGGACACGCCAGAGCGTCGCTCTCTGGTGTCGCAGCTTCGCGACCGCGCGGCGGAAGGCCGACTGACGCTGTTCTACGCCTCGCGGGAGGAGCGCTACAACAATGCCGTGGCGATCAAGGAGGTGTTGGAGGCGGGCGAGCGACTATGACCAGTCGTTGAGCTTGAGCCCCGGCACGCGTTCGAACTCACGGGTGTTTGCCGTAACAAGTGTGGCGTCCCGCGCTCGCGCCTGAGCGGCGATCAGCAGATCATACGGCCCGATGGGCGTGCCCTGTCGCTCGAGATGAGCGCGGATGTCGCCTGCATGGGCAGCGTCGGCTTCGTCGAATGGGATGATGTCTATGTTGCCAGCCAAAAATCGTTCGAGTGCTTCGGCATTGACAGCAGCGCGCATGCTCTTCGCAATTCCGTATTTCAATTCGAACAGCACAATCGCCGGACAGAAGACCGGTGTGCCCGTAAGCAACGCCTCCCTGAGCCGCGAGCGGACCGAAGGGCTGCGAGCGTTCATCACCGCAATCGCCACATTAGTGTCGATGCAGAACACTTAAGTCAGCTTGTCAAAATCGATCGATGGATCAGGCTGAACAGGCGCATCGACAGGCAGGTCGATATCAAAATCTCGACCGCCTGCCGCATCGATCGCCGCATACCACGCATCGACATCGAACTTGGCGTCGATCGGTTCAAGCACGACCTTGTTGCCGTCGCGGCTGACGCGGACCTCGGTGCCGGGCATGCGGAATTCCTTCGGCAGGCGAACCGCCTGCGAGCCACCATGCCGGAACAGTTTTGCAGTTGCCGTCATGCTACGCCTCCACGGTTGTATCTATACAATATAGATACGCCGAGCAGGGCGCAACGGGTCTATTCGAAGAATGCCGTCAACACCGCGCGCTCCGCCGCAATACGAGGTTGATTCACGCTTGCCCAAACACCCGCTCGAATATCGCATCGACCGCCTTGAAATGGTAGCCGAGGTCGAACTTGTCCTCGAGTTCCGCCTCGCTCATATATTTGCGCACGTCGGCATCAGCCTTGAGCAGGGTGAGGAAATCTCCCTCGCCGCGCCAGACCGGCATGGCGTTCCGCTGCACGAGCGAGTAGGCCTCCTCACGGCTTGCGCCCTTCTGCGTCAGCGCCAGCATCACGCGCTGCGAGTGGATGAGCCCGCCGAGCGCATCGAGATTCTTCTGCATACGGGCAGGGTAGATCAACAGCTTGTCGATCACGCTCGTAAGCCGCGCCAGCGCAAAGTCGAGCGTGATGGTTGCGTCCGGGCCGATCATGCGCTCGACGGACGAGTGCGAGATGTCGCGCTCGTGCCAGAGGGCCACGTTCTCCATGGCGGGGAGCGCGAAGCTGCGGACCATGCGGGCAAGGCCGGTGAGGTTTTCCGTCAGCACCGGATTGCGCTTGTGCGGCATGGCGGAGGAGCCCTTCTGACCTTCCGAGAAGAACTCTTCAGCCTCCAGCACTTCCGTCCGCTGCAAATGCCGGATCTCGATCGCCAGCCGCTCGATCGACGAGGCGATGACGCCGAGCGTCGCGAAGAACATGGCGTGCCGGTCGCGCGGGATGACCTGCGTCGAAACGGGCTCGACGGCCAGGCCGAGTTTCTCGGCGACATAGGCTTCAACCGCCGGGTCAATATTGGCGAAGGTGCCGACCGCGCCGGAGATGGCGCAGGTAGCAATCTCCTTGCGCGCCAGCACCAGCCGCTCGCGGTTGCGGCTGAACTCGGCATAGGCTTGCGCGAGCTTGAGGCCGAAGGTGACGGGCTCGGCGTGGATGCCGTGCGAGCGGCCGATGGTCGGCGTCATCTTGTGCTCGAAGGCGCGGCGCTTCAGCGCCGCAAGCAGGGCGTCGATGTCGGCCAGCATCAGATCGCTCGCGCGCATCAGCTGAATGTTGAAGGTCGTGTCGAGCACGTCCGACGACGTCATGCCCTGATGGACGAAGCGGGCTTCCGGGCCGACGATCTCCGACAGATGCGTCAGGAAGGCGATGACGTCGTGCTTCACTTCGCGTTCGATCGCATCGATGCGCTCGACGTCGAATGTGGCATCGCGGCCCTTTTCCCATATTTTCGCCGCCGCCTCCCTCGGCACGACGCCAAGCTCGGCGAGCTTGTCGGTGGCATGCGCCTCGATCTCGAACCAGATGCGGAACTTGGTCTCGGGCGACCAGATGGCGACCATCTCGGGCCGGGAATAACGCGGAACCATGTTCGGATTTATCCTCTGTCTTGCAACGGATTAGAAGGCATTTTGAAGTTTTCGATTCAGGCCCATTCGCCGCGCGCTGTCTCGGCTGCGGTGCGGATCGCCGCTATGTTCGCGCGATATTCATCGGGCTTGCCCTTGTAGACTGCGCTTCCCGCAACGAGAGCGTTCGCCCCTGCCGCGACGACCAGCGGCGCGGTCTCCGCCGTGATGCCTCCGTCGATCTCGATGTCGATCGGCCTGTCGCCGACGAGCGCCTTCACCGCGCGCACCTTGTCGACCACCGAATGGATGAAGGCCTGTCCGCCGAAGCCGGGATTGACCGTCATCAGCAGCACGAGGTCGACCATGTCGACCACATGCTCGATTGCCGAGGCAGGGGTGGCGGGGTTGATGACGACGCCCGCCTTTTTGCCATGGGCGCGGATGGCCTGCAGGCTGCGATGCAAGTGAGGTCCGGCCTCGGCATGCACCGAGATGATGTCGCTGCCGGCTTTGGCAAAAGCTTCGATGAACGGGTCGACGGGGGCTATCATCAGATGCACGTCGAGCGGCTTTTTCGTCACTGGGCGTATGGCCTGCACGATCAGCGGCCCGATGGTGATGTTCGGCACGAAATGCCCGTCCATGACATCGACGTGGATCCAGTCCGCGCCGGCCTCGTCGACCGCGCGCACTTCGTCGCCGAGGCGGGCGAAATCGGCAGAGAGGATGGATGGGGCGATGATGAGTGGGCGCATGGGCAGTCCGGTTGGCTTCAAGGAGAGTGCGTTTTCAAGCGTTGCCTTGAGCTATCGCAGATTACCCTCGCGGTCGACCCTTCGCAGCCGCCGCCGCGACGTCATCACGCCGGCACGCGGCGATATTCACCAGGAAATCGCGGGGTTGTGTGTGTCATTTTCATTCGTTGACGCGTAAAAGCGCGGTCATGACCGATGTGACCTATCCAGCCGCGGCGGTAGCCGGCCTGCTCTCCTTCCTCAGCCCATGCGTTCTGCCGCTGGTGCCGCCGTATCTCACCTATCTCGCGGGCTCGACCCTCGATCAGCTTGCTAACGGTCGGGATGCCTCCGTCAATCGCCGCGCGCTGCTCTGCGCTCTGCTGTTCGTCGCCGGGTTCTCGACGGTGTTCGTCCTCCTTGGCGCGAGCGCGTCCGCGCTCGGCGGGCTGCTGCGGCAGCACCTCGTGATGTTCGGCTATATCGCCGGCGTGCTCATCATCATCATGGGCCTCCATTTTCTCGGCGTGTTCCGAGTGGCGCTGTTCATGCGCGAGGCGCGGCTGCAGGTTGACAAGCCCGCGGGTTTCCTGGGCGCCTATGCAATGGGCCTTGCCTTCGCTTTCGGCTGGACACCCTGCATCGGGCCGGTGCTCGCAGCCATACTGACCGTCGCCGGCAAGGAAGCCAGCGTTTCGCACGGCATGACGCTGCTTGCGGCCTATTCCGCCGGGCTCGGCGTGCCGTTTTTGCTGGCCGCTTTTGCGATGAAGCCGTTCGTCGCGGCGCTGAAGCGTTTCCGCAGGCATATCGGCCTCGTCGAGAAAGCAACCGGTGCGTTGCTGGTGCTGACCGGCGTCGCTTTCCTCACGGGGAGCATCAGCGACGCGTCGTCCTGGCTGCTGGAGACCTTTCCCGCACTGCAGAATCTGGGGTAAGAACCGGTTGCCGCCAAGCGGCAATGAAAAGCTGCGCTTTTGGAGGTTCGAACGCCGCGAGCCGGAGCGAGCGGCCGGGTTAGAACCTCCGACCCCCACCCGCCTCGTTTCACTCGGCACCCTCCCTGCGCCGGCGGGGGAGGGACGTTCCCGCCGAACTCGAGCGAGCGGTGGGCCGACGTCGGGAAATAAAAAAGCCCGCCATTGCTGGCGGGCTTCTCGTTTCAGGCTCGATGAGCCTATTAGTTCTCGATGTAGGTGATCTTGCCGTCCGCACCCTTCTTCCAGGTGTACATGACGTAGTCGGGGCGGGTGATGTCGCCCTTCTTGTCATAGGAGAGCTCGCCGATCACGGTCTTGAACTTCTTGCCCGAGCTCATGACGGCCGCCACCTTCTTGGTGTCGAGCGACTTGGCTTCTTCGGCAGCTTCCTTCAGAACTTGGAAGGCGGCGTAGCTGTAGAGCGTATAGGCGACTGGGTCGATGCCCTTGGCCTTGTAGGCTGCCACAACGGCCTTTGCTTCCGGACGGTTGCGTGGATCCGGCGGGAAGGTCATCAGCGTGCCTTCGACACCGGGGCCGCCGATCGAGGCGTACTCGTTGTCGGTGATGCCGTCGCCGGACATCAGAGGCGCCTTGACGCCCTGGTCGCGCATTTGGCGCACGATCAGGCCGGCTTCGGTGTGCAGACCGCCGAAGTAGACGACATCCGCGCCGTTGGTCTTGATCTTGGTGACGAGGGCCGAATAGTCCTTTTCACCGGTGTTGATGCCTTCGTAGAGCACTTCCTTCAGGCCCTTGGCGTTCATCGCCTTCTTGGTCTCGTCAGCGAGGCCCTGGCCATAAGGGGTCTTGTCGTGAACGACGGCGACCTTCTTGCCCTTGAAGTTCTTCACGAGGTAGTCGGCGGCGACAGCACCCTGCTGGTCGTCACGACCGCAGGTGCGGAACGTGTTCCACAGGCCGCGCTCGGTGAGCTTCGGGTTGGTCGCGGCAGGCGTGATCACGATCATGCCGTTCTCGGCGTAGACTTCCGAGGCCGGAATGGTGACGCCCGAGTTGAAGTGGCCGACCACGAACTTCACGCCATCCGACGCGAACTTGTTGGCGACCGAAACGCCCTGCTTGGCGTCGGAGGAATCGTCACCCTTGGAGAGCACGATCTGCTGGCCGAGAATGCCGCCAGCCTTGTTGATGTCGGCGACCGCCTGCTCGGCGCCGTCCGTGAGCTGCTTGCCGAAAGCGGCGTTCGGACCCGTGATCGGGCCGCCTACGCCAAATTTGACCTGGGCGTTTGCCGCGCCAGAGAACGCAAGGAATGCTCCAAGCGCTGCGCTGGCCAATAGGTATTTCTTCATGAACCGTCTCCCGAGTTTCCCATTGAGTTGGATAGAGCCGTAAGTTCTGGGGATTTCACCTTGTTTTTCAAAGTTTGCCGCACCCCAAAAGGCGGTTGAGTTTCAACACCCGCCCGGCATGAAAGCCGGTTTTCAGGTGTCTGTCACTCAAATTCTCAGAAGACTGCCAGCGCGCGGCGAGGTCCGTCGCGGCGTTCGAAAGCGCGCTCGCGCCGTTCAAAATCCGCAGGCCTGGCGGCATGGTCGTTGGCAGCTTGGTTGCGTCGATCATCAATGTTTCGCGCGCCAGCCGAACAGCCCGGCGGGCTCGAACAGCCAGCGATACTGGCTCGTCATCTGCTTGGCACGCTTCAACTGCCAGCCGAGCACGGCTGCGATCATCAGCACGACGAAATCGACCGCGAAGAATTGAAGGCTCAACAGGGTCTGACCGAGCACCGCGTAATAGAGGAAGCGCACCGTGATGGTCAGGAGGAAGACATAAGGCAGGAGTTGCCAGATTGACTGCCAGGTCTGCGCCACGGCCCGCCCGGTCTGGAACGCGGCCGCGCCGCCGAGAATCAAGGTCAGCCCGATGAACGCAAAAACCGATTCCTCGTAGATGAGGCCGAGCATCAATGATGTCCCCCTTCGAGATAGGCGGCGCGGATTTCGGGCTTCGCCAGCAATTCGTGGCCCGTGCCTGACATGGTGATGACGCCGTTGACCATGACATAGCCGCGATGGGCGAGCTTCAGCGCATGATAGGCGTTCTGCTCGACGAGGAAGACGGTCAGGCCCTCGGAGCGGTTCAACTCGCGGATCGCGTCGAAGATACCTTTGACGATGAGCGGGGCGAGGCCGAGCGAGGGTTCATCGAGCATCAGGAGTTTCGGACGGCTCATGAGCGCCCTGGCGATCGCCAGCATCTGCTGCTCGCCGCCCGATAGGGTGCCGCCGCGCTGCTCGCGCCGCTCCTTCAGGCGAGGGAACATGGTGAAGGCGCGCTCGAGATCCTCTTCGAAATGGGAGCCATCCGTCACGGATGCGCCCATCTGCAGGTTCTCGAACACGGTCATGCGTGGAAAGACGCGGCGGCCTTCCGGAGACTGCGCAAGCCCCAGGCGCGAAATCTCGTGCGTCTGCATCTTCGCGATGTCGCGGCCGAGGAAATGGATCGTCCCTTCCTTGGCGCGTGGCGTGCCGAACACCGTCATCATCGTCGTCGACTTGCCGGCCCCGTTCGCGCCGATCAACGTCACGATCTCGCCTGCCTTGACGTCGAGATCGATGCCCTTCAGCGCCTCGATGCTGCCGTAGAAGGTGCGGACGCCGCGCAGCGAGAGCAGCGTCTCCGAGCCACCCGCGAGCGGCGCTCGCATCGGCGTCGCGTCCATGGAAGCCACGCTCATGCGCTCACCTCTGCTTCGACCTTTTCGAGTTCTTCGTCGTCGACGCCGAGATAGGCGGCGATCACCTTCGGATCGGTCTGGATCTGTTTTGGCGTGCCGTCGGCGATCTTGGTGCCGTAATCCAGCACGACGATATGGTCCGAGACCTCCATCACGACCGACATGTCGTGCTCGATCAGAAGAAGGGAGGTGCCGTGATCGTCGCGGATCGAGCGCAGAAGCCCGTTGAGCAGCAGGCTTTCGCGCGGGTTGAGGCCGGCGGCGGGCTCGTCGAGGCAGAGCAGAACGGGATCGGTGCACATGGCGCGCGCAATCTCCAGCCGGCGCTGGTCGCCATATGGCAGATCACCGGCGGGGTTGTCGGCGCGATCGTAGAGGCCGACCTTGTTGAGCCAGAAGGAGGCCTTTTCCTTCGCCGCCTTTTCCGCCTCGCGGTAACGCGAAAAGCCGAGCAGGCCGCCGAAGGTGAAGTTGGAGGCGACCATCAGCGGATTGTGCTGCGCCACCATCAGATTTTCGACCAGCGTCATGCCGGAGAAAAGGCGAATGTTCTGGAACGTGCGGGCGACGCGCGCATCCTTCGAGATCCTGAAGTCGGGCAGGCGCTCGAGCAGGTAGATCGAACCCTTCTCGGTGCTGATCGACGCCTTGTCGCTCGCCGTCACCGCATTTAGGCCAGTCTCGAAATCGGCTTCGCCATGGCGCAGGCCGATCCGTCCCTCTGTCGGCTTGTAGAAGCCAGTGATGCAGTTGAACACGGTCGTCTTGCCAGCGCCGTTCGGGCCGATCAACGCGGTGATGTCGCCTTTGGCTGCCTGGAACGAGAGGCTATTGACGGCGACGAGGCCGCCGAAGCGCATGGTCAGGTTCTCGACCTGCAGCAACGGCGCGTTGCTGGTCATCATGTCCGCCGTGCTCATCAGCCGTGCCCCTCTTTGACGAGGCTGCCGGAGACGGCTTTTCGCTCGTTGAGGAAGACGGTCGGCGTGCGCGTCGAGATGAGGCCACGGGGTTTCCAGAGCATCATCACCACCATGCCGACGCCGACGACGAACAGGCGGTAGCGGTTGGGGTCGCTGCCGATATAGGGCTCGAGGAAGGTTGCTTCACGGAGCAGTTCGGAGCCTCCGTTGAGAACGATGGCCGCCAGCACAACGCCGACGAGCGAACCCATGCCGCCGAACACCACGGTGGCAAGGATCAGCACCGATTCCTCGAAGCTGAACGATTCAGGCGTGAGGAAGCCCTGGCGCGCGCCGAAGAACGCCCCGGCGAAGCCGCCGAACATGGCTCCGATCGCGAAGGCGGTAAGCTTGGTGTTGCGGGTGTTGAGGCCGAGCGACTTGCAGGCGATTTCATCCTCGCGCAGTGCCTCCCAGGCGCGGCCGATCGGCAGTTTCTTCAGCTTCAGAGTCACGACAGCGGTCAGGATCGCGAGGCCGAAGATGATGTAATAGAGGAAGATGGAGCGATGGATCGGCAGGAATTCGAGGCCGAACTTTGCCGCGAAGCCTTCGTCCGAGGCGTTGAACGGAATGCCGAAGAAGGTGATCTTCGGCGCGCTGATGCCGGCGCTGCCGCCGGTGAAATCCTTCCAGTTGACCGCGACCGAACGGATGATTTCACCGAAGGCGAGCGTCACGACGGCAAGATAGTCACCCCTGAGGCGCAGCACCGGAAATCCGAGCATGATGCCCCAGAGCGCCGCCATGACGCCTGCGACGGGAAGCGCCATCCAGAACGAGAACCCGTAATACTGGGCGAGCAGCGCATAGGTATAGGAGCCGATCGCGTAGAAGGCCACATAACCAAGATCGAGCAAGCCGGCGAGGCCGACCACGATGTTCAGGCCCCAGCCGAGCATGATGTAGATCATGATCACGATGCCGTAATTATCGACCCATTTTGTCGAGGCCTGGCCACCGAGCGTCGTGACGAGCACGATCGGGAAGAAGGCCATGAGGAAGAAGAGCACCGGCTGGAGATATGGCTCCGCGCGCTCGAACCAGTTGCGGCGCTTCTTCGGCTGGATGCCGGCGACTGCGTCGAGGCGCTCCGCCTCCAGCCGCGCGGCTTTTCGCTCCTTCTGCACGACGACGAGAAAACGCACCACGAAGGCGAGGAACACCGCAAAGGCGAGCCGGGCCGGCTTGAAGATGAGAATGTTCTGGCCGCCCTCGGTCGTCACGCCGAGCAGCAGGCACAACAAGGCGAGCGCGATGACCGCCGTCGTGAACGCTTCCTTGAACGCGTAGGACCAGTTCACGCCCTTCGGCACGTTCGCGGTCATCATCTCTGAAGAAGAAGCGGACATCAGACCTTCTCCACTTCAGGTTTGCCGAGGATGCCCTGCGGCATCATGATGAGCACGACGATCAGGATCGCGAAGACCGCGACGTCCTTGTAGTCGGACGACACATAATTCGACCACATGATCTCGATGATGCCGATGAGCAGCCCGCCAAGCACCGCGCCCGGCAGCGAGCCGATGCCGCCGAGCACCGCCGCAGTGAAGGCCTTGATGCCCGGAACCGTGCCGTCATTATAGCTTACGGTCGAATAATAGACGAGGTAGAGAACGCCCGCGACGGCGGCCAGCGCCGCGCCGATCGCGAAGGTGATGGCGATGGTGCGGTCGACATCGATGCCGAGCAGGGAGGCCATCTTGCGATCCTGCTCGCAGGCGCGCTGGGCGCGGCCGAGCGAGGTTTTCTGCACGAGATACCAGAAGATGGTGAGAAGAACGACCGTGACGAGCACGATGAGGATGTTCTTGTCGTTGAGAACGACCTCGAAGCCGTCGCTGCTCGTCATGATCGGGATGTTGCCGGTGATGATCGACGGCACCGATTTGTTCGACGAGCGCTCGAACTGGTAGATGTTGACGAAGTTCTTGAGCGCATAGGACATGCCGAGCGCCGAGATGAGCGGCGCAAGCCGGAACGAGCCGCGCAACGGCCGGTAAGCGACCTTCTCGATCGCCCAGTTGAGGATGGACGTCGTCAGGATGCCGATCACGAGGCACATCATCAGTGCGAAGAAGATCGCGCCCGCCGACACGCCGATCACCGTCGTCACCATGACGTAGATGATGAGGGAAATGACGGCTCCGATCATGAAGACTTCGCCATGAGCGAAGTTGACCATGCCGATAATGCCGAAGACCATCGTATATCCGATGGCGATCAGCCCATAAACCGACCCCAGCGTGATGCCATTGATCAGCTGCTGAACAAAAACTTCCACGCCCGAACACCCCCGCAGGCAACATCATTATTGTTTATGCGCTTCATGACGAACGCTGATCTCCAGCCTATATCGAGAAAAGGGTTTGTCACAAGAGCGCCGCAATTAACTTTGGCCTTTTTCGCAAAAAACGCTACTATTTGAGTTGAGATGGCTCGTCGAAGCTAAAATCAATCGTAAAATCGCATTTTTCGGCACAAAATCTCTGTTTTCGTTTATTTTTCCGCGCGAAATTTTTGACGGATTTGCCCGTTTTCTAGCCACATTGTCCACAATTCGAGCGGCCGTCTCAAGCCCGAAATGATCGGTTTTTACGGGCGATTGACCGGTGTGCAGTGGCTTCAGGCCATGTTTTTTGAAGTGATTGCCAGAAGGGTGCGCGTGTCTCCAAGCCAGAATCAAGCGGCAAAACGGCCCACCTCGCGCTTAATTTGCATCTTGACCGATAAAAAACGGCGGTTCACATTGAGTTTAGAACAAAAATAAACGGGTCGGGACACCGTCACCGAATTATGAGGGTTAGGTCCCTGCCTTCGAAGCCGGGCACTTCTTGCAATGCGGTTTGACGCTGTCACCATCCGTTGCAACGGGAGGTGCAAATGCCCAAGATTTCCATGACGGTGAACAGCAAGCAGGTCTCGGCAACGGTCGAAGGCCGCACCTTGCTGGTTCAGTTGCTTCGCGACACGCTCCGCCTCACCGGCACGCATGTCGGCTGCGACACGTCGCAATGCGGCGCTTGCGTCGTCCATGTCGACGGTGAGGCGGTCAAGTCGTGCACCTGTCTTGCCGCCTCCTGCGAGGGCGCGCATGTCACAACGATCGAAGGTCTCGCACAGGGCGGGACGCTGCATCCGATGCAGGAGGCGTTCCGCGAGCATCATGGCCTGCAATGCGGATATTGCACGCCCGGAATGATCATGGCGGCGGTCGATCTCGTGAACCGCAAGGGCTTCGACCTCGACGAGCAGCTCATTCGCAGCGAACTTGAGGGCAATATCTGCCGCTGCACCGGCTACCACAACATCGTGAAGGCGATCGCCGCGGGCGCCGCCAACATGTCGGC
This sequence comes from Beijerinckiaceae bacterium, assembly GCA_019753285.1. Lineage (GTDB taxonomy): Bacteria > Pseudomonadota > Alphaproteobacteria > Rhizobiales > Beijerinckiaceae > JAIELD01. The sequence continues at coordinate 91,707 of JAIELD010000029.1, read as the reverse complement.
GCAGCCGGTCGCCCGGGCTGCCGAGTAACGGCGCCTGCGCGTTCGGGAGTGGTCCAGGCCCGCTCCCGGCTGAAATGAACATAAAACAAGCAGTCAATGCAAATCGGGAGGGACGTCGACCATGAGTGCCAATGGCATAGGCGCATCGGTGCGCCGCAAGGAAGATCACCGCTTCATCACCGGCAAGGGCAGCTACACTGACGACATCAACCGCGAGGGCCAGACGCACGCCTATTTCCTGCGGTCTCCGCACGCCCATGCGCTCATCAAGCGGCTTGACGTGGCAGCCGCGCGACAGGCTCCCGGAGTCGTCGGCATCTTCACGGGCGATGATCTCGCAGCCGACAAGGTCGGCGGCCTCATCTGCGGCTGGATGATCCACAACAAGGACGGTTCGCCGATGTCGGCGGGCGCGCATCCGGCGCTGGCGCAGGGCAAGGTGCGCTATGTGGGCGATCATGTTGCCGTCATCATCGCGGAAACATACAGTCAGGCGAAAGACGCCGCAGACCTCGTCGAGGTCGATTACGACGTGCTGCCAGCCTGCGTGGATCTCGCCAGCGCCGACAGTCCCGGCCAGCCGCAGATCCATGACAACGCGGCCAACAACACGGTCTATAATTTCCACCTTGGCGACAAGGCCGCGACCGATGCGGCCTTCGCCCGCGCCGCCCATGTCACCAAGCTCGACCTCGTCAACAACCGCCTCGTTCCGAACGCGATGGAGCCGCGTGCCGCGATCGGCGACTACAATTCGGGCGAGGACGCCTTCACGCTCTATACGACGAGCCAGAACCCGCATGTCGCGCGGCTTATTCTCTCGGCGTTCATCGGCCTTGCGCCCGAACACAAGCTGCGCGTCATCGCGCCCGATGTCGGGGGCGGCTTCGGCTCCAAGATCTTCGTCTACGCCGAGGAGACCGTCTGCGTCTGGGCCGCCAAGAAGGTCGGCCGGCCGGTGAAATGGGTTGCGGACCGCACGGAGGAATTCCTCTGCGTGGCGCATGGCCGTGATCACGTCACCCACGCCGAGATGGCTATGGACGAAAAGGGCCGCATCCTTGGCCTCAGGGTCCACACCAAGGCCAATCTCGGCGCGTATCTCTCCACCTTCTCGTCCGCCGTGCCAACCTATCTCTATGCGCCGCTGCTCTCCGGCCAGTACGACATTCCGGCGATCTATGCCGAGGTCGACGCGCTTTACACCAATACGTCGCCCGTTGACGCCTATCGCGGTGCGGGCCGGCCCGAGGCGACCTTCGTCGTCGAGCGGCTGGTCGAGGTGGCGTCCCGGCAGCTCGGCCAGGATCCTGCGCAATTCCGCATGCGCAACTTCGTGAAGAGCTGGCCGCACCAGACGCCGGTGATCATGATGTATGATGCGGGCGACTATGCCGGCACGATGAGGAAGGCGCTCGAACTTGCCGATTACAAGAATTTCGGCAAGCGCAAGCGCGAAAGCGCACGCAAGGGCATGCTGAGGGGCATCGGCTTCTCGGCCTATATCGAAGCTTGCGGAATTGCTCCCTCGGCTGCGGTCGGCTCGCTCGGCGCAGGCGTCGGGCTATGGGAGTCGGCCGAGGTGCGGGTCAACCCGACAGGCAATGTGGAGGTGCTCACCGGCTCGCACAGCCACGGGCAGGGGCATGAGACGACTTTCGCGCAGCTCGTGGCCGGACGGCTCGGCATCCCGATCGAGCAGGTCTCGATCGTGCATGGCGACACGGACAAGGTGCAGTTCGGCATGGGGACCTACGGCTCGCGCTCCGGCGCGGTCGGCATGAGCGCCATCGTCAAGGCGCTCGACAAGATCGAGGCCAAGGCGAAGAAGGTCGCGGCCTTCGCGCTCGAGGCCTCCGAAGCCGATATCGAATTCAAGGACGGGCGCTTCTCGGTTGCCGGCACCGACAAGAGCCTTGCCTTCGGCGAGGTGGCGCTGCAGGCCTATATCGCGCACAAATTTACCGGCGCTCAGCTTGAGCCGGGCCTGAAGGAAGGCGCGTTCTATGACCCGACCAACTTCACCTTCCCGGCCGGCGTCCATATCTGCGAAGTCGAGATCGACACTGATACGGGCGTGACGCAGATCGCCAAATGGACAGCGGTCGATGATTTCGGCACGATCATCAATCCGATGATCGTCGAAGGACAGGTGCATGGCGGCATTGCCCAGGGCATCGGTCAGGCGCTGATCGAAAACGCGATCTACGACAAGGAAGGCCAGCTCGTGACGGCGAGTTTCATGGATTACGGCATGCCGCGCGCCCATGATCTGCCGCATCTGGAGCTCGGCTTCAATACGACGCCCGCGCCGTCCAACCCGCTCGGCATTAAGGGCTGCGGCGAGGCCGGCGCGATCGCCGCGCCGCCGGCCGTCATCAACGCGATCACCGATGCGCTCGGCCATGAGGAGATCGCCATGCCGGCGACGCCGCAGGCCGTGTGGAAAGCCATGCAGAAAAGCGCGATGAAGATCGCGGCAGAATAGCTCAAGGAGCAGCACGCCATGTACGCATTCGATTATCATCGCCCGCAGACATTGCGGCAGGCCGTCAACCTGATCGGCAGGACGGAAGACTCCAAGGTGCTGGCCGGCGGGCAGACGCTGATACCGACGCTGAAGGCGCGGCTCGCCAACCCGGCCAACCTGATCGACCTTGGCGCGGTGCCGGAGCTTCGGGCCATAACGCAGAAGGGCAAGTCGATCGTGATCGGCGCGATGGTGCGTCATGCCGAAGTCGCCGAGAGCCCGCTCGTCAAGAGCGCCATCCCGGCGCTGGCCGATCTCGCGCATCTCATCGGCGATCCTCATGTCCGCAATCGCGGCACGATCGGCGGCTCGGTCGCGAACAATGATCCTGCAGCCGATTACCCTGCTGCCTGCCTCGCCATGAACGCGACGATCATCACGACGAAGCGCAAGATCCCCGTCGACCAGTATTTCCAGGGCATGTTCACGACGGCGCTGGAGGAGGGCGAGCTCATCAGCGCGGTGTCCTTCCCCATTCCCTCGCGCGCGGCTTACGCGAAGTTCCGCAATCCAGCCTCGCGATACGCCCTTGTCGGCGTGTTTGTCGCGGTGAAGAGCGGCGAGACGCGCGTCGCGGTCACGGGTGCCAGCAATGGCGGTGTCTATCGCTGGACCGAGGCAGAGGCGGCGCTGAAGCCGCGCTTCTCGCTGGCGCCGATCGAGCGGCTCGCCAAGCCACCGTCGACCAACATGAACTCGGACATCCACGCCTCGGCCGATTATCGGGCCCATCTGGTGTACGTGATGACGAAGCGTGCGGTCGCCAAGGCCCTCGGGCGTTAGATCAACCTCGAGGCGGGGAACCCTCATGCTGAGCCGATTGCCGGATCCGAGTTTCGCATTGCGATCGGAGATACTGAACGAAGCAGACCGACTGGCTCTGCGCAGCCTTCGCAAGGCCCTGCGCCTCTTCTCGGTTCAGGATCATGAGGCCGTGATCCAGGGCGAGGCGTCCGAAGGCCTGAAGGACCGGCAATATTATATCTTCAGGCTCGAGGAGCACTGGACCGTGGTCTATATGGAGCGTGGCAATTATCATCGCCACGCCTGTTATTTCGATCGCGCGCAGGACGCCTGCGACTACCTGTTCTGGAAGCTCACGGCGCGCGCGCCGGTTGCGGAAGCGGACATGGCGGCTTGAGCGTCGCAACCATCCGCCACGCAACCGCCGGTGGCGGATGTCGTGGCCGGCATTGACGATCGATGGATTGGCCACTCGCCGAATTCGCCGCGACTTCGCTTCTGATCGAGCTTACACCCGGTCCGAACATGGCTTATCTCGCAGCGCTCACCTTGTCCGACGGCAGGCGTGTTGGGCTCGCAGCGGTCGCAGGAGTATGCGCGGGCCTCGGGCTGGTCGGCATCCTCTGCGCTTTCGGACTGGCGGCGCTGATCGACGGCGTGCCGCTTCTCTATGGGCTGCTGCGCTATGCGGGCATCGCCTTCCTGCTCTATCTGGCGTGGGATGCGTGGTCTAGCGCAGCCAAGCCGGCCGAAGAGAGCGTGGGCCTTGGCACGGCATTCTGGCGCGCCATGCTCACCAATGTGCTCAACCCGAAATCGGCGTTGTTCTACGTCTCCGTTCTCCCGCTGTTTCTCGATCGCGGTCGTCCTGACGTGACCGCCCAAACGCTTCTTCTTGCCGGGCTCTATGTCAGCATCGCGACGACCGTCCATGCCATCATCGTGCTTTTCGCCGATCGGCTCAGGCCCTATCTCGTTTCCGGTCCGCACGAGACCGTGATACGCCGAGTGCTTGCGGCATCGCTTGGTGTCGTGGCTATCTGGCTTTTTTTTGGAACCCGTCGATGATCGCAGCGCCTGCCGGAATCTCTGAAACACTCAGCCTGCTCACGTCCGGCGGCTATGTCGGCGACCGTCCGCTTGCCACCGTTCTCTTCCTCGCGATGAAGATGGGCCGGCCGCTGTTCCTCGAAGGCGAGGCCGGCGTCGGCAAGACCGAGATTGCCAAGGTGCTTTCGCGCACGCTCGGGCGTGATCTCATTCGCCTGCAATGCTATGAGGGGCTCGATGTCGCCAGCGCGGTCTATGAGTGGAATTATGCCGGGCAGATGATGGCGATCCGCCTCGCGGAGGCCGCCGGCGAAACGGACCGCGAGCGCATCGGGAGCGATCTCTTCTCCGAGCGCTATCTCGTGAAACGGCCGCTGCTGCGCGCGCTCGAGCCCCATGCCGGCGGCCCGCCGATTCTCCTGATCGATGAGCTTGACCGTACGGATGAAGCATTCGAGGCCTTCCTGCTCGAGGTGCTGTCGGACTTTCAGGTCACAATACCGGAGCTTGGCACGATCGCCGCCAAGGAGCCGCCCATCGTCATCATCACCTCGAACCGAACGCGTGAAATCCACGACGCGCTGAAGCGCCGCTGTCTCTATCATTGGGTCGACTATCCGGATGCGGCGCGCGAACTCGCGATCCTGAAGGAGCGGGTGCCCGGCGCGCCGGCGAAACTCTCGGCGGAGATCGTCGCCTTCGTGCAGGCGCTGCGCAAGGAGGACGTGTTCAAGGCTCCCGGCGTCGCCGAAACGCTCGATTGGGCGACCGCGCTTGTGGAACTCGACGCTGTGGCGCTTGATCCGGCGCTCGTCTCCGACACGCTCGGCGTGCTTCTCAAATACCAGGACGACATCGCCAAGCTGCAGGGTTCGGCAGCGAAGAAGCTGCTCGATCAGGTGAAGAGCGGAGCGTGAGACGTGCCGCAGATGTCATCCCGGACGGAGTGCAACGACGAGCCGGGATCCAGTTCCATTTTTTGAATACGTCTGGATCCCGGCTCTCGCTTCGCTCGGCCGGGATGACAGCTTTGGCCTCGTCCACGGACGGCCCTGCCAGGGCGACAAATAGTGAGTCCCGCCATGACGTTGCGTCAGTTTGCTCTGACGCAGAGTCAAACCTGAGAAAAACCGATGCAAGCCGCGAATAAAGTGATTCAATGTCTGGCGGCGTGTTTCAAGATGCTGCCATCGTGATTCAGATACTTCAAAAAAAGAGTCGTAATGTCCGGCCATCTTGCTGAAAACATAACCTATTTCGCCCGCGCGCTGCGGCAGGCCGGAATGCCGGTCGGGCCGCGCACCGTGCTCGACGCGATCGAGGCGATGAGCCTCGCCGGCGTCGGCGGGCGCGATGATTTCTACTGGATCCTGCATTCTGTCTTCGTCACGCGCCACGACCAGTCCGCGCTGTTCGACCAGGCTTTCCGCATCTTCTGGCGCAGGCGCGATCTGCTCGAAAAGATGATGGAGCAGTTCATGCGCACCGTTCCGGCGGAGGCCGACGAGAAGCGCGAGAAGGCGAGCCGCCGCATCGCAGATGCGCTGTTTCCGCAAATGCCGACCGATGCGCCGGAGCAGAAGCCTCAGCCCAAGCTCGAACTCGACGCCAGAATGACCCTCTCCGACATGGAGGTTTTTCGCGCGCGGGACTTCGAGCAGATGAGTGCGGCCGAGATCGAGGAGGCCAAACGCCAGATCGCCAAGCTGGTGCTGCCCTTCGATACGGTAACGACGCGTCGTCTCGCCGCCGATCCGCATGGCGCGATCATCGACCGCCGCCGTTCGATGCGCGCCTCGCTGAGGGCGGGCGGCGCCGGCATCGAGCTACGGTTTTCGAGCCGCGCCGAGCGTCATCCGCCAATCGTCGCGCTCTGCGACATTTCCGGCTCGATGAGCCAGTACAGCCGCGTGTTCCTCCATTTCCTGCATGCGCTCTCGAAGAGCGGGCGCAAGGTCTCGAGCTTCCTGTTCGCGACCGAACTCACCAACATCAGCCGGTCGCTGCAGGGTACGAAGGACCCCGACGTGGCGCTGGCGCAATGCGGCCGTCAGGTGAGAGACTGGGACGGAGGCACGCGCATTTCAGGCGCGCTGCACGCGTTCAACCGACGTTGGTCCCGCCGCGTGCTCGGGCAGGGCGCGGTGGTGCTCCTCATCACGGATGGGCTGGAGCGTGAAATCGATGGTAGCCTCGCGCGTGAGATCGACCGGCTGCACCGCTCATGCCGCAGGCTCATCTGGCTCAACCCGCTGCTGCGGTTCGACGGCTTCGAGGCAAAAGCCGGCGGGATACGCGCCATGCTGCCGCATGTCGACGAGTTCCGCACCTTCCACAACCTCGACGCCATCGCCGATCTCTGCAAGGCCTTGCAGGCGGACGACAAAGGGAAATATATTCATGGGAATATAGCGCGGCTGCTGCGCGCCGCCTGATGCCTCGCGAAAGGTCCGATCATGATCGCCACCCAGACTGAAATTCTCGCCGAAGCCGAAGCCTGGAAGCGGGCCGGCAAGGGCGTCGCCATCGCGACCGTGGTCGAAACATGGGGCTCGGCCCCGCGCCCTGTCGGCTCCCACCTCATCATCGACGATGCCGGCAATTTCCTCGGCTCGGTCTCCGGCGGCTGCGTCGAGGGTGACGTCGTCGTCGAGGCGATGGACGTGATCGAGAGCGGCACGCCGAAAATGCTCGAATTCGGCGTCGCCAACGAGATGGCCTGGCGTGCAGGGCTTGCTTGCGGAGGCAAGATCGCGGTCTATGTCGAGCCTGTGCGCTGATGCCGGGCTATGATCATCTCATCGCCTTTCTGATCGCGACTGCCCTGTTCGCAGCGATTCCCGGGCCTGCCGTGCTCTACACCGCGGCTCAGACCCTGGCGCGCGGCCGGCGTGCCGGATTTCTCACCGTTTTCGGAATTCATGCGGGCTGTTACGTGCACGTGTTCGCCGCCTCGCTCGGCCTTTCGGCTGTGCTGACGCATGTGCCGCTGGCCTATCTTGTTCTGAAGCTTTTTGGCGCCGCCTACCTGGTCTGGATCGGCATCACGATCATCATGCGCAAGGGCGAGGCGACGCTGCCGGAAATTGCGAGGAAATCCAGCCGACGCGCCTTCATCGACAGCATGATCGTCGAGATCCTCAATCCGAAGGCGGCGCTGTTTTTCATCGCTTTCCTGCCGCAATTCGTCGATCCTGCAGCGAGCCTGCCCGTCTGGCTGCAATTCCTCATCCTTGGTACTATCGTGAACGTGTTGTTTTCATTGGCGGACATCGTGACCGTGCTTGCGGCGTCTGCGGTGGTCGGCCGTCTGCAGAAAAGCGGCCGGGTGGAACGCATCATTCGGATTGGCGGCGGATCGATACTGGTCGGCCTTGGCGTCAAGCTCGCCGCGGACAGGACATAAGGGCAAGCGATGGACCTCCAGCTTCTCTCGACCCTCAATGCCGAGCGCGCGTCGCGCCGGGCCTGCCTTGTCGTCACGGACCTCGATGCAGGCGCATCGCGGCTGGTGCTGGAAGCCGATGTGCCAGCCGATCCGCTGGCGGCTGACCTGCTGCAGGCGCTGCGCACCAATAAGAGCGGCGTCCGCGAAATCGACGGCAAGCGCTACTTCATCACCGTCCAGATGCCGCCCGTGCGGGTCATCGTCATCGGCGCGGTGCATATTTCGCAGGCGCTGGCCCCAATGGCGAAGCTTGCCGATTTCGACGTGACGATCGTCGATCCGCGCACCGCCTTCGCCTCGCCTGAGAGGTTTCCGGACGTCCATGTGATTGCCGAGTGGCCGGATGCGGTGCTGCCGCGCATGGGCCTCGATCGTTACACCGCCTTCGTCGCGCTGACGCATGATCCCAAAATCGACGATATGGGGCTGATGCTGGCGCTGCGCTCGGAGTGCTTCTATGTCGGCGCGCTCGGCTCTCGCAAAAGCCATGAGAAGCGCGTGGCCCGCCTCATCGAAGCCGGTCTCGATGCCGGCGCGACTGCCCGGATCCGCGCGCCTGTCGGCCTCAATATCGGTGCGGTGACGCCGGCCGAGATCGCTGTCTCGATTCTTGGAGAAATCGTCGCCGCGCTTCGCGCAGAGCGCGTCGCAGCCAAGGGCCGCGAAGGCGCGTCGCTCGTGGGCGCGCAAGCGGCGGCGTGAGCGTAGCGGCGCTCATCCTCGCGGCCGGGCGTTCCACACGCATGGGCAGCAACAAGATGTGCGCCGAGCTTGATGGCAAGCCGCTCGTACGCCATGTGGCCGAGGCGGCGCTCGCCTCGCAGGCGAGACCCGTGATCGTGGTGACCGGGCATGAGCAGGAGCGTGTGAGACAGGCGCTGTCTCATCTGGCCCTCGACATCGTCCACAACCCTGCCTTTGCCGAGGGTCTCGCCTCGTCCCTGAAAACGGGCGTCGCCGCGCTGCCGCAGGAGGCGAGCGGCGTCGTCGTGCTGCTCGGCGACATGCCGTTCGTTTCCGCCGCGACCATCGATGCGTTGATCGAGGCGCATCGGGCAGCGCCTGCGAAAGCTGCCGTCGTGCCGCTTGTGGACGCGGCATGGGGCAACCCGGTGCTCATCGGCCAGACCCTGTTCGACGATGTCGAACGGCTCTGCGGCGATCGAGGGGCACGGGCGCTCCTGCTCGCCCATCGCGATGCGGTCATCGAATTGCCGGTCGACGAGCCCGCGCTTCTCGTTGACATCGATACGCCCGATGCCCTGCGCCGAGCAGCGTCAGGCGCACTTCGGCAAAAGAAAGGTCCGGCGTGACGGGGAACCCGTACACGAGCGCAGACCTTTCCTCTTTCTCATCGCCACATCGGGGCTCTCAATGTCGAAAACGGTTTTGATCTATGGCGGCGTCGGGGGCATCGGCGGCGCGACGGCGCGGCTCCTTGCGGCGCAGGGTTACAGGCTTCATCTCGTCGGCCGTGACGAAGCCAAGCTGTCTGCTTTCGCCGAGGAGATCGGCGCCGGCAGCACGGTGGGGGACGTGCTCCACGATGATACGTTCAAGCGAGCGAGCGATGCGGCTGCGGCGGCCGATGGCGGCCTTGCCGGCCTCGTCTACGCGGTCGGCACCATCAATTTGAAGCCGCTTGGCCGTCTCACCGATGATGATTTCCTCAACGATTTCAAATTGAACGCGATGGGAGCGGCGAAAGCGATTCAAGCAGCGCTGCCGGCGTTCAAGGCGGCGGAAGGTACGGGGTCGATCGTTCTGTTCTCAACCGTGGCGGCGAGCCAGGGCTTTGCGGCGCACGCCTCGGTCGCCATGGCGAAGGGCGCGGTCGAAGGGCTGACGCTCGCCGTCGCTGCCGAATGCGCGCCCAAGATCAGGGTCAACGCCATCGCGCCCTCGCTCACGAGGACGCCTCTCGCCAAGACCTTGACCGCGAGCGAGCAGATGACGACCGCCATCGCCGAGATGCACGCGCTGCGCAGGATCGGCGATCCGGATGACGTCGCAAACCTTGCCGCCTTCCTCATCTCGCAACAGGCGAACTGGATCACGGGGCAGATCATCGGCGTCGATGGTGGCCGTTCGACCCTGCGCACCAAGGGCTGAGACACGATCCGATGGCGAAGATGCGCCGGAAAGCCGATCTGCCGCAGAAGCTGTGCGCGACCTGCGCCAAGCCGTTCGCCTGGCGCAAGAAGTGGGAAAAGGTCTGGGACGAGGTGAAATACTGCTCCGACCGCTGCCGCGCGGGGGCAAAAACCGCGGCGAAACGCTCATGAGCGCGATCCGCTTCATCCTCGGCGACCAGCTCACGCAGTCGCTCTCCTCGCTCGACGGGATCGATCCGGCGCACGACGTGGTGCTGATGGTCGAGGTCGCAGAGGAGGCGACCTATGTCCGCCACCATACGCAGAAGCTGATCTTCATCTTCTCCGCCATGCGGCACTTCGCGGAAAGCCTGCGCGAGCGCGGCTTAACCGTCGATTATGTGCGGCTCGACGATCCTGACAACGCCGGATCGTTCACCGGCGAACTGCTGCGGGCGGTCGAGCGGCATCGCGCGGAATCGGTCGTCGTCACCGAACCGGGTGAATGGCGCGTCCTTGAAATGATGCTCGACTGGCGCGAGACGCTCGGTCTTCCGGTGTTCATCCGTGAGGATACGCGCTTTCTTGCCACGAGGGACGAGTTCGCCCGTTGGGCGGAGGGCCGCAAGACTTACCGCATGGAGTTTTTCTACCGCGAGATGCGGCGGAAGACCGGCTGGCTGATGCAGGGCGACGAGCCGGAAGGCGGGGCCTGGAACTACGATCAGGAGAACCGCAAGGGGCTGCCGAAAGACTTCGTGCCGCTGCCCCGGGAGCGTTTCGAGCCCGACGAGATGACGCGCGAGGTGATTGACCTCGTACGACAGCGCTTCGGCAATCATTTCGGTGAGATAGACGCCTTCCGTTGGGGCGTGACGCGCGCAGACGCCGAGGTCGCGCTCGCCCATTTCATCGATGATTGCCTGCCGAGCTTCGGCGACTATCAGGATGCGATGAAGGCGGACGCCGATTTTCTCTTCCATGGGCTCATCTCGCCCTATCTCAACATCGGGCTGCTCACGGCGACCGAGGTCTGCGAGGCGGCGCTTGCCGCCTACGGTCGCGGCCTCGCGCCGCTCAACGCGACGGAGGGCTTCATTCGCCAGATTCTCGGCTGGCGGGAATATGTGCGCGGCATATACTGGCTCAAGATGCCAGACTATAGCCGGAGCAACGCGCTTGCTGCGCGGCGGAAGCTGCCGGAATTCTACTGGACGGGCGAGACCGAGATGCGCTGCCTGCACCAGGCGATCGATGCCACCAGGCGCAACGCCTATGCCCATCATATCCAGCGTCTGATGGTCACCGGCAATTTTGCCCTGCTGGCCGGCATCGAACCCGCCGCCATAGAGGAGTGGTATCTCGTCGTCTATCTGGACGCCTATGAATGGGTCGAACTGCCAAACGTGCATGGCATGGTGATGTGGGCAGATGGCGGCGTGCTCGCATCGAAACCCTATGCCGCATCGGGTGCCTATATCGATCGCATGTCGGATTATTGCGGCAAGTGCCATTTCGATCCGAAGCAGAAATCCGGCCCCAAAGCCTGCCCGTTCAACTATCTCTACTGGAACTTCCTGATCGAGAACCGGGAGCGCCTTGAGACCAATCCGAGGATGGCGATGCCATACCGGACGCTGGCGAAAATGGAGGAAAAACGCCAGCAGCAGATCGTGTCCGAAGCGACGGTGTTTCTTGCTTCGCTCACCTATTACGACTGAACCCGAGCGCTGACTCCGAGGAATAAGAGCGTTACCATTTATGTACCATGTTGATCTAGCGTCGATCCATGGTCCGCTCGCAATGCCCCTCCAGCACCATCGACGACCCGCAAGACGACGATCTGCCGCAAACACGATGGCATCATCTTCGGGGCCGGCTTTTACGATTGATGTTTTGAAGCCGCCTTATTGTGGGCTGATCGAAAAAACCGGTTGCGGAAGGCCCCGGTTTCCGTAACATTTTATTCATTTCTTGAGGACACACTTTTAACGAGGGAACTTCCCGTCCCCGTTTCGATTTCCCTCAAGGAGGTTGAACATGGGCACAATCACGGTTCCAGAGAAATCATCCTTCGACGGCAGGAGCCGCTCCGCAGATCTTCTCAAACAGCTCAAGGGCTACGGCCTGACCACGGCTGAAATCCTCTACCACTTCCCCGATCATCCGCATGTCCTGCAGACGTTCATCTGGCAGCAATACGATCTGGCACCGGTGTTTCCCGATCTGAAGCGCTTCCTCGCCTTCTGGCACGAAAAGCTCGACGGGCCGCTGCATTCGGTGCGTGTCGCGCATGAGCGGCTGATCAAGCCTTCTGAATTCAAGCTGGTGGATGGCGAGTTCACCCTGCATTGAATGCAGCGTCTCGACGTTGCTGCATCAGGCATGTCGCATGGCAAATCGGTCGCGGGCCGTGGTGGCAGTTTTCTGCATCGCGCTCTAGGAACTGGCGGCGAGGTGGGCTAATAGAGCGTTCCCTTCTCATGGCGCTCTGAGCCTGAATGAATTGCTTGATGCCGACTGCGGACCGGACTTCCAATATCCTCGAACGCCTGACGATGTCCGATTCACGCGAACGCGTGACCGTAGCGGAGATCATGCTCGGGCTTCGGGGCAGGGCCTTCGCGCTGCTTCTCGTGCTGCTCGGCTTGCCCAATTGCCTGCCCATGCCGCCGCCGATCGCGCTCATCAGCGGCTTTCTCATTGGTTTCGTGGCGATCCAGTTGATTCTCGGCTTTCAGACGCCCTGGCTGCCGCGCCGGGTCCTAGCTTTGTCGGTCGCTCGCGATGCGCTTGAAAAGACCTTGAAGCGCGCCAAGCCCTATGTGCTCGCCATGGAGCGGCTCTCGAGGCCCCGGCTTTCGATCTTCGAATCCGCGACCATCCTTCGCCTGATGGGCGTGCTGCTGCTTATCCTTTCTATCGCGATGATCGTGGCCGTGCCTGTCATCGGCCAGATTCCGCTCGGCATCGCGGTTTGCCTGATCGGTCTGGGGCTCGTTGAGAAGGACGGGTTCGTGGTGATCTCGGGGCTTCTCGTCGGGGTGATCGGCGTCGCGATATCCGGCAGCGTCGTGGTTGCATTCGTGCTCGGACTGCTGAACGTCGTCTGACCGCCGCCGCGCGTCATCGCGTCCGGCGATAATGACTTATTCTTTGTCCATCCGCAGGACGGCTCCGCGTCAGGCCGAGATCGCCTGTTGCTCGTCATCGATCTCGATGATGTGCAGGCCGATGCGCTTTGGCTCGATGATGCCGCGGCGGGCAAGGATGAGCGCCTGCTCGGCTGGAACCGGGCGCGAGAAGAGATAGCCCTGGAGCAGATGGCAGCCGACGGCCTGGAGCAGGCGATGCTGCTCCTCGTTCTCCACGCCTTCCGCCGTGACGGTGAGGCCGAGCGCGCGGCCGAGATGCACGACGGAATGCACGAGGATCGTGGATTCCCCCGTCGCTTCCATCTGGTCGAGGAAGGACTTGTCGATCTTGATCTTGTCGAAGGCAAAGCGGCGCAGATAGATGAGGCTCGAGTAGCCGGTGCCGAAATCGTCGAGCGCAAAGCGCACGCCAAGCGCCCGCAGTTCCATGATCGCGCTCTCGGCGCCGTCCGCGTCGTCCACGACGACGCCTTCGGTCAACTCGAGTTCGATGCGCGTCGGATCGATGCCGGTCTCCTCGATGATGCGCGCGACCGATGCGACGTAATCCTTGTGCTTGAACTGGATGGGCGAGATGTTGACCGCCACCGTCATGTCGTTGGGCCAGTGAATCGCGTCCATGCAGGCCTGGCGGAGAACCCACTCGCCAAGCGGGACGATCAGGCCGCGCTCCTCGGCGATTGGAATGAAATCGGCTGGCGCGATGAAGCCATGGACGGGGTGGGGCCAGCGAACGAGCGCCTCGAAGGCCACGATGCGCCCGGTGGAGGCGGCGACCTGCGGCTGGTAATGGAGTTGCAGCCCGCCATTGGCGATCGACGAGCGCAGCTCTTCCTCGACGAGCTTGCGCAGGCGCAACTGGTCGTCCATGTCCTGCGCGAAGAACGAGTAGCGATTGCGGCCTTCGCTCTTGGCCCGGTAGAGCGCGATGTCAGCAAGGCGCATCATCGTGTCGGTGTCGCGGCCGTTGTGCGGGGCCATCGCGATGCCGATCGACACGCCGACATAGGCCTGCGACCCGTTGAGATCGAACACCTCGGCAGTGGCAGCGAGGATGCGGCGGGCAAGCGCCTCGGCATCCGCAGGCGAGCGCACGCTCGTCTGCACGATCGCGAATTCGTCGCCGCCGAAGCGGGCGAGCGTGTCGGCGCCGCGCAGCAAATTCTCCATGCGGCGGCTGAATTCGATCAGCAGCTTGTCTCCCGCCGCATGTCCGAGTTGGTCGTTCACGTCCTTGAACTTGTCGAGATCGAGAAAGAACACCGCGATCCCGTCGGTGATGCGATTGACGCGCGAGAGCTCCGCCGTCAGCCGCATCGTGAAGGTCATGCGGTTCGGAAGGCCGGAGAGCACGTCATGCCCCGCCATGTGCCTTGCCTGCTGTTCCGTCGATTGCACCTCGACGATCATCCGGCAGACATGAAGATAGGCAAGGAGCGACAGAACCGCGATGGCGAAGCCTGTGAACGCGGTCGTCATCGCCTGGGCATTGGTGATCGACAGGCCGAAAAAGGCGCTGTTCGACAGCACGTTCAACGTGATGAGGATGCCGAGGAAGGCGATCGCAAGGAAAATCATGCGAAGCTGAAGGAACGCGGCGCGATGCGTCGTGATCGTGACGTTGGCGGGTTCGCTCGTCACGTTGGCGTCCATTACGGTCAAATGCGTGCATCCATCGGTTGAAAAACCTGTTCTGGATAGCATGCGAGGAATAAGAATTCGGTTAAGGAAACCCGCCGCCTTAATGGCACTTTTCGAAATTTTGAAACTTAAGTATGAACGTTTTGAGCGTCTTGCAGACAAAAATCGGCTCTTTGGAGCAAGATCGATTAACCCTCCCCGACGACGTCATCAGAGGCGCAGACCTGCGTCCCGGGCACGTCACGCCGTCGTGGCAGACCGTCTAGATGAGCCCCTTGCCCTTGAAGCTGACATGGCCCTTTCGCCCGACGATGACATGGTCATGGATGACGATGCCGAGCGGGCGGGCGATGTCGATGATTTCACGCGTCATGCGCAGATCGGCGTTCGACGGCGTCGGGTCGCCGGATGGATGATTGTGGACGAGGATGATCGCGGTCGATGACAACTCCAGCGCCCGCTTGATGATCTCGCGCGGGTAGACGGGTGTGTGGTCCACGGTGCCACGCTGCTGCACCTCGGCGGCGATCAGCGTGTTCGACTTGTCGAGAAAGAGAATGCGGAAGTGCTCCTGCGCCTCGAAGGCCATCGCCGTGCGGCAATAATCGATGATGGCGCTCCAGGAGGAGAGAACCGGGCGGTGCATCACTTCCACCTTGGTGAAGCGCTGTGCCGCTGCGACGATCAGCTTCAGATCGGTAATCGTCGCCTCACCGATGCCGCTGACCTCGCGCAGACGCGCGGGCGACGTCGCGAGGACCTCCGCGAAGGTGCCGAAGCGCCCCAGCAGATCCTTGGCGAGCTTTTTGGTGTCGCGCCGGGGGATCGAGCGAAACAGCAGCAATTCCAGCAATTCGTAATCCGGCATCGCATCGGCGCCGCCGGTGCGGAAGCGTTCTTTCAGGCGCTGCCTGTGGCCCTCGCGATGGTCGGCATCGCCCGATGCGCCCGCGCCCCCCGGCTTGAGCATGTCAGGCAGCGTCGTCGTAGGGCGGGCGATGAAGGCCCTTGGGAGAAAGCGTGAAGATTTCGCAGCCTGTCTCGGTCACGCCGACCGTGTGCTCGAACTGCGCCGAGAGCGAGCGGTCGCGCGTCACCGCCGTCCAGCCATCGGCCAGAACCTTCACATGCGGACGGCCGAGATTGATCATCGGCTCGATGGTGAAGATCATGCCGGGGCGGAAGGCGACGCCCTCGCCAGGCTCGCCATAATGCAGAACGTTCGGCTCGTCGTGGAACAGGCGGCCGATGCCATGGCCGCAAAAATCGCGGACCACGCTACAGCGCTCGCTTTCGGCATAGGTCTGGATCGCATGCGCCATGTCGCCCATGGTCGCGCCAGGCCTCACCATTTCGATCGCGCGCATCAGTGCATTGTAGGTGACGTCGACGAGCCGCGCTGCGCGGCGGGGCACGTCTCCGATGAGGTACATGCGGCTGGAATCGCCGTGCCAGCCATCAAGGATATAGGTGACGTCGATGTTGACGATGTCGCCGTCGCGCAGCGGCTTGTTTTCCGGCATGCCGTGGCAGACGACATGGTTCAGCGAGGTACAGACCGAGTATTTGTAACCGCGATACATCAGCGTTGCCGGCATGGCGCCATGGTCCATGCCGAATTCGAAAATCAGCTTGTCGAGATGCGCCGTGGTAACGCCGAGCTTCGCCTCGCTCGCCATCATGTCGAGAGCGCGCGCGGCAAGCTGGCCGGCCCGGCGCATGCCCTCGAAGCCCTCAGGCCCGTAAAGCTTGATCTGGCCGGGACGGCGCTGGGTCGTGACGTTGGCGTCGATATAGGTCATCAAAAGGCTGGCTCGTTCGTCGCCGATCAGGGGTGCGGAGCGGTCGCGGCGCGATGCATTCAATCTAATCGTCTCGGCGGCGCACGCAAGGCTGCAATCGGCAAGGCCATTCCAGATCAAGGGCGTTTTGTCAAAGACGCTTCGATTTTTGACGTCATCGTCAAATGCAATGCCACTGCTCGCGGGATTTGAGGAATGGGGCTGGTGCCGCCGCGCACGAGGGTCTATTCACTGCCGACATGACTGACCGCCGCCTTTCTTCAGATGTCGCGAGCCGAGGAGGCGCTGCGGCGAGTGCCGCTCCCTTCGGCGCCTACGCGCCCTCCGGCCTCGTTTCGACCGTCCTCAACCTCACACGCAAGCTTCCGGACAGCTGGCTCGGCAAGCGCGCCTCGTTCGCGCTGCGCCGCCTCGCGGTGATGCAGCTCAAGGGCCAGCCTGTCGACACGACGGCGCTCGGCGCGAGGATGCGGCTATTTCCCTACAATAATGTCTGTGAAAAACGCATCCTGTTCACGCCGCAGTATTTCGACGAGGAAGAGCGATCGTTCCTGCGCTCGCGCATGGTCGACGGATTTCACTTCGTCGATATCGGCGCGAATATCGGCGGTTATTCATTGTTCGTCGCCGGGGTCGCCGGCCGCGATGCGCGGGTGCTCGCCATCGAGCCGCAGCCGGACATCTTCCAGCGGCTAACCTATAATATCAGCCTCAACCCGTTCGGCACCATCAAGGCGATTGCCTGCGCGGTGGCGGACAAGGATGGCGAACTCACCATGTTCGTCGACCCGAACAACCGTGGCGAGTCGAGCGTCAAGATCGTGACCGACGGGCAGGGCGCGGGCAATATCCGGGTGCCGGCCAAAAAACTCGCGACCCTCTTGCAGGAAGAAAAATTCAAGCGGATCGACGCGATCAAACTCGACGTCGAGGGTGCGGAGGACCTCATCCTCGAGACCTTCTTCAAGGACGCGCCGAAATCGCTCTGGCCGAAGCTGCTGCTGATCGAACGGGGCGGTTCGCGCTGGAGCATCGACGTTCCGGTGCTGCTGGTGAAGCAGGGCTATGCTCTCGTCCGGACGACCAAGAACAACCAGATCTACGAGCGCTCATCATGAACGACTTTCTTCCCAGTCAAGCCGGCGACCTCATCACCGCCGCCGTGCTTGTTATCGGCGACGAAATCCTCTCGGGCCGCACCAAGGACAAGAACATCGGCTACATCGCCGAGTACCTCACCGCGATCGGCATCGACCTGCGCGAGGTGCGTGTCGTGCCGGACATCGAGGAGGAGATCATCGCAGCGCTCGACGCGCTGCGGCACAAGTTCACCTATGTCTTCACGACGGGCGGCATAGGGCCGACGCACGACGACATCACGGCCGATTGCGTCGCCAAAGCCTTCGGCGTCCAGCTCGTCGAGGATCCGCGCGCCATGTCGCTGTTGCTGGAGCGGATCAAGCCGGAGGACATGAACGAGGCGCGGCGGCGCATGGCCCGCATCCCCGTCGGCGGCGAGCTCGTGCTGAATTCGGTTTCGAAAGCGCCTGGCTTCATGATCGGCAATGTCATCGTCATGGCGGGCGTTCCGGCCGTCATGCAGGCCATGCTCGAGGATGTCGCTCCGAAGCTGAGAACGGGCGTCCGCATGTCCTCTGCAAACATCGATGCGACCGGCTTCAAGGAGGGCGATTATGCGGCCGGTCTCGGCGCGATCCAGAAACGCCATCCCGGCATCGTGATCGGCTCCTATCCGAGCCTCACCGCAGACGGCGTGTTCCGCAACCAGATCGTCGTCCGCGCAAGAGACCTCGAGGCGATCGAGGCTGCGGCGGCCGAAGTGCGCGCCATGCTGGCTTCGCTGAAGGTCTGAGCCTTTCGACCGCCATCAGGCAGATTGCGGTTCCCTGAATTTGAAGCCGAATTTCATCGTATACGCCTCAAGCGTCCCTTGGTCCTGATCGGGCAGAGCAAGCGCGATATAACCATCCGGTCGCACGAGATAGGCCGCGTCATGCTTGAGGCCGGCGGTATCCGCAGCCTCGCTCCAGACGAATTCGACAAGCCGCAGGCCCATGCCTTCGGCCGTCTTTCTCAAGGCAAGGCTCGCCGATCCATAGACGTGAAGTTGCCAGTCGATCGAGCGGAGCGCCTCGAAATTGTCGTTGCCCGCAGCTGCGACCCATGGCAGCCGGTCGCCGCCGCGCCAGTCTCCCGCCTTGCCGGCGCTGAGAGCGCTCGCCTCGTAATCGATCTCGACCTGCGACACGGTCTTGAACATCAGCCGCCGTGCCGCCGCAAAACCCGTCAGGAACGGCAGGACATGCGGAAACAGCCAGGTGCGGACGAGCTTGCCGACAAGGCCGGGAGAGACAATCGCCTGGAAGGCGCGATCGGTCGTCGCGACGAGACTGCGCGCGAACTTGATGCGCTCGGCTTCGTACGTGTCGAGCAGCGACGGGTGGGCCCGGCCCATGAGGACGTGGGCGAGCTTCCAGGACAAGTTGACGGCATCGCCGATGCCCGTGTTCATGCCCTGTCCGCCGGTGGGGCTGTGAACATGCCCGGCGTCGCCTGCGATGAAGCAGCGGCCGACCCTGAACTTCGCGGCGACCCGGTGATGCACGCGATAGCTCGAAAACCAGTTGATCTCAGCGACCTTGACCTTCAGCAGCGGTTCGGCCTCGGATCGCACGTCCTCGAAGGTCGGATGCGCCTTGTCGTCTGCCGAAGCCGGCATCATGCCGATCAGCCGCGTCATGCCGCTAGAGCGCACGGGCAGGCGCAAGGCGAAGGCGTCCGCGCCGAGGTTCATGTAAGCGTCGGTTGAGGTGTCTCCCTCGATCCTAACATCGGCGACGTAGTAGTGATGCGGGTAGGTGCCTCCCGGAAAATCGAGCCCCAGGCCTTCGCGCACGCGGCTATGTGCGCCGTCACAGCCGCACAGATAGGCGACATCGACGGTTTCGCTTGTTCCGCCATCGGCTGGCGTGCCGTGGCGGAGCGTGACGGTGACCTTGTCGTCATCCTGGTTGAAGGACGATAGTTCCGTATTCCACCCGACGGCAACGCCACGCTTTTCAAGTTCATCGACCAGAAAACGCTCATGGTCGTCCTGCGGATAGGCGAGCACGAAAGGGTAGGGGCTGAGGCCGGACCCGAGGTCCTTCAACACCAGTCGAGCGACGTCCTCGCCGTTTTCACGTAGATGAACGGTCTCGATCCTGACGCCGTTTTCGATGATCGTTTCGGCAAGGCCGAGCTGCCGATAAAATTCCAGCGTGCGCGCATGCATCGCCATGGCGCGCGAGGCAAGGCCGGGGCCCGCATTCTTGTCCACGATGCGGAAAGGAACGCCGTGATGGCTCAATCGCAAGGCGAGGGCGAGCCCCGTCGGACCAGCGCCAACGATCAGGATGGAAGATGGCGACATGAACCCTCTCCGTGGTTGCGATAATTACTGACCTAAAAGTCATTAACCGTCAACGTGGTTCCATCACGACCGCGATTTCACCCGATGGAGCGTGATCTGAGGCGAGGGAATTGGTGCGGACGACCGGGATCGAACCGGTACGAAAGTTACCTTTCGAGAGATTTTAAGTCTCTTGCGTCTACCTGTTTCGCCACGTCCGCGGGGTGCAGCCTCTTGCAGGTCCGGCGAGGGATAGCGGCGCAGGGCGAGGGCGGCAAGCTCTCTTTGGCGGGGGAGGGGCGCGCTAAAGGTCTTTCTTCCAACCGTAGAGCCAGCGATAGCGGCGCATCATGCCTCCAGCGCCGAGCAGCCGGATCACCTGGTCGCGCGCCAGCGTCCATGGAAAACCCGTGTGATAGGCTTTCGCGTTCTTGCGCGAGGCCTTGCGCACCTTGCGGGCGCGCCGCTGGCGCAGCTTCGCATAGCGGGCGAGCGCTTCGCCGAAGCGGGTGCGATCGCCATGCACCTGCGCGAGGCAGCGGCTGAGCGTATCGGCGTCCTCGATGGCGATTGCCGCGCCCTGCGCCATGAAGGGCAGGATCGGATGGGCAGCGTCGCCGAGCAGCGCGACATTGCCCTGCGCCATGTTGGCGACCGGCATGTCGTAGAGCGACCAGACCTGCCATGAGCCGACCGCTTTCAGAATGTCCGCAAGGGCCGGCTCTGCCTGCGCGATCAAGCCGCCGAGTTCGGCGGGCAGCCCGGCATGGCTCCAATCGTGGCGCGTGCGCAGTTCGCGGGCGTTGCGCGCCTGCTGGACGGCCACGATGTTGAGAAATTGTCCGTGATTGACCGGATAGAGCACCACATGGCAGTCGCGCCCGAGGCGCAGAGAGACTTCTGCAGTGTCGACGGCGATGCCGCCCGGCGTCTGATCGGCCGGCAGGAGCGCACGCCACGCCTCATAGCCCGTAAAAAAGGGGCTTGCCGCATTGCCGACCGAAGGCCGGATCGCCGACCACAGCCCGTCCGCGCCAATCAGCGCCGATGCCTGATGTTCGGTGATCTGGTCGGTGAGCGTGCGGCAATTGGCGACGACGCCATCATTCGATGCGGTGAACCGCTCGATGGTGCGGCCGGTGAGCAAGCGAATGTCGGGCGACTTGCGCACCGCCTCCAGCAGCACCGTCTGCAGATCGGCGCGGCGGAGCACGAGATAGGGCGCGCCGTGCCTGGCTGCGAGCGCCTGAAGCGGCAATGTCGCGAGTGTTCGGGCGCTTGAGAGCGGGCCGATGCTGAGCGAGGCCGGCGCCGTCGCGATGATATCGAGTTGCGGCCCTAGGCCGAGTTCGACCAGCACGCGGGCGGCGTTCGGCGAGAGCTGAATGCCTGCGCCAGCCTCCTCGAGTTGCGGGCTGCGCTCGACGATCGTGACGCCGAGGCCGATTTTCGCGAGCGCAAGAGCCGCGGTCAGCCCGCCAATGCCAGCGCCCGAGATGAGGATGTCGTCCGCATCGGTGAGCTTCATCGAGTCGGGTCGCGGTCAGCGGGCGCGTTTGAGGCGGCTGGCATGATGCAGCGGCCCATATTCCGGCGGCCCTTGGGTCGCACCGTCAGGCGGCCTTCGGATTCTCGCCATGCCATACGCATTCGCCGGGGATGGCTGCGCCCGGCTTCAGCGTGGCGTTGAACTTGTAGAGCGTCGAGCAATACCCGCAGACCGCTTCCACATCCGAGCCCATGTCGATGAAGATGTGCGGATGATCGAACGGCGGCAACGCGCCCATGCACATGAATTCTCGTGATCCGACCTCGATCATCCGCACGCCGACATCGTTGTGGAAATAGGGGGTCGAATGGTCGGACATGGGCATCCCGTGGGTTGATCGCGATCCGCAGGCGTCGAGCGAGGCTCGGCTTCCATGCGATCGGTTATCGTTTTTTCGGTGTGATGGCTAGAGCGATTTATCCCTGCCAAGCCACGGGTCGTTCGTTCGGGCCCGTGCCGCCAGCGCGCATCAAACCTGTTGCTTTCGCAGCATGACATCCCACACTAGGCGGATAACGCAAGCGGACCATATGATGCACGCATTCCACCATGACGGGCTGACGCTCAAATTCATCGACCATGCGCCCGTGGCCGGCTCGGGCGAGCCCATTCTGCTCATTCATGGCTTTGCCTCCAACCATGCCGTCAACTGGGTGAACACGCTCTGGGTGAAGACGCTGCTCGATGCCGGGCGGCGGGTCATCGCGCTCGACAATCGCGGCCATGGCGCGAGCGACAAGCCGCACGACCCGGCCCGATACCACACCGCGCGCATGGCCGAAGACGCCGCCGCCCTGATCGGCCATCTCGGCCTGAAGCGCGCGGACGTGATGGGGTATTCGATGGGCGCGCGCATCACGGCCTTCCTTGCCGCCGCCCGGCCTGACATCGTGCGTTCGGCGACGCTCGGCGGGCTTGGCATCCGGCTCGTCGAAGGCGTCGGCCTGCCGAGCGGCATCGCGGACGCGATGGAGGCCCGCTCCCTCGCCGACATCACGGACCCGATGGGCCGGATGTTTCGCGCTTTCGCCGAATCGACCAAATCCGATCTCGTCGCGCTCGCCGCCTGCATCAGGGGCTCGCGGCAGACGATCGACGCCGCTCAACTGGCGCAGATCAAGGCGCCGATGCTCGTCTGCGTCGGCACCAACGACCCCATCGCCGGTGATCCGCACGCTCTCGCCAAGCTGGTGCCGGGCGCGCGGGGCGTCGATATTCCGGGCCGTGACCACAACCTCGCCGTCGGCGACAAGGTCTACAAACAGGCCGTGCTCGCCTTTCTCGCCGAGAGGCCGTGAGCGACGCATCACGAATATGTATGAGTGCCAGTCTCG
Organism: Beijerinckiaceae bacterium; assembly: GCA_019753285.1. Lineage (GTDB taxonomy): Bacteria > Pseudomonadota > Alphaproteobacteria > Rhizobiales > Beijerinckiaceae > JAIELD01. Next base: position 68,949 of record JAIELD010000029.1, on the reverse strand, counting down.
CGCTCCCGTTCGGAACGCGGTATGATCGCGGTCATGTTCCGATCGGCGCCGACAGGGAGAAATCCTATGGCCAAAGCTCATCTAGACTATCTCTCGCCTGAATTTCTGGCGGGCTACCAGCCAACCGAGACTCTCGACCGGGTCGATCCGGTATGGCATCGCATCAGGCTCGAGGCCGAGGCGATCCAGCGCAACGAACCGGCGCTCGGCGGCTTCATTCTCGAAACGGTTCTGCAGCAGAAGAGCTTCGAGGATGCTGTCGCTGCTCGGATTTCGGCCCGGCTCGCCCATCCGGACGTTTCCGCGACCCTCATCAGGCAGGCATTCGACCAGGCTTTTGCGGCGGATGCAGGCTTCGGCCAGAGCCAGCGCGCCGACATCGTCGCGACCTTCGACCGGGATCCGGCCTGCGACAGGCTGATCATGCCGCTGCTCTACTTCAAGGGCTTTCAGGCGCTGCAGACGCACCGCCTCGCGCATTGGCTCTGGCAGCAGGGTCGGCAGGATTTCGCGCTCTATCTCCAGAGCCGCTCGTCATCCGTGTTCCAGACCGACATCAACCCTGCCGCCAGGATCGGCAAGGGCGTGTTCCTCGATCATGCGACCGGGCTGGTGATCGGCGCGACGGCGGTCGTCGAGGATGACGTCTCGATCATGCAGAGCGTCACCCTCGGGGGTACGGGCAAGGAAATCGGCGACCGCCACCCCAAGATCAGGCATGGCGTCCTGATCGGGGCGGGCGCGAAGGTTCTCGGCAACATCGAGGTCGGCCATTGCTCGCGCGTCGCCGCCGGATCGATCGTGCTCGACGACGTTCCGCCGAAATCGACGGTGGTGGGCGTGCCTGCGCGCGTCGTCGGCGCAGCCGGCTGCGCGGACCCCGCGCGCACGATGGACCAGATCCTCGCCAGCAAATAGTGGCCGCCGCCACGTCACATCCGGGGTTGAATCGGCCCCGCCTTCGTGGCATCGGTTCCCCGAACAACGGAAACGAAAGCGGCAGCATGAGCAAGGCAGTGGACAAGGCGCAACTTCAGAAGGTCGAAGGCTATCTGCGCCGCACCTTCAGCAACGCCGCGATCCGTGTCGTGACGCGGCCCAAGAAGACCGACTCCGCCGAAGTCTACATGGGTGACGAGTTCCTCGGCGTGCTTTTCGTCGACGATGAGGATGGCGACCTGTCATACAACTTCACGATGGCCATCCTCGAGGATGACCTCAACGCCTGAGCCACGTCACGTGTCGAGGTAGATGCGCTGGACGAGCTGGCGCACATGATCGCTCAGCCGTTCCCAGTTCTCGAGCACCGGGGTCGCGAACCGCACCTGGACATCGATTTCGCCGTATCTCAATTGCCAGATGCAGCGCGCCGCCGGCGTCTCGACGCTCTCGCCGGTGAGGCAGCGCGCCGCGAAAACCTCGCCATCCGGCGGCGCAATCTCCAAAACCTCCCCGCCATAGGGTGAGCTTGGCTTGAATGAGCGTCTGATCAGGGTGCCTGGCCCGGTCTCGACCTCGGAAGCGAGGAACCGCGCATAGAGCTCTTTCGGTCTGAGTGCCGGGTCGACCGCCGCATCCGCCGGCTCGATCGCGATGAAGACGATCGACGCCGGAGGTGGAATGGCGACGGGAGAGGTAAGATTGCTCGGCAGCGGTTGAAGCTCCGGCCAGGTAAGCGCGAGGTCTAGGCGTCCCGTCCGCCCATCGACGCGTTTTTCCGCCGAGCGGATCAGATTGGCCGGAACGAGCAGCTTGGCGTTGCCGATGCTGACGGAGACGCGGGATTTCGGGATGGCCGCGCCCGTGAACGCCGCTTTCCAGTAGACCACGCCGCCAACGGCCAGCAGGGCGACACAAGCCGTGACCCCGATGGCGACGGCCATCCAGCGACGCGGCGCTCTCGGCATTTGGATGTTCGGCATGATCCGCCCTTTTCGAGCCGCCCGGGCCCGCTCGTCACTTTGGCTTATCCGGCGCGGCATGGCGGTTGCAATACTTTATTAACCAGTGGCAGACTGCGCCAGGACGGCGCAGCCAGCGAGGCGCTGGCAATGTTTGCGGCATGGGGTGTTGCGTAATGGTTCAGTTGGGTCCCGACCAGATACAGGCTTTCGAGGCGATCATCGTCGGCTTCGCCATCGCAGGCCTCACTGCCAGCGCGTTCCAGATGATCGCCCAGCGGCCGCTCAGTTTCCGAATGCTGCTGTCGCGCAATGCGAGCCTCGCCTTCGCCGTGCCGCTTCTGGCCGTGAGCGCGCCGGTGATCATCCTGCGCAATACCCAGCGCGGCCGCCGGTTCGAGCGCCGGCCCATGCATTTCGTGGCGATCGCCACGATCATCGCCTGCCTCTGGAGCCTTGCCTTCGGGCAGCTCGTCCTCAAGGGTCTATTGCAGGTCATCGCCGCTTAGAGGCTGTCTGCAGAGCGCGGTTTCAGCAAAACTCATTGCCATCCTCGCGTGCCATGCTCTAGCTATCGCCGAAACGCCGTATCGCAGCCGAGGAACCGCGCATGCCAGTCTATTCCCTGCAGGGCATTGCGCCGCAGCTTGCCGCTTCCCACTGGCTGGCACCCGATTGTCATCTCATCGGTGATGTGTTGATCGGCGAAGATGTCGGCGTCTGGTTCGGCGCGGTCCTGCGCGGTGACAATGAGCGCATTGCCATCGGCGCGCGCAGCAATGTCCAGGAACACGCCATGCTCCACACCGACATGGGCTTTCCGCTCGATGTGGGCGCGGACTGCACAATCGGCCACCGGGCCATCCTGCATGGCTGCACGGTCGGGGCAGGGTCGCTGATCGGCATGGGCGCGACCGTGCTCAACGGTGCGCGGATCGGCGCTGGCTCGCTCGTCGGAGCCAACGCACTCGTGACGGAGGGAAAGCAGTTCGAGCCGGGATCGCTGATCGTCGGTTCACCAGCCAAGGCGATCAGGACCTTGTCGGCCGAAGAGCAGCGGAAGCTGATCCTGTCCGCCGCAAACTACGTGAAGAACTGGCGACGTTTCGCGACAGGCCTCGTGCGGCTCGGCTAGAGCGTGCGGCCGATCAGTTACGCGCCGATCAGTTACGCGACGTGTAGATCGCCGTATCGACCGAGCCGAGTGAGACCCAGACGTTCGGGCTTTCCTGGCTCTGGCGCTTCACGAACTTGTAGCCGGTCGCCGTCCAGGGCTTGATCACGCTGTTCATGTTGTCGAGGATGTAGTCGCCCTTGTCCGTCTTCACGGTGAGCACCGCATGGCCCTCGCCCTCGAGGTCGCGCACGACGGTCACGAGCAGGGCCTGACGCGGAAAGCCGACCTTCATCAGGCGCTCGCGCTTCACGAGCACGTAGTCCTCGCAATCGCCCTTGCCGTCATCCGCGAAGTCCCAGCGGTCGATCACGCCCCAATGCTCGATATCGGTCATCGGCTCGATCTCCCGGTTGACCGCAGCGTTGATGCGCACCATCTCACGCCATGCGGCCTGATCGAGCTTGACGTCCACGGCAGGCAGGATCTGCTTCGTGCAGGGCTTGCGCGCATCTGTGGCGAAATCCCGGCAGAACTGCGTCCAGCCGACCGGCGGCGAGGTTTCGTTGGAGGTTCCGGCCTGCGTCGAGCTGGCGATCTTGAAGGCGCTGCCTGACGGCATTTCGGCGAGGGCGGGCGTCGTCATCCAAAGGCTCGCCACGGTCAATGCGACCGCCGAAACCGCCAAGCCCCACGCCTTCGATGCTTTCGAATTGCCGTTCATCCGTCATGCCTCGTTTATTTATTAACGAAACATTAACGTCGTGTTCATCGGCGCGTCAAACGAGACCTTAACAAAAGGTTAACGACACGCGGGATGGTCGTTCATCGCGTGCGGGCGGCTCAGCGGGCGGACGAAACCCGCAGCGGATGCGCCGCGATCGCGCTACCCGGCAGGACGACCCATTGATTGGGATCTTCCTGGCTCTGCCGTTTGATGAACTGGTAGCCGGTCGCGGTCCAGGGCAGGATGGCGTCGACCTGGTTGTCGAGGACGAAGTCGCCCTGATCGGTTTTCACGGTCAGCACCGCATGGCCGTCGCCGAGCTTGTCGCGCACCACGGTGATCAGCAGCGCCTGGCGCGGAAAGCCGGCCTTCATCAGGCGGTGCCGCTTTTCGATCACGTATTCCTCGCAATCGCCCTTGCCGTCATCGGGGTAATCCCATTTGTCGATCACGCGCCAATGGTCCATGTCGGTGATGGGGTCGATATCTGCGTTCACCGCGTCGTTGACGGCAACGAGCTTTTGCCAACTCGTGCTGTCGAGCACGACATCGACCGCGGGGAGCTTCGCCACACGGCAAGGGTTGCGCTTGTCATGCTGATAATCGCGGCAGAATTGCACCCAGCCGATCGGCGGCGGGGTTGGCGCACCGGTCGAGGCGAAGGAGATGTTCTGGAATTGAGGCAGTGCCTCGACGGCCGATGCCGTCTGTGTCGAGGCAAGCGGCAGGACCGCGAACAGCGCGAGGCAGAGGGCGCCGGTCAGGAGCTTGTTGGTCAGTCGGTTCGCGCTTGTCATGGATCGCCTCGTTCGATGAGGCGACCGTCGCAGGCTTTATTTTCGGGCGCTTGAATTCAATGCGTCGAATTCTGCCGACCGAATTAAGCGCATCGCAAGGTGTTGGAAATCGAGCGTTTACCGTATGTTGCACGGTTGACGCCGGTTAACCTGCTATCTTATTGAAAATAAACAAGTAACGGACGCGCAACCAAGTATGAAACCTTCAATTTTATCGACGATGTAACGCAAAATTCGCCGTGGCGTTTAAGGCTGCGCTAGGCCTAATGTCGATTAAGGCGGAATTGCGATGGAAGACGGGGTGTCTCGCCGCGAACACGGCCAACGAAAAATCCCCGCATGCGGTGCCTGCGGGGATTGAGGAGGTCGAACGAGAGGCCGTTACTTGGCGAGCTGGTCGTCGATGTTGTCTTCGTTGAGCAGCCGCGAGAATTCGAGTGCGATGCCGCCCTCGACAAAACGAACGACGCGCGCCGGGATCTTCCCGATATAGATCTGCGTGCCGAGCTCGGGCTTCAGATGGGTGGCGACGGCTGCGCCTGAGAGCGACACGTCGAGCAGGCGGACGGTGACCTCGGAATTGTCGTGCAGGGTGAGTATCACACGCGGATTTTTTGGTACGAGGCGGTCATGGCGGCGATCCTCGGGCAGGCCGAGCGCCTTGCGGTTGATGAGCCAGGTGAGCTGCGCCGCGATCTTCTCGCGCTTGCGCACCGTCGCCGAAATCGTCATGGCGAAGCCGGTGGGCGTCAGGCGCGCGATCTGACCCTCCACGCGGCCAAGATGATCGAGATAGGCGATCACACGCTCGCCGAGCTGACCCCGGACCGGACCGTTGAGCGCGAGGCCGCCGGGTGAGATGTTGACCGTCTGGCAGGGATAATCGTTGCGGTCCTGCAGCATGTAGCGGCCTGCTACCACGACCGGAACGCGTTGATGGCGCCTCTTGTCGATGTCCGGGCCGTTCAGTGCGATTGAATGTGCTAGGATCATGCTTCGGTCGTCGGTTTGAGGCGATGCCCGCAGCGCTGTGCGCACCGGTGCTTCTCTCGAAGCTAAACGGTCGGCGTTAACGTCCGATTACGCGGATGACGCAGCTTTTTGACTATAGTCGCATTTTGCGGGGTTTTCAGCGCCGTTTGCCGTCAACGAGCACGAGATGGCCTTTGCGGCTGATGATGTCCGCCGGCGGGACGCCGACCTGAAGCGAAGGCGTGCGCGGCGTGCGCAACATGGTGTCGTCGTCGAGCATCCGGACCGAAATGAGGCCGAGAAAATCGGCAGCCGCTCCGAATATCGGAAGATCATGTGATGAGCCGAGCAGGCCGAGCATGCGTTGCGAGCGCACGCCCCTGTGCCGCAGCGGTAGGAGCAGCATGTCTGCCGGGAAGCGCGAGCCGTCATCGCACGTCACCATCAGCCCGACATGCGCGGCGCTCTCCTCGCGCGCCAGCGATTTCACAAGGCGCAGGATATCATTCCGCTCGCTTGCGGCGAACAGCGACGGCAGTTGTTCGCCCGTCAGCTCGCGGCCGAACAGCGAACAGATGCGCGTGCCGACGAGCCTCAGCCCGGGCTTGAGATCGGCGTCGAAATCGAGAACGAAAACATCCGGCAGGATGTGGCGGAATCGGCTCGGATCGAGGTCGTTGCGTTCGGGCGCGGCTCGGCGACCACGCAGCTCGTTCCAGTATCGGTAAAGCTCGTCCGCATTCCTGTTCTTCATCTTGCCCCAACCTGTCCATTCCGGCGGGGGCGTTCTCACGCGCCCATTCGCCCCAAAATCGTTTTCGTCGGTGCAAGCCTGTGCCTCCTTGGCACGGTTTGGCCTTGCATGACGCGCTGACGCTGGGGAACAGCATGGTTTATGCCGCACCTGTTTTTTGCCCGGACGAGGTAAGGTTAATCGGCGGTTGTGTTTGTCGTATAGGGGGCTTTCATGCGATTAAGCGAGTGTTCCACAGCATGCACGCCGAGCAAATGGCTCCTGTTTCGGTTCGAGTGTGCTGGTTTGAAACATCGCGGCGGCCGGCCAACCGATATGATTAATATCGTGGTCCTGCGACCAAGGATGAAGTTTACGAAAGGGAGGCGTCTTGCCTCCCTTTTTGTTTTCGTCCGACGGCTTCGCGCCATGCTGCCCATGCAGCGTCTTGGCGGGCTGTCCCGCGGCGACGAATTTGTCTAGACACGTGTTTCAATCGTGATTGGAAGGCCTGCTGGTGGATATCGAAAAAGAGCGCGTGCCGATCTTCAACGTTCCAGGGGTCGTGATTGGCTTCATTGCCATATTCGTGCTCGTTCATATTTATCGTCTGCAACTGTCGGATGCGGACGATTTCGCCTTCGCAGCTTTACATGGCTTCGTGCCGGCACGGCTGGCGCTGGAAATGGAATGGGCGACCATAGACGGTCTTGCCCGCGCTTTCAGCGCTTTGCCCGTGGCCGAGCGGCCCTCGCCGGCATTCCTCGCGATTCTGTTGTCGGACGAGAGCAATGTCTGGACGAGCCTCGTCAGCTACGCATTCATCCACGCGAACTGGCCGCATGTGCTGCTGAACAGCCTGTGGTTCCTCGCATTCGGCAGCGTGGTCGCGCGGCGGCTCGGCCCTGTCGTCTTCAGCGTGTTCTTCGCGCTCGCCGCCGCTGGCGCAGCCCTCTGCTATGCGGCCTTCAACGAGGGCTCGATCGTTCCGGTCATCGGCGCATCGGGCGCAGTGGCCGCCGCGATGGGCGCGGCCATGCTGCTGCCGATGCGGCCCATGGCCTCGCCGCAGGAGCAGGCGGAACTCGCCCATGTGCCGCTGATGCCGCTCGGCGTCGCGGCGACGGACCGCCGCGTCGTCGCCAATACGCTCCTGTGGATAGGCATCAACCTGCTCTTTGCTTTCGGCTTCAACATTGGCGGCGGGGCGACGGAGGCGGCCAACATCGCCTGGGAGGCGCATGTCGGCGGCTATCTGATCGGCATGGTGCTGATGACGGTTCTGGACCGGTTCCGCCCTCAGCCGGCCTTCTGAGCGGCCGTTGGGCAGCCCTGAAGGAGCGACGAAAGTGCCTTTTTGTCGAAATCACTCGCATCGCTGAAGATGTTGGATCTTTGAAAGACCTTGCATCTCGGACGAATGAGGATCAGCATAAAGTATGAGAGGCGTCACCGCCTTATGCCGGCTTAGAAACGGCGCGCGGATCGATGCCTTCCGATCAACGGAGGAAGATCGATCATGAACGTAGCGCACGTATTGAAGATGAAGGGCAACGCCGTCATTACGGTGTCGCCTCACCGTACGCTTCAGGAAGCCGCCCGGCTGCTGACCGAGCATCGCATAGGAGCGACGGTGGTCTGCGGCAGCGACGGCAAGATCCTCGGCATCATTTCTGAACGCGATATCGTCAAGGCCATCGCGCACATCGGCACTGCGGCGCTCGACAATGCGGTTTCCAAGCATATGACCGAAAAGGTCGTGACCTGCGGTGAAGACGCGCTGATGAGCGAGCTCATGGACATTATGACCGCAGGGAAGTTCAGGCACCTGCCGATCGTGAGCGAGGGACGGCTGACCGGGATCATCTCGATCGGTGATGTCGTGAAATACCGCATCAACGACATGGAAAGCGAGCAGGATGCCCTGCGAAGCTATATCACCATGGCCTGAGAGTGGGCCTGACCAAAGCCGGTCAGGCCGGCATGGACAGCGAGGCGAGGACGTCTCTGATTTCCGGCAACAGGCGCTCGACCGCCTCACGGCCGATCGCCATGCTGTCGTCGGCGCGCTGAAATTCGAACAAGCCGATCTTCGACAGCTTGGGATTGATCGCGATATCCGGCGGGTCGCCGGCGAGCCGGGAGCGCGCGATGCGGTCCTGCGTGATGTTGATCGCATCGACCATCACCTGTGCGATGCCGGGCGCGCCATCCGGCCGTCTCGTGAGACGATGGACGGCGGCGGCCGCGTTGGTCACGGGGCTGAACAGGCCACGGCGGCGCTCCGGCACCTCGACGGGCGGGGCAGGCGGGGCTTCGACCTGATGGTCCTGAATGATCGTGCCGCGGCCATTGTGGTCCGAATTCAGGCTGACGGAGATGACCATCTCCGCGCCGAGCGCCCGCGCGACCGAGACTGGCACGGGATTGACGAGTGCGCCGTCGAAAAGCCAGCGACCACCGATGTTGAGCGGCTCGAAAATGCCGGGAATGGCGTAGGAGGCCCGCATGGCGGTGACGAGGTGGCCGCGTGTCAGCCAGATTTCGTGGCCGGAGCCGAATTCCGTCGTCACTGCCGCGAACTTGATCGGCAGGCTCTCGATGGTCTGCCCGCCAAGGCCCTCCTCGAGCATCGCCCGGAGGCGAGCGCCGCTGATGAGGCCCGCTCCGCCGAGATGGAGGTCCATCAGGCTGAAGACGCGTCGGCGTGTCAGGCCGAGGGCGAATTCCTTCAATTCATCGAGGCGACCTGCCGCATAGCATCCGCCGACCACCGCGCCGATCGAGGTGCCGGTGATGACGGAGGGTGTGACGCCGGCCTCGACCAGCGCCTCCAATATGCCGATATGCGCCCAGCCACGGGCCGCACCTGCGCCGAACGCGACGCCGACGACCGGAGGGCGAAGGCTGGCTTCGGGCTTCGGCGGGACCGTGTCGGTGAAACGGTCATCGCCTTGCGAGGAGGTGCGTCTGGTGGGCCAGGACAGCATGTTGAACACGGGACGTCTTTTCCTCGCAAACGATTAGACAGCAAATATCGCTCGAATTGATTGCTAAACCCTAACGCTTCGGCAAGGCGTCAGGCTGGCGACGCCTCGAGCCGCGCCGTGCCATCTGCATTGCCGATCACGGCTCTATAGAAGCAGGATTTGCGATTCGTATGGCAGGCGGGCCCCGTCTGCCGAACTTTGATCCAGAGCGCGTCCTGGTCGCAGTCGATGCGGATATCCTCGACCCGCTGTGTATGCCCGCTCGTCGCGCCCTTGCGCCAAAGCTCCGCGCGCGAGCGCGACCAGTACCAGACATCGCCGCTCGCGATGGTGCGCGACAATGCCTCCGCATTCATGTGAGCGACCATCAGCACCTCGCCGCTTTCGACATCGGTCGTCACCACGGTGACGAGGCCGTTCGCATCGAATTTGGGGGTCAGCGCGGCGCCTTCCTCGAGTTCGCTTCTTGAAGCCGCCGCCCTGAAAACTGAAACAGCCGGATCGTTCGATCCGGCTGCGAGTTTCGACCTGTCATTATCCGTCATGAAATGCCCTCGCGCTTCTGTGCGTTTTAAGGGAACTTCAATCGATCCGAAAGCAAATCAGCGCTTGAAGCCGCGAATGAGCTCGAAAAACCGAACCTGCTCTGCCGGATCGTCGCGGAAAACACCGGTGAACTGGGTCGTGACGGTGGAGACACCCTGCTTCTGGATGCCCCGCATCGCCATGCACATGTGCTCGGCTTCGACGAGAACGGCGAGGCCGCGCGGCTTCAGGACGTCGTCGATAGACTGAACGATCTGCGCAGTCATTGCTTCCTGCGTCTGCATGCGGCGGGCGAAGATGTCGACGACGCGAGCGAGCTTGGAGAGGCCGACGACCCCCTCGCTCGGATAGTAGCCGATATGCGCCTTGCCCACGAACGGCACCAGATGGTGCTCGCAATGCGAGTAGAACGGAATATCGCGCACCAGTACGAGATCGTCGTAGCCTTGCACGTCCTCGAAGGTGCGCTGCAACTCCTCGGCCGGATTGTCGTTGTAGCCGCCGAACAGCGTCTCATAGGATCTGACGACGCGCTTCGGCGTGTCAACGAGGCCTTCGCGATCTGGATCCTCGCCGGTCCAGCGGATGAGAACGCGAACGGCAGCTTCGGCTTCCTCGCGGGTCGGGCGAGCGAGCAATTTGCGTTCGGGAGAGACTGGCTGAATTTTTAAGGGCTTAACCACAGCATCCATGTGGTGCCTCCTTCCGGTGTGGGTGACTGACATACCGACGGGTTACGCGGGCCGTTCGGCTTTGGATTTGTTGCGGCTCGCGATCGGACCGCAATTCAGGATCGCTGTCAAACAAGGCAAGCGACGCAGTCCCTTGCCCGCCATCGCCTGACATCTCCAACATAAGGTGTGTATCGCGCCTTTTCGATGACAGGATGCAAGGCGGATCGTCAAAAGACCGTATCCGCCATTCACCTTCGCGTGAGCGTCTCGCCGCCCGTCGCCGATCGCCCCTCATGTGGCAAAAAAAATCGTCATGCGCTTTCTTTTTTCCAGAACCGTCGCCAGTTTCATGACGTAGGAAAACAGGATAGGCTTACGCGATGTTCGACGACCTCTACAACGCCCGCATACTGGAGCTTGCCGCCGACATTCCGCGGCAGGGTCGCCTTGATGCGCCGGACGCCAGCGCAAGCGCGCACTCCAAGCTGTGCGGCTCGACCGTCGTGGTCGATTTGCGGATCGAGGATGGCAGGGTCGCCGATTTCGCGCATGAGGTGAAGGCCTGCGCGTTGGGTCAGGCCTCCTCGTCGATCATGGCCCGTAACGTGATCGGAGCCAGTCTCGACGAACTGCGCGCCGCGCGGGACGCGGTTCGCGCCATGCTGAAGAGCGATGCCCCGCCGCCCGAGGGGCGCTTCGCGGAGGCGAAGGTGCTGCAGCCGGTCAAGGATTTCAAGGCGCGCCATGCCTCGACCCTGCTTACTTTCGAGGCGACGCTCGAAGCCGCCGAGAAGGCTGCCGCCAAGCCGGAAGCCAAGCTGGTCGCTTGAGCCTGCGCATGGCGCGCGACGATGGACGGCCACAGCCATTGAAACAACTTCTCATCGGGTTCGTCCGTCTCTATCAGTTGACGTTGTCCGCCTTCATCGGACGGCAATGCCGGCATCTTCCCACATGTTCGAGCTACATGATCGAAGCGCTCGGTCGGCATGGCGCATGGGCCGGCGGATGGATGGGTTTTGCCCGCATTTGCCGCTGCCGGCCGGGCGGAACATCCGGCCTCGATTTCGTCTGCGACGCTATCCCCTCCGACGCGCGCTGGTTCGCGCCCTGGCGCTACGGATCATGGCGCATGACACAGCAATCGCCGCCGGATCGCCCGCGCGCCTGAGCTTCACCTCAGCTTCAGGCCGGCGGAGGTCACCATAAATTAAACGGCCGGCCCGTATGCTGCGGCTGGCTTGCGGGACTTGTCCGCATTGGCCGGCTTCCGCGGTTTCAAAGGCGGCTTCATGCGTATGGCGTTCCAGGCTTCGCCACTTCAACGGCTCAACTTGGCGGTTTGCCTGCTATGCCTTGGCATCGCCGTGCCTTGGAGCGTCCGGCTCGGCAATGCATGGATGCAGCAGACATTTTTCAATCGCGCATTTCTCGGCGTCTGCCTCGCGGGCCTCGCGTTCCACCTCGCTGGTCTTTTTTACGCCCATGTCCGGCGCGACGCCTGCCTTGCGCGCATGCTGTTCGCCACGGCCTGCCTGCCCGTGGTGATCTTCACGGCGGTGATGCTGACCTATCTCGTCGCCACCATCGGCATGCCGATGGCCGATGCGCGTCTCGCCGCGGTCGATGCCGCGATCGGCTTCGATTTCGCGCGCCTCGTTACCTGGGCGGCGGACCAGCGGCTGATCCGTGACTGGGCGCTCATCATCTATGGCCCCGCGACGATCGGGGCGCTGCTGCTCGTCATGATCTATCTCGTCGCGACGAAGCGGGCGGACGAATTCGAGCGCTATCTCGCCTTCCTGAGCATCAGCGTCGTCGCGACGATCGTGCTCGCGGCGCTGCTGCCGGCGGGATCGGCCTTCGCTTTTCATCACGTGCCGATCGAGATCGAACGGGCGCTCGGCACGGTCGTCGGGGCCGATTACAACGCCTACTATGCCAGCATTCGCACGGGTGACGTTTCCGGTCTGGCGCAGGGCCCACGCGGCATGGTCTCGTTTCCTTCATTCCATACGGTCATGGGTCTGATGTGCGTGTTCTATCTGCGCTCGAACATCTGGCTCATGATTCCTGTTGCCGCGGTGATCGGCCTCATGATCCTCACGACGCCGCTGATCGGCGGTCACTTTCTCGCAGATGTCATGGCCGGTTTCGCCGTTTCGCTGCTGACCTACTGGTTCGTCGACAGGATTGCGAGCGAAGCCGAACCCAATGCCGCCTTGCATCCGCAGAACGCCTGATTGGAAACGACGGGCGTGGGCTCGACGCGCAGAACCGGCATCACCATGACTTGGTATCTTCATGACTTGGCATCTTCATGACTTGGCATCGGCGTAACCCTGTGGCATGCAGCGCGTCCGCTTACCTGCACTCGTCTGCAGGAGTGAGCACGGAGACAGATCGATGATCACGCTGACCTTTCCCGATGGCGCGAGCCGTCAGTATCCCCCGCACATCACCGGCAAGGAAATCGCCGAGGGCATTGCCAAAAGCCTTGCCAAGCGAACGATCGCCATGGCGCTCGACGGCGTCGTCGCGGACCTCGCCGATCCGATCGACAAGGACGCGAAGATCGAGTTCCTGAGCCGCGAGGATCCCCGCGCGCTCGAACTCATCCGCCATGATTGCGCGCATGTGCTGGCGGAGGCGGTGCAGTCGCTCTATCCGGGCACGCAGGTCACGATCGGCCCGGTGATCGAGAACGGGTTCTTCTACGATTTCTATCGCGAGCAGCCATTCTCGCTGGAGGATTTTCCAGCGATAGAAGCGCGCATGCGCGAGATCATCGCCAAAGACGCTCCGTTCACGAAGCAGGTCTGGACGCGCGAGCAGGCGAAGGCCCATTTCGAAAAGAAGGGCGAGGCGTTCAAGATCGAGCTCATCGACGCCATTCCGCCGGGCGAAGATCTGAAGATGTATGCCCAGGGCGAGTGGATGGACCTCTGTCGCGGGCCGCACATGACCTCGACCGGCAAGATCGGCAACGCCTTCAAGCTGACCAAGGTGGCGGGTGCCTATTGGCGCGGCGACAGCAACAACCCGATGCTGACCCGCATCTACGCGACCGCCTTCGCCAGCCAGGACGATCTCGACGCTTACCTCAAACAGATCGAGGAGGCGGAGAAGCGCGACCACCGCAAGCTCGGCCGCGAGATGGATTTGTTTCATTTCCAGGAAGAAGGGCCCGGCACGGTCTTCTGGCATTCGAAGGGCTGGACGCTTTTCCAGCAATTGACCGCCTATATGCGCCGGCGCCTGCGCCGCGACTATGAAGAGGTCAACGCGCCGCAATTGCTCGACAAGTCGCTCTGGGAAACCTCGGGCCATTGGGGCTGGTACAAGGAGAGCATGTTCGCGGCGACCTCCGCTGGCGATGACACCGAAGATGAGCGCGTCTTCGCGCTGAAGCCGATGAACTGCCCGGGGCACGTCCAGCTCTTCAAGCACGGCCTCAAGAGCTACCGCGATCTGCCCATCAGGCTTGCCGAATTCGGCATGGTGCACCGCTACGAGGCGTCCGGCGCACTGCACGGGCTGATGCGCGTGCGCGGCTTCACGCAGGATGACGCGCATGTCTTCTGCACGGACGAGCAGATGGAGGCGGAGTGCCTCAAGATCAACGAGCTGATGCTTTCGGTCTACGCCGATTTCGGCTTCGACAGCCTCGTCGTCAAGCTCTCAACCCGGCCGGAAAAGCGCGTCGGCTCGGACGCGCTCTGGGACCGCGCCGAGGATGTGATGCGGCGGGTGCTGGAGAAGATCGAGGCGCAGTCCGGCGGCAAGATCAAGACCGGCATCAACCCCGGCGAGGGCGCGTTCTACGGTCCGAAGTTCGAATACACGCTGCGCGACGCGATCGGTCGCGAATGGCAGTGCGGCACGACCCAGGTCGACTTCAACCTGCCGGAGCGGTTTGGGGCGTTCTACATCGACCATGACGGCTCGAAGACCGTTCCGGTGATGATCCATCGGGCCATCTGCGGTTCGATGGAGCGGTTCCTCGGCATTCTGATCGAATCCTATGCCGGGCATTTCCCGCTCTGGCTTGCGCCGGAGCAGGTGGTCATCTGCCCGATCACCTCCGATGTCGACGGTTATGCGGAGCAGGTGACGGAGAAAGCCTTCGCGGCCGGGCTTCGGGCAAGGGCCGATCTGCGCAACGAGAAGATCAGCTACAAGGTGCGCGAACATTCGCTCGCCAAGGTGCCGGTGATCTTCGCGGTCGGAAAGCGCGAGGCGGAGGAGGGCACGGTCTCGATCCGCAGGCTTGGCTCGCAGGCGCAGACGACGATGCCGCTCACCGAAGCGCTGGCGATGCTGCAGGACGAGGCAACGCCGCCGGATATCCGGCGCTAGGCGCTCAGGCGCCCGGTTTGACGATCCCGAACCAGACTCGCGCGTTCGTCCTCGCGCCCCGCACCATTGGGCGGGGCAGGTCGATGATGTCCGTCATCGGCATGCCCTGCACGGTCGTTCCAGCCTCCAGCTTCATGGGCGACACGACGAGGGCGCCGTGCTTTTTGAGATCGGTCACATCGATCCAGGGTGATGCAGCGAGGCTCCCATCCTCCATCACATGAATGGGCGCGTCGTTGGTGCTCGGGAGGTCGAAGGCGATCGATCCTGCCGCCTGCCGTCCGCGCTGCTGGCCGAAGCTGACGATGTATGCCAGCGGCCTCTGCTCATGCGCTTTCCAATGGTCGCGCGCCATGGCGGCCAGCGCCGGCCCGTCGAAATCCGGATAGAGCGGCTTGGCGTTCACATAGGGTGAGACGAGCCTGACTACGATATATGAGGTGGCCAGCAGCACGGCGAGAGCGGCTAACAATCGCTCGCCCGCGCGCTTGCCGCCGTCCGCTGCGCCGGAAGCGGCGAAATGCGCCCACCATAGAGCGAAGGCCGGGATCATCGGCGTCAGCCAGAGCAGCCTCGGCTTGACGCCGGCGATCAGCGCAGCGAGCGCAGTCACCAGCACCGGCCCGAAGGTGATCACATGGCGGAAAAGGTCGGCGCGTGTCATCTCCCGCGACAGGCTCAGCGCTATCCGAGCCGCAAGCGGCCTCACCCCATCCGCATGAAGCGCGGCGACAGCGGCCATGGGCAGCATGAACAGGGCGGCATTGGCCAGGAATTCGCCGGCATAGACAAGATTGACCACAAAACCTGTCGAAAGGGTGCGTGTCGCGAAGGCGACAGTCGTCGCGCCCCGATCGAGCACGAAGACCGCGTGTGGAAATATGACAATGCAAGCCGCCACCACCGCGAGCCAAGGCGAGGGCGTCAAGAGTTGCCTTCGCCAGACCGGCACGATGAGAAATGCGAGCATCAGCGGCAGGACCAGCAGACCGACTGCGTATTTGACCCAGAGACTGAGGCCAACTGCAATGCCGAACGCCAGCCAGCGTGCTGGCCCGCCTTGTTCGAAAGCCTGCCAAGCCGTCATCACGACGAGGCCGCTCGCCAGCATCAGGCCGATGTTGTGGTTCAGCTGGATGGGAATGTAGGTGAGTGCCGGCGAAGCAAGGCCGAGCAGGACCGTGAGAGTGGCGGCACGCCCGGCGGTTTTCGCTTCGCCCTCCATGCGGCCAGCCGCAGCCGCCATGAGGCAAAGCCCGCCCAGCGCCAGCACCTGACCGATCGCATGGACGGCGGTGTAGCGAAGAGGTCCTGCCCAGCGGGCGATTTCCGTGAGCCAAGTGGTGAAGGGCGGGTGACGCAGATAGGCAAGCTGCCATTCACGCCCACCGATCGCACCCTCGCTGACGTCGAGCCTGATCGAGCCCTCGAGGAGAGAGGGCAGCGTCATCCAAGTTAACGCATGCGCTGCGATAAGGGCGAGGAGCCAGAGCGGAATGCTGTCGCGCGGAGACGACGCCCGCGCCTCCGCGACCCCGCTCATCAGCCGGCCTTGCGCCAGACGAAGGTGCTGCTTGCCGCGTAGTTCCACACCGCACCCATGAGGGCGCCGACGATGCCGGCGAACCACCACTGCTGGTAGCTCGTGCCATAAACCCACGTTGCGACGCCTATATTCGCGATGGCTCCGACGCTGCAGCTCAGGCAGAACGTCACGAGGCCTCGGAAGAACGCAAGCCCCTTCAGCCGCGCGTCGCGATAGGTGAGTTGATTGTTCAGCACGAAATTGAAGACCATCGCGACGGCGGTCGCAAGGCCCTGCAGCAACGCAAAATCGGACTGCGGAAGAGCCGCGATGAGCATCTTCAGCGCGATGAGATGCACAACGAGGCCGAGCGCGCCGACGAGCGCGAACATCAGGAAGCGAACCGGGAGGACGCCGCCGGTCAGCTTGTGCAGCAGGAAGCCGGCGTAATCGAACAGCACGCGCGCATCGAGCTTGCTGTCGCCGGAGAAGCGGTCGCGGAACGAGTAGGGTACCTCGGCGACCTTGGCGTCGGCCGGCAGGGCGGAAAGGATGTCGACCAGGATCTTGAACCCGCTCGTCGCGAGCTGCGGCGCGATCGTCTCGACTGTTTCGCGTCTCAGCATGAAGAAGCCGCTCATCGGGTCCGAAACGTCGACCTTGATGATCAGCCGCGAAAGCCGTCCGCCAAGGCTGCTCACCGTCTTCCTGCGCTGGGACAGCCCGTCCGCGCCGCCGCCCTCGCTGTAGCGCGTCGCGACGACGACATCCGCGCTCTGCGCCAGCTCGAACATGCGCGGCAGGATCGTCTCGTCATGCTGGAGGTCGGCGTCCATCACGGCGACGAATGGCGACGAGGAAGCGAGGATGCCCTCGATGCAGGCCCCGGAAAGGCCGCGCCGCCCAACGCGCCTGATGCAGCGAATGCGTGGATCGTTGCGCGACAGCGCCTTGACGACCGCCGCCGTCCCATCCGGCGAATCATCGTCCACGACAAGCATTTCCCAATCGATGCCCGCGAGCACGGTATCGAGGCGGAGCGCCAACTCGGTGATGTTGTTGCGCTCGTTATAGGTCGGAACGACGATCGTCAGCTCTGGCAATTCTGCGAGGGACAAGGCTACCGGACCTTCGGACCTCGAGAGCGCATCAGCCGCCGCCCGAGGTGCTCTATCTGATCGAATCGCGAATGCCGTCGGGGACCTCCGGCAGCTAGAAAGCCTTGAACGTGATGATGGTGCGGGTGTCAACAATGCCGGGGATGACATGCACCTTTTCGGCGATGAAATGGCCAATATCGAGGTCTTTTTCCAGATAGAATTTCGCCATCACGTCGAAATCGCCAGCCACCGAATAGATCTCGGACGCGATCTCCGCCTCGGCCAGAGCGTTGGCGACATCATAGGTTCGGCCAAGCTGGCATTTGAACTGCACGAAAAACGTCTGCATCGCCGGTGCTCCCTTCGCGGCCCTTCGCCCTGACCAGCCTTATCGAACAGGCGGCGTCATTTGTCGCCAGGATTTTTGCCGAAGGGCGTGCGCCTCGGCTGCTCGACCCTGACGGCTTCGCGGCGCGGCGTCTGGTCAGGCCGCACGATGTCCGGGCGGGGCGCTTCCTGCCGCAGGATTTCGACGTCCTGATCGTTGGTGCCGCTCACTTTGAAATCGCCGGTGAAGGTCTTGCCGTCATTGCGCGCGATCGCGGTATACGCGCCCTCGGCAAGCACCATGGTCGGAAAGGCGCTGAGCTCCTCGCGGATCACGTCGCCGCCGGGCGTGAGCACGGTCCAGGCAGTGTTGGCGATCGCCTCCGAGCCGGCCTGGCTCACGAGCTTCAGCGTCACCCGCGCGGCCTTGTGATTGACGAGCACGTCGGTGACCTTGCCGGTCTGCACGCGGATGTCGGCTACGACGGTCGAGTTGGAGCTGCCATAGCCGGTGACGATATGATAGGTTCCCTCCGGAAGGCGCAGGATCTCGCCTGACGGCAGATCGCCGGTCACCATCTTGTCCTCGTCATTGGTTGGCGAGGGGATATAGATCGCGATCTTGATGTCCTTGGGGTCGATCGGCGCGCCGCCATTCGTTCCATGCACGGTGAGGCCGCCTGCCGCCAGCGCAAAGCGTTCGCTCTTCGCCTGCTTCCCGACGACGATCTTTCGCGTGGAGCTGGCGAGCCCATATGCGACATGCACAACGTATTCGCCGGGGTCGAGCTGAAGAACCGGGATTGCGTCGTCCGATGTTCTGATCGGCGTCGTCGGCGCCGCGGCGGGATAGATGCGCCAGCGCAGCCCCGAGCGGATCACCTGCCCGTCATTGGCGAAGCTCGCGCCGAGCAGAAGGTTGTTTTCCGGCGTCGGCGGTGCGAGCGGCGAGGATTGAACGGGCGGGACGACTGGCGACTGGTTCGTGGTGATGTCGAGCGGCTGCGCCCGAAGCGACAGGCTCGTCGGCAGGCAGGACAGCGCAGCCAGAATCGCCAGCTTCAGAAGTCTGTGTCGCATCGTCAGTTCGATCGTCCCGCCGGGTGTCGGAGAAGAGGGATGCATAGGCAAGGAGCGTGGCGCGTCTGTGTCCGTGATCAAAAACAATATGCGGCCGGAAAGGGCAATTGAATTTTGCGGCGCGATCACCCAATACTGCGCCATGTTTTACGATCCGGCACTGAAAAATCACGGCCTGCCCTACAATCCGTTCAAGGCTATTGTCGCGCCCCGGCCGATCGGCTGGGTATCGACGCTCGATGCCGAGGGCAGGGTCAACCTAGCGCCCTACAGCTATTTCAACGCCTTCAGCGACGAGCCGCCGATCGTCGGCTTCAGCAGTACGGGCTACAAGGATAGCGTCTCCAACGTCGCGGCGACCGGTGAATTCGTCTGCAACATGGCCTCGCTCGAGCTTTTCGAGAAGATGAGCATGACCTCCGCGCCGCTGCCGCACGGGGTGAGCGAAATGGGCCATGCCGGGCTTGAGCCGGCCCCGTCTCGGGTGGTCAAGCCGCCGCGTGTTGCCGGCATCGCCACCGCCATGGAGTGCAGGCTTCTCAGCATCACCGAACTGAAGAACCTCGAAGGCGAGACGGTCAACTCGTTCCTCGTGCTCGGGCAGGTGATCAGCGTCTATATCGACGACCGCTTCATCAAGGATGGCAGGCTCGATACGCTGGCGATCAAGCCGCTCGCCCGCCTCGGCTATCAGGATTACGCGGCGGTGGAGCGCATCTTTTCGCTCGCCCGTCCCGCGGGCGCTGGCGACATCAAGAAGGTCGCCGCTGCCGAATAGGCTAGGGAACAGGCCGTGACACGGGCCGAATTCAACGCATTCTGTGGGGCGCTCCCCGCGACGACCCATGTCGTGCAATGGCGCGGCTCCGATGTCTGGAAGGTCGGCGGAAAGGTTTTCGCCATCTGCGGCTGGAGCGTCAGCGACGACAACCCCGGCATCACGTTCAAGACGTCGGATATGGGCTACGAGGCGCTGCGTGACGCGCCGGGTTTCAGGCCGGCGCCTTATCTGGCCTCTCGCGGCATGAAGTGGATCCAGCGCTGCGGTCCTACTACCGCAGACGAGGTGAGCAGCCATATCCTGGCCTCCCATGCCATCGTGGCGGCCGGTCTGCCGAAGCGGACCCGCACCGCGCTCGGTCTCGACCAAGGTGTACGTCCGACCGCCGGTCGTAAATAGATTGCTTCGCGTTCCTGCGGGATCCTCGAAACGAACGAAGAATGGTCGAACTCAATCGTCTAGAGCGCAGTCTGGCCGCGGGTTGCCCGCGCCATGATGCGCTCGGCCTGGCGCAGATGCGGCTTGTCGATCATCTGCCCGTCGATCGCGATCACGCCCGCGTCTGGGTTCGCGGCGAACGCCTCGATGATCGCCCGAGCGTGAGCGAGTGCGGCGGGCGAGGGGGTGAAGACCTCGTTGATGACCGGCACTTGCGCAGGGTGGATCGCCATCTTGCCGCCGAAGCCGTCGCGCTTGCCGGATTCTGTCTCCAGCCTTAGCCCGTCCATGTCGCGGAAATTGGTGTAGACGCTGTCGATCGCCAGCACTTCGGCGGCCGCGGCACCGATGAGGCAGAGGCTGCGCGCGAGGCGGTAGGGGTCGGTATAATGCCCGTCGGCATCGCGGTTGATCTCCGCGCCGATGTCGGCGGCAAGGTCCTCGCCGCCCCAGGCGAGGCCGCGCAGGCGATGGCTCGCTCCGGCAAAGCTCCCCATGTGGAAGAGCGATCTCGCCGTCTCCGTAGCGATGGCGACGATGCCCGTCGAACCATCCACGAGGTCGTGTTCGGCTTCATTGACCGCGAGCCGAACGCTGAGCTGCTGGATCGCCGGACCGCCCTGCGCTTTCGGCAGGACGATCCCGTCGGGCCGTGCCGGCATGACAGCGTCGAGATCGGCGATGTTGAACGGGCTGTCGAGCGGATTGACCCTGACATAGAGGGCTGTCAATCGCGTTTCGCCGCGCGCCCGCGAGAGAAATTCAGTCGTTACACGGCGCGCCTCTGCCTTGCGCGAGAGCGCGACTGAATCCTCGAGATCGATGATGAGCGCGTCCGCGCCGCTTGAGAGGCCCTTGGCGAGCTTGCGCTCGTCGTCGCCTGGAACGAACAGCCAGGAGCGCATCGTCTAGGCGGGCCGCTTCAGCATGAAAGCCTGCCGCGTGCATTGTGCGACCAGCGTGCCATCCTGCTTGAAGGCCTTGTGAAGGAACTCGACGATGCCTGCCTCCGGCCGTGACTTCGAGGTCCGGACGCTGCGGATTTCGGTCGTGCAGTTGATCGTGTCGCCCTCGAAGAGCGGGGCGGGAAAGACCACGTCCGTCATTCCGAGATTGGCGATGGTGGTGCCAACGGTCGTGTCGTTCACCGAGATGCCGATCATCAGGCCGAGCGTGAAGAGGGAGTTCATCAGCGGCTTGCCCCACTGCGTCTCGGTCGCGCAGAAATGCGCGTCGATATGGAGCGGCTGCGGGTTCAGCGTCATGTTGGAGAACAGCATGTTGTCCATCTGTGTCACCGTGCGCGTCAGCCGGTGGTGGATGACCTCGCCGATTTCGAAATCCTCGAAATAGCGGCCGCCGCGCGGATGAAGCTTAATATTTCTTGTCTGATCTGCCGTCATCTCCGCGCCTTCAGCTCCCTTTGTCCCATTTTGATGCAGAAACCGTCCGTGCGGACACGATCGGACGGAAGGCCCTTTACGGGCATTTAACCATAAACGTCGAAACTTGCTGGACTGGACAAGGCTTCCGAGCGTCCGTCCAACCTGGCAGGTTCATGTTCCTCTTCACCAATTCGCCGACGAGCGCGGCAACGCCGAACGTCAAGGAGCAGCGCAGCGACACGCCGCTTGCGGACGCAATGCGTGGTGCGGCGCAGCAGACTGGCATTTCGTTCGAGTATCTTATCAAGACGGCGACGCGCGAGTCCAATCTCGATCCGGCGGCGAAGGCGCGCAATTCGAGCGCGACCGGGCTCTTTCAGTTTCTCGATCAGACTTGGCTCCAGACCGTGAAGACGGAAGGTTCGAAATTCGGCCTGCAGGCCGAGGCCGACCAGATCAGTCAGACATCCGGCGGACAGTTCGTCGTGGCCGACCCGCAGGCCCGCCAGCGCATCCTCGCGCTGCGGACCGACCCGCAGGTGTCGGCGAAGATCGCCGGAGCCTTCACGGCGCGTAACGCCGCCGTGCTCGCCGACAATCTCGGCCGCCCGCCATCGGAGGGCGAGCTCTACATTGCGCATTTTCTTGGCGCGTCCGGCGCGAGCGAGCTGATCAGGCTTGCAAGCCAATCGCCGGATGCAAGCGCCGTTTCGTCCTTCTCGGACGCCGCCAGCGCCAATCGGAGCATCTTCTACGACAAATCCGGCCGGCCTCGCACCGCTGCCGAGGTCTATTCCAATCTGGTCGCGAGCCACGGCACCGATCCGGCGGCGCAGGCCGCCGGCAACGCGCCGACGCCACCGGATGCCGGGGCGACAGGCGAGACGAACGGGGCTTACGTGGCGCGCGAGGCGGCAAAGCCGATCTTCGGCCTGTTTCGCGGCAGCGACACAGGCCCGGTCGCGCAGCCTATCGCTCGCACCTGGACCGGGCTTGGCCGCAATCCCAATGGCGCGGCGGGAACGCAAGTCGCTTCGCTCGGCCGCGGCGGCTTCTTCCCGCGCGGCGACGTGGCGAGCGAACCTCCCGCCAATACCGTTGCGGCCGAGCCATCGCCGCCCGAGAAGTCCTCATCGACCGCCGTTCCGCTGCCGCCCGAACGGCCGGCCGGGCTGAAGCCCCAGGCGTCAAGGCGGGCCTCGACCGTCGGCGCACCTTTGAACCTCCTTTCCTTCATCCGCCAGCGTGTGTGAGTTCAATGTTGATCAAGCAGTTTCTCGAGTGGTTCACCGTCGCGCCGACCGCCGACCGCAAGGAGGCGGCCGAAGCGCTCTGCGAGGCATATCTTGCGGGTTACCTCGCCATCGAGGATCCCGCCGATACCGAGGCAGCGCTCACGCTGCTGCTCGACGATCCGTCCGTCACTGTTCGAAAAGCCGTCACCGATGCGTTTTCTAGCAGCGAGAAGGCACCGCGGCATCTCGTCGTCTCGCTCTGCTACGACCAGCATGAGGTCTCGGTACCGGTGATCGCTCGCTCGCCGCTCCTCACTGACGCCGACCTCATCGATTGCCTCGCCGTGGGCGATGCGCTGACGCAGATGGCTGTCGCAACGCGCGAAGGCTTGTCCCGCGCCGTCTGCGCCGCTGTCTGCGAGGTCGGCTGTATCGACGCGGCGGTCATGCTCGCCAAGAACGAAGTCTGCGACATCCCCTCCTTCGGTTTCGCCAGGCTCGCCGAGCGCTTTGGCGATGATGCGCGGCTGCGCACCGCGCTGCTCGATCGGGAGGATTTGCCGCTGGTGGTTCGCCACGCGCTCGTGATCAAGGTTTCCGAACATCTGACCGAGATGGTCTGCCGCGGCCAATGGATGCCGCGCACCCGCGTGGAGCGGCTGCTCGACGACGCGCGACAGGCGGCGACCGTGCTCCTGCTGGGCGCGGCCGCGCCTGACGAGGTGAGCGAACTCGTGGAGCACATGCGTGTCAAGGGCGAGCTGACACCGTCCCTGTTGCTGCGCGCGCTGCTCTCCCGCGATCTTTCACTGTTCGAGGCCGCCATGACGAGCCTTACCGGCCTGCCGGGCCGCCGCGTGCATGCACTGCTCCACGAGCGCAGCATGACCGGCTTCACCGCGCTCTACCGGCGCGCCAAGATGCCGCCATCGCTCGAAGCCGCCTTCCGCGCCGCCGTGCAGGGCGTCCTTGCGCATGGCCGCGCGACCGAGTTCGGCGAGGAGCCGCGCCTGTCGCGCTCGGTGATCCAGGCCGTTCTCGTCGCCTGCGCCGCGGACTCGGAGGACAGCCGCATCATGGGTCTGCTGCGCCGCCTCGAGGCGGAAGCCGTCCGCGAGGATGCAAGGCGGCTGACGACGCGGATGCTGAGCGCTGCTTCGTCGATCGAATTCGACATGGACAACCGGGTTGCTCCGGCGCTCACTGACGCGTCCCAGTCGAACGCACTCGACGGCGTCATCGACTTTGCCGCGATCGAACAGGAGTTAGTCAGCTTCGCCGCAGCGGTGGAGGCTACGGAGCCGCAGGCAGCCTTGGTGTGCGATGATGCCATGGAAAACCAGCCCGAGCCGGTTGTCCCGCCTGAAGCCGTGTCGCACGCATCTACGGAAGAAATTTCGACGGAAGAACTTTCGACGGAAGAATTCTCGTCTGGCGAAAGAGTAGATACGGACGGCCGTGAGGCGATGAAGATCGCCGCCTGAGACAGTTGCCGCCGATCAGGCCTGCAGGCGTCCGGAGTAACGCCCGACCCGTTCCTGCGCCATATCCCGCGTAATCGGCTGCAGTTTCGCGAGATAGTTCGACGCCATGATCTGAAGCTGGCTCGCCAGCGCCTGCGCCGTCGTATCGGTCTCGCCGCGCACATCCTCGCGCACGATGGCGCGGATCGCGAAGACATGGCTTTTCATGATGTCGATCGGCGGCATGTCCTGGTCGCAATAGAGAATGATCTGCTCGAGCCCATGCGCTACGGTGCTCGCGAACGGAAAGCCGAAGGTGGACGCCGAGCCCTTGATGTCGTGGGCTACGCGGTAGAGCGCCGAGAGGCGTCCATCGTCAGGCCCAAGGGCGGTGATCGCTTCAAAGGCCTCCATGAGCTTCAGGACTTCCTCGTCCATCCAGGAGAAGAATTCCGTGGTGAGGGCAGCGAGCGCCTTCTCCGCGCGATCGATGGCGGAGAAATCCATGGTTCCTGGACGGTCCGTGTAGACGGCAGCCTTGTCCTTCAGCGTGATGCGCGGTCGGATGATCTCGTATGAACCATGCGATTCGGTGCTTGCCCGTGGCTTGATCGCGGGTCCGCGGGCCTGCAGCTTGGCCAGCGCCTCCTGTCTCTTATCCTTCACCGCACAGTTCCCTTGTCGATCTTGGTCTGCTGCGCGATGATCTGCGCGCCGGTCCCGATCCCGTTGTTGCGGCGTTCCTCTTCGCTGTAGTTGGGATTGATGTTGCGGCGGCGATCGGGACCGAAATAGGATTTCGTCCGAATATAGGGCCGCGGATTGAGCACGACGCTCACGATGCGCTGATAGAGCACCTTGGCTGAAATGGGCTTCACCAGAAACTCGTTGACCCCGGCATCGCGCGCCTCCAGCACCTTGCGGCGCTCGGCGTAGCCAGAGACCATGATGATCGGCACGAACGGGTTGGCGATGGCATCCGCCTGACGGATCATGCGCGTGAGTTCGACGCCGTCGAAGATCGGCATCGCCCAATCGGCGATCACCACGTCCGGCGAGTAGCTGGAAAAGGCTTCGAGGCCCGCCGCCCCGTCTTCCGCTTCATGAGCCTCGCGCACGCCAAACCCGTGCAGCAGCGCGCGGATGATGCGGCGCATATGGGTGTTGTCGTCGACAATCAGAAAACGGAGGCGGCTACAATCGACGCTGTACATCACGGTGAGGTAACCACTACGCAAGAGCACTGTTCCTGCGATTTTGGCATGGCTTGCCTTAACAGCAGGTTTCGGGGCGCGAGCGAAACGTCGAATGCCTCGCGATAATCGATCATACCTTCGATGAGGAAAAACAGGTTCTTGCGCGTTTTCGTCAGACCCAGAACTGCTCGTTCAGGATCCGCTCCTCGAGACTATGTCCCGGGTCGTGGAGCATCGTCAGGTTGATCTTGCGATCCATTTCGATCCTGACCTCGCTCACGTCTGAAATCTCGAGATGATCGGCCGCCGCGTTCACCGGGCGGCGATCTGCTTCCAGCACCCTGATCGCGATTCGGGCCTTCTCCGGCAGGAGCGCGCCGCGCCAGCGCCTCGGCCGGAAGGGCGAGAGCGGCGTCAGGACGAGGAGCGGCGCGTTGAGCGGCACGATCGGCCCGTTCGCGGAGAGATTATAGGCGGTCGATCCGGCAGGCGTCGCGACCAGCACGCCATCCGCGATGAGTTCGGAAAGGCGCGTCCGCCCATCGACCGAGATTTCGAGCTTCGCCGCCTGATAGGACCGGCGCAGCAGGGAGACCTCGTTGAGCGCATGGGCCTTCGTCACCACGCCATGCACATCGGTCGTCTCCATGATGAGCGGATGGATGATGCTGCGCTCCGCCGCGGCGAGCCGCTCCAGCAGCGCGTCGGATCGGTATTCGTTCATCAGGAAGCCGACCGACCCGCGATTCATGCCATAGATCGGCACGTTCGAGCCGAGCTGGCGGTGCAGGCATTGCAGCATCAGCCCATCGCCGCCGAGGGCGACGATGACATCCGCCTCCTGTTCGGAGACGTCGCCATATTGCGCGCGGAGCAGTTGCTGCGCTTCCTGGGCCTGCGGCGCGAGACTCGCGCGAAAGGCGATCTTCGAGAAAACGCGAGCGCTATCCAATGGTTGATCGTGCAAGGCATGGTCTTTCGTCTTGGAAGGCCGCGGGAACATATTGCGCAGCCGCCCATTTATCACGCGTGGCGCTCAACCACAAAAGTGCTAGCCTCGCCCGTCTTCGCGTTCGTTCATGTCCGGTTTGGTTTTGCTGTGCATGAATGGCACGTGACGGAGTGGTCGCCGAACGGTTCGGGTCAGATCGGCCAGCCTCATTCATAATTGGAGGAAGTATTCCATGAACATACTGAAATATGCGGTCATCGCTGCGTCCGCCTTCACCGGCGTCGCCATGACGACGCTGTCGGCATCGGCCATGCCCGTTGCGCCTCATGGGTCGGAACTCGCCGTGAAGGGCGCGGAGGAGGCTCGCCTTGTCTGCAACAGGTTCGGACGCTGCGTGCGTGTCGGCCCGCCAGCGCGCGTTTATCGCGGCTATGGCCGTCCGTACCGCGGCTATTACGGTCGTCCCTATCGCCGCGGCTATTACCGCTAGCAAGCAGAAGCCCGGGCTGGTCCCGGGCTTTTCTTTGTCGACACGCCGCCGCCTGATTCGCCCCCCAGGTGCTCTCGATTATTGCGCCCTGCGGCGTAATCCATTGTCAAAAACAGATATTAAGCCATTGTTGGCTGGCGCTAAAAGGAAGCGTCATCCCTCTTTGACGCGCGACGCCGATCGTTGTCGCGCAGTCTGAGACGGGAAAAGCCAGCGAGGTTTGTCCATGCGTCCTTCAAGCGACATCGCCTTCAGCGACGCGGTGAAATCGGTGCAGACTGCCCGGCGTTCACGAAAGATCTATCAGCAGGTCGAGGAGGGCGGCGGCTTCCGCACGCGCATCACGGAAGATCTGGTGCAGTTTCTCGCCGAGGTGGACACGGCCTATCTCGCGACCGCCAGCGCTGATGGCCAACCTTACGCGCAGCATCGCGGAGGGCCGCCCGGTTTCATCCGCGTCATCGACGAGAGCACGCTCGCTTTTGCGGATTACCGTGGCAACCGCCAATACATCACGACAGGCAATCTTCAGGAAAATGCCAGAGCGTTTCTCTTCCTGATGGATTACGCCAATCGCCGCCGCGTCAAACTTTGGGGCACGGCGTCTGTCGTCGATGACGATCGCGCGCTTGCTGCAAAGCTGATGCCGGAGGGATATCGCGCGCATCCCGAGCAGGTGATCCTGTTCAAGGTTGAGGCCTGGGACATCAATTGCCCGCAGCATATTCCGCAGAAATTCGACGCGGCGCTCGTTGCGGAAAAGCTCGCTGAACTGCAAGGTCGGCTCGAAACGCTGCAAGTCGAAAACGACAGACTTCGCATCGAGCTCGCATCACACCAGACCGGCCGATAGGTCGGGACAATCTCGTCATTGGAGGGGGAGTTCATGGATACGATTGGGGAAGCAATTCCGACGACAGGGCCGACTTCGGTTCGGCCGCCATTCACGGCCGAGACGGCCGCCAAAAAGGCACGCATGGCGGAGGACGCCTGGAACCATCGCAATCCTGAAAAGGTGTCGCTCGCCTATACCGAGGAGAGCTGGTGGCGCAATCGTTCGGAATTCCTGCAGGGCCGACCTGCCATCGTCGCTTTCCTGCAGGGGAAATGGACGCGAGAACTCGAGTACCGTCTCATCAAGGAAGTCTGGGCCTTTACCGGCAACCGCATCGCCGCGCGCTTTGCCTATGAATGGCACGATGAAAACGGCCAGTGGTATCGCAGCCACGGCAACGAGCAATGGGAGTTCGATCCGACTGGCCTGATGCAGCGCCGCGAGGCCTCGATCAACGACGTGCCGATCGCGGAAGCTGACCGGAAGTTCCACTGGCCGCTCGGGCCGCGCCCGGCCGACCATCCCGGTCTCTCGGAGCTCGGCCTTTGAGCGAACCGCGCGTGTGGCCGCCCGGCAGCCGCTGGCAGGCTTAGAGGATGAGCTCGATCCGACCCGTGATCCGGGCTGCAAGCTGGCCGGGCGAGACGGACGCCGTCGCGGCGCTGTTCGAAGAGTACGCGGCCTCGCTCGACGTCGACCTTGCCTACCAGGATTTTGCGGCCGAACTCGCCGCGCTGCCCGGGAAATATGCGGCGCCTTCCGGCGCACTCATCGTCGCGGACCATCCGGAGCATGGCCTCGTGGGCTGCGTGGCGCTCCGGCCGCTGCCGATTGCCGGCTGCTGCGAGATGAAGCGCCTCTACGTTCAGTCGCAAGGGCGAGGCCTCGGGCTTGGGCGGATGCTGATTTCAGCGATCATCCGCGAGGGCGGCCGCCTCGGCTATCGCGAAATGAGGCTCGATACGCTGCCGACCATGGGCAAGGCCATGGAGCTTTACGCTGCGTTGGGCTTCGAGCGCATCGAGCCCTATTACCAAAGCCCGGTGGCCGGCACGGTCTTCCTGCGCCGGTCGCTTGGCCGCTGAGCCTTTTTGGCCGCTGACCCTTTTCAGGCCCGCCGTTCGAGCGCGAACCAGCCGGGCTCGACGGGGGGAGTTTCCCCGCTGATCATGTCCGCAGCAAGCCTCGCGCTGCCGCAGGCGAGCGTCCAGCCAAGCCCGCCATGGCCGGTGTTGAGAAATAGCCCCTTGACGGGCGACCAGCCGATGAGCGGGCGGCTGTCTGGTGTCGCCGGCCGCAGCCCTGCCCATGGCTGGAGGTCACGCGTCTCGTCGATGTCGAGCGTGGTCGCGGTGAGCCTGCTGATGACGGCAATGCGGGCGGCGTCGATCGCCGCATCGTTGCCCACCATGTCCGCGATACCGGCAGCGCGGATCGCTGGTGCACCGTCACGCTCCAGGGGCGCGAAAACGATCTTGCTGTCGAAATCCGTGACGCTGTGCTGCAGCGGAACAGCGCCGTCTGCCGGCGCTGCGGTGATGCTGTAGCCTTTGAGCGGATAGATCGGCAGGCGAAGGCCGAGCCGACGCGCGAAGGCGACGGACTGGCTCGCCATCGACAGGACGAGGAGATCGGCCTCGATCGGCCCTCCGCTCGTTTCCACGCCCCTGACGGCCCCGTTCTCGACGATCGGCCCATGGATGTCCGTGTTCATGTGGAACGTCACGGTGTTGCGTCGCCTCAGTTGCGCCGCGAGCGCATCGCAGAAGCTCGCGCAGTCGGCGACCTGCTCCTCGCCGTCATACGTGCCGCCGGAAAGCTCCGAGGCCTTGATCTTGAGCGCGGGCTCCAGCGAAAGGCAGTCTTTCGGGCTCAGAATGACCTGCGCGGTGTCGCCACCCGTCTCAAGCGCCATATGGCGGCGAGCGGCCGCAAAACTCGCCTGGCTGCGATAGAGGATCAGTTTTCCCGCCGTTTTTACGGCAAAAGGCAGATCGCTCCGCTTGAGCAAGCTCTGCATTTCCGCTCGGCTGAGGGCGGCGAGCGCCAACTGCGCGACGATCGTGTGCTTGACCGCAGCCGCGTTGCAAAGCCGGACGAAGTCGAGCCCCCAGCGCAAGAACTCGCCGTCTAAACCAGGTCGGAGTCTGATCGGCGCTGCGTTGGAGAACAGAAGCGCGGGCAGTTTCGCCAGCGTCTCCGGCGAGGCGAAGGGCGCGACGAACTTGTAACTGAGCTGCGCGCCGTTGGCGAAGCTCGTCTCCTGGCCAGGCTTGGAGCGTCGGTCGACGAGCGCCACCTCATAGCCGCGCTCCGCCAGCCACCAGGCCGTCGTCAGACCAACGACACCCGCGCCAAGGACGCAGATCTTCATGATGATGGCCCGGCGCGCATCAGATCAGGCCCTGTGACGCGACAGTCCTGCGACTTCAGCGCAATTGGCGCTTGATAGCCAACTCGTTTTTCCGCAATGCAAGGCGCATGGCTCCGTGTGGGGCTGACCGTCTTCGTCTCGAGATTGGAAACCGGCGCAGCGACGCCGGACCGGCAAAGCGTAGCATTGAAAGAAAGAGAATGTCCCGCATCGTTTACAATGACGGCGAGTTCATGGATGAGCGTGATGCCTTCGTGCCGCTGATGGATCGCAGCTTCCTGTTTGGCGATGGCATTTATGAAGTGACCTGCGTCATTGGAGGCCGGCTGATCGACAACGAGCCGCATCTTGCCCGGCTCGACCGTTCGCTGCGGGAGATCGACATCCCCAATCCGCTCGGCGCTGACGCATGGACGGGCATCCAGCAGGAGCTCATTCGCCGTAACGCGCTCGATGAAGGGCTGGTCTACCTGCAGGTGAGCCGCGGCGTGGCGGATCGCGACTATCTCTCGCCGGACGATCTCAAGCCGCGAGTGATCATGTTCACGCAGGCCAAGTCGATCGTAAACGGAGCGCTGGCGCAAAGCGGCGCCGCGATCCTCACCGTGCCGGACCAGCGCTGGGCGCGACGGGATATCAAATCCGTCGCGCTGCTGGCGCAGGTGATGGCGAAGCGCGCTGCCCGCGCCGCCGGCGCAAACGAAGCCTGGATGATCGAGGATGACTTCGTCACCGAAGGCGCATCCTCGACTGCCTTCATCGTCACCAGCGAAAACGAGATCGTAACGCGCCCGCTATCGCATGCGGTGCTGCCTGGCGTGACGCGCCTCGCCGTCATGCGGCTGGTTGCGGAAAAAGGGCTGAAGCTCGTCGAGCGGCCATTCTCGCTCGCGGAGGCGCACGCCGCCCGCGAGGCCTTTTACACGAGCGCCGGCAGTCTGGTGACGCCGATCGTCAGCATAGACGGCGTCAAGGTTGGCGACGGCATGCCCGGACCGACGGCAAAGGCGCTTCGATCGATGTATCTGGACCTGGCCCTGGCCTCGGAAAGATAAGTCACCAACACAACCCTGGCGCTCGCTCATCATGAAATGAGTTCGCGGCAGGGATCTTGCCTTTTCCTAACGCCAAGAGGCCCCAACAAAAGCCTTTTCAAAGGAATTATTTTAAGCTTAAACTAATTACAGATCGAGGCTCGGAGCGCCGTGCGCAATTATGTTGCGCGCATCCGAGTTTAGAGGGCAGGGGAGAGCATCGACATGAAGCGCGTTCAGATTTCGAGATCCGGTATCGTTTCGGCATTGCTCGCTGCGACCGCGGCCATGACCATCGCCGCAAACGCCGCTTCGGCGGAAACACTCAAGATCGGCCTGATGGGCGTGCTCTCGGGACCGCAGGCGGTCCTCGGCCAGCAGGTCAATAACGGCTTCATGCTTGGCGTTAAGCACGCCGGCGGCAAGCTTGGCGGCCTCGAGACGGAAGTCATTGTTCAGGATGACGAGCTGAAGCCGGACGTGGCGATTGGCAAGGTGAAGCAGCTTCTCGAGCGCGACAAGGTTCAGTTCGTCGTCGGGCCGACCTTCTCGAACCTCCTGCTGGCGATCCACAAGCCGGTGACCGAGGCCAACACTTTCCTCATCAGCCCCAATGCCGGCACCTCGAACTATGCCGGCAAGCAGTGCAACCCGTTCTTCTTCGTCACCTCCTACCAGAACGACCAGGTGCATGAGGTGCTCGGCAAATACGCGCAGGACAAGGGCTACAAGCGCGTCTTCCTGATGACGCCGAACTACCAGGCCGGCAAGGATTCGATGGCCGGCTTCAAGCGCCATTTCAAGGGCGAGGTGGTCGACGAGGTGCTGACCCCCCTTGGCCAGCTCGATTTCTCGGCCGAGCTTGCCCGGGTAGCCTCGCTGAAGCCGGACGCACTCTTCACCTTCATGCCCGGCGGCATGGGCATCAACCTCGTCAAGCAGTACCGTCAGGCGGGCTTGGCTGACACCATTCCATTCCTCTCCGCCTTCACGGTGGACGAGTCGACGCTTCCGGCCCAGCAGGATGCGGCCCTCGGTCTCTTCGGCGGCATGACCTGGGCCCCGAACCTCGACAACCCGGCCAACAAGACCTTCGTTGCAGATTACATGAAGGAATACGGGACCGTGCCAGGCAGCTACGCCATGCAGGGCTACGACGCGGCGCAGCTCATCGACAGCGCGGTGAAGGCGACCGGCGGCAAGCTCGACAACAAGGACGCGCTGCGCGAGGCGCTGAAGAAGGCGGACTTCAAATCGCCGCGCGGCGCTTTCAAGTTCAACAATAACGGCTTCCCGATCCAGGATTTCTATCTCGTGAAGGCGGCGAAACGGCCTGACGGCAAGTACCAGACCGAGATCGTCCAGAAGATCTTTTCAGATTATGGTGACGTCTACGCCAAGGACTGCCCCGCGAAGTAAGCTCCGCGCGTCCGCTTGAGGGAAGAGCATCATGAGCGGGCTTTTCATCGTGCAACTTCTCAACGGGCTGCAGCTCGGCGTCCTGCTTTTCCTGATCGCGGCCGGGCTGACCCTCGTGTTCGGGGTCATGAACTTCATCAACCTGGCGCACGGCGTGCAATACATGCTGGGCGCCTACCTCGCGGTGATGTTCTACGGCTACACAGGGCATTTCCTCGTTGCAGTCCTCCTCGCGCTGGTTGCGACGCTACTGTTCGGGTTGCTGCTCGAGACGGTCATCTTCCGGCGGCTTTACGCGCGTGACCATCTCGACCAGCTTCTCGCCACCTTCGGCATCATCCTGTTCCTCAACGAGGCGGTGAAGACCGTCTGGGGTGCGGCTCCGCTCAGCCTGCCGATCCCGGAGCTTCTCTCAGGCTCGGTGCCGCTCGCTCCCGGGCTCAACTATCCTGTCTATCGCTTCGCCATCATCGGGTCAGGCTTCGTCGTCGGAGCGGCGCTCTATGCGGTCGTGAACCACACGCGCATCGGCATGTTGATCCGCGCCGGCGCGCATAATGCGCCGATGGTCTCGGCGCTTGGCGTCGATATCGGCCGCCTGTTCATGCTTGTCTTCGCATTCGGTGCGATGCTGGCGGGCTTTGCCGGCATCATGGTCGCCCCGGTTTTTTCGGTGGAGCCGGGCATGGGTGACAGCGTGCTCATCCTCGCCTTCGTCGTCATCGTGATCGGCGGCATCGGGTCGATCCGCGGCGCGTTCTTCGGTGCGCTGCTGGTCGGCGTCATCGACACTCTCGGCCGCTCTTTCATGGTCGATCTCCTGCGCATCGGCGTCTCGACCGGACAGGCGAGGGCGGTCGCACCGGCGCTGTCGTCCATGCTGATATATGTGATCATGGCGGTGATCCTCGCCATGCGGCCCGAGGGTCTCTTCCCGGTGAAAGGCCGGCAGGGATGAGCGGAGAGGCAGGCGCGCTCCCTCTCGCTGCGCCGGCCGTCCCGCGTCCGCGCGCCTGGCTGGTGGGCGTCGTGATCTTCTGCGCTCTTGCGCTCGCGCCGCTCGCCGTGCCGTTTGTCGGCGGCAATTATCTGCTGCTAATCGGCTCGCGCTTCATGATCCTCGCCATTGCGGCGCTCTCGCTCGATCTCCTGATCGGCTATGGCGGGCTCGTCTCCTTCGGGCACGCCGCCTTCATCGGCATCGGCGCTTACGCCACCGGCATTCTCGCCGTGCACGGCTTCACCGAATTCTACATCGCCATTCCCGTCGCCATGCTGGCTGGCGCCCTGTTCGCGCTGGTGACAGGCGCGGTCGCGATTCGCACACGCGGCGTCTATTTCATCATGATCACGCTCGCCTTCGCGCAGATGGCCTTCTACGTCATGGGTTCGTTGAGCGCCTATGGCGGCGATGACGGGCTGACCCTGCCGTCGCGTTCGCTCGTGTTCGGCAGCGCGGCGCTCAAGTCCGAGACGGTGTTCTTCTACGCCGTTCTCGCCACGCTCATCATCGTGACGCTGGCGCTCAGGCGGCTCGTCGCCTCCCGCTTCGGCCGCGTTCTGCAGGGCCTGCGGCAGAACCGGCAGCGCATGGAGGCGATGGGCTACAGCGCCCAAGGCTTCCAGTTGACGGCGTACGTCATCGCCGGCGCGATTGGTGCGCTGGCCGGGTTCCTGCTGGCCAACTCGACCGAATTTGTCTCGCCGGCCTTCATGACGTGGCAGCGTTCCGGCGATCTCATCATCATGGTGATCATCGGCGGGGGCGGCACGCTCTATGGTGCGCTCGTCGGGGCGCTGGCCTTCCTCTCGCTGGAAGAAGGGCTGTCGCACGTCACGGACCATTGGAAACTCATTTTCGGTCCGCTGCTCGTTCTCTTCGTGATCGCCGCTCCGGGCGGCATCGCGCGCTGGCTCGGGTGGCGCGCCCATGAGTGAGCCTGTTCTCGAACTCATCGGCCTGCGCAAGGCCTATGGTGCGCTCGTCGTTACCGACGGCGTCGATCTCTGCGTCCCGCATGGCGAACTCCACGCGCTCATCGGCCCCAACGGCGCAGGCAAGACCACGCTGATGAACCAGATTTCGGGCAATGCGAGCCCCAGCGCCGGCGAGATCAGGCTGCTCGGCGAGACGGTCACGCATCTGTCGGTGGCGGCGCGCGCCCGGCGCGGCATGGCGCGCTCGTTCCAGATTTCATCGGTGCTGCCGGAGTTTACCGTGCTCGAAAACGTCGCGCTCAGCGTCCAGGCGCGTTCGGGATCGAGCTACCGCTTCTGGTCGGCCGCCTCCCGCGAAGCGCGGCTCAACGATCGCGCCATGGGGGCACTTGCCGAGGTTGGCCTCCAGGATCGGGCTTACGCGCCTGCAGGGCAGATCTCGCATGGCGAAAAACGCGCGCTCGAAATCGCGATGGCGTTGGTGCTGGAGCCCAAAATCCTGCTGCTCGACGAGCCGATGGCCGGCACGGGCCATGAAGAATCCGAGCGCATCACGGCGCTGCTGCGGCGGCTTAAGGGCCGCTACGCGATCGTCCTCGTCGAGCACGATATGCAGGCGGTGTTCGCGCTCGCCGATCGCGTTTCGGTGCTGGTCTACGGCAAGGTCATCGCCAGCGGGCCGCCAACCTCCATCCGCGAGAATGCCGAGGTGCGCGCGGCCTATCTCGGCGACGAGGAGTTTGCCTGATGCTGCGTCTCGAAGCCGTGCATGGTGGCTACGGCCCAGCCGAAATCCTGTTCGGTATGAGCTTCGCGGTGAATGCCGGCGAGGTCGTCGCGCTCATGGGCCGCAATGGCATGGGCAAGACGACGACGATCAAGACGATCATGGGCCTGCTGACCGCCCGCGCCGGGGTGGTCCGCTTCAACGAGGCGGACGTGACTGGCTGGCCGCCCTTCAAGCGCGCGCAGGCCGGCCTTGGCCTCGTGCCGGAGGGCCGACAGATCTTTCCGAACCTCACCGTCGCCGAGAATCTGGTCGCAACCGCAAGCTCGAAGGGCACAACGCCCAAATGGACTCTCGAGCGGGTGTTCGGCCTCTTCCCCCGGCTCAAGGAGCGGCGCGGCAATTTCGGCGACCAGCTCTCCGGCGGTGAACAGCAGATGCTGGCGATTGGCCGTGCGCTGATGACCAACCCGGCTCTGCTCATTCTCGACGAGGCGACCGAGGGTCTTGCGCCCATCATCCGCCAGGAGATCTGGGCCTGCCTCGCGGCGCTGAAGCACGAGGGGGAGGCGATCCTCGTCGTCGACAAGAATCTCAAAAACCTGCTCGATCTTGCCGACAGGCATGTCATCATCGAGCGCGGCAAGGTGGTCTGGAGCGGCACGAGCGCCGCGCTGCGCGCCAATCCTGCCGAGGTCGAAGCCTATCTCCAAGTCTGATGTCACCAGAGGAGCGCGTCATGTCCGATCCCAACACACTCGCCGAAACGCCGGGCATCACGACCACGGGCTCGGGCATTCAGGGGCTGAGCTGGAGCATTCTCGGCCAGACCTATGTGCCTAAGACACTGAGCGCGTCCTCCATGTCCTGGCACGCGACCTTCCCGCCGGGCACGTTCGTTCCGCCGCATGTCCACCCGACGCAGGACGAATACGTCTACATGCTGGAGGGCCGGCTCGACGTGATGCTGGACGGGGCGGAGATGCAGGCCAAT
This sequence comes from Beijerinckiaceae bacterium, assembly GCA_019753285.1. Lineage (GTDB taxonomy): Bacteria > Pseudomonadota > Alphaproteobacteria > Rhizobiales > Beijerinckiaceae > JAIELD01. The sequence continues at coordinate 32,843 of JAIELD010000029.1, read as the reverse complement.
GCCGGCGATACGGTGCGCCTGCCGCTCGGCTTGCCGCATGGCCTGTTCAACAATGGCGACCGCACCGTCAAATGCCTGTTCTGGGTCTCGCCGACGCGCCGCCTGTTCGATCTCTTCAACGCCATCCACAACGTGCCCGACCCTTCCGAGGTGATGCGGCTTGCCGGGCTGCACGAGGTGGATTTCCTGCCGCCTCCGGCTTGATTCCGAACCCCCAACCGTCTCGGCTTCGCTGAGCCACCCTCCCCTTGCGGGGAGGGAGTTGATCTCGTCGATACGGGAATTACGCAATTATTTCCCTCCCATTTCGGGGAGGGTGCCGAGCGGAGCGAGGCGGGTGGGGCGTCCCCCGCCTAACGATTGACCTGCGCCGCCGTGAAACCCGCCAGCGCGGCGTAACCGCGCACGATCTGGAAGCGCTCGTCGTAGCTGATCACCGTGTCGAGGTCGTCGAAACCGTCCGGCGAGCGGCGCTCCACCTCGTCGATCACGCCTTCGGGTCCGCCGAGGCGGTTGGTACGGACGATCTCGGCCGTCTTCGGCAGGCGCTCGTTTTCAAATGCCTCGAGCGCCGCGCGCGGATGCTCTGCGCTTTGCAGGCGGTCGCACAGGGCGCGCGCATCGATGATCGCCTGGCTCGCGCCGTTCGAGCCCACCGGGTACATGGGGTGCGCCGCATCACCGAGCAGCGTCACGCGGCCGAAGGTCCAGCGCGGCAGCGGATCGCGGTCGGCCATCGGATACTCGTAGAAGGCAGGCGTGCGCCTGATCAGCGCGAGAAGGTCGACCTCCTTGATCCTGAATTTTTCGGCGTGTGGCAGAACCTCATCGAGCGTGCTCGCGCGGTTCCAGTCCTCGCGGCGCGGCGGCGGCTCGCTGCCGTCGCCCATCCGGTGCGTGACGACCCAGTTGATCATCTGTCGGCCCGCATTGTCCGGCGGCGTGATCGGGTAAAGCACGAGCTTGTTGGCGAAGCCGCCGGCGATGATCATCGTGCGGCTGTCGAGGAAAGGCTCGCTGTCGAGCGCGCCGCGCCACATCATCACGCCGTTCCAGGTAAGCCCCTTGTCCTGCGGATACAGCTGCCGGCGCACCGCCGAATGAATGCCGTCGCAGCCGATGAGGATGTCCGTATGGACCGGATCGGGCGCTGCGCCGTCAGCCGCCTCAAACCGCGCGATCACCTCGCCTTCCGTCTCCTCGAAGGCGCGGAAGACATGGCCCGTGCGGATCGCCTCCGCGCCGAGCCGCTCGATCACGGTCTGGCGAAGCAGCCCCTGCAGCCTGCCGCGATGGATCGAGAATTGTGGCACGTCGAAACCGGCATCGAGGCCTCGTGCCTCGCGCCAGATTTCCTGTCCGAAGCGGTTGGCGTAGATGAGTTCGCGCGTGCGCACCGCAATCGCGTCAAGGCGGGGCAACAGGCCAAGCTCGGCAAGTTCTCGAATGGCGTGCGGCAGAACGTTGATGCCGACGCCGAGTTCGCGGATTTCGCGCGATGCCTCGAAAATCGTCGGGCGGATGCCGAGCCGCTGCAGCATCAGCGCCGTTGTCAGCCCGCCAATGCCCGCGCCGATGATCGCAACCCGCATGTCACGCCTCCTTGAAAAAACCAGTCAGTCCGGCACGACCGCCGTCGCCTCGATCTCGACCAGCGCTTCGCGCTCGACGAGGCGAACGACCTGCACGAGCGCCATCGCCGGATAGTGCCGGCCGATCGTATCGCGATAGCCGACTGAAAGCTCCTTCAACGCGGCGAGGTAGGCCTCGATGTCGGTGACGTACCAGGTGAGGCGCACGAGATGCCGTGGCTCCGCGCCGCCCGCCTCCAGAATGGCGCAGATGTTCTTCAGGCATTGATGTGCCTGCGCGACGAAGCCGGAGGGAAACGCGCCGGTTAACGGATCCCAGCCGATCTGCCCGCCGGTGACAACCAGCCGGCCTTTGGCTGACATGCCATTGGCATAGCCGCGCGGCGTCGGCCAGTTCTTCGGCTGCAGGATGGCGACGGTGTCATCCTCGCCCGTCGTGTCGTGGTCCAAGCCGCTATGGTCGTTCATTTCGGTCTCGAATCTGTTCTTTTCTTCAGGAGGCGAGGCGCTGCGGAGCAGGCTCGATATGACGGAGCTGGAAGCGCTGCAGCTTGCCGGTCTGCGTGCGGGGCAGGGCATCCACGAACTCGATGATCCGTGGGCATTTATAGGTCGCGATCTCGCTCATGACATGCGCCTGCAGCAGCTTCACCATGTCCGCCCCCGGTTGCTGGCTCTCGTCCAGCACGACGAAGGCCTTGACGATCTGGCCGCGATCGGGGTCGGCAACGCCGATGACGCCGCACTCGCGCACATGCGGATGGGTGAGAAGCGCAACCTCGACCTCCGGCGCCGCGATGTTGTAGCCGGCAGAGATGATCATGTCGTCCGAGCGGGCCTGATACCAGAAATAGCCGTCCTCATCCATGACATAGGTGTCGCCGGTGACGTTCCAGCCGTGCTGGACGTATTTGGCCTGGCGCTCGTCAGCAAGATAGCGGCAGCCGGTCGGGCCGCGCACGGCGAGCCTGCCGATCGTGCCCGGCGGGACTTCATTGCCGTCCGCGTCGATCACCTTGGCCTCGAAACCCGGCACCGGCTTGCCCGTCGCGCCGGGACAAATTTCGTCCTCTTTGGCTGCGATGAAGATGTGTAGCATCTCTGTCGCGCCGATGCCGTCCATCAGCTTGAGGCCCGTCGCAGCGAGCCATGCGTCGAAGGTCGGGCGGGGCAGGGCTTCTCCCGCAGACACGCATTTGCGCAGCGATGAAAGATCATGGTCGCCGAGCTTGCCGAGCATCATGCGATAGGCGGTCGGCGCGGTGAAGACGATGGTCGCTTTCAGCGCGGCGATCGCGGGCATCAGTTCGTCCGGCGAGCCCTTCTCCATCAGCACTGTCGATGCGCCGACGCTCAAGGGAAACAGGACGAGCCCGCCGAGCCCGAAGGTGAAGGCGAGTGGTGGCGAGCCGATGAAGCGGTCGGCGCTTGTGGGCTTCAGCACATGGCGCGCATAGGTGTCGCAGATCGCGAGCATGTCGCGGTGGAAGTGCATGGTGCCCTTCGGCTCGCCCGTGGTGCCGGAGGTGAAGCCGATCAGGCAGACATCGTCTGCCGCGGTGTCGGCTGCGTCGAAGGCGTCGCTCGCGCCCGCCATGAGCGTTTCGAGAGACTGCGCGCCGCCATCGCCCCATGAGATGATCGTCTGAAGGTCGGAGCTGATCGCCGCAGCCTTCTCCAGCTCGGCCAGCAGGCGGTGATCGCAGAGCGCGAGAGCGATCTTCGCCTTGGCGATGGGGTAAGAGAGTTCCTTGGCCCGCAGCAGCGGCATGGTGGCGACCACGACGCCGCCGGCCTTCAGGATCGCGAGATAGATCGCCACCATCATCGGCGTATTGGCCGAGCGCAGCAGCACGCGGTTGCCGGGAACGAGCCCGAAGCGGCGGGTCAGCACATTGGCGATGCGGTTCACGTTTCGATGCACCTGCGCGTAGGTGAGCGTTTCGGTGCGCGAGAGCAGGCACGGCGCGTCGCCATGCCCCGCCTCGATCCAGCGATCGAGGAAATGGCTCACGCAGTTGAGGCGCGCGGGATAATCGAGTTCCGGCAGGTTGAAGATGAAGTCGGGCATCGCCTCGGCGGCGGGCAGGTTGTCTTTTGCGAAGGTGTCTCGCGGGGAGCTGTCAAATGGCTTGTCGTTCATTCAATCACCTCCTCGAATGCGATGGGCTTCACCGGCTGGCGCTCGCGCGGTCCTTCAGGATCTGCCTCGCGATGACGATCTTCTGCACGTCGGTCGCGCCCTCGTAGATGCGCAGGGCGCGGATATCGCGGTAGAGCTCTTCAACTTTCATGCCGACGCGGACGCCAGCGCCGCCATGGAGCTGCACGGCCCGGTCGATCACGCGCGACGCCCCCTCTGTCGCGATCATCTTGGCGATCGCAGCCTCGCGCGTCACGCGCTCCGCGCCCTGATCCTTCGTCCAGGCGGCGCGGTAGACGGCGAGCGCGGCGGTGTCGATGTCGGCCTCGCTTTCGGCGAGCGAGGCCTGCGTCAATTGAAGATCGGCGAGCGGCGCACCGAACAACGTGCGCGTCGCCGACCGGTCGAGCGCCTCGTCGAGCGCCCTGCGGCCGAAGCCAAGCGCCGCGCCGCCGACCGTGGAGCGAAACACGTCAAGCGTCGCCATGGCGATCTTGAAGCCGTCGCCGGGCCCGCCTATGCGGTTCTCGACCGGCACGCGGCAGGCATCGAAGCGCAAGGTCGCGAGCGGGTGCGGCGCAAGCGTCTCGATGCGCTCGACGATGCTGAAGCCAGGCGTATCGGGCGTGACGACGAAAGCGGAGAGCCCTCTTGCGCCGGGTGCTTCGCCGGTGCGGGCGAAGACGATGTAATGGTCGGCTATGCCGCCATTGGAGATCCAGGTCTTGAGCCCGGCGATCCGCACATGCTCGTTGCCGTCCGGCGTCGCAGTCGTCGTAAGCGCGGCTGCATCAGAACCCGCCTCGGGCTCGGACAGCGCGAACGCTGCTATCGCTTCGCCCCGCGAGACGGGCGGTAGCCAGCGCCGCTTCTGCGCCTCCGTGCCGAACAGCGAGATCGGCCCGGTGCCGAGACCCTGCATGGCGAAGGCGAAATCGGCCAGGCCCTCGCGGTAGGCGAGCGTCTCGCGGATCAGGCAGAGCGAGCGGACGTCAAGCGTCGGATGCAACCCTCCGTAGGGGGCAGGTACGCAGGCCTTCAACCAGCCGGCCGCGCCCAACGCCTTGACGATACGTTTGCAGGTGCCGTCCGTGTCATGATGGTCGATCAGCGCCGGCAGCTCCGCATCCGCCCAGGCCTTCAATTCCGCCTCAAGCGTGCGGTGATGCTCGTCGAAGAACGGCCAGCGGAGGAAACTGCGATCGGCCATCGTCAATTGCCCTCGAAGACTGGCGTTTCGCGCGCTGCAAAAGCGCGATAGGCGCGGGCGAAATCCTCGGTGTGCATGCAGAGCGCCTGTGCCACGGCTTCCGCCTCGATCGCGTCATCGACCGACATTGCCCATTCCATGTGAAGCATGCGTTTCGTCATCGCATGCGCGAAATTCGGACCCGTTGCGATCTCCCGCGCGAGCGCCGTCGTGTCGGCAAGCAGGGCGTTGGCCTCGACAAGGCGATTGAAGAAACCCCAGCGCTCTGCTTCATCCCCCTTCATGACCCGGCCGGTGTAGAGAAGCTCCGAGGCGCGCCCCTGTCCGATGATGCGGGGCAGCATCGCGCAGGCACCCATGTCGCAGCCGGCGAGCCCGACACGGTTGAACAGAAACGCGACCTTGGCGTTCGCCGTGCCGATCCTGATGTCGGATGCCATCGCCATGATGGCGCCTGCGCCGACGCAAATTCCGTCGATCGCCGCGACGATCGGCTGCGGACAGGCACGCATCGCCTTGACGAGGTCACCGGTCATGCGCGTGAAGCGCAGCAGGCCTTTGGTGTCCATGCCGACGAGCGGCGCGATGATGTCGTGAACATCGCCGCCGGAGGAGAAGTTGCCGCCGGCTCCCGTGAGCACGAAGGCCTTCACGCCGTCTTCCGTCGCAGCGGCGCGGAAGATTCCGACAAGTTCGGCGTAGCTCTCGAAGGTCAGCGGATTCTTCCGCTCGGGCCGGTTGAGCGTGATGGTCGCGACCGGCCCGTCCACTTGCATCAGGACATGTCGCGCCGCATAGTCAGCGAGCGGCACGGGAACCTGCATCTGCGTGGTTTTCAGCGTCGGCGTCTCGTTCACGATGCGGCTCCGTTCTTGCCCTCGGCGGGCTTTTCGTCGGCCGACAGGGCGATGTGGGCCGAGCGCTTCAACTTGGCGAGCAGGCGCATCAGCGTCTCGACCTCGCCTGGCGAAAGGCCGCGCATCATCTCGGCCACCCAGCTCTCATGCTCGACCGCCATCGCGGCGAACTCGGCCCTGCCTTCGGCGGTCAGCCGCACGATCTGCGCTCGCCGGTCGGTTTCGGAGGCGCGGCTGTCGACGAGCTTTGCCGCCGCCAGCCGCTCGACGAGGCCGGTGAGGTTGCCGTTCGAGACCATCATGCGTTTTGAAAGCTCGCCGAGTGTCATGCCATCCGGTGCTTTTTCAAGCTGCGCCATCAGGTCGAAGCGCGGCAGCGTCACGTCGAACCGCTCGCGCAGCTTGCGGCGGATGCTCGTTTCGATCGTCATCGTGCAGGTCAGCAGCCGCAGCCAGAGGCGGATCTCGGCCTTGTGCCCGGCGGGCGCGTCGACATGGACGGTCTCGGCGTCGACGATGGTGAGCGTCTCAGGTGCGGAGGCAGCCATCACATCACCTCCCCGCCGGCGATCGCTATCGCCTGGCCGGTGACGGAGGCGGCGCCTTCCGAGCACAGCCAGAGGACGGCGTTGGCGACCTCCGCCGGGTCGATTGCACGCTTCTGCGGGTTGGCCGCGACGAGGCTGGCGCGTGCGGCCTCGGCGCTGCGGCCGGTCTTCTCCATGATGAGGGCGATGCTGTCCTGCAGCATATCGGTCTCGGTATAGCCGGGGCAGATGGCGTTCACGGTGACGGATGTCGCGGCCAGCTCCAGCGCGAGCGACCGCGTGAGGCCGAGCACCGCGTGCTTTGCGGCGCAATAGGCGGAGACGTAGGGATAGCCCTTCAGCGCCGCAGTCGAAGCGATCATCACGATGCGGCCGTGCTGCGAGGCCTTCAAGGCCGGAAGCGCGGCCTGCGTGGCGGCTACGGCGCTGTAGAGGTTGAGCGCCATCATCCGCTCGTAAAGGTCGCGGCCCGATTTCAGGAATGGCGCCGTCTCCGCCCCGCCGGCGTTGTTGACCAGAATGTCGATCGGCCCTGCCGCCGCCACTGCGGCGGCGAGCGCTTCCCCATCGGTCACGTCTGCTGTGATGGCACGGTGCGCCTTGCCTGCCTCCACCATGGCGTCGAGGCTCCGGCGCGTGCGTCCGAGAACCGTGACTTCGGCCCCGGCGGCAGCCAGCGAGGCGGAGATGGCCGCGCCGATGCCGCGTCCGCCGCCCGTCACCAGCGCATGCCGTCCCTTGAGGCTCATGGTGCTGTCGTTCCTCGCCCGGGGAAGGTTGATCCCTTCTGCCGCAGGCCATGATCCGAGTTGACACTGACCGTCCGCTTGCATCATATTATTTTAAGCTTAAAATAATTTTCGGTTTATGCAAGGGCTTTTTGGATCGCGTTTCTGTCCGCGATCGAGACGGCTTCAAGGCAGGACCATCGGCCCGGTTGCCGCTATCGTCGCGTCGTTTTCAACCTCGGGAGCAGCACATGAAGGTGAGCATCGTCGGTGGCGGCCCTGCGGGACTTTACTTCGCGATCCTGCGCAAGATGGCTGCGCCTCAGACCGAGATCACGGTGTACGAACGCAATCAGGCCGACGACACCTTCGGCTTCGGCGTCGTCTTTTCCGACCAGACGCTCGACAATTTCGAGAAATATGATCCGGTCAGCTACCGGAGCATCACCGACAATTTCGCCTATTGGGACGACATCTCGATCCGCTTCAAGGGGACCGAGCACCGCGTCGGCGGCAATGGCTTCTGCGGCTGCTCGCGCCGCACATTGTTGATGATCCTGCAGGAGCGCGCCCGCGGCCTCGGGGTGCGATTCGAGTTTGGCAGGGACATCGCGGACCTGTCGCAGTTTGCCGATTCAGACCTCATCGTGGCGGCGGACGGCATCAACAGCCGCGTGCGCGAAAGCAACGCCGGGCATTTCAAGCCATCGGTGGATCTGCGTCCGAACCGGTTCGTGTGGATGGGCTCGACGAAGCCGCTCGACGCCTTCACCTTCATCTTCAAGGAGACGCCGTTCGGCATCGTCATCGCGCATGCCTATCAGTACGAGCCCGATCGCTCGACCTGGATTTTCGAGATGACGGCAGGCAGCTTCGCGCGCTCCGGCCTTGACGGGCTTGGCGAGGCTGACCTTGCGACGGCGCTCCAGGCGCTGTTCGCGGACGATCTCGACGGCCATGCGCTGCTCACGAACCGCTCGATGTGGCGGCAATTCCCGATGATCCGCAACGAGCGCTGGGTGAAGGACAACATCGTCCTGCTGGGCGATGCGAAAGCCACCGCGCATTTCTCGATCGGTTCCGGCACCAAGCTCGCCATGGAGGATGCGATCCACCTCTTCGAAGCGTGCCGCAAGCACGACGATGTCGCATCCGCGCTGGTGGCCTTTGAAACCGACCGCAAGCTCGAGGTCGAAAAGACGCAATATGCGGCGGATGTCTCGCTCGTCTGGTTCGAGCATGTCGACCGCTTCAAGGACATGGAGCCAACGCAGTTCGCCTTCGGGCTGATGACCCGCTCCAAGGCGATCACCTACGACAATCTGCGCCTGCGCGCGCCGGACTTTGTCGACGAGGTCGACCAGATGTTCGCGCACGAGGTGGCGAAGCGCGGCATCTGCACGAGCAACGTCAAGCCGGTGCCGCCCATGTTCCAGCCTTTCCAGCTGCGAGACATGGTCATCCACAATCGAACGGTGCTTTCGCCAATGTGCATGTACAGCGCGGTCGACGGCACGCCCGGCGACTGGCACCTGATGCATTACGGCAGCCGGGCGGTCGGCGGGGCAGGGCTCATCTTCACGGAGATGACCTGCGTTTCGGCCGATGCGCGCATCACGCCTGGCTGCGCCGGGCTCTACACGCCAGAGCATGCGGCCGCCTGGTCGCGCATCGTCGATTTCGTGCATGCGCATTCGGATGCGAAAATCTGCCTGCAGCTTGGCCATGCGGGGCGCAAGGGCGCCTCCAAGCTGATGTGGGATGGCATGGATCGTCCGCTCGCCGAGGGGGCCTGGCCGCTCGTCTCCGCATCGCCGATCCCGTACTATCCCGAAAGCCAGACCCCGCGAGAGGCGACGCGCGACGACATGGACCGCATCCGCGACGCCTTCGTCGCCGCCGTGAGGCAGGCGGAGGCGATCGGCTTCGACATGGTCGAGATGCACGCCGCGCACGGCTATCTGCTCGCCTCTTTCCTCTCGCCGCTGACCAATCAGCGGACTGACCGATACGGCGGCAGCCTCGAAAACCGGCTGCGGTTTCCGCTGGAGGTGTTCGAGGCTATGAGACTCGCCTGGCCTGCGCAGAAGCCGATGTCGGTGCGCGTCTCCGCGACCGACTGGGCCAAGGGTGGCATCACGCCGGAGGAATCGGTGACGATCGCGGAAGCCTTTCGTGACGCCGGGTGCGATCTCATCGACGTCTCGACCGGGCAGACGGTGCGTTGGTCGAAGCCGGTCTATGGCCGTATGTTCCAGACATCGTTCTCGGATCAGATCCGCAACGAGGCGGACATCGCAACCATGTGCGTCGGCAACATCACGAGCGCCGATCAGGTAAACACGATCCTCGCGGCGGGCCGCGCCGATCTTGTTGCGCTCGGACGGCCGCACCTCGCCGACCCGTCTTTCACGCTTCGCGCCGCCGGCTGGTACGGGTTCGACGAGATCGCCGTGCCGAAGCCCTATGCCCCCGGCAAGGACCAGTTGATGCGCAACGCCACCAAGGAGCGCGAGGACTGGATCGACATGAAGCAGAAATCGAAGCCCAAGACACGGGCGCAAGCGCTCAATTGATCGCTTCAGCGGCGCGAGAAGCCTTCCGCTGCGCCGATGAGCGCCCTGGTGTAGGCGGTGGCGACTCCGCCGGAACGCAAGGCTTCCGCCGTCGTCTGCTCCACGACCTCTCCATTCTGCATCACCAGCAAATCGTCGCAGAGATGGGCGATCACCGCGAGGTCATGGCTGACGAGAACATAGGTGAGGCGAAGCTCTGCCCGAAGCCGGTCGAGCAGGTTGAGGATTTCCGCCTGTACGGAGGCATCGAGCGCCGAGGTCGGCTCGTCCAGCAGCAGAACCTTGGGCCGCAGGATCAGCGCGCGGGCGATGGCGACGCGCTGCCGCTGGCCGCCCGAGAGTTGATGCGGATAGCGGAAGCGGTAGGCCGGTCCAAGGCCGACATCCTTCAGAGCACCGAGGATGCGGTTTTCGCGGTCCCGCTCTCCGTTGATCGCCAGCGGTTCGTTGAGAATGTAATCGACCGTGTGGCGCGGGTGGAGCGACGCATAGGGGTCCTGGAAGACCATCTGGACGGTCTTGTAAAACTCGCGGCGGCGCGGCGATGTCAGCGCCTTGCCATCGACGCTGATGCGCCCGCCGGAGGTTGGCGCAAGGCCGCAGATCGCCCGCAGGACGGTGGATTTTCCAGAGCCGGATTCGCCGACAAGCCCAAAGGACTGTCCCTCCCGCACGTGGAGCGAGACGTTCTTCACGGCGGTGACGCGCAGGCGACCGATGCCGAAAACGACGCTGAGGTCGTCGATGTCGATCATCATCTCAGCCAGGCCGGGTCGCGCGTCAGGACGGGGAGAGGACGCGTGCCGCTATGGAGTTTCGGCAGGCAGCTCAGAAGCCCGAGAGTGTAGGGGTGGCGCGCTTTCTGCAGCTCGCGCGCCGGAAGCTCCTCCATCACCTTGCCGCCATACATCACCAGAACACGATCGCAGAACGAAGAGACAAGCTTCAGATCATGCGAGATCAGGATGAGCCCCATGCCACGCTCGCTGACGAGTTCGTCGAGAATGCGGAGAACCTCGAGCTGGACTGTCACATCGAGGGCAGAGGTCGGTTCGTCCGCAATGAGAAGATCGGGTTCGGTCACCAGCATCATCGCAATCATCGCGCGCTGGCCCATCCCTCCCGAGACCTCATGGGGAAAGAGCGAGAAGACGCGGCCAGGATCGCGGATCTTGACGGCCTCCAGCATTGCGAGCGCGCGGTCCTTCGCCTCGGCATGGCCTGCCTTCCGATGCGCCTGATAGGCCTCGACGATCTGGTCGCCGACGGTCATGACGGGATTGAGTGAAAACTTCGGGTCCTGCATCACCATGGTCATGCGGCCGCCGCGCAGCGAGCGCAGTGTCTTGCGCGGTGCGGTGAGGAGATTGACGCCGTCAAAGCGCAGGGTGGTCGCCGTGACCTCGCCGGGCGGCGGGGTGAGGCCGAGGATGGCGCGACCCGTCTGCGACTTCCCGGAGCCGGATTCGCCGACGATGCCGAGCCGTTCGCGCCCGAGCTTGAAGGACAGGCCGCGCACGGCATGGACCGTGCCGGTCCGCAGGTGGAAGCGGACGTTGAGGTCGTCGACCTCGAGCAGCGGTCCGCTCGCCATGGCAGGGTTCATCGCGCCGCTTTCGGGTCAAGCACGTCGCGCAGACCGTCTCCGAGCAGATTGAAGCCGAGGCTGACGACGAAGATCGCGAGGCCGGGCAGGGCCGCCACCCACCATTGATCGATCAGATAGTTGCGCCCGGTCGAGACCATCGCGCCCCATTCGGGCTGCGGTGGCTGCGCGCCGAGGCCTAGAAATCCGAGGCCGGCGGCGGTGAGGATGATGCCCGCCATGTCGAGCGTGACCCTGACGATGAGCGACGACATGCAGAGCGGCATGACGTGCCGGACGATGATGCGCGCCGTCGATGCGCCTTGCAGCTTCACGGCCGAGATGTAGTCGCTGTTGCGGATGGTCAGCGTCTCGGCGCGGGCGATTCGCGCATAGGGCGGCCAGGCGGTGATGGCGATGGCGATGATGGCGTTGCCGATGCCGGGCCCGAGCGCCGCGACGAAGGCGAGCGCGAGGATGAGACGCGGAAAGGCGAGGAAGATGTCGGTGATGCGCATCAGCACCGCATCGACCCAGCCGCCAAGATAGCCGGCCGCTGTGCCGACGAGAAGGCCGATCGGCGTCGCGATGATCGAGACGAGCGCCACGATGAGCAGCGTGAGGCGCGAGCCGTAGACGACGCGCGAATAGATGTCGCGCGACTGGTCATCCGTGCCGAACCAGTGTTTGAGGCTCGGTGGCAGCAGCCGCTCCGTGCGCAGATCGCCGCCTGCGACAGGCGAATACTGCGCGAGCACGTCCGCGAAGATGGAAACGACGACGAGGCCGACGACGATCAGGAGCCCGATCACAGCGAGCTTGTTCTTCGAAAAAGAGCGCCAGAGGAGATAGGCGCGTCCGAGCCGCGCCTGGCGCCTTGAAGCAGGTTGCGGCGAGAGCAGCCATTCGCGCCACCCGCCTGCCATTGCGGAGGTGTCGGTCATCGGCGCGTCCTCGGATCAAGCAGGCGATAGAGCAGATCGGAGAGTATGTTGATGCCGACGAAGATGACGCCGACGATCAGCGTGCCGCCAAGCACGGCGTTCATGTCGGCATTGTGCAGCGAATTGGTGATGTATTGGCCAAGACCCGGCCAGGCGAAGACGGTTTCCGTGAGCACGGAGCCTTCGAGCAGGCCGGCATAGGAGAGGGCGACGACTGTGATGAGCGGCACCGCCGCATTGCGCAGCGCGTGCCGTGTCACCACGCGAAATTCCGACAGGCCCTTGACGCGCGCCGTCGTGACATATTCCTGCGCCAGCTCGTTCAGCATGAAGGAGCGCGTCATGCGGCTGATGTAGGCAAGGGCCGAAAAACCGAGCACGAGCGCTGGCAGGATGATGTGGCCGGCAGCATTCCAGAATGCGTCCCACTGGCCCTGCATCGCACTGTCGATCAGGATCATGCCGGTCACCGGCGTGACGAGGTAGTCATAGGTGACGTCTAGACGGCCAGGCCCCTCCACCCAGCCGAGCCGGGCATAGAAAACGAGCAGGCTCATCAGGCCAAGCCAGAAGATCGGAATCGAATAACCGATCAGCCCAAGGATGCGCACGAGCTGGTCCATGAAACCGTCCCGCCGGACGGCTGCGATTACGCCCATCGGAATGCCGAGAGCCGCGCCGATCAGCGTGCCGAGCGTCGCGAGCTCGAAGGTCGCGGGAAAGACATGGGCGATGTCGCTCATCACCGGGTTGTTCGTGAGCACCGAGGTGCCAAAATCGCCGGTGACGGCTTTGACGAAGTAAATCCAGAACTGCTTCCAGAGCGGCAGATCGAGGCCGAGCTCAAGCCTCACGCGCTCATAGACCTGGGGCGGTGCGCGGTCGCCGACGATCGCCAGCACCGGGTCGATCGGCACGACGCGCCCGATGAAGAAGGTGACGGCGAGCAGACCGAGGAAAGTCACCGCCACCATGAAAAGGAAGCTTCCGACCTTGCGGGCGACCTCGACGGCGGTGTCGAGCCGCCGTGGGTTGGCCGTCGCGCCCGGCTGAAGCGTTGAGACACTCAACGGAGCGTCACTCCTTGCGGGTCTTGGCGTAGCTGTTGGTGTTGAACGACGGCCCCAGGACGAAGTTGACCACGTTCTTGCGCACCGCCGCCACCTCGATCTGCTGGAACATCATGAGGTAGGGGCTTGTCTTGCGCACTTCCGCCTGGAGGTCCTGGTAGATCTTGGCGCGTTTTGCGGAGTCGGATTCGAGGACCGCAGAAAGCGTCGTCTTGGTGAGTTCGGGAATATCCCAGGCGTTGCGCCATGCGAGCGGCTTGGCCTTCGCGTCGTCCGCATTGTTCGAATTTGCGGCAAACGTGTCCGCGTTGGTGTGGGGGTCCTGGTAGTCGGCTCCCCATGCGCCGATGAACATGTCATGCTGGCGGGCGCGATATTTCGTCAGCGTCTGCTTTCCGTCGCCCGGAATGAGTTCAAGCTTGATGCCGGCGGAGGCGAAGGTCTGCTGCACGGCCTGCGCGATGCCTGTGAAGGTTGGCGTATTGCGCGTGTCCATCGTGACGGAGAAGCCGTCCTTCAGCCCGGCTTTGGCCAGAAGTTCCTTCGCCTTGGCAACGTCGAGCTTGTAGGGATTTTCGTTGCTCGCGCCAAGGAAACCGTCCGGCAGAAACGATTGATGCACCTGGACCTGATATTTGAGGATGGTGTCGGCGATGGCGGAGTAATCGACCAGCCACTTCATCGCCTCGCGCACCTCAGGCTTCGCCAGGGTCGCGTTCTTCTGGTTGAGACCGATATAGTAGACCGTTCCCTTCGGCGCACTCTGGATGCCGATGTCCGGCAGCTTCTTAACCGCGTCGATTTCCTCAGCGCCGAGGTTGCGCGCAATGTCGATGTCGCCCTTCTCGAGCAGGAGACGCTGGGTGGCGGTTTCCTTGATGTGGCGATAGACGACGCGGGCAAGCGGCGGCTTCTCGCCGCTGTAATTGTCGTTGCGCTCCATCGCGACGACCTCGTTGGCGCGCCATTCGCGGATCTTGAACGGGCCGGAGCCGGCATAATTCGTCTTCAGCCAGGCATAGCCGAAATCACCGTCCTTCTCGTGGCTCATCGCGAGTTTCTTGTCGACGATCGAGGCGACGTTCGCCGTCATGCAGTAGAGCACGAAGGTCGGCGCGTAGGCCTTGTCGGTCTCGAAGGTGAATTCGAGCGGGCCGGTCTGTTTCACCTTTTCAGCCACATTGGCCTTGGTGAGGCCGAACTGGCCGAGAATGAAGGCCGGCGACTTGTCGAGGCTGACGGCGCGCTGCAGCGAAAACACGACATCCTCGGCGGTCAGCGGATTGCCGGAGGCGAACTTCTTGCCCGGCTTGAGCTTGAACGTCAGCGTCTTGCCATCCGGCGAAACGGTCCAGGAGTCCGCGACCACGCCGAAAATCTTCGAGACGTCCTTCACGTCGTAGCCGATCAGCGTCTCGTAGGAGTTGCCGAGAATTTCGCCCGCGGAGAGTTCGAACGCTTCGGCGGGGTCGAGCGAGATCACATCGTCGAACTGCCAGGCCATGACGAGCGTGTCTTTCGGCGTCGCCGCATGCGCCGAGGGCAGGGCGAGGCTGATCATCGCTGCGCCAGCGAGAGCTGCGCCGGCTAGCTTCTTCAAAATCTTCATTCGTACAATCTCCGTTGAGCGGGCAGCTATCGCAAAATGAGGTAGCAACGATCGTGCCGTGGAATGCATCATGAAACATCCGCCTGCGTGTTGACAAGGACGTGCGATCGCACGCGCCTCGCGCCGAGACGGGTTTTCGTTTGCGGCTCAGGGCGTTCGGTCCTTGCAGCCCATCGATCGCGCGGGACTGGCGAGAAGCCGATTGATTTCGGTTTTCCTTTGCCCTCAACTCGGCCACCAAAGGCCAGGCTGACGGGCAGCAGGGGAGGAAAGCGGAATTGGCTTCGGCGATGTTCGATCTCGCCATCATCGGCGGCGGCATCAACGGCTGCAGCATTGCCCGCGATGCGGCAGG
This sequence comes from Beijerinckiaceae bacterium, assembly GCA_019753285.1. Classification (GTDB taxonomy): domain Bacteria; phylum Pseudomonadota; class Alphaproteobacteria; order Rhizobiales; family Beijerinckiaceae; genus JAIELD01. The sequence continues at coordinate 17,626 of JAIELD010000029.1, read as the reverse complement.
CCGCGGGCTTTCGGTCTATCTCTGCGAGCGGGACGATCTTGCCGCCGGCACGTCCTCGCGATCCACCAAGCTCGTCCATGGCGGCCTGCGTTATCTCGAACATTACGAATTCCGCATGGTGCGTGAAGCGCTCGCAGAACGCGAGACGCTGCTGTCCATCGCGCCGCACATCATCTGGCCGCTTCGCTTCGTGCTGCCGCATCAAAAGGGACTGCGTCCCGCCTGGCTGCTTCGCCTTGGCCTCTTTCTCTACGATCATCTCGGTGGCCGGAAGATCCTTCCCGCAACGAAGACGCTGGATCTGCGCAGCGATTCTGCTGGCGTGCCGTTGAAAGCCGGGTTCGGCGTCGCATTCGAATATTCCGACTGCTGGGTCGAGGATTCGCGCCTTGTCGTGCTCAATGCGATGGATGCGCGCGACCGCGGCGCGACGATCGAGACGAGGTCCCGGCTCGTCTCCGCCGATCGCGGCCCGAATAACTGGACGCTGCGCATCGAGGACGCGCGCACCGGCCGCTGCAAGGAGTTGAGTGCCGGGACCCTCGTGAATACCGCCGGGCCCTGGGTGGCCGATGTGCTCATGCACACGATCCGCAGCAACGCCGCCGCAAAGGTGCGCCTCGTGCAGGGCTCGCACATCGTGGTGCCGAAGCTCTTCGACCATGATCGCTGCTACATCTTCCAGAACGGCGATGGCAGGATCGTCTTCGCCATTCCATATGAGGGCGAGTTCACGCTGATCGGCACCACGGATCAGGATTATGTCGGCGACCCGGCGGCGGTTGCCGCCACGCGGCACGAAATCGCCTATCTTTGCAGCGCCGCCAGCGACTATTTCGAAAAGCCGGTTCTCGAGCGCGACGTCGTCTGGACCTATTCCGGCGTGAGGCCGCTCTACGATGACGGCGCGAGCAAGGCGCAAGAAATCACGCGCGATTATGTGCTGAAGCTGGATGCTCCCGTTGGTTCGGCGCCGCTGCTGTCGGTGTTCGGCGGCAAGATCACGACAGCCCGCAGGCTGGCGGAGGACGTGCTCGCGACGCTGGACGGCCATCTGCCCGAACCGGATGCGAACCGCGCCGGCTGGACTGCCACCTCGGCCTTGCCCGGCGGCGATTTTGCTCCCGACCGGTTCGACGACACGGTAACGGAATTGCAGCGGCGCTACCCGTTCCTCGCGCCCTTACTCGCGCGACGGCTGGTGCGGGCCTACGGAACACGGGCCTTCGATATCGTGGAGGGCGCGCGTTCCATGGCCGATCTCGGGCGCGCATTCGGCGCTGGCCTCACCGAGGCGGAGCTTTCCTACCTCGCCCGGCACGAATGGGCGGAGACCGCGGAGGATGTAGTCTGGCGGCGAACCAAGCTCGGGCTTCGGATGAGCGAGGCCGAGATCGCCGCTGTCGATGCGTGGTTTGGCGACAGGATCGCCGGCGACGCCACGGCTCGGGCCATCGCATGAGCCGAGCCATCCTCGCCATCGATCAAGGCACGACATCGAGCCGCTGCCTGGTGCTCGGCCCCGATCTCAGCATTCTTGGCGCAGCGCAGCAGGAATTCGCGCAGCATTATCCTGCATCCGGCCGGGTGGAGCACGACCCCGAAGACCTCTGGCGCACGGTGCTGGAAACGGCGCGTGCCGCGATGGCGAAGGCTGGTGTCACGGCGGTCGACATTGCGGCGATCGGCATCGCCAACCAGCGCGAGACGGTCATCGTCTGGGAGCGCGCCAGCGGGCGTGCGATCCACCCCGCCATCGTGTGGCAGGACCGGCGCACGGCGGATATCTGCACGCAACTGAAGCAGGCCGGAGCCGAGCCGGAAATCACCGCGAGAACCGGGCTGCTGCTCGATCCCTATTTTTCCGGCACCAAGGTCAAATGGTTGCTCGACCATGTGCCGGGCGCGCGGGACAAGGCCGAGAGGGGTGAACTCGCCTTCGGCACGGTGGACAGCTATCTCCTCTTTCGGCTCAGCAAGGGCAGGGCACACCGCACCGATGCCACCAACGCATCGCGCACCTTGCTCTTCAACATCCACACCCAGCAATGGGATGCCGAGCTATGCCGCGCGCTCGGCGTGCCGCTCGCCATGCTGCCCGAGGTGATGGATTGCGCCGCCGCGTTCGGTGAGGCGGATGCCGAATGGTTCGGCAAGGCCGTGCCCGTGCTCGGCATGGCCGGCGACCAGCAGGCTGCGCTCATTGGACAGGCCTGCTTCGAGCCAGGCACGATGAAATCGACCTATGGAACCGGCTGCTTCGCGCTCCTCAACACGGGCGATCGACCGGTTGTTTCGAAAGCGCGGCTGTTGACGACGGTCGCCTACCGCCTCGCCGGCAAGACGACCTATGCGCTCGAAGGCTCGATCTTCGTCGCCGGCGCGGCCGTGCAGTGGCTGCGCGACGGGCTCGGCATCATCGGGAGCGCCGCCGAGGCGACGGAGCGGGCAGCCCGCGCCGACCCGGCGCAACCGGTCTATCTGGTGCCGGCCTTCGTCGGACTCGGCGCACCGCACTGGGATAGCAGCGCCCGTGCGGCGCTCCATGGGATGACGCGCAACACCGGGCCAAACGAGCTGGCGCGCGCCGCGCTCGAAAGCGTCGGCTATCAGACAGCCGATCTGATCGACGCGATCCGGCGCGATGGCGGGCTTGATGGAAACGTCAGCCTGCGGGTCGATGGCGGCATGACGGCGAGCGACTGGACCATGCAGTTCCTTGCCGACATCCTGCCGGCGACCGTCGAGCGGCCTGCCATGCTGGAGACGACGGCGCTCGGCGCCGGCTATCTCGCCGGCTGGACGGCCGGTCTCTATCCGGAGCCGACCGCTTTCGGCGGCACCCGCGCGATAGATCGTGTGTTCAAGCCGCAGATGGCTGAGGACGAGCGCACCCTCAAGCTCGCCGGCTGGCGGGACGCAGTGCGTCGCACGCTCGCCGATAGATGACATCGGCAGTTTTGCGCGCCCGAGGGCTTCACAGGGCAGGCATCTATGGTAGAACGCCGGTCGAAGCCGGCTTAGCTCAGTTGGTAGAGCAGTTGATTTGTAATCATCAGGTCGCGGGTTCGACTCCTGCAGCCGGCACCAAAAACATTAATAAAATCAATATTTTAATGAAGCTTAATTTTTCGAATTTCGAACCGTTTACAGTCGTTTACATCATCGTTTACAGTTTTGTTTTTGGTGTGTTCGATTCAGGATTGCAAAGAAGTTCTCCTGTTGATTGACAAGGGCGGCCTCGACTTGGCTGGAGATATGGCGAAGACGGTATAAACCAGTCGACAGGCTGAAATTCGCGAGCAGGGGCTGCGTCGCTTTCAGCTAGACGTCGTCCAGCGTTACCAAAGTGACGTGTCTTATGGGGTTGGCAGTTGTTATCTTTGATCGGTTGCGATTAGCTGTTGGAAGTCGATTTTTAGGTGATTGCATGCGTGCGCTGCGGTGTTGGTTTTTAAGCCTAGTTGCGTCAACCTTCGCCTTTTCTCCAATTTCCAAAGCGGCAGAAGTCACCACAATTCCTGGATCGAACGGTGGGCCTTCTGTCATAGTTGTTCGCGGTGATTTGGCAAAAGATGACGATAAGATTTTTGCTAATGTAGCGCTGGCTCAATCGTCAGCCGTTGTGCTTTTTAGCAGCAACGGAGGATTACTTTTGCCTGGCATCGAAATCGGCAAGGCAATTCGTCTTAAGGGTTTCGCGACCGTCGTCCCTGATGGTTTTCAATGTGCGTCCGCCTGTGCCCTCGCTTGGCTCGCCGGCTCACCGCGATTTCTCTCCTCAAAAGGCCGCGTCGGATTTCACGCCGCTTATCTAGAGTCCGACGGACGGCTAATGCCCAACGCAGTTGGAAATGCGCTGGTGGGTGCGTATCTAAACCAGCTTAACCTATCAAGTTCAGCCGTTATCTACATTACATCTGCGCCGCCTGAGGATATGCGTTGGATGAATGTGGAGGATGCCTTACGCATTGGCATCGATGTCAGGCGGTTTGACCCAAGCGCTTCTGTAAAACCAAATGAGAGCGCATCTGCAGCGGTTCCGACGATTCCCAGTCAACCGGTTCGAACACTTCCCACTAATGCGCCAACGCAAGCCACGTCCGCACCTTTGGCTAATTCTCGGCCGGTGCAATTTCCGCCGGGTAAATTTGCTGATTTTGCTTCGTCTGCTGCGTTCACTGGCAATCGCGTTGATCCATTACTCGACACCCCACTAAAGTGGTCTTATCGCACTAGGCCGTGGACTCATAATGTCTCAGGCGCAGCCTGATGCAAGCCAGCTTTGCCATTGCAAGGAAGCATGATCCAAGTTTGTCGTAACGGGTGGCGATGCGCCTGAAGTATTTGAGCTTGTTGAAGAAGCGCTCGATCAGGTTGCGCTTCTTGTAGAGCCAAGGCGAGAAGCAGATAGGAGCCCTGCGGTTCGATTTTGGCGGGATATTGGCCCATCCGCCTCGCTCTGTGACCATGGCGCGGAGCCAGTCTGCATCGTAGGCCTTGTCCGCGAGCACCATCTGCCCCTTGCAGATAGTGGCGAGCAATTGGGCTGCGGCTTGAACGTCATGGGTTTGACCCGGCGTGATCACGAGTTTGACCGGCAAGCCTTCGCCATCCGTCAGAGCGTGGATTTTTGTTGTAAGACCGCCCCTGCTTCGTCCAAGACAACGGTCCGGGTGGCTTTTTTTGGTGCTGTCAGACTAAACAAATTAGTCTCAGAAACCCCTACCCCCGCGGAATTTCAGGCGGCGCAAATCTGACGCCACTCGGCAAGTGCGGCGGTTCGGTTTTGTTTGAATATTTGTCTTGAGGTTAGATGACGATCTCCGTTGAAATGGTTGTGGATCGAGCCATGCATGGCAGCGAACTTCTGCAAACTTCGCATGCGTCGGAACCGCAGCATGGCCCGTTCTCTTCGTCGAAATGGCTGATGCGAATTCTCAACCCGGTTGTTCAACCAGCGGCCGACCTCACGTTTGCCGATCGCGCCCAATGCCTTGAGCGCTGCGCCATAAGAGGCAAGGCGATCGGTGACGATGACCTCGGTCGCTCCATGTCTTTTCAGCGCTTTCCTGAGGAATTGCAGCGCTGCCTTCTTGTCCCGGCGCTTGGTCACGAAGCTCTCCAGCACCTCACCTTCGTGATCCACCGCCCGCCAGAGGTAATGCTTCTCGCCGTTGATCTTCACGAAAACCTCGTCGAGATGCCAGCGCCGATGCCGGAAGGCGCGCATCGCCTCGACCCGGTTTCGTCTTATCTCCGCAGCAAAAACCGCCCCGAACCTGTTCCACCAAAACCGCACCGTCTCGTGCGTGATGTCGATACCTCGCTCGTCCAGCAGGTCCTCAACATTCCGCAGCGAAAGCGGATACCGCACATACATCATCACCGCTAGGCGGATGATCTCGGGCGAGGTTTTGAAATACCGGAAGATATCGGCGTTGGACATGAAGCCAATCCTACCGCCCTACCCCATTGCGGCAAGACGATTTTCCTCTGACAGTGCCCCTGGAAGATCATCTGCATGCGCTTGCGTTGTTCGCGCATCTCGTCCGGCCCGAGGCGCAGCAGATCCGCCCCATCGAGCAAGATCGTGCCTGACCTGGGTTCGATCAGCCGCATGACCGAGCGGCCTGTCGTCGACTTGCCGCAACCGGATTCGCCGACGATGGCGAGCGTCTCGCCGGCGAGCACGCTGAACGAGACGTTCTCCACCGCATGCACGCGCATCTTCACGCGGCTGAAGATGCCGGAGCGGATGTCGAAGCGAGTTGTGAGCCCCGAGACTTCGAGCACGGGGCGCTCCGCCGCCTTCACGGTATCGGGCACCTCGACCGGCACGTCGGAGAGCCCGGTCGCGCGATCGACGACCGGAAAGCGCATGGGCCTTGCGCGGCCTTGCATGGAGCCGAGGCGCGGCACGGCGGCAAGGAGCGAGCGTGTATAGGGATGCTTGGGCGCGGCGAAAATCTGGCGTGTGTCGCCCGTCTCCACAGCCTCGCCATTATACATGACTACCGTTCGGTTCGCGATTTCGGCCACCACGCCCATATCGTGCGTGATGAAGAGGACGGACATGCCTTCCTCGTCCTGCAGCAGCTTGATGAGTTCGAGAATTTGCGCCTGGATCGTCACGTCTAGCGCGGTGGTCGGTTCATCGGCGATGAGCAGCTTCGGCTTGCAGGCGAGTGCCATGGCGATCATCACGCGCTGGCGCATGCCGCCCGAGAAGCGGTGAGGGTAATCATGGAACCGCGCCTTCGCGGTCGGAATGCGGACTTTTTCGAGGAGCCGCACCGTCTCTGCTTCGGCCGCGGCCCGCGAGAGGCCGCGATGGATGACGAGCGATTCGGCGATCTGGAAGCCGATCGTCAACACGGGGTTGAGCGATGTCATTGGCTCCTGGAAGATCATCGCCATTCGGTTGCCGCGCAGATCGCGCATCGCAGCGTCGCCAAGGGTCAGCAACGCCTCGCCCGCGAGCTTGATCGAGCCCTCGGTTCGGCTGTAGGCGGGGTTCGTGAGGCGCATGATCGACATCGCCGTGACGCTCTTGCCCGAGCCGGACTCGCCGACGAGCGCGACGGTTTCGCGCGGTGCGATGTCGAACGACACGCCCTTGACGACGCGCCGCCACTGGCCTTCGACGCGGAACGACGTCACGAGATTGGACACCGACAGGATGGGCTGGGTCATGCTGCTTTCACTCACGGTGCTTTCACCCATAGCGGTGTCACTCATGGCGATCAGATCACCCGGCGCGGATCGAGCGCGTCGCGCAAGCCATCGCCGATGAAGTTGATCGACAGAACGGTGAGGAAGATCGCGATGCCTGGAAACAGAGCCCAGTGCGGCGCGGAATCAAGATGGTCCTTGGCGTCGAACAGCAGCCGCCCCCAGGTCGGTATGTCCGGCGGAAAGCCGAGGCCGAGAAAGGAAAGCGTCGATTCCGCGATGATCGCCGAGGAGACTTCGATCGTTGCGGCGACGATTACCGGGCCGAGCGCGTTGGGGAGGATGTGAACGACGATCTGGCGGAACTTGGTCGCACCCTGCGCGCGTGCCGCCTCGACGAACTCCTTCTCCCGCAGCGACAGGAACTGCGCGCGCACTAGCCGCGTAACCGGCATCCAGCGCAGGCCGCCGATCACCACCACGATCAACATGAAGACCCCGCCCTCGACGCCGAAGGCGGCTTTGAGCTGTTCACGGAACAGGTAGATCACGAGCAGCAGCAGCGGAAGCTGCGGCAGCGACAGAAACAGGTCCGTGACCCACATCAGGATGATGGCGAGCGCGCCGCGCGACATGCCGGCAAGCGCGCCGATCACGACGCCGACGAGGATGGCGACCATCATGGCGGCAAGGCCGACCGCCAGCGAGATGCGGCCGCCATAGATCATGCGCGCGAGAATATCCTGACCGAGATCGTCCGTCCCGAGCGGGTGGGCGAAGGAGGGAGTTTCAAGCTGCGCGGCGAAATCGATCTCGTTGATCGGCACCGGCCAGATCCATGGGCCGATCACGACGCCGAAGATCAGAAGCCCGAGGACGACCGAACTCCCCATCGCGAGGCGATGCCGCTTGAACCGTCGCCAGGTATCGCGCGCCGGCGAGACCGCAGGCGCGCCGACGGCAACCGCCGGGACCGGCTCAGCCGAAGGAGATGCGAGGGTCGAGCCAGCCATACAACAGATCCGCGATGAGATTGAACAGGACGACGAGGCAGGAGAAGACGAAGGTGACCGCCATGATCACCGGCGTGTCGTTGGCGAGGATCGCGGAGATGAGCAGCGAGCCGATGCCGGGAATACGGAAGATCTGCTCTGTGACGATCGCGCCGCCAAACACCGCCGGCATCTGCAGCGCGACGAGCGTGACGACCGGAATGAGCGCGTTGCGGGTGACATGGCGCAGCGTCACGGCGCGCTCGCTGAGCCCCTTGGCGCGCGCCGTCGTCACGTAATCGAGCTGGATCACGTCGAGCACGGCGGAGCGGACGTAGCGGGTGTAGGAGGCGGCCTGAAAGAGGCCGAGCACGGTGATCGGCATGATCGCCTGCCGCAGGTTCTCCCAATACCAGCGCCAGCCTGTTGCCGCGATGTCGGATCGATAGACGAAGGGCAGCCAATCGAGCGAAACGGAAAAAATCAAGATCAGCAGCAATCCGGTGAAGAATGTCGGCAGAGAGAAGCCGACGAAGGCCAGCGTGTTGGCGATCTGGTCAAAAATCGAATAGGGGCGCGTCGCGGCATAGATGCCGACGGGCAGGGCGATCGCCAGCGCGAGAAGCTGCGAGGAGCCGACGACGAAGAGCGTGGTCGGGACGCGCTGCCATATCAGCGTGTCGACATTGATGCGGCTCGCGAATGAAAAGCCCCAGTCGCCCTGAACCATGGCGAACAGCCAGCGGAAATAGCGCACCATGATCGGGTCGTTGAGGCCGAATTTGGTCCGCAGCGCCTCGCGGACCTCCGGCGGGACGTTCGGATTGGTAGCGAGCTCCTCGAAGGGATCACCCGGCGCGAGCGCCAGCACGACGAACAGGATGACGCTGATCCCGAGCAGGCTCGGAATGGCAAGAAGCAGTCTGCGGATCAGATAGTTCAGCACGGCAGTCTCTTCCGGAACGCGCGACCTGTGAAGTGCACGGCGCGGTCCATCCACGCCGTGCAGCAAGTTTCGCGCCGCGGACATGGCGTCCGCGTCGCTTCCCTCGTCTGCCCGTCACTTCGGGGCAGAGCCCGTCTCAGGTGCGATACCAGGCGGCGAGGTCCCAGGTATCGACATCCCAGCCGGTCACGCGCGGAAAGAGGTTGTTTGCGGCGGCGACGACGCGCGTGCGTGCCAGAAGCGGCACGAAGACATGCGCGTTGCAGAAGATTTCGTTGACCTTGATCAGGAGCGCGGCGCGCTTGTCCGGGTCGAGTTCCTTCTGCGCGGCCTTGTAGGCTTCGTCTGCCTCCTTATCGCTCCAGCGCGATACGTTGCGGCCGAGCCATTTATTGTCCTTGTTGGCGATTTCCCACGACACGCACTGGTTCAGGAAACGCTCGGGGTCCGGCTGCGGCTGCGTCGTCGTATACATCTCCATGTCGCAGTAGAGCTTGGTGTAGGTATCGGGGTTCGCCACGTCCGAGGAGAAGAACACGGAGGCGGTCACCGATTTCAGCTCGAGATCGATGCCCGCCTTCTGGCAGGCCTGCTTGATGATGGCCTGACACTTCTGGCGAGGCGCGTTGATCGAAGTCTGAAAGACGTATTTGAGCTTCTTGCCATCCTTCTCGCGGATGCCGTCCGCGCCGCGCTTGTAGCCGGCGTCGTCCAGAATCTTGTTCGCCTTGTCGATATTGAACTCGTATTTCAGCGTCTTGGATTTGAAACGCGCCGGCTCGTTGACAAAGCTCGCGGTGGCGTTGCCGCCGCGTCCGTAAATGAACTTCTGGATGGAGTCGCGATCGACGAGCAGGTTGATCGCGGACCTGACGGCGGGATCGCTCAACGTCGGATGCTTGGTCTTGACGCTGGAGCGCTCCCCATCGACCTCGACATTGGGATCGGTGGTGTTGAGAATGATGTATTCGATGTCGCCTGCCACCGCGACGAGCACCCGTCCCTTGCCGCCTTGCTCCATGCGCTTCAGCAGATCGTCCTCGACCTGCATGTTCCACGCGTAATCATATTCGCCGGTCTGGATGACCGCGCGCGCGGCAGAGGCCGCATCGCCACCGCCCTTCACTTCCAGCGTGTCGAATTGCGGCTGGTTCGGCACGTGGTAGTCGGCGTTGCGCTCGCAGGTGATGACGTCGCCGGGCTTGAAATCGACGAGCTTGTAAGGGCCGGTGCCAATCGGCTTCAGATTGGCTGGAGCCTCGCGCGATTTTGCGCCCTTGTAGTCGCCGAAATGGTGCTTGGGCAGGATCTGCCCGTTGGTCGCGACGAACGCGTCCGCCCAGAAGGGCTGTGGGTTCGGGAAGGTGATGCGGACGGTGAGATTGTCGATCTTCTCGACCTTGATGTTGGAATAGGCGCTCGTCGTGTAGGCGGCCGTGGCGGGGTCAGCCGCGTATTCGGCCGTGAAAATGACGTCGTCGGCGGTGAAGGGCTTGCCGTCATGCCATTTGACGTTGGGCTTCAACTTCCAGGTGACCTGCGTTCCGTCCGCCGAGAGGCCGCCATTGGCCTTGCTCGGGATCTCCGCCGCAAGCTGGGGCACGAGGTTTCCATCCGCATCCCAGCCCGCGAGAGCCTCGAAAAAGATGCGAGATGCGATCTGATCCTTGGTGCCGCTGGCGAAATGCGGATTGAGGAGGGTCGGCGCCTGCCAGAGAAGAACCTTGAGCGGTCCGCCGCCGCCTGCCTTGGTTGGCTTGTAGCCGCTGGCCGGCTGCGCCATGGCGACGCCGTTGAAGGCGAGGAGCTGGTTGGCCAGCGGCGCAGTGAGACCAAAGGCGGTCGCCGCTTTCAGGAACGACCGACGGGAGAGAGCCCCGTCCTTCACCTCATCGACCAGACCCTGCAATTCCTTGGAAATCATTCCGCCCTCCGACCGTTTACAATCCATGGATGCGATCACGACGACCGCGACCGATCATTTTTTAAGCACAGCAAGACACGGACCAAAGCCGACGTCAATCACCATCGACCAAGACGAATCGCGGACATATCGACCGATTATCCGTTGAAAAAAGAAAACCCCGGCCAGGCCGGGGTTTCCTCGAGCGTGAGCGGTCGCGCCGCGTCCTACTTTTCGTTTTCGTAGGTGAAGATATCGCGATCCTTGGTCTCCGGCAGGAAGATCATGCCGATGATGAACGTGCCGGCAGCGACGATGATCGGATACCAGAGGCCCTGGAAGATGTTTCCGGAGGCTGCGACGATCGCGAAGGCCGTCGGGGGCAGGAAGCCGCCGAACCACCCGTTGCCGATGTGGTAGGGAAGCGACATGCCGGAGTAGCGGATGCGGGTCGGGAAGAGTTCGACCAGCAGCGCGGCGATCGGGCCATACACCATCGTCACGTAGACAACGAGGATGAACAGAAGGCCGATCAGTTTCAGCGCGCGCTCATCGGACAGCGTTGCGCCGACCGACGGTGTCTTCAAGATGCTCGGGTCGCCGGCCTTCGGATAGCCTGCGGCCTGCGCAGCTGCCACGACCTTGGCTCCCGGACCGTCGAGGCCGGGCACGTCCGTGCCGTTGACCGAGGCGCTCATCGCGGAGCCTGCGGCTCCGTTCTGCAACTCGTAATGGATCGAGTTGGTCGCTAGCGTGCGGCGGGTGAGGTCGCAGGGGCTGGTGAACACGCGCACGCCGACAGGGTCGAACAGCGTTCCGCAGGTCGCGGGATCTGCCGTCAGCGTCACCTTCACCTGCTCCGTCGCGGCGATCAGCTTGGGATTGGCCGTCTGCGCGATCATCTTGAAGAGAGGGAAGTAGGTCAACGCTGCGATGAGGCAGCCTGCCATGATGATCGGCTTGCGACCGATCTTGTCCGACAGCCAACCGAAGAGGATGAAGCCGGGCGTGCCGAGCAGCAGCGCGGCGGCGATCAGCAGGTTCGCCGTCGTGCCGTCGACCTTCAGCGTCTGCGTGAGGAAGAACAGCGCGTAGAACTGACCGCAATACCAGACCACGGCCTGACCGGCGGTGCCGCCGAGCAATGCGATCAGCGCGATCTTGCCGTTGCTCCAGTTACCGAAGGCTTCCGAGAGCGGGGCCTTGGAATTGGTGCCTTCCTCCTTCATTTTCTGGAAAGCCGGCGATTCCGAAAGCTGGAGCCGGATCCAGATCGAGAAGCCGAGCAGGACGATCGAGACGAGGAACGGAATGCGCCAGCCGTAATCGGCAAACGCCTCCGGCGTCATGCTGAGGCGCAGCGTCAGGATGACGAGCAGCGACAGGAAGAGGCCGACCGTCGCGGTCGTCTGGATCCACGACGTGTAGAAGCCGCGCCGACCCATCGGAGCGTGCTCCGCGACATAGGTCGCGGCGCCGCCATACTCGCCGCCGAGCGCGAGGCCCTGCAGCAGGCGGCAGGCGATGAACGCAACTGGCGCGAGATAGCCGATGGTGTTGTAGCCCGGCAGGACGCCGACGAGGAAGGTTGCGAGACCCATGATCGTCATGGTGACGAGGAAGGTATATTTGCGGCCGATCATGTCACCCAGGCGGCCGAAGAACAGTGCGCCGAACGGGCGAACCGCAAAGCCGGCTGCGAAGCCGAAGAGGACGAAGATGAATTTCGCCGTGTCGTTCGTGCCCGGCACGAAGTTCTGGCTGATGTTGGCGGCGAGAGAACCCGCCAGGTAGAAGTCATACCACTCGAAAATCGTACCGACCGAGGAAGCGAGAATAACCTTCTTCTCTTCCTTGGTCATCGGCACGGAAGCCGACCCCGCGCTTGCTGTCATTGTCATGCCGTTTCCTCCTCGAAACACGACGTTTTTTGCCGGATCCCGACTGCCCCGCTGGCGGAGGCGTTCATCGAGATCGTTGAATCGACCGGCCTGTCGGGCAGCGTTAGGCGCTGGCCGACACTGACGAGGGACGACGATAACCGTCTCCGACGCAAGCAGCCGATCTGTTTGGTCGGCCGCAAAACCATGCGCCCGACACATATTAGCCGAGAGATCAGAATCCCGCTTGATTCCAGTTCCTCAACTGCGATGGCGCACTTAACGGTATTTAAACCCAAACGTCGAGCCGGCCAGTCTGCAACCTTTGGCTAAATTGTGGCGGTCTGCGCGAATTTTCCCGCAAATCATTGCGGATCAGCCGCGCATCCTGCGCGTTAACCGTCAATGCAAGGCCGCGATTTACTTCGGCGGTCATTCATTGTTAACCTTGAGGCAGTCCGACCTTGCAAAGGTGTTGCGTCATGGTGCTGTCTCGTTTGCCGCTTTCGGCCTTGTTCCTCGCAGTACTCGTCTCGGCCGCGTCCGTCTTGACGTGTGCAGCGACCGCTGCCGGCGGCTTTGGCAGCAAGGGAATTTCGGGTTCTCGCATTGGCGGCTTTGGCGTCAAGGGGCATGGGAGCGCGCGTTACGGCCTTGCCTATCGCGGCCAGCCGCGGGCAGGTCGGCCAATCGGCGGCGTCTCGTTTCGGCAACGTCCGATCCTGACGTCTCGCGCGCAGGTCGGCGGGTATTTTCCGCATCCGCAAACCCAGTATCTCTATCCTGTCGGCCATGGTGCACGTCATCACCGTGGTCGTGATGGGTTTCGGGCCAATGGCTACGGCTATGGTTATGGCGGCGGTTACGGTTATGGCTATGGCGGGTATTCCGGCTATTCGGCGCGCAGCGGCCAGTTCGGCACCGACGGCTATCAAGGCTCGGCGTCGTACGGCGCGGATATCGATTACGCCTATGCACCACCCCAGACGACGCGCGTGAAGCGGGGCTCACGCAACAACGGGCTTCCGGTCATGGCGACGACGCAGGAGGCAGGGTTCCAGTCGCAGGCAAGCTACAATGCGAGTTATGGCTATGCCGCGCCGCGGATCATCCGCGTCTCGCCTTGAGCGACTGCTATTTTGAAAGCGCGGTCGTGACGGCGTAGAGCGCGATCGCTGCCGCGTTCGAGACGTTGAGGCTCTTGATCGCGCCCGGCATGTCGAGCCGTGCCAGCACCGTGCAGGTCTCGCGCGTCTTCTGCCTGAGGCCCTTGCCTTCCGCGCCCATCACCAGCACCAGTGGCCGCTCCATCGCGACGTCGCCTATGGGCCGTTCCGCCTCGGAATCGAGTCCGATGCAGGCAAAACCCCTGCCTTTCAGTTTTTCGAGCGCGTCCGACAGGTTGCGGACGACCGCGAAGGGAACGTGCTCCAGCGCGCCGGATGCCGCCTTGGCCAGGACGCCGGTGACTTCGGGGCTGTGTCGTTCCGTGATGAGCAGCGCCCCGACGTTGAACGCGGCGCAACTCCGCAGGATGGCGCCCACATTGTGCGGGTCCGTCACCTGGTCGAGCGCAAGGACGATCGTGCTCTTCGGAATGTCGGTGAGACTGATCGGCGCGAGGGGTTCGGCCTCGAGCAGGACACCCTGATGCACGGCGTCCGCCGAGAGGCGGCGGCCGATCTCGTCCGGCTTGACGATGGTTGGCGTGAGCGGCAGCGGCCCGTCCTCCTGCAGCCGCAGCGCACCGTTTTCCGTGGCGAGCAGGCGCTTCAGCGAGCGGCGCGGGTTGCGCAGCGCTTCGCGTACGGAGTGGATGCCGTAAAGGAGATGGAGCCCATCATCGCCGGCCGACTGTTCGGATGAACGCCCGCGCCCGTCGCGCTGCTCGCGGAACTTGCGGCGCGGGCTCTTCAGCTTCCAATCGTCCTTGGTCTTCTTGCGGGGGCTACCGTCGTCGGACTCGGCCCGGCGGGGCGCGCTCCCCTCGGCATTCCCCTCGTCGCGATGGCGTGCGCTTCCGGCGAGCGGTGACCAGCCCGGGGAGGGCGTTGCCTTGCGGCCTGGCTGACGTGGCGCTTTCAATCGTTCGTGACCCTATCCTGCGGTTGGGCCTGTCATGTCATGCCGCAAGAGGGCTGGCAATCGGCATGGCGGCTGCGCGCAGCCATCGGACACCATACCCGAGAGCTCGGCTTTTTGCAGTTGACAGTGCCGGCACTCGTCAATCATAACGCGGCACTCCCGCACGACCTGCGGGGATTATCGTTTGAGGGGCTACGTTTCTCGATCGATGGGCCGGCGAAAGCCTGCCGTACAGAGGCTGGGGGAGTGTCCCGAGTGGCAAAGGGGGCGGACTGTAAATCCGCTGGCTACGCCTTCGTAGGTTCGAGTCCTACCTCCCCCACCATCCTCATCCACTTCCGTGCCGCTTCAAAGTGTAACGCAGCGTTTCAGTGGCGCTTTTGCGGCAGGCTCTTTTCCAATCATTAACCATGGCGGCGGCTTGCTTCCTTGCCCGGCCTTGCATCGCGAACGTGTCGTCGTGCGGCTCGGGCGTGTTCGCAAGGAGTGAGCCAATGAGTTCAGTATCAGCATCGTCCGTCCCTCCAAGGCCGGACCTTTCAGCCATCAGGAAGCACATCGATAAGGCAATCGACAGGGACGTGGCCGCCGGCAAGATTTCGGCGGAAGACGCGAATGCCATCAAAAGCGCCGAGGACGACATCTCGAAGCTGCTGGACACCGGAGGCGGGACCGCCGGCAGCGGGACAAGTTCCGACCCGTCTCTCGATCCCTCGCAGTTGAAGTCGAAGATCGACGGCCTGATCGATGGCGAAGTGAAGTCCGGCAAGTTGACGAGCGCGCAGGCCGATGAGTTGAAGTCGGTCCTGCAGAAAGGTCACAAGCATGGCGCGCATGCGCCGAGCGGTGCATCCGACGCGCAACAACCCTCCAGCCCGCTCGATGCGCTGTTTGATGCGAACGCCGCGAGCGGTGCATCCTCGACGGTCGATTCCACCTCGCTCCTCCAGGATTTTCTCAAACAGCTCCAGAATGGCTCTGCGACGGACAAGAGCGCGACGCCGCGACTGGTCGATTATCTCGCCTGACCGACTGAGTTTATGGCGCGGAGGCCTGCAGAAGCGGGCCGTCTCCGACGCCGATAGTTTGCCTCTCAGGCTTTTTCCGCCGAGCCGAGCGCCGGCAGCACGATCTCGACGCGCAAGCCGCATGGCTGCTGATTGCTCAGCTTCATTTCGCCGCCATGCGCGAGGATGATGTCGTTGGCGATCGAAAGCCCGAGGCCGAAGCCGCCCGTCTCCTCGTTGCGCGACGTTTCGAGGCGATAGAACGGTTCGAGAACCGATGAAAGCCGGTGGGCGGGTATGCCCGGGCCGGTATCGATGATCGAAAGGCTGATCGTTTTGATGCTCTCCGTCAGCGTCACCACGGCGGATGGCGCGAACTTGACCGCATTGTCCAACAGGTTCGTGATCGCCCTGCGCATCATCTGCGGCTGGCAGGAAAAAAGGCAATGGTCCGGGCCTTCGTAGCGCAGCGCATGGCCAAGGTCGCTCATCTCGTCGACGAGGCTGATGAGGAGGGCGGCAAGATCGATTTTCTGGTGCGCCTCGCCGCGTGCGTCGTGGCTCGCGAAAGCGAGCGTTGCCTCGATCATCGATCGCATACGGTCTATCCCGTCGGTGATGTCTTGTTTGAGATCGGGCTCGCCGATGTATTCGGCCGAAAGCTTCATCCTCGTCAGCGGCGTGCGCAGATCATGCGAGATCGCCGCCACCATGCGCGTGCGCTCGTCGACGAAGCGCTTGATCCTCGCCTGCATCTCGTTGAGGCTGCGGGCGATGACGGCGAACTCGCCGAGACCGGCCTCGCTGATCGGCGTCGTCTCGCGCTCGCGCCCGAGGCGCTCCGCGGCAGCGGCCATTTTTTCCATACGCTGCATGATCCGCCGCGCGGCGATGATGGAGAGCAGGGCGATCAGCGCACCGGAGAGGACCAGCCCTGCAATGAAGGGAATCACCCGCCTCAGCGTGTCATCCTCACGCCGCGGCCGGATCGACAGCCAGGTGCCGTCATTGCCCTCGATGGCGAGGCCGAAAATGTCCGGGATGCTCGAGCGGTATTCGACGCGGACGCCCGACCCGTCATCGGCGATCGGCGTCTCCTCAGGCGGCACCATCTCGACATGCGCGCTCATCGAACGTGGAGGGTGCCGCCCGATCGGTATGATCGAGGCCGAGCGTGCGAGCGGACCGAGCTTGCCCATCAACGCGGCTTCGAACCTCCTCAATTCGGGGATGGCAAAATCATTGCCGGGCTCGCGCGGCGAGGACGACTGCCAGGAAAGATCGAGCCATTGCTTCTCCGGTACGGCTGCCAATATCGCCTGACGCCGATGCGGCGGTGCCTCGAACACCTCGCGCGTGATCCGTTCCGAGACGGCGAGCACCCACTCGCTGCGATAGAGATGGATCGTCGCTTTCGGCAGCAGCAGGAACATCCCGAAATTGATCATCTGGATGGCGATCAATGGCAGGATGATGATGAGCGCGATGCGGGTGGCCAGGCGCGGCCCCGCGCCGAACAGGCGTGACAAGCGGCTCATCGGCTACGCATGCTCGAGGCTGGTCGGCCTGGTGTCACCGCGGCCGCCCGCGGTCGGGCTCGGCCCTCTTCTCGATGACCGAGGTCATGATGTAGCCCTCGCTGCGCACCGTCTTGATGATGGTGGGCTGCTGGCTGTCAGGTTCGATCTTGCGTCTGAGGCGGCTGATCTGCACGTCGATGGCGCGGTCGAACGCGACGGTGGAGCGTCCGCGCGCAAGATCGAGCAGCTGGTCGCGGCTCAGCACCTCGTTGGCGTGCTCGACGAACACATGCAGCAGGTCGAACTCGCCCGAAGTGAGTTCGACGAGCGCGCCCTGCGGAGAGCTGAGCGTGCGCTTGCGGGTATCGATCGTCCATCCGTCGAACGCGTAGATCGTGACGGCGTCCGGCCGACGGAAGCCCGGCGGCAGGGCATTGCTGCGGCGAAGCACCGAGCGGATGCGCGCCATCAACTCGCGCAGCTCGCAGGGCTTTGCGACGTAGTCGTCGGCGCCGAGTTCGAGCCCGACCACGCGGTCGATCGGGCTCGCGGTCGCCGTCAGCATGATGACGGGAACGTTGATGCGGCTCTTGAGGTCCCGGATGATCGAGAGTCCGT